>CAXTLC010000001.1:0-74972 GCA_964245075.1 uncultured Acetobacteraceae bacterium
TGCTCTGGTCCCTTGTCGCGTGCTGGTGATGGGCCGAATCACCTGACTGGCCAGGTGCCAGGTGCCAGGTTCGCACCACTGGGCTGCCTGCTTCCCGGTACTTCTTTGGGCGGGAAGGGATGTGCGAAGGCTTCGCCGCCAAGGCGACCGCTCGCTGAAGCATCATCCGTGCTGATAGGCGCACGGCTGGATGCTCCAGCCAGTTGTTTCCACGAGCATCTCTATCCGACAGGTGATCCCGTTCGGTCGGATGATGCTCTAGATCTTCCCAAACAGGCCGCGTGGCCGCACCATGAGCACCAGCAGATAGATCGCAAACATCCCCACCTGCTTCAGCGACGGCTCCAGCAGTTGCGCGGTCACCGCCTCCACCTCGCCGATCAGCACGCCCGCCACCAGTGCGCCCAGCAGGCTGCCGAAGCCGCCGAGCGCCACGGTGACGTAGGCGATCAACGCGAAATTGGCGCCGACGTCGGGCGAGACGTAGTAGAAGGAGGCCAGCATCGTTCCCGCGACGCCGACCGCCGCGGCGCCCAACCCCCACCCCATGGCGAAGATGCGATCCCGGTCGATGCCGATCAACGCCACCGCGTCCCGGTCCTCCCGCGTCGCTTCCAGCGCGCGGCCGAACTCGGTGCGGCCGATCAGCAACAGCCCGGCGAAGGCGAGCAGGCACACGGCGCTGGCAGCCAGTTGCGGCATCGGCACGAAGACGCCGCCGAAGCTCGCGGTGCGGTTGGCCAGCCATGAGGCGCCGATGCTGCGGAAATCGCCGCCGAACGCGAACTGCGCCGCGCCGCGGATGAAGATCGCCAGGCCGAACGTGACGAAGATCTGCACCATCCCGCGGTTGAACTGGACGCTCAGCGCGCGCGCGATCAGTCCGCGGTAAACCATGACTCCGAGCCCGAACATGATGGCCGCCACGACCGGCAGCAGTATCAGCGGGTCCAGCCCGGTGCCGGCGTTGATGAAGAACGTCGCGTACATGGCGAGCATCAGCATCTCGCCGTGGGCGAAGTTGACCACGTCCATCAACCCGAAGATCAGGCTCAGGCCCGCAGCCACCAGGGCATAGACCAGCCCCGTCAGCAGGCCGCTGAGCGCCACTTGCAGCACGGTTTGCACGCCCGGGCTACTTGGCGCCGACCGTCCAGACCGGCGCCTGCACCGCGATGTCGAACGGATAGACGGTATGGTAGATCCCGCCGCCCAACTGCTGGATCACCGGCGTCGCTTCGGTGTTCTGCCCCGTGCTGTCGAACTTGACGCCCTTCCACGGCATGATGGTCTGGTCGCCCGGCATGTCCGTCTTGATCAACGCCTGGCGGATGTCTTCCGGCTTGGCTGACCCGGCGCGGTCGATCGCGTCCGCCAGCACCTGTATCGCGACGATCTGGCGGGAGGTGTTGTCGTTGAGGTCCTTGCCCGCACGGGCCCGGTACAGGCTGTTGACCGCGGGGATCGCCGGGCGGGACTTGACGGCGTCCAGCGCGAAGGAGCTGCGGCTCATCACCCCCTCCGCCAGCGGTCCGGCGCCCGTCAGGAAGGATTGCTCCTGGAACCCGGCGGCCTGCGCCATGATCACGGGGTGATAGCCGACCTCGTTGTCCGACCGCATCAGCAGGATCGCGTCCGAGGTGTAGGAGGACGGCATCACGACGTCCGCGTCGGCCGCCTTGAGCTTCTGCGCTTCCGCCGACAGGGAAGGCGAGTTGGCGCGGTACTTGATGTCCGCCGCCACCTTGATCCCGGCGGCGTCGGCCATCTTGCGCTGCACGCCCGAGCTGTCGCTGCCGAAGATGCTGTCCTCGTAGAACAGCGAAACCGAGTGGACGGGGTGGCCAGTCCTCTCGCCCATCGCCTTGAGGAAGTCGAACATGGCCGCGGTGAACATCACGTCGTGCGGGCTGGTGCGGAAGAACCACTTCAGCCCGCGCTGATTGAGCGTCGGGGACGAGTTGTCCATCGCGATGTAGGGCACCTCGTAGCGTTCGGCGACTTGGCTGATCGTCGCCGCCGTGGCGCTCGTGTAGGAGCCGACCAGGGCGGACACATGCTCCTGCGTGATTAGCCGCTCCGCCTCGGCGCGCGCCTTCTGCGGGTCGTTCTGGTGATCGGCGAAGATGACCTTGACATGGGCGCCCGCCATGTGCGGCAGGCCTCCGCCCCCGCCGAGCAGCATGGGGATCGGAGGGTGTTCGCCGTTGATGATGTCGGTGATCACGCCGACCGCCGCCTGGGCGTCCGCCCCGATCTGCGAGGCGTTGCCGCTCAGCGGGTAGATGGCGCCGATCACGACGTCCTCCGCGGCATCGGCCGGCCCGGCGAGGGCCAGGCAGGATGCCAGGCCCGCAGCGATGGCGACGCGGCGCGTGATGGGTCGGCGCATTCTGTCTCCTGGAAATCTGGCTGGCATGGATATGGCTTCGTTCCCCGCCATGGTGCAATTCCCAAGCCACGCTCCGCGGCCTAATCTGCTGCCGCATCGGTCAGGAGCATCCATGGGCGCGGGTCGAATCCGGATCGGCATCGATATCGGCGGCACCTTCACCGACCTCCAGATCCTGGACGAGCAGTCCGGCGCGCTCCACAGCCTCAAGACCGCAACGACGCCCGAGGACCCTTCGATCGGCCTGATGAGCGGGATCGAGGATGCGTCCGCGCGGTTCGGCTTCAACCTGCTGGACATCGGCACCCTGCTGCACGGCACCACCATCGCGACCAACGCGGTGCTGGAACGCAAGCTGCCCCGCGGCGTGTTGCTGGCCACCGCAGGCTTCCGCGACGTGCTCGAGATCGGCCGCCATGGGCGGCGGGACGTGTACGGGCTGCGGCCGCGTCGGGAAGAGGCGCTGATCCCGCGTGATCGCCGGGTGGAGGTGTGGGAACGCACGCGCGCCGATGGGAGCATCGAGCATCCCTTGCGGCAGGACGCGGTGGACGGGGCGGTGGCGGCAATCCGCGCCCTGGGCGCGGAGACGGTCGCGGTCGCCCTGCTCCACGCCACGGCCAACCCGGCGCACGAGCGACAGGTGCGGGATGCCCTGCTCGCCGCGGAGCCCGGCCTGCCGGTTTCGCTGTCCTCGGACATCAGCCCGGAGATCCGCGAATATGAGCGGACCTCCACCGCCGTGCTCAACGCCCTGCTGATCCCGGTCGTGCGGACCTACCTGCAACGCCTCGAGCATCGGCTGGCGGCCCGCGGGATGACGGCTCGGCTGCTGCTGGTGCAGTCCAACGGCGGCGTGTGCAGCGCCGCCGTGGCCGGCGAGCAGCCGGTCCGCCTGCTGCTGTCCGGCCCCAGCGGCGGCGCGCTGGCCGCCAGCCGCGCCGCCGCGCGTCTCGGGCTGCCGAGCCTGGTCGGGATCGACATGGGCGGCACCAGCTTCGACGTCTGCGTGGTGCGGGACGGCCAGGTCACGCTGATGACGCAGGGCGAGGTGGACGGCCTGCCAGTCCGGCTGCCGATGGTGGAGATCCGCACGATCGGCGCGGGCGGCGGCTCGATCGCGTCCGTGCTGCCGGGCGGCCGGCTGGCCGTCGGGCCGCACAGCGCCGGCGCGCGGCCGGGGCCGGTGTGCTACCGCAGGGGCGGGACGCAGCCGACGGTCACGGACGCCAACCTCGTGCTCGGCCGGTTGGACGCCGGGTATTTCCTGGGCGGAGTCCTGGCGCTCGACGCGCCGGGCGCCCGCGCGGCGGTGGCGGCGCAGGTCGGCACCCCGCTCGGGCTCACCGTCGAGGGGGCGGCAGAAGGCATCCTGGCGTTGACGAACGCCAGCCTGGCTTCCGCCATCCGGCTCAGCCTGTTCGAGAAAGGGCTGGACCCGCGCGATTTCAGCCTGTTGTCCTTCGGCGGCGCCGGCGGGCTGCATGCCATCCCGGTTGCCGACGAGCTGGGGATCGACCGGGTGGTGTTCCCGGCCGACGCCAGCACGTTCTCCGCCAGCGGCATCCTGCATGGGGATATCGTGCACGACCTGGCGAGCAGCCGCCTGCTGCCCGCTGTTCCGGACAGCTTGCCCGCGCTCGCCGAGGCGCGCGCGGGGCTGCGGCAGGCAGGCGAGTCGCTGTTGGATGCGGACGGCGTGCCGCCTGGCCGCCGCGAGCTGGCCTTGTCGGTGGACATGCGGTACGCCGGGCAGGCTTTCGAACTGCTGGTGCCCTGGGGCGACGCGGCGCCCGGCCCGGACACCCTCGCCTCGTTGCTGGCAGGCTTCCATGCGCTGCACCGGCAGCGGTTCTCCTACGCCAACCCCGGCGACCCCGTGGAGATCGTCACCCTGCGCCTGGCTGCCACCGGGCGGTTGCCGGCGGTTTCCCCCAGGCAGCCCGCGTCCGCCGCGGCGGCGGCGGCGCCTCCGCCGCGGCCCGTCTTCCTGCACGGCGCGTGGCGCAAGGTGCCGGTTCATCGGCGTGACGGCGTGACGGCGAAGCTGGCCGGCCCCGCGTTGATCGAGGAGGCCTACACCACCGTGTTCGTGGCGGAGGGCTGGCAGTGCGGCCCCGGGCAGGACGGCGACCTGCTGGCGCGGCGGGTGACGGAGAACGCCCATGACCATTGAGCTGGGGCCTGTCGAGCTGGAGATCCTGCGCAACGCCCTCGCCGCCGCCGCCGCGGAGATGGACGTGACGGTCTGGCGCACCAGCCGCTCGACCGTGGTGCGGGAGCTGCTGGATTACTCGACCGCCGTGTTCGACCGTGACGGCTACAACGTCGCCCAGTCCGCCCGCATTCCGCAGCATCTCAACTCGATGGGGGCCGGGCTGCTGACGCTGGTGCGGGACTTCATCCCGCTGGACCGGTGGGAGGACGGCGACGTCGTCATCACCAACGACCCGTATTGCGGCGGCCAGCACATCCCCGACATCTTCGCTTTCCGCCCGGTCTTCGTGGATGGCGCCCGCATCGCCGTGGTCGGCACGCTGTGCCACCACCTGGACATGGGCGGGATGGCGGCCGGCAGCTACGCCGCCACGGCGACCGAGGTGTTCCAGGAGGGGCTGCGCATCCCGCCGATCAAGCTGATCCGCCGCGGCGCGCTCAACGAGGACGTGCTGGCGACGGTGCGGCAGAACGTCCGCCGGCCGGACATGCTGTGGGGCGACTTGCAGGCCCAGTTGGCCTCGCTCGCGGTGGGTGAGGCGAACCTGGCCAAACTGGCCGCCCGCTACGGCGCGGGAACGCTGGTGGCGGCCTGCGCGCGGCTGCTGGACAGTTCGGAGGCTGCGATGCGGGCGATGATCGGCCGCCTGCCGGACGGGCGGTACGAGTTCGAGGACTTCCTGGACGACGACGGCCTGGTGGACGCGCCGATCCGCATCCACGCCGCGATCGACATCCGGGGCGAGGAGATGGTGGTGGACCTGTCCGGTTGCGGCAAGCAGGCCCTGGGGCCGGTCAACGCCACGCTCGCTTCCTCCTCCTCCGCCGTGTTCTACGCGGTGATGGCCTGCGCCGACGAGCCGATTCCGGCCAACGCCGGCTGCTACCGCCCGGTGAGGGTGATCGCGACCGAAGGCTCGGTCGTGCACGCGCGCCACCCCGCGCCAGTCGCCAACCGGATCGCCGTCACCCACCGGCTGGCCACCACGCTGCTGGGAGCGCTGCACGGGGCAGCGCCGGACCGCATCCCCGCCGCCTACTACGGGACCAGCTACGTCTGCACCTTCCAGTTGATGGGGCAGGACGGCGAGCGCAGCGTGCTGGTGGAGATCGAGGTCGGCGGCAGCGGCGGGCACCCGGCGCAGGACGGGCTGAACGGCTATTCCAGCGGGATGCACAACAACGCCAACATCCCGGTCGAGATGATCGAGAGCGAGCTGCCGCTGACCGTCACGCAGTATGGCATATTGCCCGGCACCGCCGGGGCAGGGCGCCACCGCGGCGGCATGGGCCTGGTGCGGGAATGGCGGATCGATTGCCCGGAGGCGGTGTTCACCGCCAATGCGGAGCGGTTCAAGTTCCGCCCCTATGGCCTTGCCGGCGGGGAGCCCGGCGCCCCGGGCCGCATGTGGCTGCTGCGCGACGGCGGGCGGGAGGCGCTGCCGTCCAAGGTCGGCAACCTGCGCCTGCGCCGGGGCGACGTCATCCGGTTGGAAACGTCCGGCGGCGGCGGCTTCGGTGACCCGGCGTTGCGCCCGGAGGCGGAGATCGCTGCCGACGTCGTGCGCGGCTATATCCTGCCAGAGATGGGCAAGGGGCAGGACGGGCGGGTTCCGGCAGCATGAGCAACACCATCGCCCGGCGGCGGCGCAACGAGCTGGCCGGCGGCGCGGTCGTCCTGGTCCTGCTCGCGATCCTGCCGCTGCCGATCCATGACGCCTACACGCGCAACCTCATCATCCTGACGGTGCTCTACGCCGGGCTGGCGCAGGCCTGGAACATCCTCAGCGGGTACTGCGGCCAGATCTCGCTGGGCCACGGCCTGTATTTCGGCATCGGCGCCTACGTTTCCACGGCCATGCTGGTCAGCGCCGGCATCTCGCCGCTGCTCGGCATGGTTGCGGCCGGCATCGTGGGCGCGGCGGTGTCGCTGCTGGTGGGATGGCCGTGCTTCCGGCTGTCCGGCCACTACTACGCCATCGCGACGGTCGTGGTGGCGCAGATCGGCTACCTGCTGTTCCTGAACTGGGACTGGGTGGGAGCGGCGTCCGGCCTGTACGTGCCGTTCACGGGCGAGAACTGGTCCATGCTCAGCTTCCGCACCACCAAGCTGCCGTTCCACTACCTGGCGCTGGCCTTCGCCGCGGTGACCTGGGCTGCGGCCTGGCTGATCGAGGGCTCCCGCTGGGGCTACAGCTGGCGCGCGGTGCGGGACGACGTGACGGCGGCGCGGTCGCTGGCGGTGCGGGTGTTCCCCTCCAAGATGGCGGCGGCGGCGATCAGCGGCTTCCTCACCTCCATGGGGGGCGCGATCTACGCGCAGTATGTCGGCTACATCGACCCGGACAGCGTATTGGCGGCCTCCTTCTCCATCCTGATCGCGTTGCCCGCGGTGCTGGGCGGGGTTGGCACGCTCTGGGGACCGCTCCTGGGCGCGGCCGTGCTGATCCCTGTCAGCGAGGTCAGCCGCTCCTACCTCGGCGGCGCGGGCGGGGTGGACCTGATGATCTACGGCGGGCTGATCGTGGCCGTGGCGCTGCTGCGGCCAACCGGGCTGGTCACGCTGATCGGCCTTCCCAAGCAGGCAGGCGGGGCAGACCCGGCCCCGAAGGGCGTCGATGCCACCGCTGCTTGAGGTCCGCTCGGTTTCCAAGTCGTTCGGCGGCGTCGCAGCCAATGCTGATATCAGCTTCGACGTCGCCGCGGGCGAGATCCTCGGGCTGATCGGCCCGAACGGCGCCGGCAAGACCAGCCTGTTCAACGCCATCAGCGGCGAGGTGACGCCGGACGGGGGCGAGATCCTGCTCGACGGGCGCCGCATCTCCGGCGCCGGCCCCGTCGCCTGCGCCCGCGCGGGGGTCGCGCGGACGTTCCAGGTGGTCCGGTCGTTCGACAGCATGACGGTGCGCGAGAACGTCATGGTCGGCGCGTTCAGCCGCCATCCGCGCGCCCGCGATGCGGCGGCGGCGGCGGATCGGGTGCTGGACTTCGCCGGCCTTGCTTCCCGGGCCGACAGCCCGGCGCATTCCCTCTCGCCCCCTGAGAAGCGCCGGCTGGAGATCGCCCGCGCGCTGGCCACCGGGCCGCGCCTGCTGCTGCTGGACGAGATGCTGACCGGGCTGACGCCGACCGAGGCGCAATCCGGCGTGCAATTGATCCGCGACGTGCGGGAGCAGGGTGTCACGGTCATCATGGTCGAGCACGTGATGGAGATCCTGCTGCCGTTGATCGACCGTGCCGTCGTGCTCGACCTCGGCCGGGTGCTGACGCAAGGCCTGCCCAAGGACCTGGTGCGGGATCAGCGGGTCATTCGCGCCTACCTGGGCGACAAGTATGCAGCCGCCTGAGACCATCCTCCGCCTGGATGGCGTGTCGGCCGCGTACAAGGGGCTGAAGGCGCTGCAAGGCATCAGCCTGGAGGTGGCGCAAGGCGAGATCGTCGCCGTCGTCGGGTCCAACGGCGCCGGCAAGAGCACCCTGCTGCGCGCGATCGCCGGGCAGGTGGCGACCGGCGGCACGATCAGCCTTCATGGCCGCAGCCTGGCCCACGTGCCGCCGCACCTGATCACCCGGATGGGCGTGGGCCTCGTGCCGGAGGGCCGCCGGCTGTTCCCCCGCTTGTCGGTGGAGGACAACCTCCGCCTGGGCGCCTACGCGAAGCGCGGCGACCCGGACCGGTTCAAGCCGCTCGACCTAGTATTCACGTTGTTCCCCCGGTTGCGGGAGCGCCTGCCCCAGCGCGCCGAGACGCTGTCCGGCGGCGAGCAGCAGATGCTGGCAATCGGCCGGGCACTGATGACGCAGCCGCGCCTCCTGATGCTGGACGAGCCGAGCCAGGGCATCGCCCCCAAGCTGGTGGACGACATCCTGGCGGCGGTGGGGCGCATCCGCGCGCTCGGGGTGACCGTCCTGCTGGTCGAGCAGCGCTTGGGCGAGACGCTGGCGTTGGCCGACCGCGCCTATGTGCTGCAAACCGGGCGCATCGTCATGTCTGGCCCGGCTGCCGAGATCGCGGCGGATGCGGGCGTGCGGCGCGCGTATCTCGGCATGTGACGGCTCCAAGGCGAGCCGGTCAAAGTTCGGCTCCGGCCGGCCGGGGCTCGGCTTGCGACATCAAGGCTGGCCTGCCGCTTGCCACGCTGATTTGAAGCCACACCTCCCGCCAGTAGAGCGGCCCGAGATCGTCATCCACAGCATCGTCCGGCCTTGTGCGGTCAGCCGTCGGATAAAGATGCGCGTGAGAACATCAAGCTAGAGCTTTGTTCCGGTGTACTTCGATCGGAGGAAGTCCTAGACCAAATGGCTTTAGCCCAACTCAAATAGCTACCGTAGCATGATTTGACTGACTGCATTTGAGAGTCACCGCATTAACTTTTGACGGGCAATAACTAGGTGGTGCGGCATTGATTTTGCATTAGCTATGTTATAGTAGTACCGCATAAATAGTCCGATTGCTTCTCCATGGTCCCAACGTACAGTGTTTGTGGGAGCGTATAGGTTTATGGCGTATCGCAATAACATCTCCAATCATTGCAGTGCAAATAGCCGCCACATGGAGATAGCAGTCGTTGCTCCCCCCGGCGTTCAAGGCATCAGTATTCCGCTCGCCGCGGCGCGATCTGGCGAGGTCGCGTTACTTGACCTTGTCAGCGGAAGCCACATCCCGGCTTTTGAAGCTGATTTCACCAGGCTGTCCGAGGCTTCCGGCGGCAGCTTCGCGATTCGGGTCGACACGGCTTCAGTGATACGGCTTGCGGCTTTTTGCGCGAAACACGAGTTCAAGCTCGATCTGGTCGTCGTCCGCAGCCTCTGCGGCGACCTGGCGCATCCCGCAGGGGCTGTGGCTGCTTTGCGCGGGCATTGCCGGCGGATCTATTGCGAGGTGGTCTCCCTCGACGAAGCCGAGCAGGCCCAGGACGCTGGCGCCGACGGCGTCGTGGCCAAGGGAAACGAAGCGGGCGGCCGGGTCGGCAGCAAAACCACCTTCGTGCTCCTGCAATCGCTGTGCCCTCGGTTGAGCATTCCCGTCTGGGCGCAAGGCGGCGTGAGCCCCCACACCCTGGCCGCATGCCGCGTCGCGGGCGCAAGCGGGGTGATCCTGGATACTTCCTTGGCTTTGGCCGAGGAAACGACGATCGAGGAGCCGCACCGCACGTTCGTGGCGGCCATGGATGGGACGGAGACCGTCTGTCTCGGAGAGTCGTTGGACGTACGCTACCGGGTGCACAAGCTCGTTGGCCGCGACGCCATCGCGTCCCTGCGCACGCTGGAGAACGGCGACGGCGACCGTGACGCATTCATCGCGCAACTCCAGGCGGTGTTGCAGGAGAACTCCCTCTATCCGGTCGGCCAGGACGCGGCGCTCGCGGGACGCCTGGCAACACAGCATCGGACGGTTGCCGGCATTCTGCGCGCCTACCGCAGCCAGCTCAGCGACGGGCTCCGCATCGCCGCCGCAACGGCGCCGCTGGCCGAAGGAAGCGCCTTTGCCGAGGCGCACGGCACACGCCTGCCCATCGCTCAAGGACCTATGACCCGGGTGAGCGACGTGCCCGGCTTTGCCAAGGCCGTTGCGGACCAGGGCGGCTTGCCGTTCCTGGCGCTTGCCATGCTGCGTGAAGCGGAAGTGGAGGCGTTGCTGCGTGACACCGTGAGCATGCTTGCGGACCAGCCTTGGGGTGTCGGCATCCTCGGTTTCATTTCGCCCGAGCTGCAAGCCGAGCAGCTTCGCGCCGTCATGAAAACCCGGCCCCGGTTCGCCATCCTGGCGGGGGGGCGGCCGGACCAGGCTGCCACGCTCGAAGCCGCCGGAATAAGGACTTACATCCACGCTCCGTCGGCGCGCCTGCTCGATATGTTCCTCCGGGCTGGAAGCCGGCGTTTCATCTTCGAGGGCCGCGAATGCGGCGGCCATATCGGCCCGCTCTCGAGCGCGATGCTGTGGGATGCCGCACTGCACGTCTTGCGGGAGTTCCAGGCAAGGTCCGAGAAGCCTGAAACCATCGACGTGCTGTTTGCCGGCGGCGTGCACGATGCCGTGTCGGCCGCCATGGTCGGCGCGTTTGCCGCCGGAAGGCCGGCGAGCATCCGCATGGGTGTGCTGATGGGCACAGCCTACGTTTTCACCCATGACGCCTTGCAGACCGGCGCAATCGTGGCGCCCTACCAGGACGAAGCGATCGCGTGCCTCGACACGGTCATTCTCGATTCCGACGGCGGACACGCGATACAATGCGCGCGCACGGCCTACGCCGACGAGTTCAAGGCGTTGAAGCGGGAACTGCTTCAGTCCGGACTCACGTCCGCGGAAACGCGCCAGCGGCTCGACGAAGCCAACCTCGGGCGTATGCGGCTTGCCTCGAAGGGGCTTGCCCGGTCCGCCGATGGCGCTCCCGGTCCGCGGCTGGTCGAGGTGGCGCCGGACCAGCAGAAGCAGCAGGGCATGTACATGCTCGGCCAGATTGCCGCGCTTCGCGAGGAGCCCTGTGATCTCGCCGACCTGCATGCGGACGTCACGCAGGGCTCGACCGAAGTGCTCCGCCGCGTGTTCTCGGACATGCAGACCGAGTCGCCCCGGCGCACGCGGTCCGCGGCGGTTTCCGGCAACCTCGAGCCTATCGCCATCGTCGGCATGGCTTGCCGCCTTCCGAAGGCGTCAAGCGTCCCGCAGTTCTGGGACAACATCCTGAACCGGCTCGACGCCATCCAGGAGGTTCCGGCCGACCGCTGGCAATCGAGCCAGTTCTATTCCGAGAATGCGAAACTGCCCGACCGGGTCATCTCGAAGTGGGGCGGCTTCATCGAGCCCATGCACTTCGATCCGGTGACATACGGGATCCCGCCCGCAAGTGTCAGCTCCATAGAGCCCTTGCAGCTTCTCTTCCTCGACGTGGTGCGCCGCGCCCTGGAGGATTCCGGCTATGACAAGCGCCCGTTCGACCGGGAGCGGGCTGCCGTCGTGATCGGCACCGGCGGCGCGCCGTGTGACCTTGCCGGGTCCTACGAAGTCCGCGCGCTGATGGAGCACTATATCGGCCGGCTCGACGATATCGACCCGGCAGTCCGCGACAGCGTGCTCGCGGCGTTGAAGCGCACCTTGCCGGTGCTGACCGAGGACAGCTTCGCCGGCATCCTGCCCAACGTCATGGCCGGGCGGGTTGCGAACCGCTTCGACCTTGGTGGCCCGAACCTAGCCGTCGATGCGGCCTGCGGCTCATCGCTTGCGGCGCTCGATGCAGCCGTCAAGGAGCTGCGTCAGGGCACCAGCGACATGGCCGTGGTTGGCGGCGCCGACGGCCAGCAGAACATCTACGGCTACCTCCTGTTCAGCAAGACCAGGGCGCTGTCGCCACGCGGACGGTGCCGCCCGTTCGATGCCCAGGCGGACGGGATCGCCATCAGCGACGGCGTGGCCGCCATCATCGTCAAGCGGCTCGGTGACGCCCTGCGCGACGGCGACCGCATCTACTCTGTCATCCGCGGCGTGGCCGGCTCCAGCGACGGGCGCGACAAGAGCCTCACGGCGCCGTCCGTCAAGGGCCAGCGCCGGGCTCTGGAGCGAGCCTACGCCGGACTTGACTTCTCGCCATCTGCGGTCGGCCTGGTTGAAGCCCACGGCACCGGAACGATAGCGGGCGACCGCGCCGAGCTAGCAACCTTGCAGCACGTCTTCCAGGAAGCCCAGTCGGCTCCGCAAAGCTGCGCCATCGGCTCGGTCAAGTCGATGATCGGCCACACCAAGAACGCGGCCGGCCTGGCGGGCCTGATCAAGACCAGCCTCGCCCTGCATTACCGCACGCTGCCGCCGACGCTGTTCGAGGAGCCAAGCGTTGCGATCCGTGACCGGTCGATGCCGTTCTACGTCACTGGCCAGGCGCGCCCGTGGATGCACAGCCGGTCCTCGCCGCGTCGTGCCGGCGTGAGCGCCTTCGGCTTCGGCGGCACGAACTTCCACGCCGTTCTGGAGGAGTTCCCGGGTCACAGCGCGGCGCTGCCGGCGCGGCCTGCCGAACTCCTGGTCTTCCGCGGTCCAGGGCGCACGGAACTCGCCGGGCAGGTCGACGCACTGCTGCAATCGATCGGCCGCGGCCAGCCGCCGCGCTTGATCGACGTCGCGGCCACCCTCCTCCGTGAGGAGCGCGATGCGAAGGGGGATTGCCGGCTTGCTGTCGTCGCCAGCAGCTTGGCGGAGCTGCCGTCCCTCCTGGGCACGGCTGCGCAGAAACTGCGGGCAGACGCGCCCATGCCGTCGGCCGGGCCGATCCTCTTCGGCGAGGGCGAGCCTGCGGCCGGCACGACAGCGTTCCTGTTCCCTGGTCAGGGCTCACAGCAGATCAACATGCTGGACCAGTTGGCGCTGTATTTCCCGATCGTGCGGGAACGGTTCGAACTTGCCGACCATATCCTCTCGGAGGTGCTGCCCTCGTCACTGGCCAGGGCCATCTTTCCACCCCCGGCCTATGACGCCGGGGAAGCCGGGGAGCAGCGTAAGACACTTGAGCAGACTTGGTTCGCACAGCCGGCCCTCGGGGCTGCGGACTACGCCATGCATGCCTTGCTCGATGACCTGGGCATCCACCCCGACGTGGTTGCCGGGCACAGCTACGGCGAGTACGTCGCCCTCTGCGTTGCAGGCACGTTGTCATTCTACGACCTGATCCGCCTGTCTGAACTCCGGGGGCGCGTCGTCCAGGAGACGCAGGGACGTGGCGCCGTCGCGATGCTGGCTGTCAACGAGGGTCGCGACGTCGTCCAGGGCCTGTTGGCAGAAAGCCCAGGCGTCACGATCGCGACGGTGAATGCCCCCAAGCAGCTAACCGTCGGCGGGGGGCGCGACGCGATCGACGCGTTCGCCAAACGGCTCGCGGACTTGTCGATCCGTTGCAGCAAGCTCCCGATGAGCGCTGGGTTCCACATTCCGGAAGCGTTCGCCGCGGCCGCCCTGTTCGCCCGTGCCGCCACTCTGGTGAAATTCCGGCCGCCTCGGTTGCCCGTCTACACCGGGTTGACCGCAGCGCCCTACCCGGCGGATGCCAACGGCATCCGGCGCATCCTCATCGATCAGCTCACGAAGCCGGTGCACTTCCTCGACCAGGTCGAGGCGATGTACGCGGCGGGGGTTCGGACCTTCATCGAGGTCGGGCCTGGCCAGATCCTAAGCGGGCTTACCCGGCAGATCCTAGCCGGCCGGCCCGCCCGCCTTCTGACACCTGACCGGCCCGGCGCCAGCAATCCAATCGCGGATTTCCTTGGCGTCGTGGGACAGCTGTTCGCAGGCGGCGCGCAGCCACGTCTGGATCGGCTCTTCGCGGGCGTGGCGTTGCGGAGCGGCCGCTTCGAAGGTCTGGCCGAGCAGGTGACGCACTCGGCGACGACTTGGCTGGTCGACAGCAGCCGCAGCCGCCCATTGCGACCGACAGCAGCCGCGCCGCTGCCATTGCCGAAGGCGGAGAGCCGGCAGCCTTTGCCGGCAGAAGCGCCAGCCAGGGCGACAGTGCCTGCTGCGGAACCTGTCATGCCGGTTGCCGTTTCAAAGCCGCTTCACGTTCCTCAGGTCGCCATGCCGGTTCCACCGGCGCCGCGACGCGTCGCCTCTCCAGTTTCACCGTCCTCGACAGTTCGGCCGCAGCCGGCTCCCGCGGTGGCGGTGGCGGCAAAGGATGTGCCGCGCGCAGACGCCGCTCCGTCGCTCCAGACACTGCTCGACGAATTCCGTGCATATCAGGCGACAGCGCAACGGGAGCGGGACATGCTGCTCGAACGCGTCCTGGCCGAACTGAAGCCGCTCGATCCGGAAAGCCAGGGCCTGGACCAGCGGGTGCCTGCCGCCGCGAGGCCGGGTCCAGCCGTCGCGGCGTTGCCCACGACGACACCGGAGCCCGTCCAGGTTGGCGCTCATCAGCGGGCGGTAAGCCGAGCGGCTGACCCGGGACCCGTCTTGAACGGCGTGTCCGCGGCCGTGACGCCATCAAGTTCTGCCAAGCCGGCCATGGCCCAAGTCCTGCTCGAGCTTGTCAGCGAGCGTACGGGCTATCCCGTCGACATGCTCGTCGCCGAGCATGACATGGAGGCAGACCTCGGCATCGATTCCATCAAGCGAACGGAGATCTTCAGCGCCCTTCGCGAACGGCTCGACGCGGACCTGCGAACATCGACCGCGGAAACGTTCTTTATCGAGACCGCGCAGTTGCGCCGGCTCGGTGACGTGACCGCTTGGCTCGAGGCGATGCGCCGGCCGCAGGCGCCGGAACCGCCAGCGCCGAAGCAGGTGCCGGCAAAACCGGCCACGTTGCGGAACGCGCCTGTCGCACCCGTTCTGGCCGAGACTGCGGCTCCCTCGTCGCCGGCCACCGTCGCGCCGTCTCTCGCCGAGACCACGCTGGCTTTGGTGAGTTCGCGTACCGGCTATCCAGTCGAGATGCTCGACCTCGACTACGACCTCGAAGCCGATCTTGGAATCGACTCGATCAAGCGTACCGAGATCTTTGGCGCGCTTCACGAGAACCTTCAGACCGATCAGCCTTTCGAGGAATTCTTCGCGAGAGCCACCCAGCTTCGCAGCCTCCGCCAGGTGCTGGCGTGGATCGAAGCGTCGCACGGTGCCGTTCGTCACGCGCCTCCCGAGGCCGAGCCGACGTCTCCGCCTGCGGCAATCGTGGAAAGCACCGCACCGGAGCACTCCGCCCTTGACTGGCGGACCCTCTTGCTCGACCTCGTGAGCGACCGCACCGGTTACCCGGTGGACATGCTGCAACCCGACCATGACCTCGAAGCCGATCTCGGGATCGATTCGATCAAGCGAACGGAGATATTCGGGGCGCTTTACGAGCGGATGGGGCAGGATCGCGTCGAGGCCATGCCGGCGGACTCCTTCTTCCTTGCCGCCAGCCCACTGCGCAGCCTTCGGGAGATCAGTGTCCTGTTGCAGGCCATGACGTCACCGCGGTCGCCTGCCTTGCCCCAGCCGCCTCCGCCTGCGCCGCCGCACTCGAATGGCAAGCAGAACCAGTACGACGAACCCGGACCTGGTTCCTCCGACGGTGTCACGCGCTACGTGGTGCAACCCAGATGGACAATGGTTGAAGGCCCGTCGGACACACAGATGATGTTCTATCGGCCGGAAGACGGCTTGCTGGAGCGGGCGCTCGACGGACTGCGGCAACGGGAATGGGGAGTCTTGCTTCTTACCGAAGATTCCACCGGGAGAGCGCAGCAACTCGCAGAGGCGCTCCGCAGCACGGACTTTCCACCACCGATCGCGTTGGTCCGCCATGCGGCCGGAGCGCGAGCTGTAAGCCATGGCAATTACGAGGCAAACCTGTTGGCGGCCGAGTCCGTCAGCCAGCTACGCGATCTCATCAGGCAGCAGTTGGGGCTGGTAACGGATATATGGCATCTCCTGCCGCTTGCTCCTGGGACAGGTCACGGGCACGAGATGCTCGAACTTCGCAGCCTGTTCGTGCTGTCATCCGTGTTTGGCCGGGATCTCCAGCAGGCGCGTGGAACTCTCGGCGCCGTGACGGCCATGGGGGGCAGTCTCGGCCTGCAACCCGGCCCGACGCCGTTTGCTCCCGGCCAGGCTGGATTGCCGGGCTTGATCAAGTCCCTTGCCCAGGAATGGCCCGAGGTCTTCGTTCGGTGCTGGGATCTGGACCCGGCTGATGACGGCGACGCAGGTTACGCAAAGATCTGGCCGGAATTCGGTGGATGGGACAACGCCATCGAGGTCGGGTATTCCAACCGGGGCCGTTGCGTGCCGGAAGCGATCAAGGCGAACTTGGAGCAGTGGAGCCAAACTCAGGTCGAGCTTGACCGCAGCTCAGTGGTCCTGATCACAGGAGGCGCTCGCGGTATCGGCGCGCACGTCTGTGCCGCGCTTGCCGCACGGTATGGCTGCCGCGTGGTGATGACGGGGCGCGCTCCGGCTCCAGCTCCGGAGCCGTCCGAGACGGCGAGCTTGACCACTGGAATGGAACTGAAACGCGCGCTGGCGGAGATCCAGCGCCGTGAAGGCGGAAATCTGTCGCCCTCGGCCATTGAGGCTGGTTACCAGGCATTGTTGCGGACGCGCGAGATGCGGGCGAACTTCGCTCGCCTGTCGGCCCTCGGCGTCTCGTACGACTACCATTGC
The DNA here is from genome assembly GCA_964245075.1 of uncultured Acetobacteraceae bacterium. Lineage (GTDB taxonomy): Bacteria > Pseudomonadota > Alphaproteobacteria > Acetobacterales > Acetobacteraceae > LMUY01. Next base: position 16,740 of record CAXTLC010000001.1, read on the forward strand.
CTTGACGTTTGCGAGGAGCCGGCGCTGCAAGCGCTCGTGGAGTCGCTGTACCGCCAGTATGGCCGCATCGATGGCGTCATCCATGCGGCCGGTATTGTCGAGGACGGTCTGGTTCTCAACAAGCCGCTCGAATCGTTCGATCGCGTGTTCACCACCAAGGTGTCGCCTGCGTTGACGCTGGCCCGCGCGCTGCGCCCCGAGCGTTTGCAGTTCATGGCATTCTTCTCGTCGGTCGCTGCCCATTATGGATGTGCCGGAGGTGCCGATTACGCGGCGGCCAATGGAGCGCTGAACAAGCTCGCCAGGCAGCTTGATGCCAGGTGGGCGGGCCGGGTTGTCAGCATCGGTTGGGGTCCCTGGGCCGAGTCAGGCATGGCGACCCGTTATTCCGGCAAACTGCACGAGGACCGCGGATTTGACTGGCTGTCCATCAACGCAGGCTGCCAACGGTTTATCGACGAGATTTCCCTAGGCCGTAAAGGCGAGCCCGAGGTGCTGATATTCGCCAGCGCCGGCACTGGACCGCAAATGCCGATCGCGGCCGTGACGCCGTCAGCCGCCGCGACTCACTCTGACCTTGTTCCCTCCGTTGCTTGAGGGCGAGCCATGGTTGGATGCCGATATCGACCCGGTCTCACACAGTCCGGACCAAGCTCCCGGTCGCAGACGACCGGACAGGATCGCGATTGTCGGGATGTCCTGCGCCTTTCCAGGCATCCGCGACCTGACCGAGTTCTGGCGCGACGTGAGTTCTGGCCGGCGGCACGACGAGAGCGCAAACGGCGGAGCGGCGCCTGCTGACACGGGCCGGGTCTTCGCCGCTGCGTTGCGGGACTTTGACACTGGGCGGCGAACCGGCAATAGCGGCAGCGCGCCACAGCTAGGGGCCATGCTCGTCGCCGTCGCGGGCGGAACCGCCGATGATGCAATCCCAGCCGTGCCTTGGGGCGACCTTCCCGGGGGCGACCTTCCCGGTGGCCGCCCTGAGATCGCCGTTTCGAGATCCTCCACCGATGCGATCCGCCTCGTTCTCAGCCGTTTGCGGGACCTGACGTGCGACATCGGGGTTGCCGTGAGCGCGGAGCCCCCGCGGGGTAGTGCTGGCCTGGCTGCTGCGCCCACTGCCATGCGGCCCTACACGACACTCGCCGACAGCCAGCGCTTGAGCCACGGCTGCGGAGCGATCGTGTTGAAGCGGCACGCCGACGCCGAGCGTGATGGCGACCGCATCTACGCCTTGATCGCTGGCATGGGTGTTTCGGCCAATCAGGTCCAAGCTCTTCATCTCGCTTATGCGCAATGCGACATCGACCCTGCCAGCATAAGCCTGGTCGAGGGCGGCGGAGCTTCCTCCCCGAGTGGCGATGCGGAGGAGATCGCAGCCCTGCATGAGGTTTTCGGCAAATCAGGCTTTCCTGAAGTTGCACTTGGCGCGGCAAGCCCGGTCACTGGAGCGGCAGGGCAGGCCGCTGCCGTAGCGGGACTGATCAAGGCCGCGCTGGCAATTCACCACCGTGCCTTGCCGCCGACGCTTGGAGCCGAGCAACCGCACCATGATCTCCAAGCGAGCCGGCTCTACATCCATCCAAGGCTGAGACCATGGATCTCACTCGCCAACGCCCCCCGGCGAGCCGGCGTCACCATGACAGGTCCATCTGGATCGTATGCTCACTTCGTCCTGGAAGAGCACGCAGCAGCTTCGAGAGAGGCATGGCGCTCGCTCACGCCTTGCAAGTCGGAACTGATTGTCATTGCCGCCGCGACGCGGGAAGCGTTGCAGGAAGAGATCAGGCTCTTGCACCAGCTTGTCGCCCTGGGCAGAACAGAGATCAATCTCGCCGATCTCGCGTTCACTCTCGTCAGCCGCTTTTCCGATCGTCACACCTTTCGCCTGACACTGGTTGCTCGCACGGTCAGCGATCTAGCCGACCGGCTCGCGGCCGTTGACCAGAGATTGAGAAACGACACGGTTGATGGCTGGAAGAACTACTTCGGGACCTATTTCGGCTCGGTCCACTACACCGGGAAGGTAGGCTTCCTGTTCCCCGGGGTGGGGTTCCCCGGCCTGGCTGGCGGGTATGCCGACCGGCTCGGCGACCTTGCGCTGTATTTTCCGGACGTCCTCGACTGGCTTGATCGCGCCGAAACGGCCTGTGCCGGGGATGAGGTGGGCTACAAGCTGAGCTTTCAGCTCTTCCCGCCGCCATACAGCGATATCGCGGTCCTCGCTGAAATAGAGGAGCAGTTGAAGTGGTCGCAGCGAGCGTCCACCGGGACGATGATCGCCAACCTGGCCACCTACTCGCTCGTTCGCGCGCTGGGCATTCGCGCAGACGTCATGACCGGCTTCTCCCTGGGTGAGTGGAGCGCGCTCGTCGCGGCTGGAATCATCGACATGGAGACCGCGGCGAGCACGTCCCAAGCGCCGGAGCAATCGTCGGCGCTCGTTCAGACCACCGAGCCGTACCGTGGCACCTGGGCGATGGTCAGCGCCTCGGCCGACGAGATCGAGGCGGTGATACAGCCGCTTGGCGATGAAGTCGCGGTCACGATCGATGTGTCACCGGACCAGGCGTTCATCGGTGGCGAGGAAGTCGCAGTCGGGATCGCGATCGAACGGTTGCGTGAAGCGGGCATCTGGGCTTCCGCAATCCCCAGCTCGCCGCTGATGGCGTCCTTCTCGGCCTTCCACACCAAGAACGCGGCGCCTTATGCTGAGCAGCTCACCAGGACGCTGTCCGCGATGCCGCTGAAGCGGCTTGACTGCGACATATACTCCTCCGTGACCGGGCGGCTCTTTCCGCCCGATCCGAAGGACATCGTCAAGATACTTGGAAAGAACGTCACTGACGCAGTGCGGGTGCGCGAAACCATAACGGCGATGCACAAGCAGGGCATTCGGATCTTCCTTCAGCTTGGCGGCGGAGGAAGACTGCTGCCAACCGTCCAGAAGAACCTCGCGCTCGAGCCGCACGTGGCGCTCTCGATCGATGTGGAGTACCTTCCCGGCCTGGAGCAACTGCAATACGTGCTCGCTCAGTTGCTGGCGCTGGGCGTGTCCCTGAATCCGATGTCGCTTTACACACATCGCGTGTTGAAGCGGCTGGATCTCGATTCGCAGTTCCGGCTTCCAGAAAGCCCGCCAGTCGGTCGCGACGAGCTGGCAAGCGCCGTTTCGCTTCCGGTTCTCACATGGCTGAAAGCCGTGTTCGAAGGCGAGCGCAAGGCCGACCAGGCTTTTTCCGCGCTTCTGGCGAAAGTCCTAGGGCAGCCCCGGCCGCGTTCGCCGGGCGCTCCGGTCCGGTCGGAGGCGCAACCGCTTCCCCCGTTCCCGTTGCGGGGCGAAGTGGTCGAGATCGAGCCGGGTAGAAGGCTTCGGTCCCGCCTAGTGCTCGACCTGGGGGAGCATCACTTCCTGAACGAGCACGTGCTCCTGGCCATGCCCGGCACGTTGAAGCCAGCGCGGGACCTCCTGCCGACGCTGCCGTTCGCCTTTGGCATCGAGATCCTTGCTCAAGCGGCACAGGCCCTGGTGCCTGGTCGCTCGGTGCTGGACTGCCATGACGTCGAGGCGCTTCGATGGATCTCGCTGCAAGGCAGCGACACGCTCGTCCTGACGGTGACCGCAGACCGTGCGACGGACACTGACGTCCAGGTCGAGATCCACATCGAAGGCAATGCCAAGCCGGCGATGCGTGGTCACGTCGCCATGGGCAGCTTGCCGCCGCCACCGCCGCCGATGCCGTTCCAATGCGAAACCGAGTGCCCGTTGAGCGCGACGGATTATTACGAGAGAGGGCCACTGTTCCAAGGTCCCCTGTTTCGGGCGATCACCAGCCTGCGTGCGCTTTCCCCGCAAGCCATGTCTGGTGAGATCGTGCTGCGTGATCCCGCCAGGTTGGTGACCAGCGATCATCTCGCGCCGATCTTCGACCCGATCCTGATCGACAGTGCCGCCCAGATGCTGGGTGTCCCGACATGGATCAAGGACCAGCGCTTTCTCGTTCCGATCCGGGCCAAGCGGATCTCACGCTTCGGGGCCTTGCCGCCGCCCGGCACGGGGGCAGAGGTCAGGATAAACCATCGTCGGCTGGATGAGCGCCGGGTTGCCGGGGATTTCGACGTTGTCGGCCCCGATGCGGAGGTACTGCTTAGGATTGAGGGATGGCAGGAGATCTGGGTGCTGTGGCCCCAATGTTTGCTTGAGCGCAACCATCGTCCAAAGGAGGGAGTGGTCAGCCGCGCTTGGGATGCCGGTGATGCCATGCTGGCCTGCTGTCGTGCGGGGCGCAACGATCTCGGCGACGTCGACCCCGGCTGGATTGCCCGCTACTACCTGACAAGGGCGGAACTACAGGACTATTCAGACGCGGCGGACGTTCGTTGGCTGCTGGGCCGGCTGGCGGCCAAGGATTGCGTGCGGGCCTGGTTCCAGCGGCATCGCGGCGTAGTCCTGCATCCAGTAGAGGTCGAGCTTAGCGACTTGCCAGGGGGCAAGATCATGCTGCTGTCACCCCGTGATGGCCCGTCCTCAATAGCCGTCACGCATCTCGCCAACGAGGCCGTCGCCGTCGCGTCCAACATGGCAGCGGTCGAGATCGGCATGGCGAGCATGACCAGGGGTGAGGGCGGGTTGCAAAACACCACGCTCAGCCGCCAGGAGATGGCGTGCCTGCCGCAGACGGAGCCGGAACGGACAATCTGGGCGAGTCGCGCCTGGTGTGCCAAGCAAGCAAGCGCCAAGGCCGCAGGGCAGGGCACCGCTGCCTTGTCGCGCTTCTCCGTGCGGCAAGTTCATCCGAAGAACGGGACGGTCGAGATTCTGGATGAGTTGCGTGGCATGGTCGTTCAGGTCGCCACAACGATCGAGGGAGATCGCGTGACAGCCCTGTCGATAGCTCACCCACTCGCCGAACCCGCTCAAGCATGCCCTTGAGTTCCGTGGCTGACAACACGGCGGATGTTTCCGGCCGCCCGCGGCGCAGAAGCGTTTCTGGGTGGCTGCTGCTGGTTCTGGCTGTCTTGGGTCTTGTCGCCGCGCGCGCTACCGTCTCCCTCTATGATCGATGGACAAGCGCGCCACCGGTCCAGTACGTGACGGTCCCGGCTTCAAGAGGCTTGGTTGCGCCCTCGGTCTCTGCCAGCGGAACGGTGAATGCGGAAACGACGGTGCAGGTTGGCACGTACGTTTCCGGCGTGATCCAGAATGTTTACTGCGACTTCAACACAACCGTTCGGCGGGGCCAACTTTGCGCCAAGATCGATCCTCGATTGTATCAAGCCACTGTTGACCAACAAAGCGCTGCCCTTGCGACGGCCCTGGCCCAACGGGAAAAAGACAGGGCTACCCTGAGCTACACTCAACTGACGCTGGACCGTGATGCGGCATTGGTCAAACGCAGGGACGTTTCACAAGATGCATTCGACCTTGCCGGAAGCAACTTCGAACAAGCCCGCGCGCAGATCACGATGGACGAGGCGCTTATCCGGCAACAAACTGCGGCGCTCAACATCGCTAGAGTGAACCTTGACTACAGCGACATCGTGTCGCCGGTGGATGGCACCGTTATCTCGCGCAACGTGTCGCAGGGACAGACCGTGGCCGCCAGCTTTCAGACACCCACGCTGTTTGTCATCGCGACCGACTTGTCCAGGATGCAAGTGGACACCTTCGTCAGCGAGTCCGACATCGACAGCATCAAGCTGGGCAGCAAAGTCCTTTTCACGGTGTCGGGCCTTCCCGCCACGCCATTCCTCGGGACCGTCAAGCAAATCCGCCAGGCACCCCAGATGGTGCAGAACGTCGTGACCTACGACGTGGTGATCAGTGCAGACAACCAAGAGCTGCTGCTGAAGCCGGGAATGACCGCCGTCGCGCACGTCGTCACTGCGGAGCATAGCAACGTCCTACGGGTGCCAAGTGCCGCACTTCGCTACTCGCCAGAGCGTTCCGGTGATGCCGCCCCGGCGGCAAACGCAGCAGAGGCCCGTGTCTGGGTCCTGCGCGATGATCGGCCGGAACCGGTCTCCGTCACGATCGGACTGGACGATTATGTCAACGCCGAGGTGCTTGGAGGCTATCTGACCGAGCAAGACAAGGTCATTGTCGCCGAGCACGTCGAAACCGGCAGTGCGCCGGGCGCTCGATGATCGAGATCAACGATCTCACCCGCAGCCATAAGGTTGGGCAAACGACGGTTCATGCTCTGCGTGGCGTCACGCTCAAAGTCGAGGCAGGTGAGTTCGTGGCGATCATGGGGCCATCCGGTTCGGGGAAATCAACCCTGGCCTCTATCTTGGCATGCCTCGACCGACCGACCGGCGGCCAGTATCATCTCGACTCCCTCGACGTCGCGACATTGAGGGAGCCCGAGCTCGCGCAGCTGCGAAGCCACAGGATCGGCTTTGTCTTTCAAAGCTTCAATTTGCTTTCCCGCACCAGCGCGATCGACAATGTCGGATTGCCGCTCCTGTACGCCGGCAAGGACGGAGGCTCGCGCCGCCACCGCCAGGACCGGGCGCGCGTTCTGCTCGACCGCCTCGGTCTGGCCAAGTTCGTGGCGAACACGCCAGCGCAACTTTCCGGCGGGCAGCAGCAACGCGTCGCCATCGCGCGGTCGCTCATCAACTCGCCGCGCATCCTGCTGGCTGACGAACCAACCGGCAATCTTGACACCCGCACCTCGCACGAAATCATGGCCACGCTCCAGGCGCTGAATCGCACCGAGCACGTGACCATCATCCTGGTGACGCACGAGGCAGACATGGCGGACTACGCCGATCGCGTTCTCACCATGCGGGACGGCCGGATCGTGTCCGACGAACGGAAGCAACCCCGAGCGCGGGCTGGCTTCCCTGCCCCGGCAACGAGAGCGGCGGCAGGCCGGAGTTCGGCATTCGCTTTTGCCTGGATGACCGTGGCAGTGGCGGTGTCCGCGATAAGGCGCAACGCGCTGCGCTCAGCGCTGACCATGCTGGGTGTGTTCATCGGTGTCGCCTCCCTGGTTTGCATGGTCGCGATCGGCCAAGGTGCGGCCCAGGCAGTCCGCAAGCAGATCGAGAGCCTGGGCACCAACCTCATGGTGGTGCTCCCGGGCGCGGCGAGCAAGGGAGGCGCGCGAAGTGGCTTCGGCAGCGCATCGACGCTGACCACCGCCGATGCCGAGGCGATCCGCCGCGAGGACCCGCAGGTGGCTCAGGTCAGCTACCTTATCCAGCAGCCGGGTCAGGCGCTGAGCACCACGAAGAACTGGTTGACGACGGTGCAAGGCGTCACGGCGAATTTCGGGGCCATGGGGAACTGGCGTGTCGCGGCGGGCCGCAGCCTGGGTGAGGATGACGACCGCGGGGTCGCGCTGGTGGCGGTCATCGGCCAAACGGCCTACCGCCAGCTTTTCGAGCCATACCAGACGCCGGTCGGGGCCATCGTTCTGCTCAACGGAGTCCCTCTGCGAATTGTTGGCCTGCTCGCGAGCAAAGGTCAAACCACCTGGGGGCTGGACCAGGACGACATCATCATGATCCCGTTCAGCACCGCCGAGCGCCGGGTTCTGGGTGTGGCGGTGCCAAGTCAGATGCAAGGATTGCAGGATAATCCCTACGGTGCCCCGTCCAACGCGTTCGGCATCCAGCCTCGCCTCACCGGCTATGTGAACGTCCTGTACGTGCAGGCAGCCAGCACGGGAGCAGTCGGCCGGGCCGAGGCAGAGATCAGGACCACGCTGGGGCGCCGGCATGGCATCAAGCTGGGCCAGGCCAACGATTTCGACGTGAAAGACCTCAGCCAGATCGTCACAACCGCCGAAAGCAGCAGCCATGTCATGACGCTGCTGCTGGCGGCAGTGGCATCCATCTCGCTGCTTGTCGGGGGCATCGGGATCATGAACATCCTGCTCGTATCCGTGACGGAGCGGACGCGTGAGATCGGGCTGCGGATGGCCATCGGCGCCCGGCGCCGTCACGTGCTGATGCAGTTCCTGGCGGAAGCCGTCATCCTGAGCGTGGCGGGGGGCCTGGGTGGCATCCTGTTCGGCATAGCGGCGATTGAAGGCATTTCCTACTTCGCGAGATGGCCGACGGTGCTGTCGTTCCCCGGCATGGCGGTCGGCTTCCTGTTCTCTGCCGCCATCGGCGTGTTCTTCGGCTACCATCCTGCGCGCAAGGCAGCCGGACTTAATCCCATCGAGGCTTTGCGGTATGAGTGATGTGGTCGAGATGCTCCCTATCGATGCCGTGGCAACCACGGCACGTTGGACGGCGGCACACCGTGCCCGCGAGTCGGAGCAGCCCGACCGATTGTTCAACGATCCTTTGGCTGGCTTGCTCGCCGGCGAAGCGGGAATGGCGATGCTGGCCCGCGCCGAGGAGCAAAGCCCGCATCATGCCCTGATGGCAGCTTACCTGGCGATCCGCACGCGCTACCTCGACGAAGCCCTGCTGCGGGCCTGCGAGGACGGCATCGTTCAGGTCGTCATGCTTGCCGCCGGGATGGACACGCGCAGCTTTCGCCTCTGCTGGCCGCAGGGAGCCCGTGTTTACGAGGTCGATAGACCAGAACTGCTGGCATTGAAGGAGCAGCTTCTCAAGCAGGCCGCTCCGGACCGGCGTTGCGCACGGTCACTGATTGGCGCGGACCTCGAAGCGGATTGGGCGTCCGGGCTGCTGGCTGCCGGCTTTCAGGCAGAGCAACGCACCTTCTGGCTGATCGAGGGGTTGTTCTACTACCTGCCGGACTCTGCCGTGAACTGCATCCTAAGTCAGGCCAGCACGTTGAGTGCGCCCGGAAGCGTTCTAGCGACCGATCTCGTGAGTCTCTCCTATCTCAACGCGCCTTGGATGAAGGACGTCCTCAAAGCGTTGGAACAGCAGGGGATGAGCTGGTACTCGGGGACGGACGACCCGGAGCGGCTCCTGGCGCGGCATGGCTGGAACGCTGAGGTGACGCAGCCGGGTGACTCTCCGGCAAACTATGGCCGGTGGCATTTGCCGGTTCCGCCGCGCAGCCACCTCGAACTGCCGCATACGTTCCTGGTCACTGCAACGCGCCTGGGCAGCAGCCATGCCGCGATGGCTGCTGCCCGACCTGCCGGCATGCTCACGCCGCCCACACCAGGCACGGCGATCGAGATCGCGGGTTTGCGCAAGTCGTTCGGAGGCCATGCGGCACTGGCAGGCGTCGATCTCGTGCTGCGTGAAGGCGAGATCCTCGGGCTGCTGGGACCGAACGGGGCAGGAAAGACCACACTCGTACGGGCGATTGCCGGACGCACGTCGCCAGACGCGGGCACGGTACTGATCGGCGAAGCGAAGCGCTCACCAGCCGCCGCCGCCGCCGCCGGTGAAATCGGCTGGGTGCCGCAAGAACTGGCGCTCTACGCCAGTCTTTCCGCCCGTGAAAACCTCCAATGGTTCGGTGCATGCCACGGCATGTCTGGAAAACCGCTGAACGCCGCCATTGACGGCGTGCTCGCGATGGCCGCCCTTGCGGACCGGGCCGACGAACCGATCAAGTTCTTCTCCGGCGGCATGAAGCGGCGGCTCAATCTCGCCGCCGGCGTGATCCACCATCCCCGTGTCTTGCTTCTCGACGAACCGACCGTGGGCATTGACCCTCAATCCCGCCAACGCATCTTCGACATGATGGGCGAACTTCGCCACTCCGGCGTTGCGATCCTGTACAGCACCCATCACCTGGAGGAGGCGGAACGCCTCTGTGACCGGGTTGCCATCATTGACGCTGGGCGGATCGTCGCCGAGGGGAGCGGCGAGGAGATGGTCTTCCGCATCTTCGGCTCCCGGCACGAAGCAGTCATCGAGGGCGTGCCATTGGACGGCGCTTGGCGCAACCGGCTTCGCGCCCGCGGCGCCTCGATCGAGGGGGACGTCGTGCGGCTTTGGCTGAATGACGCAGCCGTCGAGTTTCCCGCGCTTCTGGCGGAATTTCACGATGCAGCCGTTCCAATCCGTAGGATGAGCTTGAAGTCAGCAAACCTGGAAAGCGTCTTCCTGCACCTGACAGGGCGCGAGATGCGGGAATGACCATGAGCGTGGTCTGGATGTGCTGGGCCAACCTGCGCCGCGAACGCGTCGTCCTGCTGCTTGGCTACCTCGTCCCGCTGGCTTTCTTCTCCATCTATGCGGGAATCGCCACGGCAAGCCGAGCGAGCCCGCCCCCGATCGCGGGCGCCAGCCTTCATAGACTCGAAGTGGTGGACGAGGATCGCACAGAATTGTCGCGGCGCTTCGTCCATCTGCTGCAATCGCAGCCAGGCGCCGTCGTCCACGAAATGCTGGACCCGGCAGCACGTGACCAGACAGCAGGCGCCCAGCATGGCGGCAGCGCCGCCGAAGCGGCGCTGCACGAGAACCGGGCCGATGCCGTCCTGATCATTCCCGACGGTTTTGGCGTTGCTCCTCTTAGCTTTCTGCCCGGCGGCACTCCAATCCCCTTGGAACTCGTGACCGATGAGTCCGACCCGCTCGCCCGTGCGGTTTACGCCGGGCTGCTACAACAAGCCGCATTGGCCCTGACACCGGACGTGCTGTCCGCGGCTGGTCCGCAGTCGGTTGATGATTGGACTGGCGGCCTCACGCCGTCGCAGCAGGTTCATATGGCAACAAGCCTCCAGAAAGGGGGTCGGATGCCAAACCCGGCTCAACCGGGCGCAATGGCCTTGACAATCAGGAGTGTCTCGCACGCCGCAGCCCCGGACCCTACGATCGCTTTCTACGCTGCGGCCATGGGAGTCATGACTGTCTTGTTCACCGCAACCAGCGCTGCGACAGGCATCATCGAGGAAAACGAAACCGGCATCCTTGCCCGGATACTATCCAGCCGGCTTTCCCTTCTTCAACTGCTCAGCGGCAAGCTCCTGTTTACCGCCGCCTTCTGCTTCTCGCAACTTGCAGCAATCTTTCTCTGGGCAGCCTTGGTGTTCCACCTCGACCTGCTTCCCCATCTCGCCGGCTGGCTCCTTGTAAGCCTTGCAACTGCCTTCGCCGCTTCTGCCTTCAGCCTGGCAACCGCGGCATTCTGTCGAACAAGAGCGCGCATCTTCGCCTTGTCGGGCCTCATCGTCCTTGCGCTGGGCGCGCTGGGCGGCAGCATGTTTCCTCGCTTCCTGATGCCGGCAGTCCTGCAGAAGCTGGGATTGATCACGTTCAATGCCTGGGCGCTCGACGGGTTCACCAAGGTGTTCTGGCAGCAGGTGCCCAGCGTGATGCTGTGGCCGCAGATCCTGGCCTTGAGCCTCTTCACTGTCCTGTTCTTCGTCAGCGCGCTCCAACTCGCACGTCGCTGGGAACTCGCGTGACGCGGACGGGCAGGTGCCTTGGCCGTCGGCGGAGGGGGTGGGATTCGAACCCACGGTAGGCTTGCACCCACAACAGTTTTCGAGACTGCCCCGATCGGCCACTCCGGCACCCCTCCGTCGCCAAGGGGCATACCGAACCGGCAGCCCTTTTGCAAAGCGCGCCGTTCAGCCGGCCGGCAAGCCCGGCAATGCCCCCCCGAAGGACTGCAACAGCAGCACCGCATTCAGCCCGAGCACGATCGCCGTCGCCAGCAGTGTGACCGCCTGGGTGGCGGGACGCATCGCGTGGGTGCCCATGACGTCCCGCCGCCGCATCAGCAGCAGCAGCGCCACCATCGGCACCGGCAAGACCAGACTCAGCACGACCTGGCTCATGATCAGCGCCTCCGTCGCGTTCACCCCCCATGCCACCACGATGAAGGATGGGACCATCGTCACCAAACGCCGCACGAGCAGCGGGATGCGGAAACCCACGAAGCCCTGCATGATGACCTGCCCCGCCATCGTCCCCACCGCCGAGCTCGACAGTCCCGAGGCGATCAGCGAGACCATGAAGATCCCGGCGGCCGCAGCGCCGAACAGCGGGACCAGCACCCGGTAAGCCGTCTCGATCTCCGCGACGTCGCCATGTCCGGCGTGGAACGCCGCGGCTGCCATCATCACCATCGCCATGTTGACCAGGCCGGCAATCGTCAGCGCCACCAGCACCTCGATGTCCGATCCCCGCAGCAGCCCACGCCGCTCCGCCTCGTTGCGGGCGCGGGCACGGTCCTGCGTCAGGCTGGAGTGCAGGTAGATCGCGTGCGGCATCACGGTGGCGCCAACCATGCCAACCGCCAGCGTGACCGCATTGCCGTCCGGCAAGGTCGGCCGCACCATGCCGAGCGCCGCAGCGCCCCAGTGAGGCGGCACCACCAGCAGCTCGGCCACGTAGCTGAGGCCGATCACCCCGACCAGGCCGCCGATCACGATCTCGGTTTGCCGGAAGCCCTGGCCCTGGATGGCGAGGATGCCGTAGGTGGCGACAGCCGTAACGACCATGCCGGCGAACAGCGGCATGTCGAACAGCAGGGACAGGCCGATGGCCCCGCCCAGGAACTCCGCCAGGTCAGTCGCCATCGCCGCGACCTCACTGACGGCCCACATGGCCAGCACGGCCGGGCGTGGAAAGTGCGTGCGGCACAGCTCCGCCAGGTTGCGGTTGGTGACCACGCCGAGCCGGGCAGACAAGCCCTGGAACAGCATGGCCACAAGATTGGCGGCGAGCGCCACCCACAGCAGGCTGTAGCCGTACTTGGCTCCAGCCTGGATGTTGGTCGCGAAGTTGCCCGGGTCCATGTAGGCGACCGAACAGACGAAGGCAGGCCCGGCGAATGGCAGCAGCGCCAGCGCGCCGCGGCGCCGGCCGGCAAGGCTGTCCCGGATGGCGGCCGTTGTCCGGTCGGACATGCTCTGCACTGCTTCAGGCGGCATCTGCCTTTCTCCTTTACGCGCTCCGGCTGGGAAACTTAGCCTGTGCTAACTTTTCTGCAATAGGCTAGCATCCGGGTTGACCCTGCCGCGGCAAGCAGCCATCACAGTTGGGCGAGAACAGTGCCCTGCCGACGCCGGCCAGATGGAACGCCCGCCAATGCCGCTCAACCCGCCCGGAGCCTCACCGCAACAGGTCCAACCACGGGCGGACATGCCGCAGGAACCCGCGCAGGCAGACCGGTTCGGCCGGGCGCGGCAAGCCCGATCCGCAACGTTGCTGGAGGACTACGCCGAACTCATCGCCGACCTGATGGCCAGCGGCGGCGAGGCCCGCACGGTGGACATCGCCCGCCGCATGGGGGTGGCGCCCGCCACCGCGATCAAGGCCATCAGCCGCCTCAAGCGCGAGGGCCTGGTCACGGCAAGGCCCTACCGCGGCGTGTTCCTGACAAAGGCCGGGCAGGCGCTGGCCGACCGCGTGCGCGCCCGGCATCGGGTGGTGGTCAAGCTGCTGGTGGCGCTCGGCGTCCCCCTGGAAGACGCCGAGGCCGATGCGGAAGGCATCGAGCACCACGTATCGGACCTGACCCTGGAAGCGTTCGACCGGTTCCTGCGCAGCGGGCGCTGAGGGGGGCGCCTGTTACAGCCGGACCTGCCGGCCGATCTCCAGGAACTTGTCGGCCGGCAGGTCGAACCGGTCGGCGGCATGGATGGCATTGCGGTACATGAAGCTGAACAGAATTCGTTGCCATCCCATCAGCCGCGGATGGTCCTCGCTCCGCACCACCGCGTCCCGCGCGGCGAAGTACAGCGCGTGGTCCAGGTCCAGCGGGCAGCCCTTGTCCTTGGCGCTGGCCAGCGCCTCCGGCAAGTTCGGGATTTCTATGAAGCCGAACCGCGCGATGATCCGCCACAGCCCGTCCGTCAACTGCTCCACCTGAGCCCGCTCGGCTTCCGGCACCCGGGGGATCTCCTCGAACCGCACCGCCAGGCTGACGGCGGTTTCGGGCAGGGCGCCCATCTGCTTGACGTGGCGCACCATCAGCGACGGGATGGCTTCGCCGCTGCGGCTGAGGAACACGCCTGTTCCAGGCACCCGGGGGATGCGTCCGCTTCGCAAGTCGGCCAGGAACACGCGCGGCTTCTGCTCGCCCTCGGCCAACCTGCGGCGCACGGCGTCCGTTCCTGCGCGCCAGGTCATCATGATGCCGAAGATCACTAGGCCGAGCAGCAGCGGCACCCAGCCGCCATCGCCGATCTTGAGCAGGTTGGCAACGAAGAAGGCGAGGTCCACCAGCAGGAGCACGGCGCAGACCGGCAGCGCGGCCACCGCCGGCCAGCGCCAGACATGCCGCATCGCAACGTAGAGCAGCGCCGTCGTCAGCAGCATGGTGGTCGAGACGGCAGTGCCGTAGGCGCCCGCCAGCCGGTCGGAGCTGCCAAACCCCGCCGTCAGGCCCAGGGTGCCGAGCATCATGATCCAGTTCACCGCCGGCACATAGATCTGGCCGTACTCCTCGTCGGAGGTCTGCCGGATGGTCAGCCCGGGGAACCAGTTGAGCTGCATGGCCTGCCGGGTCAGCGAGAACACCCCGGTGATGATCGCCTGGCTGGCGATGATGGTGGCCATGGTCGCGAGGATAACCAGCGGGATGACGCTCCAGGCCGGCGCCAGCTTGAAGAACGGGTTGCCATCCAGATCCGGGTTCTCGATCAACAGCGCGGTTTGCCCGGCGTAGCTGAGCAGCAGGGCGGGCAGGACCAGGCCGTACCAGGATATCCGGATCGGGCTCCGCCCCAGGCTGCCCATGTCGGCGTACAGCGCCTCGCCCCCGGTGATCGCCAGGAACACTGCGCCGAGCACGATGAAGCTGTGCCAGCCATCCCCGGCCAGGAAGCCGAGGGCGTGGCGGGGATCGATCGCCGCCACCACCTCCGGCCGGTGCAGGATGCCGACGAGGCCCAGCACCGCGATGACCACGAACCAAACCAGCATGATCGGCCCGAACACCCGGCCGATGACCGCGGTCCCTCGCGTTTGCACCGCGAACAGGGCGAACAGGATGACCAGCGCCGCCGGCAGTATGTATGGCTTGAGCGCGGAGGTGACGACGTTCACTCCTTCCAGCGCGCCCAGGACGGAGATCGCGGGCGTGATCATGCCGTCGCCGTAGAGCAGGGCCGCCCCGAACAGCCCCATCACCACCAGCAGCCCGGCGCTGCGCGTGGGATTGGTCACCAGGGACATGAGCGCCAGGATGCCGCCTTCGCCGCGGTTGTCCGCGCGCATGACGAACAGGCAGTATTTGATCGAGATGGTGATGATCAGCGCCCAGATCACCAGCGAAAGCAGGCCCAGCGCCTGGGCCGCCGAAGCATGGCCGCCCACGGCGCCGACGATGGTCTGGTAGGTGTAGAGCGGGCTGGTTCCCAGGTCCCCGTAAACGATGCCGAGCGCCCCCAGGGCGCTCATGGCTGCGCCGCCCTTCTTCGGTGCAGCGCTCGTTTCCAGGTTTGCCGGCTGCGCTGCGATGGTGTCCACGGTTCGGGCTCCCACTGAAGGGGGGATCATGGCCCGGCCATCCGCCCAGGAACAGGCTGGAATGCGGCGATGCGCCAGTCATCTTCAGGAGCCGGGCAGCCGGGGTGATCCACCTTGTCCCCTCCGTTCTGGTCCCGAACTGACGCAAGGGCGGGCGCCAGGCCGGTCCGGCGCCGCTATGCCACCACGCGGCCCAGTGCCTCGGCGAACCGGTCGATGTCCGCCTCGTCGTTGAACACGTGCGGGGCGACGCGCAGCACGCCGCCGCGTTCGGCGACGTAAACCTTGCAGCCCGCCAGCGCGTCGGCCAGCGCCCCCGCCTCCCAACCGGGTGGCGGCCGCAGCCCCAGCACGTGCGGCGGCCGCGCCGCCCGCCTGACCGGCGCCAGCCCGCATGGGAGCGCCCGGTCGGCCAGCGCGTCCGTCAAGCCGCGCAGCCGGCCTGCCACCGCTTCCTGCCCCCAACCGTGCATCAGCTCCATTCCTGCCAGCGCCATCGGCAGGCCCACCGGGTTGAGCCGCTGCCCCATGTCGAAGCGGCGGGCGCCCGGAACCAGCGGACGGAGCGTGCCGCTGAACGGGCCGGACCCGTTCAGCCGGTTGGCCCCGTGCTGCTCCAGCGGCATGCCATGCCGCCGGTGCGGCGCCACGTACAGGAAGGCCAGCGTGTAGGGGCCGAGCAGCCACTTGTAGGTTGGAAACACCATGTAGTCGGCGCCGATGCGGCCGGCATCGACCGGCAGCACCCCGGCCGCCTGCGTCGCGTCCACCACGATCGCGGCGCCTTGCCGCCGCAACGCCGGGGCGAGCCGCTCCAGGTCGATCAGCGTGCCATCCGTCCAATGGAGCGGGGTCAACGCGGCGATGCCGACTGGAGGCAGGCCGGGCTGCTCCAGCCGGCGCAGCAGCGCCTCCGTCCAGTCGCCGTCTGCTGGCCGCGGGACCACGTCCAGGACCGCGCCGCGCGCGTCCGCCTGCCGCGCCCATTCCAGCGATTGCGACGGGAACTCCCCCGCAACCAGCAGGATGCGGGTGCCGGCGGCAACCGGCAGGTTGGCTGCGGCCGTGGCGATCCCGTAGGCGGCCGAGGGCACGATGGCGAGGTCGTCCGCCGCCGCACCCACGAAGCGCCCGGCGGCGGCGCGCACCGCTTCCGCCCGGTCAAGGATCGCGTCCGGGTCCATCAGCCAGGGCGCGCTCTTGGCCGCGACCCCGGCCTCGCCCGCTTCCCGCACGGCCCGCGGCAGCGGGGTGTAGGAGGCGTTGTTCAGGTAGGCGACATCCCGCGGGATGTCGAACAGGTGGCGCTGGGAGGGCAGCTCCGGCAATTCGGTCCCCATTATGCTCCGGGTGGGTTCGTGCCAGGGCATAGACCAGGCTACAAGGCAAGCGTGACCTTGCGAAGGAGCAACCAGCCATGACCGGATTTGACCTGATCGTGCGCGGCGGCACGGTCGTCACCGCATCGGACCAGTTCGCCGCCGACGTCGGCATCCGCGCCGGGCGCATCGCCGCCCTTGCGGACCGGCTGGAGGGTGGCCCGGCGGTGGACGCACACGGCCTGCTGGTGATGCCCGGCGGCGTGGACACGCATTGCCACATCGAGCAGTTGCAGCGCGGCGGCGGCGTGGACGAGGAGAGTTTCGCCACCGGCAGCGCCGCCGCGCTGGCCGGCGGCACCACCAGCGTCGTCACCTTCTCCACCCAGTTCAAGGGCGGCGGCGTGCTGGAGCCGCTGGCCGAGTACCGCCGCCGTGCGGAAGCAGGGGCGATGGTGGATTACGCCTTCCACCAGATCATCACCGACCCGACGGAGGCCGTGCTCCGGCAGGAGCTGCCGGAGGTCGTGGCGGGCGGCGTCCGCAGCCTCAAGGTGTTCCTGACCTACGACCCGCTGCGGCTGGATGACCGGCAATACCTCGACGTGCTGTCCGCCGCCCGCCGGCTCGGCTGCCTGGTGACGGTGCATTGCGAGAACTACGACGCGGTCGCCTGGCGTTCCGCCGCCTTGCTCGCTGCCGGCCGCACCGCGCCGAAGTACCATGCCTGGTCGCGCCCGGAGGTGGTGGAGCGGGAGGCCACCCACCGTGCCATCGCCTTGGCCGAGCTGGTGGACCAGCCGATCGAGGTGTTCCACGTTTCCGGCGGCCAGGCTGCGGCGGAGGTCGCCCGCGCCCAGGCCCGCGGCGTCCGCGTCTGGAGCGAGACATGCCCGCAGTACCTCGTGCTCTCGGCGGCCGACATGGACCGCCCCGGCTTCGAGGGCGCCAAGTTCATGTGCAGCCCCGCCCCGCGCGATGCGGCCGGCACAGCCGCGTTGTGGGACGCGATCCGGCTCGGCACGATCGGGGTGATCAGCTCCGATCATAGCGGGTGGAGCTACGGGGGCAGCCGCGGCAAGCAAGCGAGCGGCGCCGACGCCCCGTTCACTGCCGTTCCGAACGGCGTTCCGGGCCTGGCAGCCCGCCTTCCGCTGCTGTGGAGCGAGGGCGTCGGAGCCGGCCGCATCACGCCCAGCGATTTCGTCCGCCTGACCGCAACCCGGCCGGCCGCCCTGTTCGGCCTGCATGCCAAGGGCCGCATCGCGCCCGGCGCCGACGCGGACCTGGTGCTGTGGGACCCGCAGCGCCGGGTGACGATCACCAACGCCCTGATGCAGCACGCGATCGACTACACGCCGTACGAGGGCAGGGAGGTGACCGGCTGGCCCGCCGCCACCATCCGCCGCGGCGAGGTGGTGATGCGGGACGGGCAAGTGACGGCCGCGCCTGGCAGCGGCCGCTACCTTCCAGTGCCGGCCTACGGCGCGATTCGGCCAAGTGGCGTGGTGCCGGACGACTTTGACGCCGCCTCGTTCTGAACCTTGGGCGGGCGTTGACGGCGCCTACGCCCCCGATCACCTTCCTGCCATGAAAACGCACGGCATCCGGCAGCACCGTCACGGCGGCCCCGAGGAACTCAGGTGGGAAGAGTACGAGGTGGCGCCGCCTGGCCCCGGGCAGGCGCTGCTGCGCCATACCGCGGTCGGGCTGAACTTCATCGACGTGTACCAGCGCACCGGGCTCTACCCGCAAACCATGCCGTTCATTCCCGGCTCCGAGGCCGCGGGCGTGGTGGAGGCCGTCGGCGAGGGCGTGACGGCCGTGACGCCCGGCGACCGGGTCGCGTACGCGGGCGTGGTGGGCGGGTATGCCGAGCACCGCCTGATCGCCGCCGACCGCCTGGTCAAGCTGCCGCCGGGCATCAGTGACCAGGCGGCGGCGGCCATGATGCTGCAAGGCATGACGGTGCAATACCTGATCCGCCGCACCTACCGCGTTGCCGCCGGCGACACGATCCTGATCCATGCCGCCGCGGGCGGGGTCGGGCTGATCCTTTGCCAGTGGGCCAAGTCGCTCGGCGCAACCGTCATCGGCACCGTGTCCACGCAGGACAAGGCGGACCTGGCCCGCGCCCATGGCTGTGACCGCCCGGTGATCCTGGGCCAGGAGGATTTTGCCGCTGCCGCCAAGGAGATGACCGGCGGCGAAGGCCTGCCTGTGGTGTACGACAGCATCGGGCGGGATACCTTCTTTCGCTCGCTGGACTGCCTCCGTCCACTCGGCACCTTGGTGCTGTTCGGGCAATCGTCCGGCACGGTGGCGCCGATCGACCCCAACATCCTGGCACGCGGCTCTTACTTCCTGACCCGGCCGAACCTCGGCACGTTCATCGCCAAGCGGGCGGAGTTGGAAGCGGCGGCAACGGACCTGTTCGCCGTCGTGGAAGGCGGGGCGGTGGAGATCGTCGTCAACCAGACCTTCCCTTTGCAGGACGCCGCGCGGGCGCATGCCGAACTCGAAGCGCGCCGGACCACCGGCTCGACCGTGCTGACGGTTTGAGGGGGGATCGTGTCCGAGCCGCGGGTCAAGGCCAAGCTCTGGGTTCAGATGGCGCTGCGCCTGGGCGAAGGCGCCGCCCGGCCCGGCATGGTGGTGCGCCGGGGTGATCCGGATGCCGGCGGCATCCTGGTGATTTTGCGGGGCCGCGGCGGGTTGGTGGTGTTGTCCCAGGTGCGTGCCGGCGCGGACGAGGCGGCCTGGATGCGCGGCACCGGGGCTGACCCGGTCGATGAGGCCGCGGCCGACGCCTATGTCGCCCGGCAGGTCAAGTTCGACCCGGATCTCTGGGTGGTGGAGTTCGAGGCGCCGGACTACCTGCCGCCGTTTGGCGGAAAGATCGTTTAGGCCGCGCATCGTTGGTTTCCCCGGCGTGGCATCACTGTTGCTTGATTGCGGCGGTGTTTGTGCCCTGAATGCAACAGTGTGAGGGAATCGGCCACACTGCCCTCCCATTCACTCCCGCCACAAGTTTCCGGTGGTATTGTGCGTTATCGAGAGCCGGGGGGACGAGTCCCGGACCACCAGGCGGATGGCTGCGTGCAAGCGCAGATTTGTTACGAGGAGAGTAAGAATGAAGCTCCGCAATGCGCTTCTGGCAGCGACCATGTTGGCCGCCCCGGTTGCAGTACACGCCCAGCCAGTGGACGGGCTCTACATCGGCGCCGGCGCCGGCGGCAACATCCTGCAGGATGAGACGGTCCGCCGCATCACCAACGGCCCGGCCAATTTCGGCCGCGGCAGCAATTACCGCTTCGATGCCGGCCCGGTCGTGGTCGGCAGCATTGGCTACGGCCTGCACGCCCTGTATCCCGACTCCATCCTGAGCGGGTTCCGGATCGAACTGCAAGGCGCCGGCTACTGGAACAAGGTCAACCGCCTGAAGAACGGCGGCGCCGGCGGCGTGCTCGAGACATCGGCGGGCGGCAACGAGCAGAAGCAAGCCGCGTTCATCAACGTCCTGTATGACATCCCGCTGAACGTGGTCGGGATCGATTCTCCGGTCTACCCGTACGTGGGCGTTGGCGGTGGGTATATCCACAACCAGTTCAGCAACCTCCATGTCCAGACCACGTCCGGCGCCGGCAATGCGTTGCAGTTCCTGCGCAGCACAGGGCAGAACGACAACATCGGCGTCCAGGGCATCCTCGGCGTTTCGTTCCCGGTCTATAACTTCGTGCCCGGCCTGGCGTTCACCGCGGAATACCGTTTCGTGGGCGAGATCGGCGGCCGTTCATACAAGGAGCAGTACTTCGCCCCGCGCGTCTCGAGCGGCGCGCAGCAGAGCTTCGCCACGGACGACTTCAACCACAGCGTCCTGCTTGGCGTCCGCTACGCCTTCAACGTGCCGACGCCGCCTGCGCCCCAGCCTCCGCCGCCGGTTCCGCCGAAGGTCGAAGCCCGCACCTACCTGGTGTTCTTCGATTGGGACCGTGCAGACCTGACGGACCGCGCGCGGCAGATCGTGGCCGAGGCGGCGCAGGCCAGCACCCGGGTGCAATACACGCGCATCGAAGTGCAGGGCAACGCCGACCGCTCCGGCACCCCTGCCTACAACCAGCGCCTCTCGCTGCGCCGGGCCCAGACGGTGGCGGCCGAGCTGGTCCGCAACGGCGTGCCCCGCACGGCGATCGACATCCAGGCCTTCGGCGACACCCGTCCGCTGGTGCCCACGGCGGCCGGCGTGCGCGAGCCGCAGAACCGCCGCGTCGCGATCATCCTGCGCTGATCCCGGCTGCCTGACGCACGCTGGGCCGTTCCAAGGGCCAGCGTGCGGCTTGCTAGGCGAAAGAGCCGGTCCAGGTAGCTGGCCGGCTTTTTTCCATGTTCCGGGTGTTGGTAAGCCCCCACCTGGTCTATCTCGGCCCTGCGCCGGTCCTACAGGAGAGTGACCATGACTAGCCTCCGCGTCCCGCTGCTGGCTGGAACGATCCTGGGACTGCCGGCTTGCGTGCTGGCCCAGCCCATCCAGGGCCTCTACATCGGTGCCGGCGCCGGCGGGAACTACCTGCAGCAGGAGAAAGTGCTGGCGTCACCCGGCCTGGGCCTCGCGCAGAAGAACTTCGCGACGGATATCGGCGGCGTCGGCGTCGGAAGCGTGGGCTACGGTTTCGGCAACGGGTTGCGCATCGAGGTCGAGGGCGACGTGCGGCACAACCGCGTCCGGCAGATCAGCGGATTCGTCAACGGCTCCGGCCCGACTGCCTCGGGTGGCGATCAGTTCAGCTTCGGCGGCATGGTCAATGCCCTGTTCGACATGGATATCGGGCAGAACTGGCTTTACCCGTATTTCGGGTTGGGGGCAGGGATCGCCGACAACGAGCTTTACAACGTCCACTCCTACGGCGTGCCAAGCGGCATCCGGCTCGCCACACACGGCTGGTCGACGAACTTCGCCTACCAGGGGATCTTTGGCCTGTCTTTCCCGCTTGCACCCGTGCCGGGGTTGTCGCTCACCACCGAATACCGCTTCTACGGCGTTCTCGACGGCCCGTCGTTCCGCGGTGCCGACAACGTCGGCGTGGCCGGTGCGAACGGCGCCGTGCACGCCGGACGCGGCAACTTCAACCTGAACAGCGACTACAACCACAGCCTGTTGCTTGGCGTGCGCTACGCTTTCAACACCGCGCCGCCACCGCCCCCTCCAACGCCGGCAGCGCCGGTGCCGGCGGTCGAGCCCGCCCGCACCTACCTCGTCTTCTTCGATTGGGACCGCTCCGACCTGACGGATCGCGCCCGGCAGATCGTGGCCGAGGCGGCGCAGGCCAGCAGCCGCGTGCAGGCGACCCGGATAGAGGTGCAAGGCAACGCTGACCGATCCGGCACGCCGCAGTACAACCAGAAACTCTCGTTGCGGCGGGCGCAGACGGTCGCGGCCGAACTGGTGCGTGACGGCGTTCCCCGCACGGCCATCGATATCCAGGCCTTTGGCGACACCCGTCCGCTGGTGCCCACGGCGGCCGGGGTGCGGGAGCCGCAGAACCGCCGGGTCGCCATCATCCTGCGCTGACACGGGCTGCCTGGCCGCAAGGGAAACCCCGACAGCTTGATCTCCGACGCTCGGCGACACGCCGGCTGGAAGAGGGTTGTCATGCACGAGCCGCTCTGCATCCCGGCCCACGCCTTGCATTCCATCCGGCGTGCAAGGCAGACAGCATGACACGATGATGAACCCGACCGACCCTTTTGCCAGCTACGATTCCGGCGCCTACTTCTGCGAGCTGACCGCCCGGTCCGGCGATGGCGGCGCGATCAACCGCATCCGCAACCGGGTCGCCGGCATTGGCCTGGACATGCTGCGTTCGCGGGCGGCCGGCGCAGAGAACGACCTGATCAATCTCGGCATCACCTTCACCGTGTATTCCCAGTCCGAAGCGATCGATCGCATCCTGCCGTTCGACTGCCTGCCGCGCATCATCACCGCCGCGGAGTGGCGGCACATCGAGGCGGGGGTCAAGCAGCGCGTGCGTGCGCTCAACTGCTTCCTGCACGACATCTACCACGACCGGCGGATCATCGCCGAGGGCGTGATCCCCGCAGCGCTGGTGCTCGGCAACGCGAACTACCGGCCGGAAATGGAGGGCTTCCCCATCCGTTTCGGCACTTACGTCCATATCTGCGGCATCGACATCGTGCGTGACCGCCATGGCACGTTCTGCGTGCTGGAGGACAACGCCCGCACCCCCTCGGGGGTCTCCTACGTGGTCGAGAACCGCCACCTCATGCGCCGCACCTTCCCGGACCTGATGGCGGGCATGATGCTGCATCCCGTGGACGACTACGGCCGCCGGCTGCGCGCCGCGATGGGAGAGATCGCGCCCGAGAACGTGGCGGACCCGCAGGTCGTCCTGCTTTCGCCGGGCATCTACAACTCGGCATACTTCGAGCACGTGTTCCTTGCCCGCGAGATGGGCGTGCCGCTGGTGGAAGGCGCCGACCTGCTGGTCGAGGCGGAGCGGGTGTTCATGCGCACCACGGGCGGGTTGCGGCCGGTCCACACCATCTACCGCCGCATCGGGGATGACTTCCTGGACCCGACCGTGTTCCGCGCCGACAGCCTGCTGGGGGCGCCCGGGCTGATCGGCGCGTGGCGGGCGGGCAACGTGACGCTTGCCAATGCCGTGGGCACCGGGGTGGCGGACGACAAGGCAGTGTATGCCTACATGCCCCGCATCATCCGCTTCTACCTGGGCGAGGAAGCCATCCTGCCCAACGTTGAAACCCACATCTGCGGCGAGCCGGACGGCTTGGCCTACACCCTGGCCAACCTCGCATCGCTCGTGATCAAACCGGTTGGCGAGTCGGGCGGCTACGGCATCACGATCGGCCCCCGCGCATCCGCAGCCGAGCTGGACGGGGTGCGTGCCGCCCTGCGCGCGGAGCCAGCGAATTGGATCAGCCAACCGCTGATCGACCTGTCGGTCGCGCCGACCTTGACGGAAAGCGGGCTGCGCCCCCGCCACCTCGACCTGCGCCCATTCGCCATCACCGGGCGGGACACGTGGGTGCTGCCGGGCGGCCTGTCGCGGGTGGCGCTGAAGGAGGGCAGCCTGATCGTGAACTCGTCCCAGGGCGGCGGTTCCAAGGACACCTGGGTGCTCGCCGAGCCATGAGCGGGTACCTTAAAGACACGGTGCTGCTCGCGCGCTATGCCGAAGGCCTGTTCTGGATGGCGCGCTACGTTGAGCGGGTCGAGAATCTAGCCCGGCTGATCGACATCACCCAAACGTTCGAGAGCCCTGGCCGCCAAGACGAGGCCTGGAGCGCCCTGCTCCGCATCAACGCCGACGAGGGGCGCTTCCTCGAAAGCGGCGGAACGCTGGACGGGGAGGGGATCAAGCGGTTCTACCTGCTCGATCGCGCTAACCCAACCTCCATCCCGGCATCGCTGGAAGCCGCCCGCACCAATGCCCGCACGCTGCGCCCGCTCATCAGCACCGAGATGTGGGTGCAGATGAACGTGTTCCACCGGGCCGCGATGGCCATTGCGCCCTGGGAGCTGCAAGGCGATCACCTGACCCGGCTATGCGCCCGGCTGAAGGAAGGCGTGCAGGCCCATACCGGCATCACGGAAGGAACGTTCTTCCGCGACCAGGGCTGGAATTTCTACATGCTGGGCCGGCTGATCGAGCGGGCGGACCAGACGACCCGCCTGCTGGACATCAAGTACCATCTCCTGCAGATGCATGACGGCGAGGAGCGCCGGATGGCCGAGTTGGTGCAGTGGGGCGGCGTGCTGCGGGCGGCGGCCGGCTACCACGCATTCCGCCGGGTGGCGCGGGCCGGGTTCGAGCCTGCGGATGTGGTGGCGTTCCTGTTGTCGGACCGGTCGTTCCCCCGCAGCGTGACGCTGTGCGTCTCCCAGGTGGAATGGCACCTGATGCAACTGCGGAGCCGCTACAACCTGCGCGGCACCGTCGCGGCACTGGAGCGGATAGAGGAGGTGCGGGCCGCTTTGTCATCCAATCCGGTGGATGATCTCATCTCGCACGGGCTGCACGACTTCCTGGATGCGTTGCAGCGGGACCTGATCCTGCTCGCGGGCGAGATTGGTTACGCATTCTTCCGAGATTGGCGCCCCGAGCCGACCATGCGCAGCCAGTCGCAATCCCAGGCGGACGGCAGCAAACAGCTCAGCGTTGAGCCAGCGCCGCTTCCGACGCGGTAACGGCGGTCAAAGCTTCGACCATGGTTGCGAAGTTGCCGATGTCCCGGCCGTCCTTGGCACGCCAGACCTGAATGCCTTGTCCATGCCGTGCGGCCCCCCAGGCAGCCCGGCGTGCGTTCAAGGGATAGATGATAGCGAATTCACCGACCTCCGGCGGGTCGTCATGACACCGCTTGTGGATGGCCAGCCGCATGCCGCTGCCATTCTGCTCCCAGCACAGCAGCGTCATGCGGTCGGCCATGGTGAAGTGATTCGCCCGGCCAGTGAACGGAATGATGTCGGCGCTATGGCCGTAACGGTCAGTTGGAATAATACGCTCCGTCCAGCCAGGCCTAAGGCTGCGTTGCCCACGGCTTTTTCTCACGTCGAGGTGACGTAACACGGAATTCCTCAAAATGGGAGCGCATTTGTATGTCAAATGTAAACATTAAAAGCAGTACTTGACCATTAACTCTGACGAGAGAGGAAGAGAAGTTCAACACTAGCAACTGTTTTTAAAGGATAGACGTCGTGAGGACTATCGAAGCCGGTGTGTTGGACGTCGGGTACTCGGAAACGGGCAAGCCGGATGGCTCACCCGTGATCCTGCTGCACGGCTTTCCCTACGACGTGCATGCCTACGATGCCGTGGCGCCGGACTTGGCTGCCGCGGGATGCCGGGTAATCGTGCCGTTCCTGCGCGGTTACGGCCCCACCCGCTTCCGCTCGGCCGCTACGCCCCGGTCGGGCGAGCAAGCCGTGCTGGGAGCTGACCTGCTCGCCCTGATGGACGCGCTCGGCGTGGGCCGGGCGGTGCTGGCCGGCTATGACTGGGGTGGACGGGCGGCCTGCGTCGTGGCTGCGCTCTGGCCCGTCCGCGTGGCGGGCCTCGTCAGTTGCACCGGCTACAACATCCAGCACGTCGCCGTCTCCGCCGCGCCGCAAGCGCCGGAGCAGGAGATGCGGCTATGGTACCAGTACTACTTCCATGCCGAGCGAGGCCGGGCCGGGCTGGCCCAGGATCGCCGGGCGTTCTGCCGCTTCCTTTGGCGTCTGTGGTCACCGACCTGGCCGTTTGACGACCAGACGTTCGAACGGTCCGCGGCGGCGTTCGACAACCCGGACTTCATCGACGTGGTGATCCACTCCTACCGGCACCGCTTCGGCCTGGTTGATGGTGACCCGGCGGCTGCGGCGGTGGAGCGCCGCCTGGCTGCGCAGCCCGCGATCGCCGTGCCCACGATCGTGCTGCACGGCGCCGATGACGGCGTGTCGCCTCCCGGGCAGTCGGACGCGGCGGCCAAGCACTTCACGTCCCGCTACGAGCGCCGCGTCGTCCCAGCCGCCGGCCACAACCTGCCGCAGGAAGCGCCGGAGGCCGTGGTTGCCGCCGTGCGCGCCCTGCTGCCCGCGTGACGGGCGCTACACGATCTCCTCGTACCAGGTCCGGCCGTCCCGCTCGATGAGCGCGATGGCCGAGGTCGGGCCCCAGCTGCCCGCCGGATAAAGCCGCGGCGGCTCGCGTGACTCTTCCCAGGCCTCGATCACCGGCTCCACCCAGCTCCAGGCGGCTTCGACCTCGTCGCGGCGCATGAACAACGTCGGGTTGCCGCGCACGCTGTCCATCAGCAGCCGCTCGTAAGCGTCGGGGTAGCGGGTGGCGAACGCCTTCTCGAAGCTGATGTCCAACTGGGTGGGGCTGAGGTGCAGGCCGCCTGGCTCCGGGTTCTTGGTCATCAGCTCCAGCTTCATGCCTTCTTCCGGTTGCAACCGGATGATCAGCTTGTTCGGCGCCATGGAGGACGCCCCTCCCTGGAACACGTTGAACGGCGAGCCGCGGAACTGCACCACGATCTCGCTGACCTTCTGCGGCAGGCGCTTGCCGCTGCGCAGGTAGAACGGGACGTTGGCCCAGCGCCAGTTCAGGATTTCCGCCTTCAGCGCCACGAACGTCTCGGTCCGGCTGCTCCGCCCCTCGCCGAGATCAGCCAGGTAGCCCGGCACCGCGCGGCCATCCACGGCACCCTGGCTATACTGGCCGCGCACCGTGACGTGGGCCACCTCGTGCGGCGCGATCGGCTTGAGCGAGCGCAGCACCTTCAGCTTCTCGTCCCGTACCGCATCCGCTTCCAGATTGGTGGGCGGCTCCATCGCCAGCAGGCAGAGCAGCTGTATGAGGTGGTTCTGCACCATGTCGCGCAGCGCGCCGGAATGGTCGTAGTAGTCGCCGCGGCCCTCCACCCCCACCGTCTCGCCGACCGTGATCTGCACGTGGTCGATCACGTCGGCGTTCCACAGCCGCTCGAACACCACGTTGGCGAAGCGCAGGGCAAGCAGGTTCTGCACCGTCTCCTTGCCCAGGTAATGGTCGATGCGGAAGGTCTGCGTCTCGGCGAACACCTGGCCGACCACGTCGTTGATCTCCTGGGCGGACGCCAGGTCGTGCCCGATCGGCTTCTCCAGCACCACCCGGCTGTTCGCCGATACCAGCCCGGCCTCTGCCAGGTTCTTGCAGATCGGGCCATACAGCTCCGGCGAGGTCGCCAGGTAGAACACGCGGATGCGGCCGGGCTGCTCCCTCAGCAGGGCGGCGAGCGCTTCCAGCCCGCCCGGCTTGGCCGCGTCGCCGCGGGCATAGTGCACCAGGGCCGCGAAGCGGGCGAGGGTTGCGGGGTCCTGGTCGGCCCGCGTCACGTGCTTGCCGATCGCGTCCGTGGCACGGGCGCGGAACGACTCGTCGTCGAAGTCTGACCGGGCAGCGCCGATGATGCGGGCGTCTGCCGGGATCTGTCCGTCACGCATGCGATAGTACAGGGCAGGCAGCAGCTTGCGCAGCGTCAGGTCGCCGGTGGCGCCGAACACGATACAGTCGAATGACTCAACGGGCTTGATCGCCATGGCCTGTGTTCCCCGCATGATGGTGCGCCGCAATGTGGAATGGACGGCCCGGTTCGTCCATCGTGGTTTGCGCCGTTCGGGCTGGGCAACGGCCGTGGACAGCCTATGCTGCGGCCAACGGCAATCTGTGGCGGGGATCATGACCGAAGCAACCTTGATCGCCGGCGACGGCATCGGCCCGGAAGTGGTGGCGGCGACCACCGCCGTGCTGGACGCGCTCGGCGCCCCGTTCACCTGGGACCGGCAGCCCGGCGGCTTGCAGGGCATCGCCGAGGCCGGCGACCCGCTGCCCGCCGCCACGTTGGACAGCATCCGCCGCACCCGCCTCGCGCTCAAGGGGCCGCTCACCACGCCGGTGGGCGGCGGCTTCCGCTCTGTCAACGTGCGGCTGCGGGAGGAATTCCACCTCTACGCCAACGTCCGCCCGGCCCGCACACTGATCCCCGGCGGCCGGTACGACGACATTGACCTGGTCATCATCCGCGAGAACCTGGAAGGCTTCTACGTCGCCTTCGAGCACTACATCCCGGTCGGCGACGACAACCACGGCGTCGCCATCTCCTCCGGCATCAACACGCGCGGCGGGGCGCAGCGCATCCTGCGCTACGCGTTCGAGTATGCGGTCCGCAACGGCCGCAAGAAGGTCACCGCCGTGCACAAGGCCAACGTGCTCAAGGCGCTGACCGGGCTGTTCCTGGACGAGGCGCGCACCATGGCCAAGGAATACGAGGGCCGGGTGGCGCTGGACGACCGCATCGTGGACGCTTGCGCGATGCAGCTGGTGCTGAACCCGTGGCAGTTCGACGTGATCGTGACCACCAACCTGTTCGGCGACATCCTGTCGGACGAGGCCGCCGGGCTGGTGGGCGGGCTGGGCATGGCGCCCGGCGCCAACATCGGCACCTCGGCCGCGATCTTCGAGGCGGTGCACGGCTCGGCGCCGGACATCGCGGGCAAGGGGGTGGCCAACCCCACCTCGCTCCTCCTGGCCGCCGGGCTGATGCTGGAGCACGTGGGCCTGCACGCGGAGAAGCAGCGGCTGGAAGCGGCGGTCAGCGCGGTGCTGAACGAGGACGGCGTGCGGACGGGCGACCTGGGCGGGACGGCGACGACGAAGGCATTCACGGAAGCGGTGCTGCGGCGGATCGGCTGAACGGCCTGGCGGGCCGAATCACCTGACTGGTCAGGGATCAAGTGTCAGGTTCGGACCACGGGCGCTGCTCCCGCTCGGCGGCAGCGAGCTGAAAGAGCAGATGCCCCCTGCCGGGCTGCCGGCGTGAACTGATCACGAAGTGAGCCCGAAGAAATCCATGTCGGAAACTCAAGGCAAGGTCGTCGCGATCACCGGCGCCAGTGGCGGGATCGGCGAGGCAACCGCGCTGCTTCTTGCCGAATGCGGGGCGAGAGTCGTCCTCGGCGCACGCCGGACTGATCGGCTGGAGACGCTTGCCAACCGAATCACCATGGCCGGGGGCGAAGCCGTCCATGCCTGCACGGACGTGAAGCGGCGTGGGGATTTAGCCGCCCTGGTGGCGCTGGCGCTTGAGCGGTTCGGCAAGCTCGACGTGTTCGTCAACAACGCCGGGATCGGGCCGATCTCACCTCTCGACGACCTGCGTGCCGAGGAATGGGAAGACATGGTCGACATCAATGTCAAAGGCGTCCTGTACGGGATTGCCGCAGCCTTGCCGGTGTTCCGCAGGCAGGGACTCGGCCAATTCGTCAACATCGCCTCGACGGCCGGGCTGATCGTCCGCCCAGCCATGGCGGTCTATGCCGGGACCAAGTTCGCCGTGCGCGCCATCTCCGAGGGCTTGCGCCAGGAAGCGGGCGAGAAGCTGCGCGTGACGGTCATCACGCCAGGCTTCGTGCACACCGACTTCGTGGGCGGCATCACGGACCCGGTCTTGCGCGGGCAGCTCGAAGCGTCCACGCGACAAGTTCGCGATCACGCCCGGCGCCATCGCCCGCGCCATCGCGTTCGCCGTCGAACAGCCGGCCGAGGTCGACGTGGGCGAGATCGTCGTGCGTCCGACGGCGCAGGGCTGATCAACTGCCTCGACCGGGCGGCATGATAGAAAGTGGAAGCGCTGCCGCTTTTCCGCCCGACAAAGGGCCCGACCGTTCGAACGGTCAAAGCAAACGGCAGCTGCTACGAGACTAATTCGCCACACCCGTTGCGGTCTTTTGGAAGGCCGACCCAAACCGTTGACAAGCGCGCCTTCGTTGAAGCACTGTTTTGTTAACGAATATATAACAGGAAACCAACGATGGGAAGCGACACCACACGCCGGGCGGTGGCCGAGTTTCTCGGCACGTTCTGGCTCGTGTTTGGCGGATGCGGCAGCGCGGTGCTGTCCGCTGCGTTCCCCGAACTGGGAATTGGCTTTCTGGGCGTCTCCTTCGCTTTCGGCTTATCCGTGCTGTCGATGGCCTATGCGGTCGGCCACGTGTCGGGCGGGCATTTCAACCCGGCGGTGACGTTGGGCCTTTGGGCGGCCGGGCGCTGCGCCAACAAGCATGTCGTGCCCTATCTGGCGGCGCAGGTGCTGGCCGCGATTCTTGCCGCGGGCGTGCTGTACGTGATTGCGAGCGGGCAGGCGGGGTGGGAGCCCAAAGGTTTTGCCTCGAACGGCTACGGCGATCTCAGTCCTGGCAAGTATGGGATGGGCGCGTGCTTCCTGATGGAGCTGTTGCTGACGTTCTTCTTCCTGATGATCATCGTGGGAACGACGTCCAAGGGCGCCGCCACAGGCTTCGCCGGCATCCCGATCGGGCTGGCCCTGACCCTGATCCACCTTGTTTCGATCCCGGTGACCAACACCTCCGTCAACCCGGCGCGCAGCACGGGGCCAGCGTTGTTCGCGGGCGGGGCATACGTGGGCCAGCTTTGGCTGTTTTGGCTGGCGCCCGTCGCGGGGGCGATGGCAGCCGGGTTCCTGGCGCGTTGGATCTACACGCAGGAATCGCAGGACGAGACGATCGTGGTGGAGAAACGGACGATCGTGGTCTGAGACACTGCCGATCGGCCAGCGGCTCGCTCGCATCAGATCCCTCGCGAAAGGCCGCGGAAACGAAGCTGGCGCTTTTCCGCCCTGCGAAGGGCGCACGCGTCCGAAGAGTCAGAGCAAACGGCTGATCAACTGCCTGGATCAGGTGGCGTGGCAAAGAGCGCAGAACTGCCGCCCGGCCGCAACTTCCTGCAACGATCCCTCGTTGTGACGGAAAAGGAAAAGGCATTCACCGATGCGCTACGGAATGAAGACAGGCTTGGCCGGCGCGGCGCTGTGCGCGCTCGCGGCAGCCAACCCGGCGGCGGCGCAAACCGCCGACCCCAGCCCGGCGGCGCTGGCCCTGGCCCACCAACTGGTTGCCAAGGTCGAGCCGAACCCGCAGCAGACGATCGCCGCCATGAGCGGCCCCATGGTCGGCATGATCCAGCAGATGGGCGTGCAGCAACCCGACCGGGCGCAGGCCGTGGTGCAAGAAGCTGTCATGCCCGTGCTGTCCGAGCACATAAACAGCCTGATCGACCAATCCGCCAAGAACTACGCCCAGGTGCTGACAGAGGACGATCTCAAGGCGACCATCGCCTTCTACGACACGAAGGCCGGGCAGGACATGATCCGGGCCCAGCCGACCCTGGCGCAGTTGCGGGTGCAGGGCTTGACGGAGTGGATGGGCACGTTGCAGCCGGAGATCCAGACCAAGATCGCCGCCATGGTGAAGCAACACGGCTGGGACAAGGGCTGACGGCGGCCGTCACCGCACCGTCGCCACCCGCAGCGCGTTCGTCGTCCCAGCCTGCCCGAACGGCACGCCGGCCGCCACCACCACCGTGTCCCCCGCAGCGGCGAACCCTTCGCTGCGGGCGAGCCGGGTGGCGCGGGTGACGGTGTCCGTCATGCTGTGCGTCTCGGCAGTGACGACCGCATGGACGCCCCACACAACGGCTAGGCGCCGAGCCGTTTCCTGCGTCGTCGTCAGGCCCAGCACTGGGCAGTCCGGCCGGGTGCGCGCCACCCGCAGGGCGGTGGAGCCAGACATGGTGTAGGCGGCGATCGCCCGCGCGCCGATCGTTTGGCCGATCTGCCGGGCGGCGTCGGCGATCGCGTCCGCCACCGTGCGATCCGGCGCCGGGCGGCTGGCTTCGCAGCCTTCGCGCCATCCCGCGTCGCGCTCCACCCGGTCGATGATGCGGTCCATCATGTTCACCGCCTCGTAGGGATACTGCCCGGCCGCCGTCTCCGCGCTCAGCATCACCGCGTCGGCGCCGTCGAACACGGCGGTCGCGACGTCGGAAGCCTCCGCGCGGGTGGGGGAGGGGGCGCTGATCATGCTTTCCAGCATCTGCGTCGCCACCACCACCGGCAGGCCGTGCTGCCGGGCGGCGCGGACGATGCGCTTCTGCGCCAGCGGAACTTCCTCCGGCGGCAGTTCCACGCCGAGATCCCCGCGCGCCACCATCACGGCATCCGACAGCGCCAGGATGCCGTCCAGGTTGTCCAGCGCCTGCGGCTTCTCCAGCTTGGTCATGATCCAGGCGCGGCCATCCGCGATAGCCCGCGCTTCCGCCACATCCTCCGGACGCTGCACGAAGGACAGGCCTATGTAGTCCACCCCTTGGCCCAGCGCGAAGCGGAGATCCTCGTGGTCCTTCTTCGTCAGCGCCGGGATGGGGAGCACCACGCCCGGCACGTTCACTCCCTTGCGGTCCGAGAGCGGTCCGCCGGTGACCACCTCGCACTCCAGATGCTCGTCCCGCTTGCGCGCCACCCGCAGCCGCAGCTTGCCGTCATCCAGCAGCAGGATGGTGCCGATGCCTGCCGCGGCCATGATCTCCGGATGCGGCAGTTGCACCCGGTTGGTGTCCCCCGGCACGGGCGAAAGGTCCAGGCGGAAGCCGTGCCCGGTTTGCAGCGTCACCCGTCCGGCCTGGAACTTGCCCACGCGCAGCTTCGGGCCTTGCACGTCCGCCAGGATGCCGATCGGGCGCCCGGCCTCCGCCTCCAGCGCGCGGATCAGGGCGATGTTGGCGGCGTGGCCTTCGTGGGTGCCATGGCTGAAATTCAGGCGAAAAACGTCCGCGCCACCGCGGAACAGCCGGCCGAGCATCTCCGCCGTGCTGCTCGCCGGGCCGAGCGTGGCGACGATCTTCGTGCGCCGCCGGCGGCGGAACTTGGTTTGGGCCATGGGAGCGGTTCCGGTCAGGTTGTGGGAATGGCGCGCGGGTTGTCGGCGGTCCTGGACGTGGAGCAGGCTTCCCGCAGCACCGCGCAGGCTGTTTTGTCGCTCCGCCCCATGAGCCCGCACTATGGCGAAGCCCGCACGCAGCCGCCATATGCGCCGGCAGGAGGAGCCGTCCATGACGCCGATCGAGCCCGCGACCACCATCGAGTTGGAAGCCGCCGCGTTCCGCCGCCTCGTTGAGCACCTGCGTGAACGCACGGACGTGCAGAACATCGATTTGATGAACCTGTCCGGATTCTGCCGCAATTGCCTCAGCCGCTGGTACCGGGAGGCGGCCGAGGCCCGCGACGTGGTCCTGTCGGACCCGGAAGCGCGGGAGATCGTCTATGGCATGCCGTACAAGGAATGGCAGGCCCGGCATCAGGCGGCGGCGACGCCGGCGCAGCAGGCCCAGTTCGAGAGCGGGCAACCCAAGAGCTGACCGTTCGCTTCGGACTGCAAGTCGTCTCGATTTATGGTGAATGCCCCAATCTGGCTTAAATCCAGGTAGAAAGCCGTCGAGACGCCCGCTTCGGCGCGCTGAACCTGTTCTACACCGGAGCAGACACGATCGTCATCCTCGGCGGCGGCACGTCGATTGAGTTGGTCGGCGTGGCCAAAACACCCCGGCCTTCGGCCAACTTCCGCTTCGTCTAGAGCTTTCTTCCGATCAAAGTGGATCGGAAGAAAGCTCTATATTATTGTTTTCAAGAGCATCTTTATCCGACGGCTGATAGATCCGCAGCCATGGCGCATCCCGATCCCATGCCGTGGCGACCCGTTTCCGCAGCGATGGCCGCGCTGCTGGCCGGCATCGGGCTGGCCCGCTTCGCCTACACGCCGTTGCTGCCCGTCGTCATCGCGCAGGGCTGGTTCGCCCCGGGCGCTGCCGCCTACCTCGGGGCTGCCAACCTGCTCGGCTACCTCGGCGGCGCGATGGCCGCCCGCGCCGCCGTGGCCCGGTGCGGCACGCGGCCGATGCTGCGCGGCGCCATGCTCGCCGTCGCCGCGTCGCTCGCCGCGTGCAGCGTGCCGATGCCGTTCGCATGGTTCTTCGGCTGGCGGTTGCTGTCCGGGATCGCCGGCGGCGTGCTGATGATCCTGGCGCCTTCCACGGCCTTGGCCGAAGTTCCCGTATCCCGCCGGGGGCTGGCGGGCGGGCTGATCATCACGGGAGTGGGGCTGGGCATCGCCGCGTCCGGCTCGGTGGTTCCGCTGCTGATCCGCTGGGGGCTGACGCAGGCCTGGCTCGGCCTGGCTGCGGCGTCCGGCGCATTGACGCTGTTCGCCTGGCGCCGCTGGCCTGGCGCTCCGCCCCCGCAAGCGCCAGGCCCCGCGAGTTCGGCAGGGCGGTTCCGGGCGGTGTGCGCGTCCTACGGGCTGTGCGCCATCGGGCTCGCGCCGCACATGGTGTTCCTGGTTGATTTCGTGGCACGCGGACGCGGGTTCGGATTGGCCGCGGGGTCGCTCGCCTGGGTGCTGTTCGGCGCCGGGGCGTTGTGCGGCCCCGTGGTCGCCGGGCGGATGGTGGACCGGGCCGGGCCGGAACGCGCCATCCGGGTGGTGATCGGGGTGGAAGCGCTGGCCGTGCTGGCGCTGCTGTTTCCCGACCCGCTCGCGATCGGCGCCTCCGCGCTGTTCGGCGGCGCCATCGTGTCCGGCATCACCGCCGTGACGCTCGGGCGCATCGGCTTGCGCGCAGGGGATGACGGGGCGGCCCGGCAGCGCGGTTGGACGGAAGCGACCGTCGCCTGGGCGGTCGGGCAAGCGGCGGGCGCATACGGCATGGCGTGGCTGTTCACCGTCGCCGGCAGTTACCGGCCGCTGTTCGTGGCCGCCTTATCCGCCCTGGCCGCCGCTGCCGCGGTCGAGCTGGTCCTGGCGCTGCAACCCTCGCGAAGGATCACGGGGCCTACCCGCCGTCACGCGCGCTCGTAATGGCCGATCAGGCGTCCGTAGCCGAGCAAGCTTCGGCGCATGGCGACCAGCAATGCGCCGCGTCCCGGCACCCGGCGCGGCCCGAACTGTTCGGACAGGGCAAAGAGCTGGAACACGTAGCGGTGCGCGCCATGCCCCGGCACCGGAGAAGGCGGCAGCCAGCCGCGCCGGCCGAAGGAGTTGCGGCCGGCCGAGAACATGCGGCTCTGCGCCATCCGGGTCGGCACCGCGCCTTCCGCCAGCCCGTTCAGGGTGGGGGGCAGCGCGTGGAGCAGGAGATGCACCAGAGGCCGCGGGAACGGCGCGTCCACATCCTCCACCAGCAGCGCCAACGAGGCGGCGCCGTCCGGCAGGCCCGACCATTGCAGCGGCGGCGAGAGCTCGGCGCCATCGGCGGTGAACCGGATCGGCATGGGACCGCCATGGCTGAACGCTGCCGAGGTGAGGGCCACGGTAGGCTCGCCCAGGCGGGCGGTGGCCACGGACTTCAAGCCAGGGCGTACCGGCCGCAGGACGCGGCCGATGCCCGATGCCAAGCTGGTCATGAACGAACTTCCATGAGGGCGGCCATGCTGGCCGGCCTAAAGCAGATCCTCCACCAGGATTGGCGTCTTGCGGACCCGCTTGCCTGTCGCGTGGTAGATCGCGTTGGCAATCGCCGCCGGCATGCCGACGATGCCGATCTCACCCACGCCCTTGGCGCCGAGCGGGTTCACGACCCGGTCATCCTCCTCGACCGTCTCGCAGATCACCTCGCCGATGTCGGCGTTGGTGGAGAAGTGGTAGCCGGCCAGGTCGGTGTTCGCCATCCGGGCACGTGGACGGTCCACCTGCGTCTGCTCCAGCAACGCGAAGCTCGCCCCCCAGATCATGCCGCCGATCAGGTTGCTGCGGGCGGTGCGCGGGTTGATGATCCGGCCGCAGGCAAACACGCCCACCATCCGGGACACCCGCGGGGTACGCAGCAGCGGATCGATCCGCACCTCCGCGAACTGCGCTCCGAACGAGTAGGAGGCGTATTTCTCGCCCGCCACGGTGGAGAACGCCATCCCGCCGCGCAGCCCTTGGCGCATCTGCTCGTCGCTGAGGGTATCCGGCCGCCAATCGGCCGTTTCCTCGATCACCCCGCCGAGATGCGTGCCAAGCACGTCCGTGAGCGGCTGCCCGGTTCCGTCCGGCCCGATGGCCTGGCCGCCCGCGAGCGACCATCCCGCCGGGTTGCCGCCGGACACCGCCGCCAGCAGCCGGTCGCGCACCTTGATCGCGGCGGCCTGGATGGCCGACCCGGCCGAGCCGGTCGTGATGGAGCCGCCGGACATCGGGCCGGACGGCAGCTTGCTGTCCCCCAGCTCGACCCGGATCATCTCGTTCGGAACGCCCAGCACATCGGCCGCAACCTGGCCCAGCACGGTGTACGCGCCCGTGCCCACGTCATGCGCGGCGCAGAACACGGTGCAGACACCGTCCGGGGACAGGCGCACACGGGCGGAGGACGGCGCCATCGCCGACGGATAGCAGGCGCTGGCGCAGCCCCAGCCGATCAGCGTGCCGTCGGGCGCGGTCATCGAGCCTGGCTCCGGCGTGCGGCGGGACCAGCCGAACAACTCGGCGCCGCGGCGATAGCATTGCACCAAGGAGCGGCTGCTCCATTGCGCGCCCTTGACCGGGTCACGCGCAGGCTCGTTCTTGATGCGGAGTTCGATCGGGTCCATGCCGAGCTCCACGGCCAGCTCGTCGATCGCGCTTTCGAAGCAGAAGAAGCCCGGCGCCTCGGCCGGCGCGCGCTGGAAGCCGGGCGTGTTCACGTCCGTCGCGATCGTGGACTCCCGCACCCGGATGTTCGGCGAGGCGTACATCCGGCCCGTCACCTCGGTGACCGCGAAGGCGACGTGGTCGATCTCGGAGGATTGCCCGGCCTGCTCGTGCATCACCGCGGTCAGCGTGCCGTCCTTCTCCGCGCCGAGGCGGACGCGGCTGCGCGTGGCGGGGCGGAAGGAGGTGACGGTGAACCCCGCCTCGCGCGGGACGACCAGCTTCACCGGGCGGCCGAGCCGGCGCGCAGCCATCGCCACCAGCACGGTGTGGGCCAGGATGGTCGCCTTGCCGCCGAAGCCGCCGCCGATGTACGGGTTCTCGATCCGCACGTCCTCGGGTGGGATGCCGAAGATGGTCGCGAGGCCGGCCTGCTGGCCGATCACCCACTGCGACGGCAGGTTCAGCAGCAGCTTGCCATCCCGCCAGGCGGCGGTCGTGCTGTAGAGCTCGATCTGGTTGTGGTGCTGCATCGGCGTGTAGTAGGTCGCGTCCACCGTCACCGGCGCCGTGGCGTAGGCGGCTTCCGCGTTCCCCACGTCGATGGACTTCGCGTCCATCGGCTGCTCGGTCCGGTTCGGGTCGTCCATGGAGGCGAAGGCGGGCTGCGTGTCGTAGTCCGGTTGGATCAGCCGGGCCGCTTCCTCGGCTGCTTCCTGCGTGTCGGCGATCACCAGCGACACGATCTGCCCGGCGTAGTGCACCTCGTCGGAGGTCAACGGCATGAAGGAGGACTGCATGTGCCCGCCCTTCATGATGAACGTTTCCTCCCCCAGCGACTCGTTCAGGCTGCGGTGCGTCAGCACGAGCTGCACGCCGGGCACTGCTTCCGCCGCCGCCGTGTCCATGCGGGTGATGCGGCCGCGCGCGACCTTGCTGGTGGTCAGCGCGGCATAGGCGACGTTGGCGTGCGCGAAGTCCGCGGCGTAGAGGGCGCTGCCCGCCGCCTTGGTGGCGGCGTCGCGGCGTACGACCGGGCTGCCGATGCTTCCGTCCATGATCAGATCCTCTTGCTTGCGGTCAGGGCGGCCTTCGCGACGGCGCGGCCACCCAGCTCGACCTTGAATGCGTTCTGGCGGCGCGGCGCGGCGCCGGCGAAGGCGGCAGCGCCCGCTTCCATCGCCACGGCCTCGGTCAGCTTGCGGCCCACCAACGCCGCTTCCGCCGCCGGTGCGCGCCAGGGCTTGGTCGCGACGCCGCCCAACGACACGCGCGCCACTGTGACGGTGTCGCCGTCCATCTCCAACGCCACCGCGGCCGAAACCACGGCGTAGGCGTAGCTTTGCCGGTCGCGCACCTTGACATAGGTTGACCGGCGGCCCGCGGGCGTCGCCGCCACGGTGATCGCAGTGATGATCTCGCCGGGCCGCAGCACGTTCTCCCGCGCGGGGTCCTCGCCATAGGGAACGAAGAATTCGCTCAGCGGCACGGTGCGCGTGCCAGTGGCCGAGCGCAGTTCCAATGCCGTGTCGAATGCGGCCAGCGTCGTGCCCCAGTCACCCGGATACGTGGCAATGCACTGGTCAGAGCCGCCGAACAGCGTCATGTCCCGGTCCTCGCCATCCAGCGCCGAGCAGCCGGAACCGGGCACGCGCTTGTTGCAGTCGGATACGCCGTTGCGGAAATACGAGCAGCGGGTGCGTTGCAGCACGTTGCCGCCCAGGGTCGCGGCGACGCGAAGCTGCTGCGAGGCGGCGAGTTGCAGGCTTTCCGCCAACGCCGGGTAGTCCCGCAGCAGGACCGGATTCTCCGCCGTGTCCGCCATGCGGGCGAGCGCGCCGAACCGCAGCACCGGGCCGGACAGGTCCACCGTGTCCAGGCCAGACAGGTGGCCGATGTCGACGACCCGCTTGGGCGCGGTCAGGTCCCCGCGCATCAGATCCACCATCGTGGTGCCGCCGGCCAGGATGGCGGCGCCAGGCTGTGCCGCTTCCGCCAGCGCGTGCTCGATCGAGTCGGCGCGGACATAGGTGAAGGGCTGCATCAGGCCGCTCCCGCGCTGCTTTGGGCCACGTCCCGCACCGCGGCGAGGATGTTCGGATAAGCGGCGCAGCGGCAGAGGTTGCCGGACATGTACTCGCGAATCTCGTCGTCCGTCCGTGTGTGCCCCTCCGCCACGCAGGCCACCGCCGACATGATCTGGCCCGGCGTGCAATAGCCGCATTGCAGCGCATCATGCGCCGCGAACGCAGCCTGCATCGGGTGCGGCGTGCCATCGGCGGCGGCCAGGCCCTCGATGGTGGTGATGCGGCGGCCGGA
Organism: uncultured Acetobacteraceae bacterium; assembly: GCA_964245075.1. GTDB lineage: Bacteria > Pseudomonadota > Alphaproteobacteria > Acetobacterales > Acetobacteraceae > LMUY01. Next base: position 55,728 of record CAXTLC010000001.1, read on the forward strand.
CGCCGACGCGGCCAGCACCAGGCAAGCGAGCTGCCGCCGTCCGTCCAAGTGCACCGTGCACGCGCCGCAGGTGCCGTGGTTGCAGCCGACCTTGGTGCCGCTCAGCCCAAGGTGCTCGCGCAGCGCGTCCAGCAGCGTGGTCCGCGGGTCAAGCTGCAACGTGTGATCGTGGCCGTTCACCTCCAAGGTGACGGCGAGTGTGGGGACGGTCATGGCGGAACCCCTCGAGAGATGTAATCCAGTTACGCATTATCTGGCACCGCAGTGCAGCCTGCCCAGGCTCACGAAAAAGGGAGCAGCCGTGCAAGCCGGTCAAACTCCTCGATCGTCAGCGTTTCCGCCCGCCGGTCGGGCGCGATGCAGGCTTCCCGCAGCAGCGCTTCCCCGCCGAGCGCCCGCAAAGCGCCACGCAGCATCTTGCGCCGCTGCCCGAACGCCGCCGCAGTCAGCCGCTCCATGCTGGCGAACAGCGTGGACGGCGGCTGCTCCGGATGCGGGCGGAAGCCGACCACGGCGGAGACGACCTTTGGCGGCGGCCAGAAGGCGGCGGCGGGAACGCGGGTGAGCACGGCCGGCGTGCCGGTCCACTGCGCCAGGACCGCCAGCCGGCCATAGGCATCGCTGCCCGGCGGGGCGCAGATCCGCTCCGCCACTTCCAACTGGAACATGACCGTCAGCCGTTCCCACGACGCTGCCTGCCGCAACCAGCCGACCAGCAGAGGCGTGGCCACGTTGTAGGGCAGGTTGGCCACGACCACCCGCGGCGCCGGGACGAGCGCGGCGAGGTCGATCGCCAGCGCGTCCCCGGCCACCACGCGCAGCCGGGCCTCCGTCGCCGCCAGCTCCTCCGCCGCCGCCACGGCCCGTGGGTCGACCTCGACCGCGGTGACGCTCTCCGCCGCGCTGTCCAGCAAGGCGCGGGTGAGGCCGCCCGGACCTGGCCCGACCTCCAGCACGTGCCGCCCCGCCAGGTCGCCGGCCAGCGCGGCGATGCGTCCCGTCAAGTGCAGGTCGAGCAGGAAGTGCTGCCCAAGCGAGCGCCGCGCGTCCAGGCCATGCCGGGCGATGACATCGCGAAGGGGAGGGCGAAGAGGCGGGGGGAGGGCCGGTCGAAGGGCCGAAGGCGGGAGCGCCGCCAGCGCCTCAGCCACGCATGTCGATGATCGCCCGGCGGCGCAGGTCACGCAGCACCTGGCGCGACACCAACTCCACCCGCTCGTTCAGCAAGCGGTTGCCGATTTCCTCCGCGCTGGCGTCGGCCAGGTTCTTCTGGTCCCGCGAGCAGATCATCAGCAGGCCGATGCCGTCGGTCGACACCAGCGGCCGGCTGACTTGGTTGGGACCGAGGCCGGACAGCAGCGACTTCATCGTCGGGTTCAGGCCTTCCAGCCGCACCTCGCCGGGATCGGCCGGGCGGGGGCTGCCGACAGCCTTGTTCGCCGCCTCCATGGCGGCGCAGTCGTGCACCGATTTGGTCAGTCCCTGGGCGGCAAGCAGTTGCTTCCTCTGCTGGTCGGTCGGGTTTGCCGGGTCGAGCGTGGCGGAGAACGGCAGGAACACCTGGCGCAGCGACAGCATGGTCCCCATGTCGTGGCCGATCTCGCGCTTGCCGCGCATCGTCACGATCGAGATGCCGCCCGGCACCTTGATCGGGTTGCTGACGGCGCCTTCCGGCATCTCCTGGAGCGTGGCCGCGACCTGCGCATCCTGCTGGCTCAGCCGGATCCAGCCGAGGTCGCCGCCTTGCAGCGCGGTCTGGCTCTGGCTGAACTGAGCGGCCACCACCGAGAACGGCGCGCCGGCGCGCAACTGGGCGATGACCGCGTCGGCGAAGCGCTGCGTGTCGGCAGCCTTGGCCGGGTCGTCGATCGGCAGGAAGATCTCGCCGACGCGATACTCGGCCTGCCCGGTCTCGGCCTTCAGCACCGCCTGCTGCGCGGCGATGTCGGCCGCCGAGACCTCGCTGCGCGCGCCGAGATCCTCCCGCAGCACGCGCGACCAGCCGATCTGCACCCGGGTCTGGTCGACGAGGGTGCGCAGGGCCACTCCTTCCGCCCCGAGCTTGGCGCGCAGGCTGCCTGGCTGCATGCCGTTGCGCTGCTCGATCCCGCTGATGGCGTCGGCGATCTCCTTGTCGCTGACGACGATCTTGCGCCGCTGCGCTTCCTGCAACCGCAGGCGCTCGTCGATCAGTTGCTGGGTGACCTGCGGCCGCAGCCGGGCCAGCACCTCCGGCGTCACCGGCAGCCCGGTGGACAGCGCGAACAGCCGGCCGCGGGCCGTGACGTCGCCGGCGCTGATCACGTCCCCGTTCACCGTGGCGACGATATGCTCGCCCGGCTCCGCGGTGCTGACCGGCTGGGCCGGGCCGGCGTCCAAGAGGCGGCGAGGCATGGCGCTGGCCGGACCGTAGCCCGCCAGGCAGGCGGCCAGGCAGAGGGGAGCCGTCAAGGTGAGGTGGCGCATGGTGCGAACGATCCGTCTGCTAGCCGTGGAACCCGAACTGGCCGACCGTCTTGAGCGTGATCTGGAACAGGAGGGTGGTTCCGCCGCTGTCATTGTTGATCGACGTATAGCGCTTCACGAAGTTGACGTCGAATATGAAGCACTCATCCTCGTACGCGCCGCGCGCGCCCGTCGCGACGAACTTGTTCAGCTGCATGTCGCGCCTGGCATACCCGCTGAACTTGTATCGGCCGTACTGCGTCGCCGCGGACAGAGTCAGTTCGTTGCGCGGCACGAAGTAGCTGGCCGGGTAGCCGTTGGGCGGCACGGTGACCGGCGACTGGTCATACAGGAAATACGGGTTGGTGGAGAAGTACGAGTAGCCGGCCGACACGCGCAGCAGGGGCACCCCGGTGGAGGCGACCACGTCGGCAAAGCGGAGGCTGGCGCTGCGCTGGTCCACCCGGGTGCGCGCCGTCAGGTCCAGCCACTTCGCCGGCGTGACCGTGGCGCGGGCGACGATGTCCGAGACGTGGCGGTTCAGGCCGCTCCGCAACGGCGTGCTCTTGTCCACGTGCTCTTGGTAGGATTGGCCGACCAGGGTGTCCACGTTGGTGCCATCCACCGTCCAGGCGCTGTGCACCCCGACATTGGCCCGCAGCCCTCCCTCGAACCGGTCGATGCCGGGGAAACGGTTGATCGAGAACAGGTTCGCATCGCTGAACTCGAAATCCAGGCTGTCCTCGTTGGGGATGTTCCTTCTCAGGAAGGACCCGGCGTTCGGCTGCGCGATGAGCTGGACGATCGGCTCCACGATCTGTGATCCGGTCACCCCGCCGTCGCGGATGAAGGGCCAGCGCATCTCGGCTGCGAGCGTCGGCTGGGCGCGGACCGTTTCAGTGCTTCCGGCGCTGCCGTAGGTGGGCTGCTGGTCCAGGCTGGTCGAGGAGTAGGCGGCCATGTCGGCATGGACCTGGACGGTGTACTGCTCTCCCAACCCCCCGGCGAACGGACGCTGCCAGTCCAGCCGAGCTCCCGCACGCTGGGTGTTCGTGCCCTGCGGACGGACGACGTTGAAGTCCGTGGTGTCGAATTCCACCCGGCCGCCGAGCGCGTCCGGCTGCCCGAAGAAGCTGTATTCATAGCGCGGCAGCACGTAGGGCAGCTTGCTCTGGTTGATGGAGGTCGCCAGGCCCTGGTAGGCGATGGCGTCCAGCTTGGTGTAGGCGCCGACGCCGAACCCTTCGACGAACGCGCTGCTCGCCAGGACGCTGCTGTAGTCCTCGATCCGGAAGTCCCGCAGGTAATTGGTCGAGCTGGCGCGGTTGACGTTGAAGCCGTAGCGCCAGGTATCGTCGTAGTTGAACGTTCCCTTGGTGGCGATGTAGCCCTGCGGCCTGCCCTGGTCGATGGCAGTTGCGCCGTCGGCGATGAGCCGGCCGTTGTTGAACTGCCGGCGGTAATAGGCGCTGATCTGCTCGCCCGAGCCGGTCGTCACCTCCGGCGTGACCGTCAGGTCCTGGTTCGGGTCGATCGCCCAATAGTAGGGTGCGGAGAAGAACTCGCCGATATGGGCGGCATGGCCGAAGCCCGGCACCAGGAAGCCGCTGGCCCGCTGGACCGAGGGGTCCGCATGGGAGAAGTACGGCAGGTAAAGGACGGGCACCCCGTAGATGTCCAGCAAAGCGTCCTGGTACTCGATCCGGTGGTTCTCGACGTCCTGCGTCGCCGAAACGGCGCGCAACTGCCAGAGCGGCGGCTTGCTCGGGTCCGTCTTGCACAGGTCGCAACTGGTATAGACGGCGTGGGTCAGGTCGTTGACCTTGCCATCCACCCGGCGCGCGCCGTTGGCCACCAGCTTGCCGTTTTCCGCCAGCAGGGTGCGCATGCCGCGCAGCACGCCTTCCCGCATGCCCTGGGTCAGCTCGGCATAGTCGGCGAACAGCACCTGGCCGTCCGGCTCCACCAGCACGACGTTGCCGCTGGCCGCGGCGACATTGGTGTTGCGGTCGAACGTCACCTTGTCCGCCCGCAGCACGTGGTCGTTCTGCCAAGCCTCCACATGGCCGCTCGCGGTCACCACGCCAGCGGCGCGGTCGTACTCGAAGTTGTCGGCGGTGAACGCCACCGGCTGATTCCGGTCCAGCGGGGTGGAGCTCTTGCCTCCAACACCCGCGAATTGGGCCGAAGCCCGCTGCGGCGCAGCCAGCGCCGCCACGGCCAGCCCGGCCAGGAGCCAATGCCGACGCACTAGCCGTCTTCCAAGTGGAGCAGCAGCGAGATGGCGAGCATCAGTCCGGCCAGCGCCGGCGCCCAGGCGGCCAGGACGGCGGGCAGCGTGCCGGATTGACCGAATTCCTCCGTCACCTTGGACACCACGAACAGCATGAAGCCGGCCGCCACCCCGCTGCCGATCATCTGGGCGACGCCGCCGCGCCGGCTCGGCCGCATGGAGAAGCCGGCCGACACCAGGGTCATCGTGCCGGCGAGCAGCGGCAAGGCGAGCAGGGCTTGAAAGTGCAGCCGGTGGCGGATGGCGGAGAAGCCGGACCGTTCCAGCAGGGCGATGAAGTCCGGCAGCGCCCAGATCGACAACGTATCCGGCGAGGCGAAGCTTTCTTGCACGCGGTTCACCGTCAGGTCGGTCGGCAGCCGCATGGTGCCCGCCGGGTCCGGCAGGTGGTCCGGCCGCATCGTGCGCGCGTCGTGCAGGAGCCAGGCCCCGCGGGTGAGCTGCGCGTCCGACGCCTGCACCCGGACCAGCTCGCGGTCCCCCGCACTCAAGCGGAACACGCTGACCCCGGTGGCCGTCAGCTTGCCCTTCTGCAAGGACACGGAGTCGGCGTGCAGGATGGCCACGCCGCCCGGGTCAAGCTCGTGGTCCGCCTGCCGCAGCCAGAGCTGGCCACCCGACAAGGCGAGCGGGCCGCCGCTGGTGCGCAGGTAGGCATTGTCCAGCGCTTCCGCCCGGGCGAGCATGGCAGAGGAAAGCGGGCTGACCACGCCCGTCGCCGCCACCCCGAGCAGCAAGGCGCAGGCAACGGGGGCGGACAGGAACTGCCAGGCCGACACCCCGGCGGCCCGCGCCACGATCAGCTCGGACGACCGCGTCAGCCGCCAGAACGCGATGATGCCGCCCAGCAGCACCCCGAACGGCAGGATCTGCATGGCGATGTAGGGCAGGCGCAAGGCGGCGATCTGCAACACCAGGGCGAAGGTGGCATCCGGCTTGGTGGCCGACCGGCGCAGCAGCTCGATGAAGTCGAACAGCGACACCAGGCCGGACAGCGCCGCGAGCATGGACAGCACCGCCGCCATGAACTGCCGCGCGACGTACAGGGACAGGGTGGCGGCGATCGTCACGCTGCATTCTCCGCCGCAAGCAGCGCCACCGGCATGTCCGCGCGATGCGGGCGAAACAGCAGCCAGGCGCAGACCACGCCCGGCCCGGCCGCGACCGCCCAGATCAGCGGCAGCAAGGCGGTCGAGCGTGCCGCCAGGTTCGCCACGGCGAGCTGCACCGCCAGCAGCACCACCACGCACGTCACCGCTGCCAAAGGCCGGAGGACGCCGCCATGGCGGCGGAACGCGCCCGTCAGCACGAACAGCAGCGCCACCGCCGCGAAGGAGGCCGCCGTGAGCGGGGCGGACAGGCGCCGCGCCGCTTCCACCAGGAACTTGCCGGAGTCGCGCGCATTCAGCGCACTTGTTTCCGGATGGGTCAGCTCCGAGAGAGACATCTCATTGACGTCCCGGTAGCGCACGTCCTCCGTCTTGCCCGGCTGCGCCAGGTCCACGGAGTTCTGCGCAAAGGTCAACACGTTCAGCCGCCCGGTTTGCCGGTCGATCTCCTCGCGCGAGCCGTTCTCCATCAGCACGGCCGGGCCGTTGGCGCCTTCCACCAAGCGGCCCCGCTCGGCCAGGATGGTCGCGCGGCTGTTCTTCTGCCGGTCATCCTGCACCAGGATGCCGCGCAGCGTGCCGTCCACGTCGCGGGACCGGACATACACCGTCATATCCTCGGAAACGGGAGTGAACACGCCTTCCTGCAACAGGAAGGCAGCGATGCGGTTGCGGATCTCGAACTGGTATTCCCGGAACGAGGCGTAGCTGCTCGGCACCACCCAGATGTTCAGCACGTAGCAGCAGACGACGGCCAGCGCCGCCAAGGCGAGCGCCGGCCTTGCCACGGCGAACGGGGACATGCCGGCGGACCGCATGACCGTCAGTTCCCGGTCACCAGCCAGGCGCCCGTAGACGAACTGCACCACGACGAAGGTGGTGATCGGCAGGATCACCGCGACGAAGCTGGGAACGAGCAGTCCGGTCAGCCCCAGGAACACCCAGAGCGACAGCCCGCGGTTGACCACCAGCTCCACGAAGCGGAGCGATTGCGTAAGCCAGATCAGCCCCACCAGGGCACTGGTGGACGCGACCAGCGCAATGAGCAACTGACGAAAAACATACCGGTCCAGGCGGGTGACGGCGGGGCGCGACATGGGATGGCGGGAGCACCGTGTTGTTGAGGCAAGGCCAGCATAGCGCCCGGCCGTCCCCGGTAAAACCCGCGGCGCGTCGGCCGTAACATTTCTGTGTGCGACCGTGGCGGAGGCTACTCGACATGCACGGCCCGGCCGGCGACCGGCCGGCGGCGCGGCAGGAAGAACGCCAGCAGGCAGGCCACCCCCATCAGGGCCGCGTTGCAGGACAGGGCGGTGGACAGCGCCCGCTCGTAGTCCCGGCTCGTCGGGGCGGGGCCGAGCATGGCGAAGAACATGCCCATGATCACCGCCACGCCAAGCCCGAAGGAGACCTGCTGCACCATGGTGAACACGCCTGACGCCGCCCCGGCCTCCTGCGGCGGGATGCGGCTGCTGCCAACCACGGACGCAACCAGGGTGGGCAGCGCCAGGCCTTGGCCGCATCCGTAGTACACCAGCACCGGCCACAGCAGGGCGAGGCTTGGCGGCGCCCCTCCGGCCATCCGCAGGAGCAGCACCACAAGCAGCAGCCCGGTCCCCTGGAACGCGGTCCCCAGGCTGATCGTGCGCGGCCCGAGCCGCCGCGCCACCTGGGACGACAGCAGGGACGCGCCCATGAAGCCGATCCCGAACGCGACGAAGACCAGCCCGGTCGCGAACGGGCCGTAGCCGAACCCTTGCTGCAAGGTGACGGTGATGCCCATGAAGAAGGCGGCCAGCCCGGAGAAGAAAGCCAGCGCGATCAGGAGGCCGAGCGAGAACGCCGGGTCTCGGAACAGCCGCAGGTTGACCAGGGGTGACCGGCGCTGTGCCAGCAGCATCCACTCGTAGCCGACAAAGGCGGCGAGCGCCGGGACGGCAGCCAAGAGGCATGCCACCGTCCACCACGGCCAGCCGAGGCCCGGACCCTCCACCAGCGGATAAACCAGCAGGAACAGCGCGGACGTCGCCAACGCGATGCCGCCGGCGTCCAGCGTCGGCCGGCCTGCCGCGCGCGACTCCCGCAAGGTGCGGTGGGCGAACCACAGCGCCACGGCGCCGACCGGCACGTTGACCAGGAAGATCGGCCGCCAGCCGAGCCCGGCGATGTTCGCCTGCACCAGCGCGCCGCCGATGAACTGCGCCACGATGGACGCCAGGCCGAGCGTGGTGCCGAAATAGCCGATGGCGCGCGGCCGCTCGGCGGCCGGGAAGGTGACGCGGATCATCGCCAGCACCTGCGGGTTCATCAGCGCCGCCGTCAGCCCCTGCAGGATGCGCGCGGCGATCAGCACCGCCGGGCTGGTCGCCAGGCCGCACAGGGCGGACGCGATGGTGAAGCCGACCATGCCGGCGATGAACATCCGCTTGCGCCCGTACAGGTCGCCCAGCCGGCCGCCGGTCACCAGCAGGACGGCGAATGCCAGGCCATACCCCGCCACCACGAGCTCCAGGTCCGATGGCTGCGCGCCCAGTTCGTCGTGCATGGCAGGCAGCGCGACGTTGACGACGAAGAAGTCGAAGGCGGGCAGGAACGTGCCGGTGAGCAGCACGGCCAGCGCCGTCCAGCGTTTCGGATCGGGAACCTCCTCGGCCTCCCCTCCGGACGAGAAGCCTTCTTCTTCCGGCAAAGGTTTGGGCGAGGGGTCCGCCTGCCCCTCTCCCAAAGGGGAAGGGAGGTTTTTCGGACGCCAGAACAGGGCGTTCAAGGCAGCACTTTCCCCGGGTTCATTAGCCCTGCCGGGTCCAGCGCGGCCTTGATGCGGCGCATCGCCTCCAGTTCCGGCCCGCCGCGCCAGCCCGGCATCATGTAGGGCTTGAGCTGCCCCACCCCGTGCTCGGCGGAGAACGAGCCGTCCAGCTCGCGCACCACGGCGCCCACCGCGTCCATGATCTCGTGGTCGCGCCGGAGGAACGCCGCGCCGTCCGCACCGGCGGGCTGGGCGAAGTTGAAGTGGATGTTGCCGTCGCCGATGTGCCCGAACGCGACGCAGCGCACGCCCGGGATCAGCGCGGCCACCGCTTCCTCCCCCCGGCGCAGCAGCTCCGGCACGCGTGAAACGGGGACCGACACGTCGTTCTTGACGGACGCGCCTTCCCGTTTCTGCGCTTCCGCGTGCTCTTCCCGGAGCTTCCAAAGGGCGCCGCGCTGCGCCTCGCTTTCCGCGATCGCGGCGTCCAACACGATCTCGTCGGTCATGGCGGCTTCCAGCACCGTTTCGAAGCCGGCGCGCAGATCGCTGCCAGACCTCGGCGTCGCCAGGTCCACCAGGGCGTAATGCGCCGCCGGCGCGATCGGCAGGACGGCGCCGGGGATGTGCTTCGTGACCAGCGCCATGCCCGCGCCGCCCATGTACTCGAAGGCTTGCAGGGAGGCCGGATCGTGCCGCTGGAACCGGGCGAACAGTTGCAGCACCGCTTCCAGGGAGGGCAGGGCGCACAACGCCACTTCCCGCTGCACCGCGGCGGGCGCCAGCTTGAGCACGGCGGCGGTGATGATGCCGAGCGTGCCCTCCGCCCCCACCAGCAGTTGGCGCAGGCAATAGCCGGTGTTGTCCTTGCGCAGCCGGCGCAGGCCGTTCCACACCGTGCCGTCCGGCAGCACCGCTTCCAGCCCCAGCACGAGGTCCCGCGCGTTGCCGTAGCGCACCGTCGTGTTGCCGCCGGCGTTGGTGGACAGCACGCCGCCGATCTGCGCCGTGCCCTCGGCCGAGATCGACAGCGGCAGGAGGCAGCCCTGCGCCGCCGCCGCGTCCTGCGCGGCTTTCAGCGTGACGCCTGCCTCCACCGTGAGCGTGAGGTCCACCGGGTCCATGGCGCGGACCCGGTTCATGCGGGACAGGCTGACCACGACCTGTCCTGGCCCGCTCGGCACCCCGCCGCCCACCATGGACGTGTTGCCGCCCTGCGGCACGACGGCGACCCCGGCGGCGATGCAGGCACGGACCGCCTGCGCCAGCTCCTCCGTGCCACCGGGGCGGACCACCGCCGTGGGCGGGTTGTCGTATAGCCGGCGCCAGTCCTGCCCGGCGGCCTCCACGTCCGACGTGTCGGTCAGCAGCCCGCGGTCGCCCAGCAAACGGTGAAGCGTGTCCAGCAGGTCAGGCGGCATTGGGACATCAGGCATGGCGAGAGTCCTCCCGAGCACGGTTGAGGTGGAGCGGTTCGCGGCACAAGGCAATCGTGCCATTCAGTACAACAGATATGCGCGAGGGGCTTGAACGTTGTTCAGAAACTCGCTACACCTTGAACAACGTTCAAACATGGGAAGACCGCTTATGCCGCTCCTCCGTTCCCCCCGCCTGTGGCCGTTGCTCGTCACCCAAGCCCTGGGTGCGGTCAACGACAACATGTTCAAGACCGCGATGACGGTCCTGCTGCTGACGGAAGCCGCGTCCGCCGGCCCGGCCCTGGTGATCGCCGCGGGCGGGGTGTTCATCGCGCCCTACATCCTGCTGTCCGCCATCGCCGGGCAGATCGCAGACCGGTTCGACAAGGCGCGGGTGATCCGCGCCGTCAAGCTGGCGGAGGTGGCCCTGATGCTGGCCGCCGGGGCTTCGCTCTGGTGGCACAGCCCGGCGCTCCAGTTCGCGGTGCTGTTCGGCCTTGGCGTGCAGGCAACGTTCTTCTCGCCGCTGAAATACGGCATCCTGCCCGATCACCTGGGCGAGGATGAGCTGGTCGCCGGCAACGGCCTGGTGGAGGCAGGAACGTTCCTCGGCATCCTGGCCGGCATCATCGCCGGGGGGGCGCTGATCGGGCTGCCATCCGGCCCGCAGATCGTTGCGGCCGCCGGCTTGGTTGTCGCAGCCGGCGGCGTGGCGAGCGCGTTCCGCGTGCTGCCGGCCCCGTCAAGCGCGCCGAACCTCCGCATCGGCTGGAACCTGGCCAGGGAGACGACATCGCTGCTGCGCACGGCCCGGGCCAACCGGGCGGTCTGGCTGTCGCTGCTCGGGTTGAGCTGGTTCTGGGTCGTGGGCGCCACCGTGGTGGCCGAGTTGCAGATCGCCGTGAAGGACGTGCTCGGCGGCGATGCCGACGTGCGGACGCTGCTGCTGGCGTTCTTCTCGGTCGGCGTCGGGCTCGGCTCCGCGCTGTGTTCCCGCTTGCTGAAGGGCGAGGTGACCGCCCGGCCGGTGCCGTTCGCGGCGCTCGGGCTGGCGCTGTTCTGCGGCGATTTCAGCCTGGCCATTGGCCACGCGCACGGGCTGGGCACGATCGGCGCCGTGCTGGGCAGCCTGGCCGGCTGGCGCATGCTGGCAGACCTGCTGCTGCTCGCGGCCTGTGGCGGCGTTTATTCCGTGCCGCTGTACGCGGTGCTGCAGGACCGCTCCGTTCCGGCCGAACGCGCCCGCATGGTGGCGGCCAACAACGTGGTCAACGCACTGGCCATCGTCGCCGGGTCAGCCGCCGTGGCCGTTCTGGCGCTGGCCGGGGTGGGACCGGCCGGGGTGCTGGGCCTGTTCGCGCTGGCTGGCCTGCTGGTCGCGTGCTGGATCGTGCGCCTGCTGCCGCAGGACACGGTGCGGTCGGTGTTCCGCTGGTACTTCGAGACGTTCCACGGCGTGGACGTTTCCGGGCTGGAGCATGTGCGGGAAGCCGGCGACCGGGCCGTGGTGGTGGTGAACCACCAATCCTTCCTGGACGGCTGCTTCGTCGCCGCCTTCCTGCCTGGCGTCCCGGTGTTCGCCGTCAACATCCACACGGCCCGGCGCTGGTGGGCGCGCCCGTTCCTGGCGGCGGTGCGCAGCATCCCGGTGGACCCGGCCAACCCGTTCAGCACCCGCACCATGGTGGCCGCCGTGCGGGAGGGAGCCATGCTGGTCGTGTTCCCCGAGGGCCGCATCACCACCACCGGCGCGCTGATGAAGGTGTACGAGGGCGCCGGCACCGTCGCCGACAAGGCCGGCGCCGCCCTGCTGCCGGTGCATATCGACGGGGCGCAGTTCAGCCCGTTCTCCCGCCTTGCCGGCCGCATGCCGCGCCGGCTGTTCCCCCGCCTGTCCTTGGCCGTGCTGCCGCCGGTGAGGCTGGCGCCCGACCCGACCCTGAGCGGCCGCGCGCGGCGGCGTGCGGTGGGCGCCGTGCTGCAATCCCTGATGGAGGAGGCGGCGTTCCGCACCGCCCCGCTCGGGCGCACGCTGTTCACCGCCCTGCTGGACGCCCGCGACCGCTACGGCGCCGGGACGCCAGTGCTGGAAGACATCGCCCGGCAGCCGATGAGCTACGGCCGGCTGGTGCTCGGCGCCGCCGTGCTGGGCCGGCGGCTGGACATGCTGGCGCCGGGGGAGGCGCCGGTGGGCCTGATGCTGCCGAACGCCAACGCCGCGGTGGCGGCGTTCATGGCGCTGCAATCGCGGGGCCGGGTGCCGGCGATGCTGAACTACTCGGCCGGGGCGGAGGGCATGCTGGCCGCCTGCGCCGCGGCCTCGGTCGGCACCGTCGTGTCTTCCCGCGCCTTCGTGGAACGCGCCAAGCTCGGCCCGGCGGTGGCGCGGATGGAGGGCGCCGTCCGCTTCGTCTGGCTGGAGGAGGTGCGGGACGACATCGGCCGCGGCGCCAAGCTGCGCGGCTGGTGGGATGCCAAGCAGGCCCGGCGCTTGCCCGGCGCCCGCGTGCCCGCCAGCCACCCGGCCGTCATACTGTTCACCTCCGGCTCGGAGGGCGCGCCGAAGGGGGTGCTGCTCAGCCACCGCAACATCGTCGCCAACATCGCGCAGATCGCGGCCGTGGTGGACTTCAACGCCTCGGACCGGGTGTTCAACGCCATGCCGATGTTCCACTCCTTCGGCCTGACCGGGGCGACCCTGCTGCCGCTGCTGTCCGGGGTGCGCACGTTCTTCTACCCGTCCCCGCTGCATTACCGCGTCGTGCCGGAGCTGATCTACGACACCAACGCCACCATCGCCTTCGGCACCGACACCTTCCTGACCGGTTGGGCCAGGTTCGCCCACCCGTATGATTTCTACGCGATGCGCTACATCTTCTCCGGCGCCGAGAAGGTGCGCGAGGAAACCCGCCGCCTTTACGCCGAGCGCTTCGGCGTCCGGGTGCTGGAAGGCTATGGCGCGACCGAGACCTCTCCCGTGCTGGCGCTGAACACCCCCATGCACAGCCGCCCCGGCTCGGCCGGCCGCCTGCTGCCCGGCATGTCATACCGCCTGCGCCCGGTGGAGGGCATCGCGGAAGGCGGCCGGCTGGAGGTCACCGGGCCGAACGTCATGCTCGGCTACCTCCGCGCGAGCGCGCCGGGCGCCGTCGAAGCGCCGGAAGGCGGCTGGTACGACACGGGGGACATCTGCTCCGTGGACGCGGCCGGGTTCGTCACCATCCAGGCGCGGGCCAAGCGGTTCGCCAAGATCGCCGGCGAGATGGTGTCCATGCCCGCCGCCGAGGCGCTGGCGCACGAGCTCTGGCCCGGCGCCACCCACGCCGTGGTTTCGGTCCCGGACGCCCGCAAGGGGGAAGCGCTGGTGCTGCTCACGACCGAACCGGCCGCCACGGCCGCCGCGCTGCTGGCCCACGCGCGCGGCAAGGGGGCGGCGGAGATCGCGGTGCCCCGCGCCGTGCGCACGGTGGACTCGCTCCCGCTGCTCGGGACTGGCAAGGTGGACTACGTCGCAGCCACCCGCCTGGCCGGGCCGCAGAAGCAAGCTGCCTGAGGAGGAATGCCATGACCGAACGGCCGATCACCTTGTTCCATGCCCCGCAAAGCCGGTCCAGCAGGGTGCTGGCCTTGCTGGAGGAACTGGGGGCCGAGCACGCGCTCCAGGTGCTGGACCACGGCAAGGGCGAGCAGCTCGCGCCCGCGTTCCGCGCGGTCAACCCGCTGGGCAAGGTGCCGGCATTGCAGGACGGCTCGGCCGTGGTGACGGAAACGGTGGCGATCTTCCTGCACTTGGCCGACCTGTTCCCGGCCGCCGGCCTGGCGCCTGCGGCGAGCGACCAACTGCGCGGGCCGTACCTGCGCTGGATGGTGTTCTACGCCGCCGCATTCGAGCCGGCGCTGGTGGACAAGCATCGCGGGCACGAGCCGGGAACGCGGGGGTTGAGCCCGTACGGCAGCTACGACGAGGTGATCGACACCCTGTCCGCCGGCCTCACCCCCGGCCCGTGGCTGCTGGGCAGCACGATCTCGGCGGCCGACATCCTGTGGGGCACGGCGCTCGGCTGGGCGATGCAGTTCAAGCTGGTCTCATCGCGGCCGGAGTTCGTGGACTACGCCCGCCGGATCGGCGAGCGGCCGGGGGTGGTGCGGGCGCGGGAACGGGACGCGGCCCTTGCACAGGCGCAGGCCCAGGCCCGGACCCAGGCGGCGTAGATCACCCGGCTCCCAGCCCGCGTGTGAGCGCCTGCACGAGCGCCAGCAACTGCGCCCGGAGCAGGGGCAGCGGCATCCTCGCCACCTTCTCGTCCAGCCCGAGCGCCACCACGCCGTGCACCGCGGAGAACAGCGTGCGCGCGATCAGCCGGCATTCGGCCGGCGGCAAGTCTGGGCGCAACCCGGCCAGCGGCGCCTCGATGTGGGAGAAGGCGCGGTCCTGCTGTGCCACGTAGCTGTCGGGAACGGGGCGGCTGCTCGCCATCCGGTGGCTGAACAGCGCCGCCCAGCGCCCCCGGTTCGACGTCGCGTAGTCCAGGTAGGCCAGCGCCATGTGGGCCAACCGCGCGGCTGGCTCGCCCGCGTCGATCGCCATGGCCGCGTCGATCTCCGCGAGGGTCCGGGCGTTCACCGCCAGGATGAGCGTGTCCAGGTCCGCGTACACGTTGTAGATCGCGCCGACCGAGCACCCGACCGACTCCGCCAACGAACGGGCGCGCAGCTCTGCCAGGCCGTGCCCGCTGATGACCTGCTCGGCCGCCAGCAGCAGTTGCTCGCGCAGGTCGTTCCGCCGCGCCGCCGCGCCGGCCTGGGCCGGGCTCAGCCCACTGCCTCCACCCCGAATTGCAACGCGGCCAGCCGGGCGTACAGCCCGCCTTCCCGCACCAGCGCCTCATGCGGGCCGCTGGCCACGATGCGGCCGGCTTCCACCACCACGATCCGGTCGGCCCGGCGCACCGTTGCCAGCCGGTGGGCGATCACCAGGGTCGTGCGCCCGCGCGACAGGGTGGCGAGGGCCGCTTGGACGGCCCGCTCGCTTTCCGCGTCCAGCGCGCTGGTGGCCTCGTCCAGCAGCAGCACGGCCGGGTCCCGCAGCACGGCGCGGGCGATGGCCAGGCGTTGACGCTGCCCGCCGGACAGGCGAACGCCCTTCTCGCCCAGGAAGGTGCCCCATCCCTGCGGCAGCGCGTCGATGAAGTCGCAGTGCGCGGCGCGGGCGGCGGCGCGGACCTGGGCATCCGTGGCACCGGGGCGGCCGAAGCGGATGTTGGTCCAGACGTCGGCGCCGAACACCACTGGGTCCTGCGGCACCAGGCCGAGCCGGGCGCGCACATCGGCCGGGTCGGCATCCCGCAGGTCCACCCCGTCCAGCAGCACGGCGCCGTCCTGCGGGTCATAGAAGCGCAGCAGCAATTGCAGCACCGTCGTCTTGCCCGCGCCGGACGGGCCGACCAGCGCCACCGTCTCGCCTGGCTGCACCAGCAGGTCGAACCCGTCCAGCGCCGCGCGGTCCGGCCGCGCCGGGTAGTGGAACACGGTGCGCCGGAACTCCACCCGGCCCTGCGGCGGAGAGGGCAGGGGGCGCGGATGGGCCGGCGCTGCGATCGTCGGGCGCTCGGCCAGCAGCTCGGCCAGGCGGTCGGCTGCCCCTGCGGCGCGTTGCAGCTCGCCCCACAGCTCGCTCAGCCCGGCGCCGGAGGTGGCGACGATCACGGCGTAGAACACGAAGGCGGACAGCGCCCCGCCGCTCATCCGCCCCGCCAGCACCTCCCGCCCGCCGACCCAGAGCGCGAAGGTGATGGCGCCGAACCCCAGCAGGATCACCACCAGGATCACCCCGGCGCGGGAGCGGATGCGGGCGCGGGCGGCGGCGACCGACTGCTCAGTGGCGGCGGCAAAGCGCGCCTGGGCGAACGGCTCCTCCGTGAAGGCCTGCACGGTGCGGAGCGCGCCGAACGTCTCCTCCGCCAGCGCGCCGAGATCGGCCAGCCGCTCCTGCGCCACGCGGGACAGGCCGCGCTCGCGGCGGGAGAACACCACCAGCGGCACCACCACGAACGGCACCACGGCCGCCACCAGGCCGGACAGCAACGGGGAGGTGACGACCAGCATGGCGAACGCGCCGACCAGCAGCAGGGCCGAGCGCAGCCATTGCGACAGCGCCGAGCCGGCCAGGGCTTGCAGCACCGCCGTGTCGGCCTGCAAGCGGGACAGCACGTCGCCCACCCGCGCCGTCTCGAACCACGCCGGGGACAGCGTCACCACCCGGTCGAACACCGCGCGGCGCAGGTCGGCGCCGATCCGCTCGCCCAGCCAGGTCACCAGGGCGAAGCGGGACGTGGTGGCGAGCGCCAGCAGCGCGATGATCCCGGCCATGGCGGCGGCCGTGGCGTTCAGCCGCGCCGGGCTGCCGCTGGCGAACCCGCCGTCGATCAGGCGGCGCAATCCCTGGCCCAGCACCAGCACCAGCCCGGCCGAAGCCAGCAGGGCCGCCGTGGCGCCGGCAGCGGGCAGGCGGTAGCGGACGAGAAACGGCGTGAGCAGGCGCAGCGCGCCCGCGCGGGACCGGAGGGGGCGGGCCACTCAGCCTGCCATGAAGGCGCGGAACGCGTCGGCGTGGTCCGGGTGCCAGCGGGACAGGGCGGGGCGGTTCTGGACGATGTCCTCCGCGGCCCAGCGGATGCGCTTCTCGTCTTGCGCCCGGGTCGTGTCGTTGTCGGGACACAGGATGTAGAAGTCGCCGCGGCCCAGCCCGTCCAGCATGAGGTCCACCACCTGCTCCGGCGTCCACGCGCCGTCCGGCCTGGTGGGGGTGCGCACGCGGGTGAAGCCGGTGAAGGTGAAGCCGGGGATCAGCAGGTGGGCGGTGACGGGCGTGCCCAGCAGGTCATGCGCCAGCGCCTCGGTGAGCACCTTGATGCCGGCCTTGCTCACGTTGTACGCCGTATCGGGCGGCGGCGTGGTGATGCCCTGCTTGGACCCGGTGTTGATGATCGCCGCCGGGGTTCCGGCTTCCAGCATGGCGCCGGTGAACGCCTGCACCCCGTTGATCACGCCCCACAGGTTGGTTTCCAGGATCGCGCGCCACCGCTGCGGCCCGGCCGACAAGCTGCCGCCGCGCTCGCGTCCGGCGTTGTTCATCAGCACGGACACTGCGCCGTGCCGCGCCAGGGCCGCGTCCCGCAGCGCCTCGACCGCCTCCGTCCGGCTCACATCCGTCGGCACCGCCAGCACGTCGGCGCCGGTGGCACGCAGGGCGGCGGCTTCCCGCTCCAGCGCCGGCTCGTCCACGTCGGCCATGCAGACGGCCATGCCGAGGGCGGCGAAGCGCTGCGCCGCGGCCAAGCCGATGCCGCTGGCGGCGCCGGTGACGACGGCGGCGCGGCCCGGTGCGATGGCGGGGTGGGTCATGGTGGCTGCCTTCTCATGGTTCAGGCTTACAGCTTGGCCCGGGGCGGCCGTGTTACACCCATTCGCGTGGCCGCGCCGCGCCGTGCAGCCGGTGGACCCAGGGTCACCCGCTCCGGGCTGGCCCCGCGCACGACGCGGTCGTGGACGGGGAAGGGCCCCTTGGCGGCATTGCCCATGTCGCCCGGCACGCGGGCGAACCGCGCTTCCAGCATGAGGCCGCCCAAGGCGGCGCCATACACCGCCTGCCCACCCCGCACCAACGCCATCGCGGCCTCCGTCGCGCCTCGTTCACCCGGCAGAGCTGCCGCCGGGCTTGAGCCTGGCAGCGGCGGTGCTGACTGGGACCACCTGCCGGGTCGTCTCGTCCATCACCACCACTTGGCCGCTGGCGATGTCGTAGATCCAGCCATGCAGCTCCAAGCCGCCGGCGGCGAGCCGGGCCGCAACCGAGGGATGGGTGCGCAGGTGCCCGAGCTGGGTGAGCACGTTCTGCGCCACCAGCGCGCTGATCTCCGCGTCGCCGTGCAGGTGGGGGTGCAGCGTCCTGACCACGCTGCGGGCGGCGGCGGCGTTGCGCAGCCAGCTGGTGACCGTGGGCATGGCTTGCAGCGCATGGTCCTCCGGATGCGCCAGCGCCTTCATGGCGCCGCAGCCGGAATGGCCGCAGATGACGATATGGCCCACGCCGAGCGCCATCACCGCGTACTCGACCACGGCGGACACGCCGCCCAGCATCTCGCCGTAGGCAGGGACGATGTTGCCGATGTTGCGGCAAACGAACAGCTCGCCGGGCTCGCTCTGGGTGATCAGCTCGGGGATGACGCGGCTGTCGGCGCAGGCGATGAACAGCGTGTGCGGCTTCTGCTCGTGCGCCAGGCGGGTGAAATCCTCCCGCTGCTCGGGAAACACCTCGTTCTGGAAGTGCAGCACGCCTTCGAGCAACTGCGACATGGCGCCACCCTCACGGGCTGCGGGACTTGGTGTGGCGCTGTCTGCTGCCATGGTGCTGCTCCTACCGGCTGACAGGCCGTACACCCCCTGGCTGCCGCTTGTCACCTTTCTCCGTCCCGGGAATGCTGGGGTCCTGCACGAGGGAAGGAGAGCGCCATGCCGTATCCGTTCACCCAGGAGGACCTGGACGCGCTCGCCGTCTGGGACACGCCCACGGTCTGCAACGGCCTCGAGCTGGTGGCGCCGGAGCGCCGGGCCATCGGCTTCACCACCGCTGCCATGGTCGCCGCCGTGCCGGAAGGCAAGCCGATGGTCGGCTTGGCCCGGACGGGTTTCATCCGCGCCAAGGAAGCGCC
Source organism: uncultured Acetobacteraceae bacterium (assembly GCA_964245075.1). Taxonomy (GTDB): domain Bacteria; phylum Pseudomonadota; class Alphaproteobacteria; order Acetobacterales; family Acetobacteraceae; genus LMUY01. The sequence continues at coordinate 74,453 of CAXTLC010000001.1, forward strand.
GCGCGCGCCGGTGGCCGACCGGCTGGATTGGTACGACTACGTGGCGGAAGCCAGCCTGCCCACGGTCGTGGTGCTGCAGGACCTGGACGACGAGCCCGGCTACGGCGCGTGGTGGGGCGAGGTGCATTCCACGGTGCACAAAGCGCTGGGGGCGCTGGGCTGCGTCACCAACGGCTCGTTCCGGGACACCGCGATGCTGGCGCCGGGCTTCCAGATCGTTGGCGGCAAGGTCGGTCCCAGCCACGCCCACGTGCACCTGGTGGCCTTCGGGCAGCCGGTGAACGTGTTCGGCATGAATTGCGCCCATGACGACGTGATCCACGCCGACGCCCACGGCGCGGTGGTGATCCCGGCGGACGCCGTGAAGCTGCTGCCAGCCGCCATCGACCTGGTTGCCCGGCGGGAACGGGTGATCCTGGACATCTGCGCCGACCCAGGCTTCACGCCCGCCAAGCTGCGCGAGACGGTGATGCGGTCCGGCGAGATACATTGATGCCGGACCCGGCCAGGACGGGGATGC
>CAXTLC010000001.1:75072-135213 GCA_964245075.1 uncultured Acetobacteraceae bacterium
GGTGATGCGGTCCGGCGAGATACATTGATGCCGGACCCGGCCAGGACGGGGATGCTGACGGGCGAGCAGGTCTGACAGGTGAAAGTCGGCGCGGGAGCGTGTGTTTGTTGAGGCTGCCCGGAGTGTATGTTAGTAATTCTAACAGAGTTTCACCAGCAGACACTCTCGGCGACCGACGAAAGGACAGCCTCACCTTGCCACATCATCGAAGTTTGCGATTGCCTGCCCTGCTGGCCGCCCTGCTTGGCGGCGCAATGCCCGCATCGGCGCAGCTCGGGCCGCTGCCCGGCGTGCCAGCGGCCTCCATCGGGCAGCCGAACGGGGTCGCGGCGCTTGACGCGAACGGCCGGGTCAGCGGGCTGTCGGTCCTGCCCGCTGGCGCCAGCACGCCCCGCTCGCTCGCTTCGCGTGCCGGCGACACGGTGAACGTGCTCGATTACGGCGCCGTGTGCGATGGCGTGGCGAATGACCGGGCCGCGATCAACGCCGCAATCGGCGCGGCTGCGGCCCGGGCGAACGGCGGGCAGGTTTATTTCCCGCGCATGTGCCGCTCGGACGCTTCGACCGGCTCCATCATGGCGCTGTCCAACGTCACGCTGCGCGGCCCGGCGCGGGGGCGGGGCGGGGTCCTGATCGACGACACCAACGGCGGCAGCGACGGCATCAGCAATGTCGGGCAGCCGCTCAGCGACTTCCACATCCTCGACATGACCGTGTCCGGCATGCGGGCGACCCTGCCCACGGCGGGCGTTCAGATCGTGCACCTGACGAATGGGAGCAACCTGTCGGTCGAGAACAGCGAGCTTGTCCAGTCGCGGCAGATGGGGCTGGTGATCCAGCAGTCGAACCACGTCGTCGTGCGCGGCAACCGGGTGTTCCACACCAATGCCGACGGCATCGCGGTGTGGGACGACAGCGACGTCCTGGTGACCGCCAACGAGATCGAGGGCGCCAACGACGATGCCATTTCGGCCCACTCCAACGACGGCGTCACCGGCCCCGTGAGGTCCGGGATCACCATCACGGAGAACACGGTCACCGAAAGCCAGGGCATCGTCGTCCTGGGCGCCAAGAGTGCCACCATCTCGCACAACACCCTGCGGCGCATCATGAGCTACGGCATTTACGTCGACGTCAGCGGGACCGTTCAGGGCGACACGGCGGTGTGGGGGGTTCACGTCACGGACAACACGATCTCCGACGTGTTCCTGCGGCAGGAGGCGCCGTACCGCGACCAGGAGCAATACTACATCCGCATCGGCGGCGGGCCGCGGGTGGCGGCGCCGGGCGGCTCCGTGCCCGGCACGCCGTCAGCCGGATCAGGCGCGATGACGCCGCTGTTTGGCCCGGATGGCATCGGCGCGTTCTACGCGAACAACGTCAAGGCTGGCGGGGCGGTCCCCAGCCCCGGCGGCTATTGGGTGGACGTGACCGGCAACCGGTTGACCCGCACCCTTCCCGCGGTCGCCGCCTACAGCGACTGGGGCTACAACGCCGCGCTGTTCGTCGGCAACAACGGGCCGGCCAACGGCCTCTACAACGGCCCGATCCCCGAGGCCGCGCTGAACACCATGGGCATCAAGGTGGAACCGTCGCTGCGCAACTCGCGCATCGAGGGCAACACGGTGCAGACAACCGGGCCTTACGCGATCTACCTGGATCAGGCGACGCCGATCAACGCGGGCGACCTGGACGGGCTGCTGATCCAGAACAACAAGCTGATCGACTACCAGACCTCGGGCCTGTGGGTGAACGCGGGCGGCACGGCGCAGCGCATGATGATTCGGGGCAACGAGTTCGACGCGGACCCCCGCTTCGCTTCCCCCAACCGCGGGCCGCATGGAACCTGGACAACCCTGAGCGGAGCCGGCGACGTTCCCGAAGGCGCCTTGGTTGGCGCGTCCGGCATGGTGTTCATCGGCAACAGCTTCCGCAACCTGGCGCAGCCCGTGGTCAACAACGTTCCCTATGCGAGCGTGGCGCGGGCCAACCTGATCTATGGGCGGCCATCCGCCACCGGCGCCTCGACGGCCAATGCCGGCGTCGGCGTGCTGCCGGTGGACAGCCCGGAGTTCGGCTACCTGATCGAGGACAGCGACCCGGCCAGCTCGACCTACGGGCAGATGCTGTCGGCCACGGCGGCCTCGGCCGCAGCGCAGCCTGCGAGCGGCACCTACGTGGCTGGGCACATCGTGTACAATGCCGCGGCCTCCGGGTCGGGCGGCGCCGCGGTGATCGGCTGGCTTCGGCTGACCACCGGATCAAGCAACGCCGCAGGGGTGGACTGGGTGCCGATCGCTTCGGCTGCGGGGGTGGCGGCGAGCGTGCCGCTGACAATCTCGGTCGGGTCTGGCGCGCTCGGGTCCGGCGCCAGCGCCACGCTGAGCTACGTGAAAACCGGGCCGTTGACGGTGTCCTACCAGGTGACCTTGTCGGTGCCTTCGCTGGGCACGGCGCCGGCGGGGTCGTCCCTTTCGCTCGCGGGCTTCCCGTTCCAAGTCGCGGCGGGCGGATGCAGCCTGCTCGGGCGGGAGAACGCGGTGACCGGGAAAACGGTGTTGCTGACCATGGGCAACGGCGGCACCGGAGGGGCGATGGTTTACTACGACAACAGCTCGCCTCTGGCGGCCGGAATCAACCTGACTGCCGGGGCCGTGTGCCAGACCTATAACTAGCCTGGCTGCTGGTTTGCGAAAGGAGGGGAAAACTGCTTTGGTACCTTCTTCCACCGCTATGTGTCATGGAGGGAATACAGCCTATGACCGCTTTCACAGAGGTAGGAACGGTAGGGGGCATGACCCGGATGGCCCAGGCGGCGGGCGACGCTGCGTTCATGCACCCTGCGAAAGACTGAGGGCCGCTCTCATGGAAACGCGTCGCTAGCATGCCGGAGTTGGACTATTCGGCAGTTATCGAGCACGGCATCAGGCTGCGGGCCGGCGGCGACCATGACTCGGCGTTGGCAGTGTTCGGTGATCTGGCAGCAAGCCGGCCCGGTAAACTCGAAGCCTACCTGGAAGCTGGACGGACCGAGTATGCCGCCAAGCGGCTCGACCCGGCGCTCGAATGGTTCGAGCGGGCGGAAGCGACGGCTCCCAGCAATTTCTGGCCGTACTTCATGCAGGCGGAGATCCTGCAGGTCAGGTCAGAGCATGAGCGGGCGCTTCGGATCGTGCAGGCAGGCCTGGCGAGATGCCGCAGCAAGGTGTCCGACTTGGAATACGTCAACCTCATCAAGGTGTTCCTTGACATCCAGGCACACTGCATCGACGCAGGCGGCCGCACGCCGCCGTTCGCGGCCAAACCACCTTTGGCGGGCAGGCCAGTGCCCGGCGCCTTGCACGTGAGCGTGATCAAGGATGCTGAAGACATCATTTTCGCTAGCCTGCAATCGTCACACCGGGCCGGCATTCGTCATTTCGCGATTGCCGACAATGATAGCCTCGACGCCACGCGGTCCGAGGTCGAGCGATTCAAGGCGGCCCACGCCGACTGCGTCGTCTTCCTGACGACCGATCCCATCGTCGGCCACTACCAGGCCGCCAAGACGATGGGCCTGGCGCGCCTGGCCTGCACCGTCCTGGAAGGAACGGGCATCAACCTGGACTGGATCTTCCCGCTTGATGCCGACGAGCTGCTCTACGTCAACCCAGATGCAGGCGACCTGGCCGGACTGCTGGCAGGCACACCGGCCGAGGCGGCGAGGCTTCTCGTCTACTACCATTACAACGCCGCCTCGCCCGAGATCTACGAAACGCTTCCAGCCGGTGCAGACGTCGTCAAGCTGTTCCCGGATTACGCAAGCCTAGCGCGTGTTCCAGTTCGCAAGGCGGCATTCAGGAACTTAGGCAACGCCTATGTTGAGGAAGGCAGCCATTTCTGCTCCGGGCTCGTGACCTCCTTGGATGACGTCATGAACGGGGCAGAGCTGGGCGTGTCCCTGCGGCATTTCCCGATACGGAGCATGAGCCAGTTGCGTTCGAAAATCGTCAACGGCGGGCGTTCCATCGCCGCCCTGGCCAACACGGACATCGGGGCGCACTGGCGCATCGATTTCGATAACTACTGCAAGCTGGGAGACGCCTACTTGCGGCAGCGTATCCAGGGCTACAATGCGGCGGGCCGTGTTTGATGCAGCCGTCCGGCAGGCTCGGGTTCATCGATGTGGGCGCCAGGGACGGGTCGGCCGAGCGGCTCGCACAGTTCCATGGACGCCTGGACAGGGTGCTTGTCGAGCCCGATGAACAAGAAGCCACCCGGTTGGTGGAAGCCTCGGCGAACGGGACGCTCTACACCGTCGTTCCCATCGCGCTCGCCCACATCGATGGCGAGATCGACCTCCATGTCGCCCGCAACCCGACCTGCACGTCCGCGCTGCCCGTGGCCGCCAGCTTCCTGCAACAGTACGGGATCGGCCATCATTTCGAGACGCAATCGGTTCGGCGGATGGCGTGCGCCCGCTATGACAGCCTTCATGCGCGAGGCGGCCTGCCGGACCCCCACATCATCAAGGCGGACGTCCAAGGCTTTGAATACGAGGTCCTGCTCGGGTTCGGCCGTCATCTGAACGACTGCCTGGTGCTGGAGATCGAGGCGCATTTCTACGAGATCTACACCCGGCAGCGGCTGTTCGGCGAGATGACCCGGTTCCTCGGCACGTTCGGCTTCGTGCTGCGCTCACTGGCGCTGCCACGGTCGCCATCGCTCAGGGGAGACCCCCACTTCGATGGCGACCTGGTTGAAGTCGATGCGGTGTTCTCGAAGAACCGCAAATGGGTGGGCGCGCAAGCGCAGCCTGCGCGTGACCTGTTCGCATCGGCGTGCGAGGTGATGGGTATCGACCCTTACCCGCCGTAACCCGTGCAGGGAGCCTGGCGGGACTGTTCGCAATTCCCATTCGGATTTAAGGATGGCGGCGAATCCAAGAAGACGATCAAGGGACCATGACTCTCGACGGCAACATAGACCTATTCGACCGGGACGGCATAAAGGGCTGGGCGCTCGACCTGGACGACCTGCCCAGCCCTGTCACGCTATTGGTCACGGTCAATGACCAGCCGAGTTCCCGCATCCTGGCCAACGCCTACCGGGCTGACCTGGAGCAGGCCGGCTTCGGCCAGGGCCGGCACGGCTTCGCCATCAACCTGCACGGACTCTCCCCGTTGCGGCCCCACACTGTGCAAGTGACGCGCGAGGACGGCACGCACGTGCAGGGCTCTCCCCTGGTGATCCAGCCAGCGTTGCGCTTCGACGAAGCGTTCCAGGCGCAACTGGCAGACGTGCTGGCGGACACGGCCGAGACGGAGGACCTCACATCCCGGGCGGCGTTCCTGGCGCAGCAGGCGAACCGGCTGCTGCAACTGCGGGCGGACCGGCGGAGCAACCGCCCGTCCCCCACGGCGGAGCGGCAGTTCCGCGTCCGGTGGACCGGCAACGGCCCCGACCCGTACCAGGCGCCGCAGCCGCGCGCCCTGGTGATCGATGACACGCTGGCGCAGGAAAACCGCGACGCCGGGTCGAACGCCATCATCTCCCACATGCGGTCCCTGCAACGGCTGGGCTACGCCGTCGTGTTCGCTCCCGCCGACATGGCCGGCGGCCCGGGGGCGGCAGCGTTGGAGGCCATGGGCCTGTCCTGCTGCTGCGCGCCGTGGTGCGGCTCGGTGGAGGAGGTGCTCCGCCGCGAGCGGCACAGCTTTTCCCTGGTCTACATCCACCGCGGCACCAATGCTCCCTACATGCCGCTGATCCGCACCCATCAGCCGAAAGCCAAGATCGTGTTCAGCGTCGCGGACCTGCATCACCTCCGGGTGGCCCGCCAGGCTCTGGTGGAGCAGCGCCCGGAACTGACTGAAATCAGCAAGCAGCTTCGCAACGTCGAGCTATCCGCCGCGCAATTCGCCAATTGCGTCATCACCCATTCTCCGGTGGAGGCTGCCATGTTGCGGCAGGCGTTGCCGAACGCGCGCGTTCACGTGGTGCCCTGGGCGGTGCCGCCCCGGCCCACGGCGGTGCCGCTGGAGCATCGAAGCGGCCTGGCGTTCATCGGCAGCTACGCGCACCGCCCCAACGTGGACGCGGCGTGGTGGCTGATCCAGGAGGTGATGCCTCTGGTGCGGTCCAGGAATCCGTCAATCGAGTGCCTGCTGGTCGGCAGCAGCATGCCGGACGCGTTGCACGCCGCGGCCGGCCCGGGCATTCGGCCGATGGGCAGGGTCGATGACCTGGCGGGCGTGTTCGACCAGGTGCGGCTGACGGTCGCGCCGCTGACCTTCGGGGCGGGCGTCAAGGGCAAGGTGCTGGACAGCTTGGCCGCCGGGGTGCCGTGCGCCTGCTCGCCGATCGCGGCCGAGGGCCTGGACTGGTCCGGCCCGCTGCTGGAAATGGTGGGGGAGAACGCCGCCGGCTTGGCCGATGTGGTGATCCGCCTTCACACTGATCTGGCGTTCAACGCCGCGTGCAGCCAGGCCGGGCTCGCCTACGTCACGGAGCAGCTCTCGGAAGCGCGCTTGGACCGGTTGATGGCCGAGACGGTCGGCGCCGCCGCCCGCTGAGCCGCATCACCAGCCGCTGCCAGGGCGGTGCATCGTGGCCCAGCTCAAGCCGGCTGCCACGCAGACGCTGGGCAGCAGGCGTTCGATCGCGTGCAGCACCGTCCCGTCATAGGGCGCCGGCTCGAACGGGAAATCCTCCGTCCTGAGTTCCAGCGCCCAGAGCGGCTCCAGCGCCGCCGGGCGTGCCCAGAACATGGTGCCGATCGGGAACACCGGCCAGTCCGGCAGCACAGGCTGCGGCCGCATCCGGCTTGCCAGCGTTTCCGCCGCCCCACGGTTGTCCGACCAGCCGACGACGTGACGATCCTCGGCGAAGAGCAGCCCCAGCCCCGGGTCACGGGTGAACGGCGCCAGCGCGCCGCCCATGCCTGCGCGGCCGCCAAGCAAGCAGGCCACCAAGAAGGCGCGCCACCGCTCCCCCATGGCGGCATCGGTGGACAGGCTGCGTTTGCCGTGCAGGTGGCCCACGATGTCATACGCGCCGCCGCGCACGTGCTGGCCGATCGTGGTCAGAAAGGGACCGATGTCCCGGCCGCGGTTCGGCACCACGGTCATCACCACGCGGCCGCCGCGGTATTTCCGCAGCGCGTAGGCGATCTCAAGCCCTTTCTCGTCCGAGGTCGTGGTCACCAGCAGGTCGGCGGTGCTCTTGGCCGCCACCAGGTCGTCCAGGAAGCCGGCGGCGAGCTCGGGGTAGTGCAGGTGGAGGTGGAGCGCCACGCGTCCTGGGAAGGGCTTGGCGGGCGCGCCGTCCCGCAGGGTGAAGCAGCGGTGCGTGCCGGCGCCGGCGCCCGGCTGCCCGAGCGCCGGGCGGCACCCGCTGGCGGCCCTTGCCGTGGCCTCGTGAAAGCCGGGGCGGGCGCTGAACTGCATCAGGCCCTTCACCCCTTGGGCCGCGTAATCCGTGATCGCCCGCCTGACCTGCATCGGACCCACTGGCGCCGGGATGCAGCCGAAGAAGCTGGCGTCGAACAGGCCGGACGCCGCGATCCGCTCGACCTCGGCCGTCACGGCGGCGTGCGACCGGCGCGCTTCCTCCAGCTCGGACACGAGGAAGGCGGCATAGTCCTTGAACGAGAAGGCTGCCTCGGCGAACACCTTGTTGGACAAGCCGCGCTCCGTGGCCGCCGGGTCCAGGGAGGCGGTGAGCGCCTGCGCCGCCGCGCTGACATCGCAGTACGGCACGGCCGCCCCGGCGGCGCCCGCCTCGCCGCCGAGCAGGCTGGCCACGCCCGTTGCGTCGGCGAAGCACACCACGGCCCGTCCGGCGCGGAACGCGTCGAGCACCACGTTGGGAAACGGGTCGAGCCGGGACGAAAGGAAGAACACGCTCGACAGCTCGAACAGCAGATCGAGGCTGCTCTGTGAAGGCAGGAAGAACATGGTGTGCTGCAAACCCAGCCGCCGCACCATGTCGGCGACCCAGGCGGAGTAGGCGAGGTCCCCAGCAGGGTTGTAGCCGTCGCCAACCCAGACGAACCGCACGTCCTCCCCGCATAGGCGGCGCATCTCCGCCGCCGTCTGCACGAACAGGTCCACCCCCTTGCGCATCTGCACGTAGCCGGCCCCCAGCACGATGCGGGGCGGGCGGGCGCCCGTTGCTTCGACGAAGGCGAGGATCTGCTCGCGCGTCATGTCCGGCTCGGTGTCGTCCTGCGGCAGTTCGGGCAGGCAGCCCTGCGGCCGGACCCGGATGTTGCTGGCGGTGCCGGAACGCGTCTTGGCCAGCTCAGCCACCACGCTCTGCTGGATCAGCGCGGCCGGCGCCACGACCCGGTCAATGGACTCGATCATGCTGGTCATGCGCCCGGGAGGCAGGGTGTATTCCGCGAACTCGTGGATCAGCGCCACGGACGGCAGGCCGGCATAAAGCGCCGCGCGGGCCAGCGGGCTGGTTTCGACGGAATTGAGCAGCACAGCCCCGAGCATGTGACTTTGCTTGAGCGAATTCAGCAGGAACTCGGCACGCAGCGGGTCGAGCGGACCCGTGACCAGCAGGCAGCTATGCGCCTTGAACTCGTCGGCGAGGTTGCCGGAGCGGCCCAGGTAGCAGATGACGTTGTGGGTTGCCGAGAGCTGGGCGCCGACGTTCAGGCCCACCAGCGGCGCACCGGTGCGCGACGCCTCATGGCTTGCCACCAGCACCGTTGGCTTGTCGGCCTCGAAGGCGACCAGGCCCTGGGCCATGATGTCCAGGAAGTCGGGCCGCCCTTCCCGCCCTTCGGCGATGCCGAACTTGACGAAGTGGAAGTAGAGATCCATCCCGGCGCGCCGCATGTCAGGGTAACGCCGGGCGTAGTAGTCGGCCGAGAAGTTCGCTTCCGGCTCGTAGCCGAGCAGGAAGCCGTGCAGGATATAGTGCTCGATAGGGTCAGCGGGCTCCTTTCCCTCCGGCAGTTGGCTGAGGTAATGCGCCGCGTTGAACCGCCGGGCCATCATGGCGCGGCGTTCCCGCAACTCGTTGAGCGTGGCGACCCGGTTCTGCGGCAAGCCGATTTCAAGATAGTGCAGCACGGGCACGACGTAGCCCGCCATTTCGCTGGCGTACCACTTCGCGTAGGCAAGGCTGTCGAAAGCGTCGCCGATGGCCACGCCGTCACGGCCCATCAGGTAATCCTCGGCCGGGCTCAGGCCTGGGTGGCCCGGGCGGCCACGGTTGCGGACGAATGCGCGAGGATCAAACATCCCGCTTTCCTCCAGGTACTGCGCGTCTGCCCGCAACCGGGCGCGGTTCGGGTAGCGTTTCTCCTGCGCGCCAAACCGGATGTAGTGCGTCAGCGGGCTGACCGCGTGGGACCTGACGTCCGCGTTGTTGGCGAGGTAGTATTTCGGGTCGAACTGCTCGGAGGGCGGCAGTCCCTGCGACTCGCCCACCGCGAGGTAATGGGCGGCAAGATCCGCCGCCGGCCGGCCTTCGAGGCCGGCCTGGGCGGCATAGAACCCAGGGTCGAACAGGTCATGGTCAAGCAGCAGGCCCACCGCCGGGTCCGGTGCCGGACGGTCGTGGGAGGCCGCGTCAGGCGCCACCGCGTGGGATCGTGGTTTTGTTGCCATTTATGCGTTTCCAGGCCCGATGAACGGTGTGCATCGCTAGCTTGCCGGAACGGTCGTCCGACATTCCACTTTATGAAGCAAGCCTGATCGGCAAATCGCAAGCCTTGCAGCCAGTTTGGCGCCCATCGCTTAAGGGTTCGACAGCCGGGCTGATGACGCATAGTATCAGGACGATTTCGTACGTATCAATGGGTATGAACAACTTGAGACAGTGCACTCATCGGGCTGCGCCACCTGTGGTGCCGCCTTGCTGATCTCCACCGGCAGCGGGGCCGGCCTGCTGTTCGGGGTGACCGGGCCGGGCGGGTTCATCGGCGGAGCTGCATGCCGCGCCGTGTTGGAGGCTGGCGGCCGCGTGATCGGCCTGGGGCCTGGAGAGATGCCGGACCATCCGTCGGCACGTCAGGCTCCAGTGGCCATCGACGATGTTTCGCGGCTCGCGGAGTGTCTTGCCGGGGTCAGCGTGCTGATCCATGCCGCCGGCCGCGGGACGCCGTCCAGCGTGGACCGGCTGGACGGAGCGGTTGCCGCGGCAGAGCTTCGGCTTGCCGCGCAGGTCATGGAGGCAGCCTTGCAGGCCGGCGTGAGCAAGCTCGTGCTCGTGTCATCCGGCGGAACGGTTTACGGCGATGCCGGTGCGGGGCAGACCATCACGGAAACCCGGCCGGTGCAGCCGTCCTCCCGCTACGGCGCCGTCAAGGCGATGGTCGAGCAGATGGCGCTCTCGTTCACGCGGGCCGGGCTGCTGGAGTGCGTCGTGGCACGGCTGTCCAACCCGTATGGACCGGGCCAGCGCAACCGCCGCGGCCAAGGTTTGATTGCGACGCTGATCGAAGCGCTGCTGCAGGGCGCCACGGTCCCGGTTTGGGGCGACGGGACAGTCGTGCGTGACTACCTCTACGTGGACGACGCCGCCCGGGGCCTGCTCGCGGCGGCCCGGCTGCCGGGTGGCTCGGTGTGCAACGTATCATCCGGGATCGGCAGATCCGTCAACGCGGTGATCGAGGATCTGTCGAGGCTGCTCGGCTGTTCGGCCACCATGGAATTCAAACCCTGGCGGGACGGCGGGATGATGCGCAACGTCCTCTCCCACGCCCTGCTGTCGCGGGAAACAGGCTGGCAACCGTCCGTGGACTGGCAAGACGGCCTGCGGCAAACGGTTGCGTGGTGGAGGGACCACCTGGGGCAGATGGAACAAGGGCGGTGGGGGGACACGGCGCGCCTGACCCTCGGCCTCGCCGCGGACGCTTGATCGCTGACGGGGATGCCGGTCGCCCGTCCATGCGGGGGCCGCAGCCCGCACCGGCGCTGTTTCTCTGGCTTGTGTGGAATGATGCTGCTGAGTCTGGCATGAAAGGGGTGTCGTAAAGATAAGTTGGGTCTGAAGGCATCCTCATGCGTCTGTCTTGCCTCGTTGCGGCCATGGCCGTTGTGGTCTGTCTTTCGGCTTGCGCGCGGCCGGTGCGAACCGGATGCGGTGGCGCGACACAGAGAGGACAGAGTTCGAGAACGCCCTGCTCCCCTACGGTGCTGGCCGAATTCGTTGTGAGCACCAAGCCGCCACGGTCTCACCGGAGCGAGCAGCGGCACCATCCGGCCGACGCCAGGTCATCCCGGGCGGACGCCGTGACGGAGGTTCAGCCGGCGAGAGCGGACGCCCGGATGGACACCAGATCCTTCCAGGCCGAGGGTGAGTTCGCCCACTACCGGTCGCCCGGCGTTGACCGTGTCTGGGTCGATACCGCGAGAGGGCTCTATTACTGCCCGAGCGACCGGCTGTATGGCAGGGCCAAGCCGGGCTACTTCAGCAGCGAGTCGGAAGCGAAGGTCACCGGCAAGCAGTCCACCCGGACCCAGCCGTGCTTTGCGGCGGGCGCGGGGCCCCGATTGGACGCCGAGGCGGCTCACTGACGAGGATGGTCCTGCGTCATAGGCCTCTCGGGCGCTGATGCCGAACGCTGGGCTTCCAACGACGGTGCGCGCCCGTTGCACGAGGGTCGTTTGGCGCTTCTGAGCGCCACCCTGCGTGCAGCATAGTCCGCGTGCGGGCTGGCCGTTGCCGTCAGACTTGCGAGGGCATCGGGGGCGGACTGGCTCGTTCCTCGGCAGTAAGGTCGCAGCCGGCTCTCGCATCAAGCCCCTGAAGCGGCTCACTCACACCTTCGGCGATCCTGGCGTGGGCGGGCCGCCTTGCCGCACCGTTCGACGGAGTGCCCGCCGGTGGCCATCGCTCCGCGAACCGGGCTGGCAGCCGGTCCGCCTCGCGTGGGTCGATATTTGAACGACATGTATAGCCGAAGGGCTGTCCTATCTTGCAGAATACGGCAAATAGTCACAGGAAGCTGTGACGCTGGAATGAAGGATAGGCTGCAATGCGCAAGTCTCTGGACGATAATCATTTAAAGAACGACCGGCAATTTTTAAGACAGGAGGTTAAGCATGCATTGTTCTGTACGGAACCTAGATTTTGGAAAGGAGACACGCTGTGAGCGTCGTATCCTGCCGTGCTGGCGCAGCCGCTGAGCAATTCGTTGAGTCCAAACAAAGCCTGAGAAGCCGGTGCGCTGGGCTTGATGCTCGCTTTGCGGTAGATGGACGTACAAGACAGGACGCCTTCCGGCTTCGCCATCTCTGCTACCACTCGAAGGGTCACATTGATTTTTTAGCTGGTGGCGAGTTCTCTGATGCTTATGACTTCGACTCGACAAGCACGACGGCGGTCGTCTATGATCGTGACCGGGCCATTGCCTCGGTTCGGATTTGTTTCGCCGACATGGTCTTGGGCGGTGTCGCTGAACACAGGCTGCCGTTGGCGCAGGTTTTCCCCGAGGAGTATGCCGGGCTGATGCAGCCAAGTGGCCGAGCAATGGAGATCAACCGCCTGGTTCGTCATCCGGATTACCCGAGTCAGGCAATCGTGTTTGCCCTGTTCCACTTAGTGGGAGTTGTTGTTCGGGAGGTCGATCCGGATTTCGTGGCTTCTTGCGTCAGGCCGAACCATGTCAAGGTTTACGAAAGGATGTGCTTCGAGCATATCGCAGGGCCAAAGCTGTACACGGGCTTGAAGTTCAAGACTCACCTCCTGGCTTGTCGCAGGATAAGCTATCCGAACAGTTTCAGATTCATGCCGATGCGAAGCGGTGAGGAAACGAGCAAGTCATACGCACACCTGTTGGCTGGTGAGTCCGTGCCGGTCGCAGACGTCGTTTGAGCCAGTGGATGACAGAATCCGTTCTTTTGACGCTGGCGGCAGCCTGCTTGCTTTGCTTCACATGGGGCACCGCCTATCACTTCTCCCGCCGTCCGGGCAAACTGGTCGGAACGGTCGTCATCTCAGTCCTGAGCTTGTTCGAGTTCGCGATGTTTGCCTGGCAAACACGCCGCTTCGTGCCGGTTTCCGCCTCGGTGTTCTCTTGCGCCTTGTTCGCGTCGGCCGGCGCGCTCTGGTCGTGGGCCATCGTGGTTTCCCGCTCGACACCGCCAACGCTCGCGTTTACGGACGATCGGCCCGATCTGCTGTTCACTCATGGGCCATACGGCTTCGTGAGGCACCCGTTCTATCTTGCTTACATGGCGTTCTGGGTCGGAACGGCGGTCGCCGCGGATTATTGGGCTTGCTGGCTGACCGTCGCGGTGATCGGCATCTTCTACCGTAGTGCGGCCAGGTACGAGGAGGCTAAATTCTCGCGATCCGCTTTATCAGTGGACTATCGGCGCTATGTCGAGAGGACGGGTATGTTTTTGCCTCGAATATGGCTTGTAGTGAGACCTTCCTAAAAATTTACTCAGGCTTGGATAGAAAACATGCATTGGTAACCAAGTTTTTCTTGATTTCTCGTAGGATCATGCGCTAGTCGGTTGCGCTGTTTGCTGGCCATTCCGCAGGGAAGAGACATATCTTGCAACCCGACCACCCAGATCTCGTTGCAGATCGTCTTTGGTCAGTTGGTCAAGTCTGGCGCTGGTTCATTTCTTGCCTCAATGCCTGCTCACTTGCCGATCTTCCGGCCGTGAGTGCTGACAAGGTTCGAAACGAGCAAGTAAACCTTCTGAGCATCTTCACCGCCGTCATGTCAGCCATGGGCTTCGGCACGATCGGCTTGGTGGAATACGAGTACTCCCATTTGAGGATGGGATGGCTGACGTCCGCATTGAGCGTGCTCATCGCGGCGTGCTATCTCAGGCTGATCGTGCTGGGATTGGATTGGGGGTGGGGCCCCGAGTTCAATTTCAAGCTCAAGAATCCCGAGCATGTCCGAGGGAAATTCGTCCGCACGATCATTTTCCTGGGTTGCTGCTGGGCGTTCTTGTTCATCAACGTCATGTGCCACGCCAATGGCGAAGGCAGGGCCCTGTTGTATGCTCTCATTGTAGGGCTGATATCGATGAGCGCCTTGGTCGCGCCGTTGTCGGCGGCCCTGGCGTTCTGGGTTCCGAACACGATTGCTGGCTTTATCTCGTTCGGCGTCTCCGACGCGGCTGATTTTGCCGTGATGGCTTTGCTGGCCGGGTATACCCTGCTCACGTTGTTCTGCCAGATCTACCTGAACCTGGCTTTGATACGCCGCGTCGTCGGCGAGATAAACCAGCTGGAAGGCCGTGAAACGATCGGCTTGCTGCTGCGGGATTTCGAGGAGTCGGTTTCGGACTGGCTGTGGGAAACGGACCAGGATGGCCGGCTTACCTACGTGTCAACCCGGTTTGCCGCAGTGGCCCAGACAACCCCTGGGAAGCTTACAGGCGCAGAGCTGGTCGCCGTGCTCGGCCTGACGAAACCGGAAACCAGCACGGGGCCGGGGCGGCGGGCGACCGACCAACCCAACCTCATCTACTGCCTCAAGAACCGGCTACCCTTCAGGGACGTCTCAGTCGTCCTGACGGTCGGCTCGGACTCGGTCTGCTGGTCGCTTACCGGGAAGCCCAAGATCGGGCCGCGACAAACGTTTGAAGGATACCGCGGGGTGGGTTCCGACATAACCCAGTCCATGCACGCCAACGATCGCGCTCGTTTTCTCGCGCACTATGATGAGCTTACCGGACTGGCAAACCGGCGGCTGTTTCGCGAGATCCTGGAAGCGCACTGCAATGAAGCGAAGGACCAACCGGTCGCGCTGCTCTGCCTTGACCTGGACCGTTTCAAAGCGGTCAACGACTCGTACGGCCATTCGACGGGCGACGCGCTCCTCGTCGCGGTTGCACGTCGTTTGCAGGACCATGTCGGGGCAGACTACCTCTGCGCCCGGCTGGGAGGGGACGAGTTCGCGGTCGTGCTGCAAAACGCCGCACCCGAGTTCGTCACCGAGGTTGCCAACCGCTTGGTCATCGGCCTTTCGAGGCCATACCAACTCGATGAGCTCCAGGTTGAGGTAGGGGCCACGATCGGCATCGCTTTCGCGTCGTCCAACTTCGCCTCGAGCACCGCCTTGTTCCGCAACGCCGACACGGCGCTCTACCAGGCCAAGGCGGATGGCCGGGGAAGGGCGCGGTTCTACGATCGGGAGCTGAGCGACCGCGACCTTCTCCGCAGCAAAATGCAAACCGAGTTGCGCGACGCCATCGACAATGACGACTTCCACGTTCACTTCCAGCCTATCTTCAGCTTGGCCAACGGGCAGGTGACCGCTGTCGAGGCCCTTATGCGCTGGAACAGCCCGTCGCACGGGCCGCTGTCCGCTGGAGATTTCATACCGCTGGCGGAAAGCTGCGGGCTGATCGAAAGCCTCGGCGAGCAGATGCTCGCACGCGCTTGCAGCGAAGGCCGTCATCTACCGGCCTCGGTAAGGATAGCTGTGAACGTGTCCCCCCTCCAACTCCACAGCGACCGGTTCATAAGCCACCTTCGGCAAGTGCTGGACCAGAGTGGCCTTAGCCCCTCCCGGCTCGAACTGGAGCTCACTGAAACGGCGCTGTTCGACATGAGCGCGCAAACGCTCGGGATGCTGAGAGAGATCGACCGGATGGGTGTCCATATCAACCTGGATGACTTCGGCGTCGGCCATACGTCCCTGGGCCAGCTCCGGAAATTTCCGTTCAGCACGCTGAAGATCGATCAAAGCTTCATTCAGGATCTGCCGGCGAACGCATCGGCAAGGGTGATTGTCCGCGGCCTGGCGTCGATGGCATCCGAACTGGGCATCAGGACCGTGGCCGAAGGCATCGAAACGTTCGAGCAGCTGGAACTTATCCGCCAGGCGGGCTGCGACGAAGCTCAGGGATTTTTCCTGGCCAAGCCAATGTCTGCACAGGAAGTGTCGCGTTTCACGAGCATCAACCATATCACGCGAGGCTACGTCGAGGCGCCCTTGCAGGCGCCGGGAAAGCTTCTCGTCCAGAACGCTGCGGCGGGCTAGCCCGCCAGGGTCCTTACCGTGGCATGAACCGTGCCCCGTCGTGAGCCGGGCGGACAGCCGACTTCAAGGGCCGTGTTCCTCGTAACGGAGCAGGACGTCGTCCACCTGCTCAAGGAGGCGCGGAAAGTCGACCGGTTTGGAATGGTAGTCGTCGCACCCCGCCGCAAGGGACTTTGCCCGGTCGCCGGCCATCGCGTGGGCCGTCAATGCCACAATGGGCAGGCGTCTCGTGTCCGCCTCCGCCCGCAACCGGCGCGCCACGGTCCACCCGTCCATGATCGGCAGGTCCATGTCCAGCAGCACGACATCCGGACGTTCCGCCGCCACCTGATCCAGCGCATGCTGCCCGTCATGGGCCAGCACGACCTCGAAGCCATGACGACGGAGACGGCGGGACAGGAAATCCCACAATTCCTCGTGATCCTCCACCAGAAGAATCTTGGTCATCCCACCTCCTCGCCGCGCACGGTCGGGCACACTATGTGGTAGCTGCGCGGCGGCAATTCATCCAGTCTCCCTGGCCGAATCCGGCGCCGCCGGCAGCCGAGCGAGAGGCGAGTGGCAGTGTCAAGCAAAGATGAACCCGCTTTCGGGGCGGCTTCCCGCTTCGAGCAGCCTGGCTTGGGACGTATGCCAGCCGGTTTGACCGCCCTGAACGCAGGCGCCGTCGTGGTGGCCGCGCTGTTCTTCGGCCAAAGCCTGCTGGTCCCGCTCGTGCTCGCCGTGCTGCTCGCCTTCGTGCTGGCCCCGGCCGTGACGCTGCTCCGCCGCGCGCGGCTGGGCCAGGCAGGATCGGTGCTGATCGCCGTCATACTGGCGTTCGCCATCATCGGCGGCATCGGTCTGGTCGTCGGCAGCCAGATCGCGAGCTTGCAGGCCGACCTGCCGAACTACGCGTCCACCATCCGGCAGAAGGCCGGCTCACTCTCGGTGTTCAGCGAGTCCTTGGAGCGGCTGGCTGCCTCGGCGCAGCGGGTGCTGGGCGGAGGGGCGGCCCCCAACGGCGCCGCCGTGACGGTCACGCCGGCAACCCCCGCGCCGGCGGCCGGGTTCGAGGCGCCCTCGGCACTGGTCGTCGTGCGCACCGTGGTGCAGCCGCTGCTCGGGCCCCTGGCAACGGCCGGCATCGTCGTGATCTTCACCATCTTCGTGCTGCTCTACCGCGAGGACCTGCGGGACCGCCTGGTGCGCCTGGTGGGCCGGCGGGACCTGCACCGCACGATTCTGGCGATGAACGAGGCGGCGCGGCGGCTGTCACGGTTCTTCCTGGCGCAGTTGGCGCTCAATGCCGGGTTCGGCGGCTACATCACTCTCGCGCTATGGCTGGTCGGCCTGCCCAATCCGCTGCTCTGGGGCATCCTGGCGGGGATCATGCGGTTCGTGCCCTTCATCGGCAGCTTCATCGCGGTGGCCCCGCCCTTGCTGCTGGCGTTGGCTGTCTCGCCGGACTGGTCGCTGGCGGTGATCGTGATGGCGCTGATCATCGGCGGCGACCTGGTCATGGGGCAGGTGGTGGAGCCGCTGATGTATGGCCACAGCACCGGCCTTTCCCCCATAGCGGTCATCTTGGCGACGGCGTTCTGGGCGCTGCTGTGGGGACCGATCGGCCTGCTGCTGTCCACCCCCTTGACCGTTTGCCTGGTGGTGGTCGGGCGGCACGTGGAAGCCTTGTCGTTCATGGACGTGATGTTCGGGGACGCTTCGCCGCTGGAGCCGGACGAGACGTTCTATCAGCGGGCGCTGGAGAACAACCGGGGGCAGCTCGTGGCGCAGGCGCGCAAGCAGGTCGCCGCCAGCTCGCTCGCCGAGTATTTCGACCGGGTCGCCCTGCGCGGCCTGGCGCTCGCCCAATCCGACCTGGCGCGGGATGCCTTGGCGTCCGACCGGATCGAGGCGGTTCATGGCCAGATCGAGCACCTGCTGACGGCGACGGCGGCCATGGCCGCCGCGTCGGCCGGCACCGTCGCGTTGCCGGGTTGGACAGAGGACGGCACCGTCATGTGCATTCCCGGTCGCGGGCAGTTCGATGACCTGACCGCATCCATGGCGGTCCAGGTGCTCTCGTCGCGGGGCTTCGGAGCGCGCGTGCTGCCCAACGTCGCACTCGGCGCCGGCGGGGGCGCCAGTGGGCTGGGCGGCGTCCGGCTCTGCTGCGTGTGCGCGCTGGAAGGTGGCAGCAGCGCCACCAGCATCCGCTACTTCGTGCGGCGGATCGCGCGCAGCATGCCGCAAGCGGTGGTGGTGGTATGCCTGTGGCAGGCTGCCCGCGACAGCGCCATCCTGGCTGCGCTGCGCTCGGAGGGCGACGACGAGAGCATCGTGCTCTCCCTGGGAGAACTCGCGGCGCTCACGCAGGTCATCGCCGAGCGGGACCGGCATCCCGTGCTGGCAGCGCCGGCGGCGTAGCAACCATCTCGCGCCGGGTTGCGCCGCCTCACGCGCGCTGCCCGGCCATGGTATGGCCTGGCCTGGCAGACCGTCTGGAGTGCGCCCATGTCCAAACACATCGCATGGCCTGGCTTGCCCGCCCGCGCATCCCGGCTTGTTGGGCGGTTCGAGCGGTCCACGCTGGCGGCTGGGACGCTTTTCCTGCTCGGCCTCGCGCTGGCAGCCACTCAGTTGGTGCTGGAAAGCGGTGCGCAGCGCCGCCTAGCTGTCGACACCGGCCGCGTCACGTCCGCCGAGCGCCTGCTTTCCGCCATGAAGGACATGGAAACGGGCGAGCGCGGCTACGTGATCACCGGGCGGGACGATTACCTCGAGCCGTATGCCGCCGGCAATGCGCTCGCGGACACCGAGTTGCGAACGCTGGCCGGGTTGGGCCGGGGAGCCGACGACTTGCCACAGATGGTGGCCGCAAAGCGGGCGTTGGCGGCCCGGATCATCGACACGCGCCGCACCCAGGGGGTCGCCGCCGCGCGTGAAGCGCTGCTGTCGAACGGCGACAAGGCGGCCATGGATGCGATCCGGGCCGAGGTGGGCACCTTGCAGGCGAACGCGCGCCGGCGCATCGGCAAGCTGGAAGGGGTGCAGTCCAGGCGGGCACCCTGGATGTACGGCGTGGCCGCCGCCGCTGCCCTGCTTGGTTTCGCCTGGATCGGCTGGGTCGCGCTACGCCGCCGCCGGGCCGAGCGGGAAACCCAGTCCTTGCTGACCGGCGTGCTGGACAACGCGCCCATCGGGCTGGGCTTCATGGACCGGGCCATGCGGTTGCAGCACATGAACCGCGCCCTGTCGGCCATGAGCGAGCGGGCGCTTGGCGCCGACGTCGGCATGAGCCTGTGGGAGGTGATGCCGGATGCGAGGACCCAGTTGGAGCCGCGCTTGCGCCAGGTGATCGACGCCCGGCAAACCGTCAAGAACGTCGAGGTTTGCACCGAGAGCCTGACGGAACCCGGGCAAGTGCGGGAATTCCAGATCGGTTTCTTCCCGCTGCGCCAGCCCGATGACCGGCCCGGCAGCGACGGAGCCGGCATCGTGGTGGCCGACATCACCGACCGCAAGCGAGCGGAGCGGCGCGTGCGCGGCAGCGAGGAGCGGTTCCGCACCGTGGTGGACGCGAGCGCCGCCATCGTCTGGGTCACCGCCGCCAACGGCGAGTTCTACCTGCCGCAGCTGCGCTGGACCGCCTTCACCGGCCAGTCGTTCGATGCGCTGAAGGGCAGGGGTTGGCTCGATGCCGTGCACCCCGAAGACCGCGACGCCACGCTGGCCACGTGGGAGGGCGCCGTGCGCGAAGGTCGCGACTACATGCTGGAGCATCGGCTGCGCCGCGCGGACGGCGCCTGGCGTGACATGGAGGTGCGCGGCGTGCCGGTGCTGGAAGACGGCGCGGTGCGCGAGTGGGTCGGGACCCACACCGACATCACGGAGCGGCGGCTGGCGGAAACCGAGTTGAGCGCCGCCAAGGACGCCGCCGAGGCTGCCAACCGGGCCAAGAGCCAGTTCCTGGCCAACATGAGCCACGAGCTGCGCACCCCGCTCTCCGCCGTGATCGGCTACAGCGAGATGATCGAGGAGGAGATGCAGGAGCTTGGCCAGACCGAGCTGCTGGGTGACCTGCGCAAGATCAACTCCAATGCGCGCCACCTGCTCAGCCTGATCAACGACGTGCTCGACCTGTCGAAGATCGAGGCGGAGCGGATGACCACCTACGCCGAGGCGTTCACCGTGGCAGGGCTGGTGCACGACGTCGCCAGCACGGTGGGCTCGCTGGTCGCGCAGAAGAGCAACACGCTGCTGCTCGACCTGGGCGACGAGGCCGAGCTGGGCGACATGCACACGGATCAGGTCAAGCTGCGGCAATGCTTGCTCAACCTGATCAGCAACGCCGCCAAGTTCACCGAGAACGGCCGCATCACCCTGCGGGTGCGCCGCGAGAACGGCACGGTCGTCTTCGACGTGACCGACAGCGGCATCGGCATGACCGCCGAGCAGCTTGGGACCCTGTTCGAGCGCTTCACCCAGGCCGATGCGTCCACCACGCGCCGGTTCGGCGGCACCGGGCTTGGCCTCGCCATCACCCGCGCTTTTTGCCGCCTGCTTGGCGGGGACGCCACCGTGCGCAGCGCCCTCGGCGAGGGTTCGACGTTCACCATCCGCTTGCCGGCCGTGCTGCCGGAGGAGGCAGCGCCTGCCGAGCCGGAGCGGCCAGACCCGGCGCCCCACGCCGCATCCGCCCGCCACCTGGTGCTGGTGGTCGATGACGACCCGGCGCAACGCGAGCTGCTGCGCCGTTTCCTGGAGCGCGAAGGGTTCGCCGTGCAGACCGCCTCCAACGGCCGCGCCGGGATCGACATGGCCCGTGCCCTGCTGCCGCAGACCATCCTGCTCGACGTGATGATGCCGCAGATGGACGGCTGGTCCGTGCTGTCCAAGCTGAAGGCGGAGCCGGACGTTGCCGGCATCCCCGTTGTCATGGTGACGTTCATCAACGAGCCCGGCCTTGGAGCGTCGCTGGGGGCGGCGGACACCATCCCCAAGCCGGTCGACTGGGACCGGCTGAAGCAAGTGATGGACCGTTTCCGCGGCGACGCGGGCGCCGTGCTGGTGGTGGACGACGACGCGGATGCCCGGACGCGGCTGCGCACCGTGCTGGAAAGCCGCGGCTGGATGGTGACGGAAGCCGAGAACGGCCAGGCGGCGCTGGAGCAGGTGGACCGCGCGCTGCCGCAACTGATCCTGCTGGACCTGACGATGCCGGTGATGGACGGCTTCGCATTCCTGCGCGAGCTGCGGAACCGGTCGGGGTGCCGTGACATTCCCGTCGTGGTGCTGACGGCGCGGGACCTGTCGGCCAGCGACCGCGAGCGGCTGGACGGCGCCGACCGCGTGCTCAGCAAGGGCCAGATCAGCTTGCGTGACCTGGCCGGCGAGGTCCGCGCGTTGGCGCACCAGCCGAACGTCGGCGGCTGACGGGGCGGAGGTGGGGGTTCATGAGGCTGTTGCTGGTCGAGGACCACGAAGAGATCTGGGATTTCCTGTCCCGCCGGCTACAGCGCCGAAACTTCGAGGTGGCGGTCGCGACGGACGGGCAGTCGGGTCTGGACCAGGCGCGGGCGCAGGCGCCCGACTTGATACTGCTTGACATGAACCTTCCGGTGCTGGACGGCTGGTCCGCTGCCCGCATGCTCAAGGCCGACCCGGCAACTGCCGGCATCCCGATCATCGCACTCACCGCGCACGCCATGTCGGGGGACAAGGAAAAGGCGCTGGCGGCCGGGTGCGACGACTACCATCCCAAGCCGATCGAGTTCTCTCGGCTGCTCACGCAGATCGAGGCGCTGACGGCCGCGGCGCGCGCTTAGGAGGGTTGGATGGCACTGCTTCATGCCCTGTCTTGCCGGCGCTGCTTCAGCCGGTCGCTTGCCGCCACGGCGGTGACGGCCCCGTTTTCGATGCTGCTGGGACGCACGGCCCGTGCCCAGGCCAAGGAGGAGGCTCCCGTGCCGGGCAGCCCCGTGTCGCCACGCAGCCATATGCTGGACACGGCAGCCGACGCCCTGCAAGCCAAGCGGCCGGTCGACGCGATGAGCGAGTACCTCAACGGCTTCCATTTCTACGCCGACGACATGGGCCGCCAGGTGGAGGCCAACCATTTCTGCACGCATCTGAGCGAGGATTTCCACCAGTGCGTGATCTATGATTCCAACCTGTCCACCGCCAAGTTGATCGGCATCGAGTACATCGTCAGCGAGCGGGTGTTCAAGGCATTGCCGGACGAGGAGAAGCGGCTGTGGCACAGTCACAACCACGAGGTGAGATCCGGCGAGCTGATCGCCCCGGGCGTCCCCGAGGTGGCCGGCCACGCGTTCATGAATGATCTCGTCACCACCTACGGCAAGACTTGGCACACCTGGCAGATCGACCGCGACCCCCAATTCCCGATGGGCATTCCGCAGCTCATGATGGGATTCACGGAGGATGGCCAGATCGACGAGCCGATGCTGCGGGCTCGGGACCAGCGGTTCGGCACCTCGTTCCAACGCATGCGGCGGGACCGGGCTGACATAGCGGAGCCGGGCGTGGTGCCCGGCGCCAACTCCTGGCAGAGCGGCAAGGTGATGCAGTTGCGGCTGGAAGAGGTTCCGGTCCGCAACCTGCGGAGCTGAGGCAAGCCGTCACCTCGCAGGCCGCCTTTCCCGCTGGCGAGGGAGAAGCGGGCGAGGGTGGGCCAAGCCCCGGTCACACGCCTCCCTTCGCTCCCGCCTGCGTCAGCTCCATGAAGCGCTGCGTGATCAGCACGATGCTGCTGCCAAGCCAGTCCGCCATCGCTTCTTCCTCACCTAGCGATTGGCGCAGGGGCGCGAGGGACGCGGTGTCGCCGAGCCTCTCCGCCATCGCGATCAGGCTGATATAGGCCGCGATCTCCTGATGCTCGAAAGCGAAGCTGGCAAAGGTGTTCTTCAGCACCTCGTCCGAAGGCGGGATGTGCAGGGCCGCCGCGATGTTGCCCATGACCGATGAAACCGTGCTCTTGACCGTCGACGCGCTGGTGCCGTGCCGTTCGAGGATGGCCTCGATGCGCTTGGCTTGTTGCCGGGACTCGTCGCGGTGCTGCCGCAGCCGTGCTGTCATCTCGGGATAGTGCTCCAAGCGCTCCACCTGGCGCTCGGTCAGTTCGACGGCCGTCATCTCCAGCGCATGCTGGTTGCGCAGCCCGGCGTGGTAGATCTCGTGCAGCCTGCTGCCGTCAGCGTCACCGTCCATGGTACATCCTCCTGCCTATTTGTGCTCGGCTTACGCGGGCAGCACGGTGAAGTTCTTTCGCTGGCCAGATGAAGCGCCAAATCGTGCTCCGGGATCGCTGACGGCGCAGGGGAGGCGGCATGGCGCGCGTATTCATCACCGGGTCGTCGGACGGGCTGGGCCGCATGGCAGCCAACCTCCTGGTCGGGCGCGGCCACGCTGTCGTGCTGCACGCCCGTGACGAGCGCCGGGGCCGGGACGCGATGGCCGCCGTGCCGGGCGCCGAGGCGGTTCTCGCCGGCGACCTCGCCAGCATCGCCCAGACCCGGCGCCTGGCGGACCGGGTCAATGCCCTCGGCCGGTTCGACGCGGTGATCCACAATGCGGCCATCGGCTTTCGCGAGCGGCGGCGCGTGGTGACGGAGGACGGCCTGGCCCACGTCTTCGCCATCAACACGCTGGCGCCGTTCATCCTGACGGCGCTGGTCGAGCCGCCGAAACGCCTGGTGTATGTCAGTTCAGAGCTGCACCGGCGCGGCGACATCGGCCTGGGTGACCTCAACTGGGAGCACCGGGCCTGGCGCGGCAACCAGGCCTATTCCGATACCAAGCTGCACGACGTGCTGCTGGCCTTCGCCGTCGCGCGCCGCTGGCCCGGCGTTCTGTCCAACGCGCTGGAGCCCGGCTGGGTCGCCACGAAGATGGGCGGCGCGCACGCGACCGGTGACCTGGACGCGGCTCACCGAACCCAGGCCTGGCTCGCGACGGATGACGACCCGGCGGCCGCCGTCACCAGCGGGTACTTCTACCACATGCAGCCGCGCAAGCCGAACACCGCGGCGCGCGACGAGGACCGGCAGGACAGGCTGGTGGCGGAATGCGAGCGCTTGTCCGGCGTGAAGCTGGCTGCACCCTGAGCGTTCGTCGTCCTGCCCGGGCACGCTGGCCTTCCAGCCTTTGCCAAGCCAGCGTGGAACGCCGTCACGACCGCGAATCTTATCGTGGGCGCTGCAAGGAGCAGCCATTGCCGTCGCCCGGCGTTGAATGGCGATGCCGGACCCCCAAACCTACCATTTCGCCGGTGATGACCGGTTCCCCAACTCGGACTTGCCGGTCGTCGTGTATTCCGGCGCCCTGCCGGCCGATCCAGCCGCGATGGAGCAGGCCTTTGCCGCGCAGGGCTGGACCAACTCCTGGCGCAACGGGATCTTCGGCTACCACCATTTCCACAGCATCACGCATGAGGTGCTGGGCATCGCATCCGGCGAGGCGCGGGTGCTGTTCGGCGGCCCGGCCGGCCAGGAGGTGGCGGTGAAGGCCGGGGATGTGCTGGTGATCCCGGCCGGGGTGGCGCACCGGAACATGGGCGAGAGCGGCGGCCTGCTGGTGATCGGCGCCTACCCGGGCGGCTCCGATTGCGACGTGCTGCGGGGTGACCCGGCGGAGATGGCGGCGGCCCGCCGCGCCATCTCGGCGGTCCCCCTGCCGGAGCGCGATCCCGTTCCGGGTCAGGCGTCGTTGCGCCAGTTGTGGCGGGCGTGACGGCAGCAGCAGGCCTAGCCTTCACCAAACGCAAGTTCATGGCTGTTTTGACGGGGCAGGCCCAACTGTCGCCTACTGAAATCCGCGCGAGCGGATAGGTTCGGCGACGGGCTTCTGCGCTGCGGTTCGTGGTCGGGATGTTATCTCGCGTAGTGAACTCAACATCCTCAATCGTGACGCTCATCGTCGCGGGCAGGTCGCCAAGTCCGGTATTCTTGTTTTCGACGTCAGGGGCATCTACGTCCTCAAGGGTAAGAACGATAGCTTCTTGGGTTTGGAAAACGCCAACAAGGCTTGATTCGTGCTGCAAGCCTCCGTTCGTTGGTTAAGGCGCCTGCTTCACACTTCATACAACACGAGTGAGCTTGGTTGCTGCTCCATCCTATGCGGCAAGCCGAACTCGCTGACGAGTTTTGCTTGAGACGGAAGTTCCGCCAAAGCTCTTACAGACAACCATGAGTCGTGAGAGATCGCGATCCGCTGCCGGTGATGGCGCCCAACCAAGACTCCGCCCCAACCGTTCAGCAATGTTACCTGCACATACGAAACCAATTGGTCAAGCTCATCAGAGGCAAACTCATGCCCGGGAGCCTCGTGCAGCGCCCTGCTCTCACCTGTTGCGGCGCGCAGGCTGCGGAATAAGTTCCAGTTCTCCAGCGACGGCCAGATGCCAAATTCCCTTATCCAAAAAAAGCTTGGCTGATTCTTGCCAAGCATAGTCGTGACAAGCCTCGCAAGCGAAGCGGAGCGGTCCAGGCAACCTGTAATATCTATCCGAAGTTCTGGTTGGTTTACTTCAAAGTCTGTAGTCAGGCTCCGAAAGATCAGAGCGCTTTCGGTTGGATCGGCAAATTTCATCGATATCTCCAAGTTAGCTCGCTAACGAGCACCGCTTATTAGGGGACAGTCATGCCGAGTTTGGTCTGCTCAAAGCTTCCTTGGTCTGTTCGGGTAGAATGAACAATGGCGGAAGCATCTTAAAAAGACGAAATGGCAAGGGAAGACGTGGCGGCCCCTTGTATGGCCCGTGTGCTTCTTCAGGCGTAAGCGGGGATCCAAACCGGTTGTAACGCGTACGCTGACCTTGTCCGTTATCGATATCCCAATGCCCATCGACGTCATCCCAACTTGCAATAGCGCCGTGCGAGCCGACAAACTTCCCACCGCGGCTGTTATTAGGGTCAGTCAGCCACTTCCAGGGCCCACCCGGAACACCATCGGGAGGGGGAACTGTCGGCCCTGTCCCACCTGTAGGAACAATTGGATTTATCTCGCCTTGGTCATTTCCCGCCAAACGCTGCCAATTTGCGAGGATTACGGTGGTTGCTGGCTTTGAGACGTCCTGTAGCAGTGCCGCCATACCGCCTGTTTCCGTCAGATGATCATCTGCCCTGCGAAGGAACCGCTTGAAGTGATCAAGTCCGACATCTTGCGCCGCTTGCCCGACGGCATCGGTGGCCGCGCGCAGGTCGGCGTTGTCCTGGGCGCCGCGGAGCAGGCGGGCGGCCTGGACAAAGCCGTCGATGCCCGGTGTGCCCGAGTGCATCCCGAACACGCGCCCAGCGATCGCAGGCCGGCCCAATGGCAAGGCTTGCACCACGGCAGTCAGCAGCCGGTCCAGCCGCCCGTGGTCCTCGCCGCTGAGCCGGGCAGCATCGTGGTAGCGCTTGGACGCAGGCAGGCCGGCGATCAGCGTGTGGCCGATGGCGTGGATGCGCTGCGCAAGCCCGGCAGCCGGTTGGGCCGTGGCTGAGCCGGCTTGGGCTTTTCCAGGGCCAGTTCCGTGCCCAAACCAGCCGTGGGATTGCCGGCCCTGATACATCCATCCGTCGCTCACGCTTGCTCAATCCAGGCTTGTTCGTATTTCGTTCTTATCGCAAGCAAGCGTCGTTTGGATCGTGCTTTCGCCGGGCCACTTTATCCCGCCCCCAGCGTCTCCAATGCCGCCCGCCGGTCGAACAGCCGCAGCAGCAGCCGCGCCGCCTGCCCCCGCGGGCTTTGGAGGCGAGGGTCGCGGTCCAGCAGCACCGCCGCGTCCTGGTGCGCCGTCCGCAGCATGCCGTCCTGCGCTTCCGGGTCGGACAAGCGGAAGCCGGGCAGGCCGGATTGCCGCTTGCCCAGCAGGTCGCCGCCGCCGCGCAAGCGGAAATCCTCGTCGGCGATCTCGAAGCCGTCTTCCGTGTCCCGCAATAGGGTCAGGCGGCGGCGCATGGTGTCCGTCAGCCCGTCCTCGTGCAGCAGCAGGCAGTAGCTCTGCGCGGCGCCCCGGCCCACCCGGCCGCGGAGCTGGTGGAGCTGCGCCAGGCCGAAGCGCTCGGCGTGCTCCACCACCATCACGCTGGCGCCGGGCACGTCCACGCCGACCTCCACCACCGTGGTCGCCACCAGCAGCCGGGTCTCCCCGGCGCTGAACGCGGCCAGGGCGGCATCGCGCACCGGGCCGTCCTGCTGGCCGTGCGCCAGCCCCACCCGGGCGCCGAAGCGGGCGTGCAGGTCGGCGAAGCGGGATTCGGCGGCGGCCACGTCCAGCAGCAGGCTGTCGGCCACCATGGGGCACACCCAGTAGGCCTGTTCGCCGCGGTCCAGCGCGCGGCCGATGCCTTCCACGATGCCCTCCAGCGTGGCCAGGGAGTGCAGGGTGGTGCGGATGGGCTGGCGGCCGGCGGGCTTCTCCGTCAGGCGGCTGACTTCCATCTCGCCCCACTGGGTCAGCAGCAGGGTGCGGGGGATAGGGGTCGCGGTCATCACCAGGAGGTCCGTCCGCGCCCCCTTGGCGCCGAGCAGCAGGCGCTGCTCCACGCCGAAGCGGTGCTGCTCGTCGATCACGGCCAGGCCGAGGTCGCGGAACTCGACGTGCTCCTGGAACAGCGCGTGGGTGCCGACGGCGATCGGCAGGCGGCCGTTGCCCAGTTGCAACAGCAGGTTGCGGCGGGCGGCGCCGGTGACGGAACCGGTCAGCAGGCCGACGGGGCAGGGGGCGAGGCGGCCCAGGGTGCGCGCGTGCTGCTTGGCCAGCACCTCGGTCGGCGCCATCAGGCAGGCCTGCGCGCCCGCCTCCACTGCGCCCAGCATGGCCAGCAGAGCCACCAGCGTCTTGCCCGAGCCGACGTCGCCTTGCAGCAAGCGCAGCATCCGGCGCGGGGCGGCCATGTCCGCGTCGATCTCCGCCAAGGCGCGCACCTGGCTGGGCGTGGGGCCGAAGCCGAAGCGGCGCAGCGCGTCCTCCCGCATGTGGCCGGTGGCGTGGAGGGCGCGGCCAGGCCGGGTCCTCTCCCTCGCCTTCACCCAGGCCATGGCGAGCTGGTGGGACAGCATCTCGTCGTAGCCGAGCCGGGCGCGGTGCAGCGGGGTGGGCGGCTCGGCCGGGGTTTGCAGGCCGAGCAGGGCGTCCCGGAAGGAGGGCCAGCCTTCGCGGCGCAGCAACGCCGGGTCGTGCCACTCGGGCAGGTCGGGCACGCGGGCGGCCGCTTCCCGCATGGCGGCGCGCAGCTCCCGCGCGGACAGCCGGGCGGTCATCGGCCACACCGGATCGACCGGGGGGATCAGCGCCGCGTCCTCCGGCGCCACGGCGTAGGCCGGGTCCTTCATCGTCAGGCGGCTGCCGAACGCCTCCACCCGGCCGTTGAGGGCGAAGCGCTGGCCGTTGCGCGCGTGGAGCAGGCCGGCCAGGCGCTGCTTCTCCCAGATCGCCAGCTCGGCGAAGGCGGTGCCGTCCGTCACCCGGACGCGGTGGGGATGGGACGGCTTGCTGGCGGGCTCGTGCCCGGCGACCTCCACGGTCCAGGTGACGACCTGGCCCGGCAGCGTGTCGCGCACCGCGGCGCGGCTGCGGCGGTCGATGAAGCTGTCGGGCAGGTGGAACAGCAGGTCCCGCACCAGGGAGCCGCCGGTCAGCCGGGCAAGCTTCTCCGCCGTCGCCGGGCCGATGCCGCGCAGGTCCGAGGAGGGGGTGAGGAGGGGCGCGAGGGGGTCGTCCACGGCGGGGTGTTAGCGGGGAGCGGGAAGCGGGGCTAGGCGGGCGCGTTGGGACGGTGGTGGCGTGTATGTTAGTTTTACTGACAATCCAGCCAGGACGCGCCCGTGGACCCGCCCCAGTATTCCGATCCGGTCGTCATCCCGTTCTCGTTCACCGTGCCCGACCCCCGGCCTCGGCACGGTCTTGGCCGTTGGGACGGTGACGGGCTGTCCCTCCACCCCAGTTTCAACGACCCGGATTGGTTCCGGCGGCAGGGATTGCTGCGGGACGCGCCGGTGGTGCGAGCGCAGTTCCTGGCGCCGTTCCCGCGCTGGGCGCCGGTGCCGATCCCGCTGCCCGGCGAGGTTCCGTCCACCCGCGGGTTCAAGGAAGCGGTGGAACGGGCACGCCGCCGGGCGCAGGAGGTGGAGCGCGAGTTCGGGCGGGGCGAGTATGGATCGGCGCTAGGTTCGACAAGGAAAACCGAGTGCTTAGAGCATCATCCGACCGAGCGGGATCACCCGTCGGATAAAGGTGCTCATGGAAACAAATCGCTAGAGCGTCAGCCGTGCGTCTATCAGCACGGCTGACGCTCTAGCGAAATCAACCGTAAAGCACGTGATCTAAACCGCGAGCTACACCGCAAGGCGCGGCCACTTGAAGACGCCGAACGAAACTTTCTGGCAACTGTTTTGGGAGGGGCATCGAACGTTGATGCGGTCGCATTCGCACTTGCAGCAATGGTTCCGGTTCGCGACCCAGCCTTCGTTCCACTTATCGAACCATACGCGTTGCGCAGAGATCCCTATTTGGCGCCCTTCGCGTTGTGGGCCTTGTGCCATCTCGGTCAGGCGCTGCGATGGAAGGCATACATCATGGAGGCCGCGGATGCCGAGCGCTTCATCCTCGACGACAACCTGCGCGCCGTCTGCGTCAAGCGGTTCCTAGCCGAGCGTCAGGATGGCTGACGATCCGGGCCGGCCCCCGGCGGTGGCGCGAGGGGCGTGCGCGTGGCGAGGGCGACCGCGGCGGCGAAGGGCAGGAGGGTGCCAAGGACGCTCCGCCAGCCGGTCCGTGTCCAGCCGAACTCCGCGAGCACGAGCAGGCACAGGACCAGGAAGGTGGCCGACACGATGCCGGCAGAGGCGAGACGCCCCAGGCGAAAGCGGACGCGCGACAGGTAGGCCGCGCCGAGCAGGCTGGCCCAGATCAGGACGATGAAGCCGATGACGATCAGCACGGGAAACCCACGGAGCGTCTTTGGATATTGACGGATGTGGTGGTCCGGTGAGTGATGGCCAGCTTCATGACGCAGAACCGGCAGGGATGACACCGATGGACGACATCAAGGCGAGCGCCGCCAAGCACCACGAGGAGGTGGCGCACCACCTGGAAACCGCGGCCAAGATGCACCGGGACGCCGCCAAGCAGTGCTTGTCCGGCAACTTCGCCAAGGCGGAAGCACTCGGCACGGCGGCGGCGGAAACGGACACGGTGGCCAACCGGCACGCGATGCAGGCGGCGGACCTTTACCGCCATCACGCCGAAGAAGTCGCCGGGCACAAGGCGGAACTGGCCGCCGAGGACGCCGCCCGCGCCGCCAAGCACGAAGCGAAGACCTGAACCGGGGCGCGGCGCCCACTGACATGGCCGCCGCCCGCCGCTATATGGCGCGCGATGACTGAAACCGACCCGCGCCGCCGCCGCATCCTGTTCCGCGCCACCCACCGGGGGACCCAGGAAACCGACCGGCTGGTCGGCGGCTACGTCGCCCCCCGCCTGCTCGGCTTCACGGACGCCGAGCTGGACGCGATCGAGGCGGTGATGGACCTGCCGGACCCCGACCTTGCCGACTGGCTGATGGGCCGCGTGCCGATCCCGCCAGGCGAGCATGCCCCCCTGCTGCACGCCATGCGCGCCGCGGCAGCGGCACGATGAGCGCCGTCACCATCCATGGCGCGCCCGAAGGGTACGACGCGCTGCTGCTCGCCCGCCGCCGGGCGGAGCACCACGGCGCGGTGCTGCACGCCACCCGCGACGACAGCCGCATGGCCCGGCTGCACGAAGCGCTCGCCTTCTTCGCGCCCGAGGTGGAGGTGCTGCGCTTTCCCGCCTGGGACTGCCTGCCATACGACCGCGTGTCTCCCAATCCGGCGATCGTGTCCGAGCGCATCGCCTGCCTTGCGCGCCTGCTGGAGCCTGCCGCCCGGCCGCGCATCGTGCTCACCACCGTCAACGCCCTGGTGCAGCGGGTGCCGCCGCGGGCCGCCTTCCGCGGCGCCAGCCTTTCGGTGCGCGCGGGCAGCACCGTGACGCCGGCCGGGCTGACCAGCTTCCTGGAGTCCAACGGCTACGGCCGTGCGGACACCGTGATGGAGCCGGGCGAGTACGCGGTGCGCGGAGGCATCGTGGACATCTTTCCCGCCGGGGAGCCGGACCCGGTCCGCCTGGACCTGTTCGGCGAGGAGGTGGAAAGCATCCGCCACTTCGACGCCACCACCCAGCGCTCCACCGACAGGATGGAGCGGCTGGAGCTGCGCCCGGTGTCCGAGGTGGCGCTCGACCCGGCCAGCGTCACCCGGTTCCGCGAGAGCTGGCGCGAGCTGTTCGGGCCGGACGCGGCCAAGGACCCGATCTACGACAGCATCTCGGCCGGGCGCCGGCACCCGGGGATGGAGCACTGGGCGCCGCTGTTCCACGCCGGGATGGAGAACCTGCTCGACTACCTGCCGGACGCCGCCGTCAGCTTCGACGCGCAATCCGACGATGTGCTGGCGGCCCGGCTGGAGATGATCGCCGACCACTTCGACGCCCGCAAGACGCCGCCGCGGGATGGGGAAACGCCGTATCGCGCGCTGCCGCCGGGCCGGCTGTACCTGGACCGCGCCGAATGGGACGGGATGCTGTCCATGGGGCCGCGGTTCCAGTTCAGCCCGTACGGCAAGGACGCCGCGCAAAGCGGCATCGACGCCGGGGGGCGGCCGGGTGCGCTGTTCACCCAGGCCGGCGCGCACGCCAACTCGGACGTGTTCAAGCAGCTCGCCGACCAGACCGCCACCTGGACGCGCAACCGCCGCCGCACGATCGTCGCCGCCTGGACCCGCGGCTCCCGCGAGCGGATGGCCAACCTGCTGCGGGAGAACGGGCTGAAGGCGCATGTCGCCGAGACCTGGCAGAAGGTGCGGGTGGCGCCGCGCGACCACGTGGTGCTGATCACGCTGGGCATCGAGCGCGGCTTCGTCGCTCCGGCGGGCGCCGACGACATCGGCGTGATCGGCGAGCAGGACCTGCTGGGCGAGCGCATCAGCCGCCCGGCGCGCCGTCGCAAGCGGGCCGACCAGTTCATCGCCGAAGCCACGGAGATCGCGGAAGGCGAC
Organism: uncultured Acetobacteraceae bacterium; assembly: GCA_964245075.1. Taxonomy (GTDB): domain Bacteria; phylum Pseudomonadota; class Alphaproteobacteria; order Acetobacterales; family Acetobacteraceae; genus LMUY01. Next base: position 107,093 of record CAXTLC010000001.1, read on the forward strand.
CTGGTGGTGCACCAGGACCACGGCATCGGCCGCTATGACGGGCTGGTGACCTTGCAGGTGTCCGGCGCGTCGCACGACTGCCTGCGGCTGCTGTATGACGAGGACCACAAGCTGTTCGTCCCCGTCGAGAACATCGAGGTGCTGAGCCGCTTCGGGCAGGAGGGCGGCGCCAGCCTGGACAAGCTGGGCGGCGCGTCCTGGCAGAACCGCAAGGCGCGCATGAAGCAGCGCATCCGGGACATGGCGGGCGAGCTGATCCGCACCGCCGCCGCGCGCCGGGTGCGCGACGCCAGCAGCATGACCCCGCAGGAAGGCGCCTGGGACGAGTTCTGCGCCCGCTTCCCATTCGCCGAAACGGAGGACCAGGCCCGCGCTATCGGCGACGTGCTGGAGGATCTGGCGGCGGGGCGGCCGATGGACCGGCTGATCTGCGGCGACGTCGGCTTCGGCAAAACGGAGGTCGCGCTGCGCGCCGCCTTCATCGCCGCCATGAGCGGGGCGCAGGTGGCCGTGGTGGTGCCCACCACGCTGCTCGCCCGGCAGCACCACCGCACCTTCACCCGGCGCTTCGAAGGGCTGCCAGTGCGGGTGGCGCAGCTCAGCCGCATGGTGACCGCCAAGGATGCCGCCGAGGTCAAGCGCGGCCTGGCGGATGGCAGCGTCAACATCGTGGTCGGCACCCACGCCTTGCTGGCCAAGGGCATCGAGTTCGCTGACCTCGGCCTGCTGGTGGTGGACGAGGAGCAGCACTTCGGCGTGTCCCACAAGGAGAAGCTGAAGGCGCTCAAGGCGGACGTGCACGTGCTGACGCTGTCCGCCACCCCCATCCCGCGCACGCTGCAACTGGCGCTGACCGGGGTGCGGGAGATGAGCCTGATCGCGACGCCGCCGGTGGACCGGCTGGCGGTGCGGACCTTCATCATGCCGTTCGACGGGGTGGTGGCGCGCGAGGCGATCCAGCGCGAGCGGTTCCGCGGCGGCCAGGTGTTCTGCGTCGTGCCCCGGGTGGAGGATCTCGGCCGCATGGCGGAGCGGCTGCGCGAGATCGTGCCGGAGGCGCGCACCGTGGAGGCGCACGGCCGGCTGGCGCCGACCGAGCTGGAACGGGTGATGACCGAGTTCGGCGACGGCAAGTACGACATCCTGCTGTCCACCAACATCGTGGAAAGCGGGCTGGACATGCCCGCGGTCAACACGCTGATCATCTACCGCGCCGACATGTTCGGCCTGGGCCAGCTCTACCAGCTTCGCGGCCGGGTGGGCCGCGGCAAGCAGCGCGGCTACGCCTACCTGACCTGGCCGCCGACCCACCGGCTGTCGGGTGCTGCCGAGAAGCGGCTGAACGTGATGCAGACGCTGGACACGCTGGGCGCCGGGTTCACCCTGGCCAGCCACGACCTGGATATCCGCGGCGCCGGCAACCTGCTGGGCGACGAGCAGAGCGGCCACATCCGCGAGGTCGGCATCGAGCTGTACCAGCAGATGCTGGAGGACGCGGTGGGCGAGCTGCGGGCCGAGCGGGGCCGCCACAAATCGGACGACCGGGATTGGACGCCCAACATCTCATTGGGGCTGCCGGTGCTGATCCCCGAAAGCTACGTGCGGGACCTGCCGGTGCGGCTGGGCCTGTACCGCCGCATCGGCGCGCTGGCGAGCGACGGCGAAAGCGAGGCGATGGCCGCCGAACTGGTGGACCGCTTCGGCCCCCTGCCGGAGGAGGTGGACAACCTGCTCCAGGTCATGGCGCTGAAGCGCGGCTGCCGGGAAGCGGGGGTGGAAAGGCTGGAAGCCGGGCCGAAGGGCATGGTGGTGCAATTCCGCGGCAACGCCTTCGCCAACCCGGGCGGGCTGGTGGCCTGGCTGGCCACGCAGAAGGGCGCCATCCGGTTGCGCCCGGACCACAAGCTGGCGATTGCCCGGGAGATGGCGGTCAGCGAGCGCATTAAGACGGCGCGCAGCACCCTGGGCAGCCTGCACCGCATCGCGAGCCAGGCTCGCGCGGCGTGACCGGGCTGCTGTTGTGGTCGGCTTCCCTGCTGACGGGCGGCGCCATCCTCGGCCTCCTGCTGGTCACGCTGTCCCAGGTGGCCCCGTCCACGTTCCGGCTTGCCTGGCCCGGCGCCGTGCACGGGCTGGTGGGGCTGGCCGGATTCGGCCTGCTGCTGGCGGGGCTGCGCGGGCCGCCGCGCGGGGTGCAGCAAGGCGCAGGCTCGTTCGGGCTGGTCGCCGCGGTGTTCGTCGGGCTGGCGCTGCTCGGCGGCGCATTCCTGGCGGGAGCGCGGTTGCGGCGCCAACCGCCGGCCGTGCTGGTGATCGGGGTGCATGCGACGCTCGGCGTCGCCGGGCTGGTGATGCTGGCGGCGTACCTTTCGGTGTGACCGGGTCGGCGGCGGCTTCGTGCCGGCTGCTGCGGCGTGGTTCCCACTGGCTGCGGCAGCCGGCCTTTCCACTGCCGAATACTATGGTAAGTTCGGCGAAAACGGCGGCATAGGATACCGGATTGGCTCGTAAAATCCTCATCATGGGCCTGCCCGGCGCCGGCAAGACCACGCTTGCCCAGGCGCTCAAGCAGCGGATCAACGCCGTTCATTTCAACGCCGACGACGTGCGGCAGCACGTTAACCGCGATCTCGGCTTCTCCGTCCCCGACCGGGTCGAGCACGCAAGGCGCATGGGCTGGCTTTGCGACCGGGTGACGGAAGCCGGCAGCTACGCCATCGCGGACTTCATCTGTCCTACGCCCGAGACCCGGGCGGCGTTCGAGGCGGACGGCCCGGCCTTCGTCGTCTGGGTGGACCGGATCGACGCCGGCCGGTTCGCCGACACCAACCGCCTGTTCGTTCCACCCGACGCGTTCGACATCCGGGTCGCCGTGGAAGGCAGCCCGGAGTACTGGGCCGAGCATGTCGCGGTGAAGCTGCACCCCCTGTTCGAGCCGAAGCAGCCCACCGCGCTGTTCATCGGCCGGTATCAGCCGTTCCATGATGGGCACCGGGCCTTGATCGAGGAGGGGCTGCGCCGAGTCGGACAGGCCTGCATCGCGGTGCGGGACACGCAGGGGGTGGGGTCGAAGAACCCGTTCTCGTTCGAGTACGTGCGCGCGCGGATCGAATTGGCGCTGCGCCGGCACGAGGGGCGTTTCAGCGTCATTCCGCTGCCGAACGTCACCCACGTCTTCTACGGGCGAGACGTCGGCTACGCCGTGGAACGGATCGACCTTGACGAGCGGTTGCAGGCGATCTCGGCCACCGATGTGCGCCGCCGCCTCAGCTTAGCCACGGCGGCGACGCCGTCGACGAGCTGAGCCGTGCCGTTCGGGGGGGCTGCCGCAACGTCGCGGCTGGTTTCGGGGATGGTGCCTTGGCCCGTTACATAGGGTGCGTGGACGGCTTCGTGGACGGCGAGTTGCGCGGCTGGATCATCGACCGGGACCAACCGGACGTTCTGCAACCCATCGTGTGCCGGAACCGGGAAGGGAGGGAACTGACGTTTCGTCCTTTCACCTACCGGGAGGACGTCGCGGCGGTCATGGGCGTTCCCGGGGTGTTCGGCTTCGCGGTGCCGGAGGACCTGCTGCTGCCGCTGGGCGCCGTGTTCTCCGTCGCCGACAAGAGGGGCGCCCTGCTGGAGAACGGAACGGAGGTGACGCTGCCGGCGATCCCGCCCGCTGCCAAAGCCAAGAAGCCGCTCCACATCTTCCTGCACATCTCCAAGACCGCCGGAACCAGCCTGCGCAACACGTTGCTGCGCAGCGTGCCGCCTGGAGAGCAGTTGCTCATCTATCCAGGACTGATACCCGGCTTGTCGTTGCCGAAGTCGCTCAGCATCCCCTTGGCGCAGCGCGACCGGCTGGCCTGGGTGTTCGGCCACTGCCACTTCGGCTTCGACCGCATCGTCACCCAGCCGAGCCGCTACGTCACGTTCATCCGGGAACCGCTCGAACGGCTCCGCTCGAACTTCGCCCACCATGCCGCCGCCGGAAGCGAGTTCGAGATCGACGGCATCCCCCTGCGCCCGGCCAGCGTCATCAATGACGGCCTGTCCGAGGAGTTCGACAACGTCATGACGCGGGTGCTCGCCGGCTTCGGGCGGGACCTGGTTCCCTTGGGCCGGGTCGGGGAGAACGAGGTCGAGATCGCCTTGAGCAACGTCCGACGCCACTTTGCCTTGGTCGGCCGGCACTCGCAGGCCGATGCGGACACCGCCCTGTTGCAGGACTACCTCGGCCTGCCGCGCGACAAGCTGACGGTCGACAACGTGACGCCGGCGACCTTCCAGTATGACGCGGCCGAGCTTGCCGCGGTCGATTGGGACAGGGTCGCGGAGCGCAACCAGGCTGACTTCTCGCTCTACTCGCGCCTGGAGCAGGAAGGCCTGGTGTCACGCATACTGGATTGACCCGGGCTGGACCTTGCCTGCCTCAGGGCAGCGCGCCTGGGGCAGGGCGCTGGCAGTCCACCGGCTTCGCAATGCTTGCCGCCTGTCCTGGCACCCCGGCGGGGGCGGCGGTGCTGGAATACAGGCAATCGCGCACCACGCCGTCATCCCTGAACGTCACGGTCAGGCTGGCAGATTGCGGATCGGCCCGCGTGGCGCCCACCGCCGTGTTCGCCAGGCCAAGCCCCGAGCCGGCAAGGCCCGCGAACGGCACAAAGGCGCCGATCAAGCCGGACGCCGCCGACACGCCGCTGACCAGGCCGGCATTGTCCGAGCTGCCCTGCTTGGCTTCGTAGACCCAGGCCTCACCGAGCCCGCTCCGCTCGGTATGGCCGGGTTTGCCTAGGGCCGTGAACACATCCGCACGCGTTGAGCGGCCCACCGCGACGGTTGCCACCTTCGCCGGGTCCAGCGCGGTTGGCGCTGCGGCCTGCGAGCAAGACGCGGCGGCGGTTGCGGCTGCCATGGCCAGCCCCCTCGCGGCTCTGCCTGTCATGGCGCCCTGCCGCCCTGGCCACCCGTCATCGCCGAAAGGTCCACGCCGTTCACCAGCACCCTCGCACCCTCCACGGTCACCTGCCAGGTCAACTGGTCGCCCGCGCTGCGCGCGATGCCTTTGAGGAAGATCGCCACGGGAACCGCCTGCTCCAACATGGGCTCCGCCTGCAACCGGCTGATCAGATCGTCCAGCCCGGTCGCGCTGAAATCCGCCTGGCCGGTCACCTGGGCGGGACCGGACACGTTGAACTTGCCTGTTCCGCTGAACCTGGCGCCCGCCGCATCCAGGGCGAGCTCGTCGAAGCCGAGGTTCACCCCGCCATGCGCGAACAGAGACCCGACGTCCGGCACAGGCGGGTCCTGGCCGTCCTGGGCCGGGGCGGTCGCCTCCATCCCCATCTTGGTCAACGCCGCCAGGTCGATGTTGGACACGGTCGGGCGGATGGCGAAGTGGGACGGCACATAGGCGGCCAGCGCCGGCGGCAGGCTGTCGAGCCGCAGGCCGTCAAGGGTGAAGCCCATGGCGGCGGACAGCGTGCTCTGCGGAGCATCGCCGCCGAACGAGAGACCCGCCTTGGCGAGCGACCCGGTGACGCCCCCGACATCGAACGTCAGGCCTTCCAGCGCCTCGTCCAGCTTGCCACCGGTGAGCGCCGCGTCCGCGGCCACCAGGATGCGCCGCAACTGCGCCCGTTCCGCGGGCGTCAGCCCGTCAGCCGGGTCGCCGCCCGCCTGCTTGGCCACGCGGTTGAATGCCGCCAGCGCCTGGAGCAACGGCGCGAGCTTCTCCTGCGCCAGGCCCGAGACAGTTGTGACGACGTGCACGGTTTGCGCCTTGAGGTTGAAGCCCGTGCCGGTCGCCAGCTCGGATTGCAGGCTGTAGCCGGTCGCCGCCGTGTCCGACATTATGTCGGTATGCCCATCGTCGACCGGAACCCTGCTCGTCTGGGTGGTCACCTGGTCGGCATGCGAGATGGACGGCGCCATGCCCCCCGATTTCACGATGTCCACCGCCGTGATGACGCCGCCGTTGGCCGCCGGCTGGCTGCCGGTGGGGTCGAACACGCCGTGCACGTCCTGCTTGCCCAGCGTCACCTGGTACGTGACGGTGACTGGGTGGGTCCCGTCCGGGCCATGGTGCTCGGCGCCGGGCGCGTCTGGCACGGCTTCAGTGGTGGTGACCGTCAGCTTGTCCGGAAAATGCTCGTCATCCAGCGTCCATCGCGTGGCGTCCAGCATGCGTGCCTTGGCGGTGAAGGCCGCGTTCGCCGGGGTGACCGAGCCCAGGGCGCCAAGCGGCACGCGGACGAGGTAGTGGTCCCCCTCCGGCGTGAACTGCACCGGGCGCGCCGGAAGCGGCACCAAGCCCCCGGTGATCGTGTTCAGCCAGGCAGCGACCTGCGTTTCCAGCGATCGCGCGTCGGCCGGGGAGGGCTGCCCCTGCGCCGCCGCCGGGGCTACGAAGGCGGCGAGGAGCGCCAGGGCGGGAAGGGTGGCCTTGTGGGCGGGCATGGGGATCACCGTGCTCATGCGGAAGTGGGAATGGAGGCGAAGGCCGGGATGCCGGGTCTAGCCTGAGAGCATGTCCACGGCAGCCACGTCCAGCAATCGCTCGATCACTTCCGGCTCCTGCGCGCCGGCGATGGCGTGACGGCCACTGACAACGAAGCAGGGCACGCCGTTGATGCCGAGCCGGTGGGCGCGCAGGTTGTCGGCTTGCACGCCATCCAGCTCGCCATCTCCGGCCAGCAGATTGCGGGCGGCGACCGGGTCGAGCCCGCAGGCCGTCGCGATGGCGCAGAGCACGCTGGCCTCGCCCAAGTCCCGCCCGTCGGCGAAATGGGCGGCGAACAGCGCCTCCACCACGTCCGTCGCGCGGCCGAACCGGGCTGCCCACCGGACCAGGCGGTGCGCGTCCACGCTGGACGGCGTGCGCCGGACGCGGTCGAAGCGGAACTGCACGCCTTCTGCGCGCCCGATCTCGGCGATGGAGCTGTAAAGGCGCCGCGCCCGGTCCTCGCCGCCGAACTTGCGGACCACGTAGTCGGAGCGGGACATCCCCATCCGGGGCATGTCCGGGTTGAGCAGGAACGGCCGCCAGACCAGGTCCACCAGCAGGTCCGGCCGGCGGCGGACGGTGCGCAGCAGGCGGCGGGCGCCCAGGTAGCACCAGGGGCATACCAAATCGTGCACGACCTCGACGCTGAGGCGGGCCTTTGGCGGAGCAAGGATGTTCACCGCGCCATGCTAATCACGTCGGAGGGGAGCCGTCACACCTTTTTGCGGCCTTACGCTTCGCCATAATCGGAGATCACGGGGTCGAGCCGGAACTCCTCGACCAGGAAATCGATCACCGCCCGGGTGCGCGGCGCGAGGTTGCGGCGGGAAGGATAGACCGCGGCGATCGGCGTTGCCCGCGGCTCCCAACCGGTGAGCACCGGCACCAGCCGCCCGTCGGTGACTTCCGTGCCGAAGAACCAGGTCGGCAGCAAGGCAAAGCCGAGGCCGGACAGCGCGGCTTCGCGCACCCCCTCGCCGTTGTCGGTGCGGAAGCGGCCGGACACCGCGACGGTGACGGGGCCGTCGGGTCCTTCGAAGCGCCACTCGTTCGGCGCGGCGGAGCCGGTGAACACGATGCAGGGCAGCGCCGCCAGATCCGACGGGTGCTGCGGCTCCCCCCAGGCGGCGATGCACGACGCAGCGGCCACCATCACCCGGCGGGACGAGCCGACCTTGCGCGCCACCAGGCTCGAATCCTGCACTGTCGTGACCCGCACGGCGAGATCGATGCCTTCCGCCACCAGGTCCGACATGCTGTCCGCCATCCGCAGGTCGATGGCGAGATCCGGGTAGCGTTCCAGCAGACGCGGGATGCGCGGCACGACGTAGAGCCTGCCGAAGGTGGAGGTGGTCGCCAGCCGCACCAGCCCGCCCGGCAGAGCCTGCCGGCGGCCGACCGCCGCTTCCGCTTCCTCCACGCCGTCCAGCACCCGGCGGACGTGGCCCAGCAGGTGTCCCCCATCCTCGGTCAGCGCCAGGCTCCTCGTCGTGCGCTGGATCAGGCGGGCGCCGAGATGCTCCTCCAAGGCCGCGACCTGGCGGGACACGGCGGGCTGCGTCATGCCCATCTCCCGCGCGACGGCGGAGAAGGATTGCGCCTCGGCCACGCGGAGGAAAACGCGGAAAGCGGCGAGCAGGTCCAAGCGTTATGTCCGCAAGGTATTGATCATACCGGACCGGGCCGGCTGCAAACCGGTTCCTGGCACCCGAATTGCACGGTATGGGCTGCGTCGAAGATGCGCTAGGCAGGTCACAACCATGCAAAACAATCCGGGATCCCTGACCAAGCAACTGGAAGACTTCAGGGCGGGATTCCTTGCCCGCCTGCCGCACGCCGAGCGCCGGGACATCCTGGACGCGTTGGAGGATTTGCGCGCCGGCTCCGGCCCTTGCAAGCCTCCTGCAACGGGGGACGAGGCGCCCGGCTTCGCCCTGCCGAACCAGCACGACAAGCTGGTCCGCCTTACAGAACGGTTGGAGCAAGGGCCGGTCGTTCTGCTGTTCGTGCGCGGCGGCTGGTGCCCGTTCTGCACCCTGACATTACGCGCCTACCAGGACGCGTTGCCGGCGATCCAGGCGGCAGGCGGGGACTTGCTGGCCATAACGCCGCAACCGGCCGGCACCTGCTCCATCGTGGCAGAGCGCGACCTGTTGGCGTTTCCCATGCTGTCCGACCGCGGCAACGCCGTCGCCGAGCAGTATGGGGTGGCCTACGAACCACCTCCGGCAGTGCGGCACTTGTACATCAGGCTTGGGCACGATCTGCCGCGGCTGAACGATACCGGAAACTGGCGCGTCCCGCTGCCGGCGACCTTCATCGTCGGGCAGGATGGCCGGGTGGTGCGCGCCCATGTCGAACCGGTCGCGCACCGCAGGCTAGAACCCGCCGAAGTCATCCGCACGCTGGAAACGTTGCGAGTCCATGCCTGAGCCGCGCTGCTGAGCAGCAGTTCGCGCAATCAGCGCGGGTGCGACTCGGTGGGCGGCATCGCAGTCGGCATGCGCCCACGCCAGGCCTGAAACCCGGCAATCCAACGCTTGACGCTGGTGAGTACGGCATTCGCGATCTCGCGCTGGCCCTGCTCGGCCAACAACATCGCTTCGCCGGCTTGTTCGAATGTCCTCATCATAGCCCTCTTCGATCCGGCCTGCCGCCGGAAATCCCGAAGGACGTTTCCATTCGTTGTGCAGTGCAACATAAGACGCTTCATGCTGCATTGCAACATGCGCAGGCGGTCAGCCTTGCGCGGCTGCCCGCTGGCGCACCAGGGCCAGCACCGCTTGGCATAGCGGGACCGGCACGCCAGTCCAGCCGGCCATCTCGACGATGGCCCCGAGCAACGCCTCGATCTCCAGCGGCCGGCCGAGTTCGAGGTCTTGCAGCATGGACGTCTTGTGCCGCCCCACCTCGGCGACACCCTCGATCCGCTGATCCAGGCTTAGCGGAAAGCGGATGCCCAACGCTTCCGCCACCTGCTGGCCTTCCAGCATCATCGCCCGCGCCACTCCGCGGGTTCCGGGATCGGACGTGATCACGTCCAGCGTCGCCGTGGTCAGGGCGCTGATGGGGTTGAAGGCCATGTTTCCCCACAGCTTGACCCACAGCTCATCGCGGATGCGGGGGCGCACCGGCGATTTCAGCCCGGCGGCGATCAGCAACGCGGACAGCGCCGTCGCCCGCTCGGACCGCAGCCCGTCCGGCTCGCCGAGGCTGAAACGGTCGCCATAGGTGTGGTCCACGACGCCAGGCGAGGACACGGTGGCGGCTGGGTACACGATGCAGCCGAGGCATTGGGCCGGCGGCAGCGCCGACCACAGCGCGCCGGATGGGTCCACGGATGTCACCTGGCGGCCGGCCCAGGGCGCGGAAAGGCCGTGGGTGTACCACCACGGCACGCCGTTCACCGCGCTGACGATCGTGGTGCCCGGCCCGACCAGCGGCGCCAGTTGCGGCAGCGCCGGCTCCAGCGAATGCGCCTTGAGCGTGATCAGCAGGTAATCCTGCGGGCCGATCTCGTCGCCGTGCGGCACGGCGCGGGGCCGGGTCACGATGCGCTCGCCGCCGGATTGCAGCAGGAGGCCGTCCCGCTGCATCGCCGCCAAGTGGGGGCCGCGCGCCACGATGGAGACGGGCGTGCCGGCCGCTTCCAGCTTGGCCGCCATGAAGCCGCCGATCGCGCCGGCGCCGAAGACGCAGATGCTCGGTGCCGCCCCAGGCATCATGCCGCCCCCTGCGGCGCCAGGCCGAGCTTCGCCGCCAGCCCGATGCGCTGCACCTTGCCCGTGGCGCCTTTCGGGATGTCCTCCATGATCACCACGCGGCGGGGCACCTTGAAAGCGGCCAGCCGGGCGGCGGCGAAGTCCCGCACCTCCGCCTCGGTGACGGCGGCGCCGGGGCGGGGCACGATGACCACGCCCACCTCCTCGCCCAGCTTGTCGTGCGGGATGCCGAAGGTGCAGGCCTGCGCCACGGCCGGGTGGTCCAGCAGCACAACGTCCACTTCCAGCGGGCTGATCTTCTCTCCGCCGCGGTTGATCTGCTCCTTCAGCCGGCCCGTCAGGAACAGGTAGCCTTCCTCGTCCAGGCGGCCCTGGTCGCCGGTGCGGAACCAGCCGGCCGTGAAGGCCTTGGCGTTGGCGGACGGGTTGTTGTCGTAGCCCGGCGTCACGTTCGGGCCGCGGATCACCACCTCGCCCACCTCGCCCTGCGGCAACAAGGCGCCGTCGTCGTCCATCACGGCGATCTCCGGCCCGGCGGCGACGCCAACCGCGCCGGGCTTGCGGGCGCGCGGGGGCAGGGGGTTGGCGGCCATCTGGTGCGCCGCCTCCGTCATGCCGTACGCCTCGACCACCGGGGCGCCGAACAATCCCTCCAGTTCCGCCATCACCTGCGGCGGCAGGGAGGCGGAGGAGGAGCGGATGAACCGCAGCTTCGCCGCCCGGGCCGCATCCGCGTGGTTGCGCATCCGCATCAGGATGGCCTGGTGCATGGTGGGCACGGCGGTGTACCAGCTCGGCCGCACCTCCTCCAGCCATTCGTTGAACTTGAACGCGTTGAAGCCCGGGGTGCAGCTCACCGCGGCGCCGGCGCTGATCGACGCCGTCACCGCCGCGATCAGCCCGTGGATGTGGAACAGCGGCATGACGTTCAGGCAGGTGTCGGACCGCCCCAGCGCCAACGAGGCGGCGATGTGCCGGGCGGAGGCGGCGACGTTGCCGTTGGTCAGCGGCACGATCTTGGGCCGCGCCGTGGTGCCCGAGGTGTGCAGCACCAGGGCCGGGTCTTGCGGGAGGGCGGGCCGCGGCGCAGCCCCGGGGGAGGCCGGCAGGGCGGAGGCGTCCAACCGGAACGACCCGGCGGGGCCGTCCTCCGCATGCAGCCACAGCACCGGGACGCCGAGCCGGTCGGCGACGTCCCGCGCCGGGCCATCCGCGCCGGCTGCCAGCAGGATGGCGGCGGGTTGCAGGTCCGACAGGTAGAACTCGAACTCGTCCGCCTTGTAGGCGGGGTTGAGCGGCGCGGCGCAGCAACTGGCGGCGACGGCGAGGAAGGCGGTGGCCATGTCCGGCCCGTTCGGCAGCACGATCGCCACCCGGTCGCCTGGGCCGATACCGGCGCGGCCCAGCGTGTCCCGCACGGTTTCCGCCAGGGTCCGCAGGCCGGCGCCGTCCAGCCACGGGCGGCCCGGCGCGCCCACGGCCCGCGGGCCGGACGCCGCGGCAACGATATCCCAAACAGTCTGGCTCATGTCGGTTGCTCTCCACGCTGCCCGCGCCGCTGCGAGGGCGTTCGGGCTTTACCCGACGGCCAGGGCCGGTGCCAGGACCATCCGCCTCGGGAGCTTACGGCGCCGCGGCCTCGAAGCGGTTGGTGAGTGCGCCGACGCCGTCGATGCTGACCGTGACCTCGCTGCCGGGCCGCATCGGCAGCACGCCCAGGGAAGTGCCGCAGGCGATCAGGTCACCCGGCAGCAACGTCATCTCCCGCGACAGCAGGCTGACGATCCGGGCCGGCGGCAGGATCATGTCCGACACCGGGTAAGCCTGCCGCTCCCGCCCGTTGAGCAGGGTGCGGACGGCGAGGCTCGCGGGGTCGAGCCCGGTGGCGATGGCCGGGCCGACCGGGCCGAACGTGTCGCAGCCCTTGGCGCGCGCCCATTGCGGGAAGGATGGGTCCGCTGTGAGCCAATCGAGCGCCGTGACATCATTGACACAGGTGTAGCCGAAGATCGCCTCGGCCGCCTGCGCTTCATCCGCCCCGCGGCAGGGCCGGCCGATCACGATGCCCAGCTCGCCCTCGTACATCGTGCGTCCGGCGTAGCCCACCGGGGGCCGGATGACGCCGCCGGTGGGCAGGAGGGAGGACGGGGCCTTGAGGAAGTACAGGGGGGTGTCCGGGATCTCGGCACCCAGCTTGGCGGCCAGGGCATGGAAGTTGTTCCACAAGCCGATGAACTTGCCCGGCGCCACCGGCGGCAGCAGGGCCGGTACGGGTATCGGGCCGCCCGCCGGGGCGGGATCGCTGAACATGTCGCCGCGATGGGGCTGGACCGATCCGTCCGCCAGCGTGCCGAAGCCGCCTTCCCACCTGACCCAGAGCGTCACGCGCCCAGCTCCGGCCGCAGCGAGTCCAGCGCTGCCTGGAGGATAACCGCGGCGGCCATGCGGTCCACCGCCGCCGCGCGGCGGGCGCGGTTGGCGCCCTGGGCCGTCAGCGCCCGGTTCGCCTCCGCGGAGCTGAGCCGCTCGTCCCACATCGCCGCGGGCAGGCCGGTCGCGTCCGTCAGCGCGAAAGTCCAGTCCCGCGCCGCCTGCGCCGCGGGGCCGAGCCGTCCGTCCATCTGCAACGGCAGGCCCACGACCAGGCCGCCGACCTCCTCCCGCCTGGCGATGGCCGCGACCGCGTCGGCGGCCTCCGCCAGCTTGCCGCGCCGGATGGTGCCGAACGGGCTGGCCAGCACGCGCCGCACGTCGCTCAGCGCCAGGCCGATCGTGCGCGTGCCGGGGTCCAGGCCCAGCAGGCGCTGGTTGCGGGGGAGCTTCGCGTGCAGCTCCGTCAGGTTGAACAAGGGCATGGGGTGACGTTATGGTCCCATCAATCCCGAACCGCCAAGGAGCATCATGTCGCTTGACCCCGCGACCGTCCGACGTATTGCCAGGCTTGCCCGCATCCGCCTCGCCGACGAGGAAGCGGCGCCGCTGGGCGCGCAGCTCGACGGCATCCTGGGCTGGATCGAGCAGTTGAACGAGGTGGACGTGGACGGCATCGAGCCGCTGACCGGCGCTCCGGACATGGCGCTGCGGCTGCGGGCGGACCGGGTGACGGATGGCGGGATCGCCGAGCAGGTGCTGGCCAACGCGCCGGACCGCGCGGGGGCGTTCTTCACGGTGCCGAAGGTGATAGAGTGACCCTCACCGAGCTGAGCATCGCCGCCGCTTCCGAAGGGTTGCGTGCCGGGCGGTTCAGCGCGCGGGAGCTGGTGGGGGCGCACCTGGACGCGGCGGCGCTCGACAGCGAGCTGAACGCGTTCATCACCCGCATCCCGGACGCGGCGCTGGCCGCGGCGGATGCGGCGGATGCGGCGCTGTCCCGCGGGGATGCCGGTCCCCTGGCGGGCATCCCGCTGGGGATCAAGGACCTGTTCTGCACCGCCGGGGTGCGGACGACCGCGGCCAGCCGCATCCTCGGATCGTTCGTGCCGCCCTACGAGAGCACGGTGACGGCCAACCTGCTGCGGGACGGCGCGGTGTTCCTGGGCAAGACCAACCTCGACGAGTTCGCCATGGGCTCCTCCAACGAAACCAGCGCGTTCGGCCCGGTGACCAATCCCTGGTCGCCGCCGGGCGCCAAGCTGGTCCCCGGCGGCTCCTCCGGCGGGTCGGCCGCCGCGGTGGCGGCCGGGCTGGCGATGGGCGCCACCGGGACGGACACGGGCGGCTCCATCCGGCAGCCCGCCTCGCTTTGCGGCATCGTGGGCATGAAGCCGACCTATGGGCGGTGCAGCCGCTGGGGCGTGGTGGCGTTCGCTTCCTCGCTGGACCATCCGGGGCCGTTCGCCCGGTCGGTGGCCGACGCCGCGACCCTGCTGCGCTCCATGGCCGGGTTCGACCCCAGGGACAGCACCTCCGCCGACCGCCCGGTGCCGGATTTCGCCGCCGCCTGCGCGCGGGGCGTGAGGGGGCTGCGGGTCGGCGTGCCGCGCGAGTACCGGCAGGACGGCATGGCGCCGGCGATCGGGGCGCTGTGGGAGCAGGGCCTGGCCTGGCTGCGCGAGGCGGGGGCGGAGGTGGTGGACGTGTCGCTGCCGCACACGCGGTACGGGTTGGCCTCGTACTACATCGTGGCGCCCGCGGAGGCCTCCTCCAACCTGGCGCGCTATGACGGGGTCCGCTTCGGCCATCGCGTGGAAGGAGGCGACCTGACGGAGCTGTATGAGCGCACCCGTGCCGAGGGCTTCGGCGAGGAGGTGCGCAGGCGCATCATGATCGGCACCTACGTGCTGTCCGCCGGCTACTACGACGCTTATTACACGCGGGCACAGAAGGTGAGGGCGTTGATCCTGCGTGATTTCACCGACGTGTTCGGCCGGGTGGACGCCCTGCTGACGCCGACCACCCCCAATGCCGCCTTCGCCCAGGGCGAGAAGGTGGACGACCCGGTGGCCATGTACCTCAACGACGTGTTCACCGTGCCCGCCAACCTGGCCGGGGTTCCCGCGCTGTCCGTTCCCGCCGGGCTGGACGGCGCCGGGCTGCCGCTCGGGTTGCAGGTGATCGGGCGGCCGTTCGACGAGGAAACGGTGTTCGCGGCGGGCGCCGCGATCGAGCGCGCCGCCGGGTTCACCGCGCGGCCGCGGATGAGGGCAGGAGCATGAGCTACACCATTGGCGAGTGGGAGATCGTCTGCGGGCTGGAGGTGCACGCGCAGGTCACCAGCAACGCCAAGCTGTTCTCCGGCGCCGCCACCGCGTTCGGCGCCGAGCCCAACAGCCAGGTGAGCTTCGTGGACGCCGGCTTCCCCGGCATGCTGCCGGTGGTCAACGAGGAATGCGTGGCGCAGGCGGTGCGGACCGGGCTGGGGCTGGACGCGCAGATCAACCTGGTCAGCCGGTTCGACCGCAAGAACTACTTCTACGCCGACCTGCCGCAGGGCTACCAGATCAGCCAGCTTTACCACCCGATCGTCGGCGCCGGGCACGTGGAGGTGGAGGCGGGCGGCGTCACCAAGCGCATTGGCGTGACCCGGCTGCACCTGGAGCAGGATGCCGGCAAGTCGCTGCACGACCAGGACCCGGCACGCTCCTTCATCGACCTCAACCGCTCGGGCGTGGCGCTGATGGAGATCGTGTCCGAGCCGGACATCCGCTCTCCCGAGGAAGCGGGGGCTTACCTGCGCAAGCTGCGCTCGATCCTGCGCTACCTCGGCACCTGCGACGGGAACATGGAGGAGGGTTCCATGCGCGCGGACGTCAACGTGTCGGTCCGCAAGCGCGGCGAGCCGTTCCGCACCCGCTGCGAGGTGAAGAACGTGAACTCCATCCGCTTCGTGCAGCAGGCGGTGGAGGCGGAAGCGCGGCGGCAGATCGACGTGTGGGAGGGCGGCGGCACCGTGGTGCAGGAAACGCGGCTGTTCGACCACGTCCGCGGCGAGACCCGCTCCATGCGCTCCAAGGAGGACGCGCACGACTACCGGTATTTTCCGGACCCGGACCTGTTGCCGCTGGTGCTGGACGAGGCGTGGGTGGCCGGGCTGCGCGCGGGGCTGCCGGAGCTGCCGGACGCCAAGCGCGCCCGCTTCGTGTCGCAGCACGGTCTGTCGCCCTACGATGCCGGCGTGCTGGTGGCGGAGCAGGCGACTGCGGCGTTCTTCGAGACGGTGGCCGCCGGGCGGGATGCCAAGGCGGCGGCGAACTGGGTGATGGGGGACCTGTTCGGCGCGCTGAACCGCACCGGGCGCGCCATCGAGGACTCGCCCGTCCCGGCCGCCGCGCTGGGCGAGATGCTGGACCTCCTGGCGGACGGCACCATCAACGGCCGCATCGCCAAGGACGTGTTCGAGGCGATGGTGGACACCGGCGAGCGGCCCGGCGCGATCGTGGACGCGCGCGGCTTGCGCCAGGTGACGGACACGGGCGCGATCGATGGGGCGATCGCAGCCGTGATGGCGGCCAACGCCGACAAGGTGGCGCAGTACCGCGGCGGCAAGGACAAGCTGTTCGGCTTCTTCGTGGGCCAGGTGATGAAGGCCACCAGCGGCAAGGGCAACCCGGCGCTGATCAACGAGGCGTTGAGGGCGAAGCTGGACGGGTGACTCCTTCCCTGCCAGCGGGCGAGGGAGGCAAAGGTATGTAGCTTCTTGTACTCGTGGGAGAGAAGGCGAAGACTGACGATCGTGGGTCAGTTCGCATCGCATGACGAGGGATCGACGAGGAACCACGCTTTGCGGTCACCACCTGTGAAGCAGCCGTGACGCCACAGGCCAGCATACAATTCACCGGTAACCGCGCGGAGGGCACCATCGCCGTCCGATGTTCCATTCCGCCACTCACCTTCGTAACGGACTCCGTTGACGAGTGTCATGATCCCGTTGCCGTTCGGTTTGCCGGCACTAAAGCTGACCTCGTATCGGCTGCCGTCGGGTGTGACGATTAACACGAGTCCGCCTAGTTGACCGTCGGTCCACTGTCCCTCCACATGATCGCCGTCGGCGCTTGTTAGGACACCGTGTCCATTCAGCTTGCCGTTCCGGAACTCGCCCTCATGGCGTTTGCTCCCGGATGTCAGCACGCCCTTGCCGGATTGCAGGCCATCATGCCAGTCGCCCTCGTAGCAGTGGCCGTCAGCCCATATGTGCACGCCTCAGCCTTCCGGGCGACCGGAATGCCAATCTCCCTCATACCGCGTTCCATTCGGCTGACTAAGGATGCCATGGCTATCGAGATGGCCATTCTTCACGTCACCTTCATAGTGAATGCCGGATGTAGTCGTGGCAACTAGCCTGCCGTTGGTGACGATGCCCTGGAACGTCCCAAACATCCCGTCGTTAGGCGCCCTGAACCAAAATGACTGCTCTGGCGATGGTTCGAGGGCGTTGGCGAGACAACCGCCGCAAGTCACGAACGCTGTCCTGTCCACAAGCAAGCAAACTACTAATCGTAGTCTAAAAGGTCGCAAGTGACTGGCAACTTCCAGGATTCGGGTCGCTACTGCTCCGGCCGGTCAAAACTCAGAAGCTTTCCTTCCACCCCGTCACGACGGAACCGCGGACAGGGCTGCCGTTCACAGGCACTGCCCCCGTTCCGGGCGGCATCTTGGGCGGGATCGGGAGTTCAAGCAAACCTACTGGACTGCCTGACCGCCTATATTGCACGAACGGCATCGGGGCGGGCTCGAACCGGGCATTCGATGGCCCGACCGGTGCGTGGACGGGCGGGTCGGCTGCGCAGGCGGTTAGCAACAGAGTCAGCAGAGCAGGGCAAAGGCCGCAGGGTGGCGTGAGCATGTCGGTGCGATATCAACACGTTTCGACTCTGTTGCACACCTACATGCTACCAGATGGCGCGCGCACCATCCAATCTGAGCCGGCCTCACCCCGTCACCGATTCGCCCCCGGCACCCACTTCACGTCCGCCCCGCGGTTCAGCACCCGGCCCAGCACGAACAGGTGGTCGGACAGCCGGTTGAGAAAGCGCACAACCGCCTCGTTCACCGTCTCCTCCCGCGCCAGTTGAACCACCAGGCGTTCCGCCCGGCGCACCACGGTGCGGGCCAGGTGGGCGTGGGCGGCGGCGGGCGTGCCGCCGGGCAGCACGAAGCTGTCCAGCGCGGGCAGGGTGGCGTTCATCGCCACCACCTCCGCTTCCAGCCGGGCGGAAGGCGCGTCCGTCAGCCGCAGGCGGTCGCCAGCGGCGCCCGGCACGCACAAGTCGGAGCCGACGTCGAACAGGTCGTTCTGCACCCGCGCCAGCATCGCGTCCTCGTCGCCGTCCGTGTGCAGGCGCAGCAGGCCGATGCAGGCGTTGGCCTCGTCCACCGTGCCGTACGCCTCCACCCGCAGCGCGTCCTTTGCCACCCGGCTGCCGTCGCCGAGCGAGGTTTGCCCGCGGTCGCCGCCCCGGGTCACCACCCGGTCGATGCGGACCGTCACAGCACGAGCACGCCGTGATGCTTCGCCTTGCCCTCGGGCTCGACGTGGATGGTGATGATCAAGTGCTGCATCTCCTCGCGTAGCGCCGTCTCGATACGGTCACAGATGGCGTGCGCGGCCGAAACCGGCAGGTCCCCCGGCACCACCAGATGAAATTCCAGGTAGGTCAGCCGCCCGGCGTGGCGGGTGCGCAGGTCGTGCGCTTCCAGCGCGCCTTCCGCGTGCTCGCCCACCAGGCGGCGGATGCGCTCCACCACGTCCGCGGCGGGGGCCGCGTCCATCAAGCCGCCGACCGACTGGCTGATCAGGCTGGTGCCGGACCACAGCACGTAGAACGCCACCAGGGCGGCCAGCAGGGCGTCCAGCAGCGGCTGCGCCGTCGCCACCGCGAGGCCCAGCCCGGCGAGAATGCCGCCGGAGGTCGCGACGTCCGACCACAGGTGCCGACCGTCGGCCTGCAACGTCACCGAGCGGGCAAGCCGGCCGGCGCGCAGCAGCACCGTGCCCCACAGGGCGTTGAGCAGGGTCGCCAGCCCGTTCAACGCCACGCCCTGCCAGGGCAGGGACAGCGGCGCCGGGTCCCCCCAGCTCTGCCAGGCGTGCTGCAGGATGGCGAGGCTGGCCACGATGATCAGCACGCCCTCGATCACGGCGGCAAAGAATTCGGCCTTCTGGTGGCCATACGGGTGGTTGGCGTCCGCCGGGCGCTCGGCGAAGCGCAGCGCGCCCAGCGCGATCAGGGAGGCGGCGACATTCACCGTGCTTTCCAGCGCATCGGAGAACAGCGCGGCGCTGCCCGTCAGCCACCACGCGCCGGACTTGAGCGCCAGAACGCCCAGGCCCAGCACGATGGTGAAGCTTGCGATCCGCTGCGTTCGTTCCACCGGCGCGGCAACTCCCGTGCTGTTCGCCGCCTGTAGCAAACGGCTCGGGCCGCGTCATCCAGCGCCGCCCCCGCTGCGGGCGCGGACCTCGACGCGCGAGCCGTCCACCCGCGTGCTGAACAGCGCTTGCAGCCAGCAGCCGTTGCGGTCGTACCACGCACTGCCGGAAACTGGCCCCGACAGGTCGAACTTGCGGGCGGCGACGGGGTGGCCGCCGATCGTCAGCGTCTCGTCCACCCCGGGCGAGGCGTGCATCGGGACGACTTCGCCGGTTTCGCGGTCCAGCAGCCGGGTTTGGGCGACCGTCCTGCTGTTCCACAGGCTGGTCGCCAGCAGCGGCGCCATGCCCGGCGGGGGGCCGCTGGTGCCGCGCCACCCCGTCTGCGGGTCACGCACGGCATCCACGTGCCGCGGGGTGCCGTCATCGTCGGTGCGGGTGGTGAGCGCCACCATCTGGCCGCCGTGCCAGCGCTCCTCCCCATGGTGCTGGTAGCGGTAAACGCTGATGCCGAGCGCATGGAGCGCGGCTTGCACGTCAACCGTGACCGTCATGTCCGACCCGTTCACCGCGTAGCGCACGGTTTGGCGGCCGATGACGTTGCCGCCGCGCACCAGGTCATACTCGGCCACCTGGCCATTCTGGACCGGGCAGACCGGCAGCGGGTCGGCCGCGAGGGCCGGCGTGGCCCCGGCCGAAGCAAGGGCGGCAAGGGTGAGGAGTCGGCGCATAAGCATGTATGCAGCATAGCGCAGATGGAGAGGCTGTCACACGGGAGCGGCGGACAGGGTGGGATTCGAACCCACGGAGGCTTGCACCTCG
Source organism: uncultured Acetobacteraceae bacterium (assembly GCA_964245075.1). GTDB lineage: Bacteria > Pseudomonadota > Alphaproteobacteria > Acetobacterales > Acetobacteraceae > LMUY01. Next base: position 126,939 of record CAXTLC010000001.1, read on the forward strand.
GCGGTTTTCAAGACCGCTGCCTTAAACCACTCGGCCACCTGTCCGGTGCGCCGGTATGGAAAGGGTTTCGCCGGGGCGTGCAACCCTTTATTCATTTGGCTGGTCACGACGAAACGGGTTGCAATGTCGCGTTCGGTCCTTGCCTTGTCAGCCTTCGCCCTGCTTGCCGTGCCGGCTGCGGCGGCCACCCCGCAGCAGGATACGTCCCAGATCGTCACCCTCCAGGTGGAGAACGACGCCGTCTCCACCCTGCGCGGCACGTCGGACCAGTACTACACCAGCGGGCTGCGGCTGGGATGGACGTCCGGGACGGACCAGGTGCCGGGCGCCTTGCAGGACGCGGCCAACAAGATCTGGGGCAACGGGGTGCAGCGCGTCAGCCTGGACATCAGCCAATCCATCTTCACGCCGCGCAACACCCAGGCGGTCAACCCGCCGCTCAATGACCGTCCGTATGCCGGCATCCTGGGCGTGACCGGGTCGCTGATCCACGACACGGGCGACGCGCGGACGGTGCTGGCGGTGATGGTGGGCGTGGTCGGCCCGGGCTCGGGCGCGCAGGACACGCAGAACGGCTTCCACAACCTGATCGGCGACACCCCCAACCGCGGCTGGGCCACCCAGCTACAGAACGAGCCGCTGTTCGAGATCACGCCGGAGCGCACCTGGCGGGTGCCGGCCGGCCGCTATCGCGGGGTGGAGTTCGAGGCGCTGCCATCCGTCAGCGCCGGCTTCGGCCTGGAGCGCAACTACGCGCAGGCCGGGTTGATCCTGCGGCTGGGACAGGGTCTGGACAGCGACTACGGCGTGTCCCGCATCCGGCCCGGCTTGACGGGGACGGACGCCTACACCCCGACCCGGCCGTTCGTCTGGTACGTGTTCGGCGGCGCGGACGGGCAGGCGGTCGGCACGGACGTGACGCTGAACGGCAGCAACTTCCGCAGCAGCCGCAGCGTCGCCCCCAAGTGGGACGTGGGCGAGTTGGAACTCGGCGCAGCCGTCATCTACCGCGGCGTGCGGATCACCTACTCGCAGACCTGGCAGACGCAGGAGTTCCGGACGCAGAAGGCAGGCCTGTTCAACTTCGGCTCGCTCGCGGCGTCCGTGCGGTTCTGATGCGGCGGCGGTTTCTGCTGGCCGGGCTGGCGGCCACCCCCTGGGCCGTGGCGGCGCAGGAAAGCTTCGGCGCGTTCGTGTCCGGGGTGAAGGCGGAGGCGCGGCGCGGCGGCATCCGGGAAGCGACGCTGGACGCCGCCTTCGCCGGGGTCGGCCCCAACCAGAAGGTGATCGAGGCGGACCGCAAGCAGCCCGAGTTCACCATGACCTGGGCGCGCTACCGGAGCTTCACGACGTCCGACAAGCGGGTGGCGCGGGGCAGGGAGGCCTACGGCGCCAACCGCGCCTTGTTCGCCCGGGTGGCCGAGCGGTACCGGGTGGACGTGCAGCCGGTCGCCGGCATCTGGGGTCTGGAAAGCAATTTCGGCACCGACACCGGCAGCTACAACGTCATCGAGGCGCTGGCGACGCTGGCCTGGGAGGGGCGGCGCGCCGCGTTCTTCCGCAGCCAGTTGATCGCGGCGCTCAAGATCCTGGACCACGGGGACATCGCCCCCGCCCGCATGCTCGGCTCCTACGCCGGCGCGATGGGGCAGCCGCAGTTCATGCCCGACTCGTACCAGCGCTACGCGGTGGACTTCGAGGGCAACGGCCGGCGGGACATCTGGGACAGCCGCGCCGACGTGCTGGCCTCCATCGCCAACTACCTTTCCGCATCCGGCTGGCGCTACGGCGAGCCATCCTCCCAGCCGGTCAGGGTGCCGCCGAATCTGGAAGCGGCGTCCGTCGGGCGGGAAGTCCGGCGCACGCTGGGGGAATGGCAGCGCATGGGGGTGCGGCGGGAAGACGGGTCCGGCTTCCTTCGTCCGGACCCGGTGGGCGCGGTGGTGATGCCGGACGGCGACGGCGGCGCGGCGTTCATGGTGTTCGCGAACTTCGCCGCCATCCGCCGCTACAACCCATCCGACTTCTACGCCCTGTCGGTCCAGTTGCTGGGTGACATGGTGACGTGAGGCGACGGGCCGCGGCGGCGGCGCTGCTGCTGGGGCCGCTCGCCGGCTGCGGCTTGTTGCGCCGCAAGCAGCAACAGGCGGCCCTGCCGGCGCATTACACGCTGGGCGGCCCCTACCAGCTCGGCGGCGTGTGGTACTACCCGAAGGACCAGAGCGAGTACGAGGCCGCCGGACTGGCGGCGGTCACTCCGGCGCATGACGGCATCACGGCGGATGGCGAGCGGCTTGATGGAGCCGTGCCGGCCGCCTCCCACCGCACGCTGCAACTGCCGGCGGTCGCGCGGGTGACCAACCTGGAGAACGGCCGGGCCATGCTGGTGCGGCTGAATGATCGCGGCCCGGCCAACCCCGGCCGGCTGCTGGGGCTGACCCGGCACGCCGCGGACCTGCTGGGCGCCGGCGACGGCACGCAGATCCGCGTCCAGTTGGACGCCGGGTTGACCGCGGCGTTGACCGGCCAGGTTGGCGGCGGCCCGCGCTTGGACATGGCCGCGGCGCCCCGCGGCGCGGTCGTGGCGGAAGAACTGGCCCCGCCGCCCGGGATGCGGCAGTCCGGCCGCGGCAGCACCGGCAGCGAGCCGGTCCGGGAAGCGGCACATATGGCGCCGGGCCTACCCGTTCCCGACCGCCTGCCGGACCAGGTGACGGCCGGGCCGGCGGCGCCTGGGGTGATAATCCTGTTGGCCAGCGAGTTCGGCCGGGCGGATTACGCCAACCGGCAGGCCGCGCAACTCGCCGGGCTCCATGCCGCCGTGGAGCGACTGGCGGATGGGCGCACGGTACGCTACCGGGTTCGTGCCGGACCGTTCCCGACCGTGACGGCAGCCGATGCGGCGCTGGACCAGGCACGCCGGGCGGGGATAGTCGATTCGCGTCTGGTGGTGGAATAGGAGCGGTGGCGTGACACAGGATCTGACCCGGCGCGTGGTGCTGGCCGCCGTACCCGCCCTGCTCGCCGCCCCGGCGCTGGCGCAGCGTCACCCGGTTTCCCGCGCCAGCGCCGCGCGGGGACACCCTGCCGAGCCGGCGCCGGCCGGGACCCCTGCCACGACCCCGCTCGGCCCCATCGACACGGCCGCGCGCTACGCGTTCATCATGGATTACAACACCGGCGCTGCCCTGCTGGACAAGGACGCCGACGTCCCGCAGCCGCCGTCCTCCATGACCAAGCTGATGACCGCCTACCTGGTTTACGGGATGCTGAAGCTCGGCCGGCTCAAGCTGGATCAGGAGCTGCCGGTCAGCGACACGGCATGGAGGATGCAGGGATCCAAGATGTTCGTCCCGCAGGGCGGCAGCGTGAAGGTGGAAGACCTGATCCGCGGCATGATCATCCAGTCGGGCAATGACGCCTGCCTGGTGCTGGCCGAGGCGGTTGCCGGGTCGGAAGACCAGTTCGTGGCATTGATGAACGCCAAGGCGGCGGAGCTGGGCCTCACCAACACGCACTTCGCCAACTGCACAGGCTGGCCGGACGCGACCCAGCACATGAGTTGCCGGGACATCGCGACGCTCGCCGCCCACATCATCCGGGACTTCCCGGAATACTACCATTACGACCGGGAAACCACGTTCAAGTACAACGGCATCGAGCAGCAGAACCGCAACTCGCTGGTCCAGAAGGGACTGGCCGACGGGCTGAAGACCGGCCACACCGAAGCGGGCGGCTACGGCCTGGTCGGCAGCGCGGACCGCGGCGGCCGCCGGGTGATCATCGTGGTGAACGGGTTGCCGTCCATGCACGCCCGCGCCGAGGAAAGCGAGCGGCTGCTGGAATGGAGCTTCCGCGAGTTCGAGAACGTGAAGCTGTTCAGCGCCGGGGACACGGTCGAGACGGTGAAGGTGTGGCTCGGCACGGAGCCGTCCGTGCCGCTGGTAGGCGGGCGGGACCTGGTGATCACCATGCCGCGGCAATGGCGCAGCACAGCCAAGATCGAGGTGCGCTACACCGCGCCCGTGACCGCCCCGGTCAGCCGCGGGGACGCGATCGGCAAGCTGGTGGTCAGCGGCCAGGGGGTGCCGGACATGCAGGTTCCGCTGCTTGCGGGGGCGGACGTGCCGCGCCGAAGCCTGCCGGGCCGCGCCGTCGCCGTGCTGAGCCACTACGTGCTGGGAAGCTGAGCGGCGCTGTTCATTACGCTGGAAGGCGGCGAGGGCGCCGGCAAGTCCACCCAGGCGCGCCGGCTGGCGGCCTGGCTGGCGGGCGAGGGCAGGGCGGTGCTCCTGACGCGCGAACCCGGCGGCGCCCCCGGCGCGGAGATGCTGCGCGGCCTGTTGCTGTCCGGGCAGCACGACTGGTCCGCCGAGGCCGAGACGCTGCTGCACTTCGCCGCCCGGGCGGAGCACGTCGCGCGCACGATCCGCCCGGCGCTGGCGGCGGGGATGATCGTGGTGTGCGACCGGTTCGCCGATTCCACGATGGCCTACCAGGGATGGGGGCAGGGTGCCGACCAGGCGCGGATCCGGATGCTGGCTGGGCTGCTTGGGATCGTGCCCGACCTGACGGTGATGCTCGATGTATCGGAAGCGGTTGCCGTGGAGCGGATGACGGCGCGAGGGCGCGCGCCGGACCGGTATGACCGCCTCGGCGCGGGGTTCCACGCCCGTGTCGCGGCGGGATTCCGCGCGATTGCCGCCGCCGAGCCGGGCCGGTGCCGGGTGGTGGACGCGAACGGCGACGCGGATAGCGTGTTCACCGCCATCGTCTCGTTGTTCTCGTCCTTTTCCTGCTGGGAAAAGGCCAGGGTGAAGGAGCCAACGCCCTCATCCAGCCCTCTCCCAAAAGGAAAGGGCTTTTAGGCCGTGGCGGCTCCAGCACCTCGCGAGAACCCGCTGCTGTTCGGCCATGCCACGGCGCAGGCCCAATGGCTGGACGCCATGCGGGGCGGGCGCATGCACCATGCCTGGCTGATCACCGGGCCGCCCGGGGTCGGCAAGGCCACGCTTGCCTTCCACTTCGCCCGCCGCCTGCTCGCCGGGCCCGGCGAGACCCTGGCGGTCGACCCGGGCAGCCCGCTGTTCCGCCGGGTCGCCACCGGCAGCCACGCGGACCTGCTGACGGTGGAGCGGGAGTGGGACGAGAAGCGGGCCCGCCTGCGCGGCGAGATCGTGGTGGACGACGTCCGGGCTGTGTCGGCCTTCCTGCGGCTCACCCCGGCGGAGGGCGGCTGGCGCGCCGTGGTGATCGACGGGGCCGAGCACCTCAACCGCAACGCCGCCAATGCGGTGCTGAAGGTGTTGGAGGAGCCGCCGCCGCGCGCCGTCCTGCTGCTCACCTGCGCCGCGCCCGGCCGCCTGCTGCCCACGATCCGCAGCCGCTGCCGCCGGCTTCCGCTGCAGCCGCTCGCCGCGGCGGAGATGGAGGCGGCGCTCGCCGAGTACCTGCCCGGCAGGCCTCCGGGCGAGCGCGGCCGGCTGGCGGAACTGGCCGCCGGGTCCCCCGGGCGCGCCCTGCTGCTCGCGGAGGAGAAGGGATTGCAGCTTGCCGCGCTGGCGGCGGAGGTGCTGGACGGCGTGCCGGCCTTGTCCAAGCTGCGCGCCATCACCATCGCCGACCAGTTGGGCGGGCGGGCGGAGGACCGGTTCACCCCGTTCATGACCCTGCTGCGGGACGGGCTCTCCGATGCCGTGCGCCGCGCCGCACGGGGCGCGCCGGAGCGGCTGGCCACGGTGCGTCCCCTAGCCGAGTGGGCTGAGATGTGGCAGTCGCTGACCCATATCCAGGACGAGACGGAGCGGCTGAACCTGGACCGGCGCCAGGCGCTGCTTTCCTCGATCACGCTGTTGAACGGGTCATGACAGAGAAGTTTTACGTCACTACGCCGATCTATTACGTGAACGGCGCTCCGCATATCGGGCACGCCTACACGACGATTGCCGCCGACGTGCTGGCGCGCTGGATGCGGCTGGAGGGCAGGGACGTCTTCTTCCTCACCGGTACGGACGAGCACGGCCAGAAGGTCGCCAAGGCCGCCGCCGATGCCGGGCAGGACCCGCAAGCCTTCGTGGACGGCTTGGCCGCCGAGTTCCAGGACATGACGGCCCGGATGGGCGTCTCCAACGACGACTTCATCCGCACCACGGAGGAGCGGCACAAGCGCGGCTGCGCGGCGCTGTGGCAGGTGCTGGCGGACCGGGGGGAGATCTACCTCGGGCACTACGAGGGCTGGTACGCGCTGCGCGACGAGGCGTTCTACGGCGAGGACGAGATCCTGACCCGGCCGGACGGCGCCCGCGTGTCGCCGTTCGGCTCGCCGGTGGAGTGGGTGAGGGAACCCAACTACCTGTTCCGGCTGTCTGCCTGGGGGGAGCGGCTGCTCGCGTTCTACGAGGCGAACCCGGATTTCCTGGGGCCGCTCTCGACCCGGAACGAGATCATCAGCTTCGTGAAGGGCGGCCTGGCGGACCTGTCGGTCAGCCGCGCCAGCCTGCGCTGGGGCGTGCCGGTGCCGGGAAACCCGGAGCAGGTGATGTACGTGTGGCTGGACGCGCTGACCAACTACGTCACGGCGCTCGGCTACCCGGACACGGCGGGCGAGCGCTGGGCGTTCTGGCCGGCGGACATCCATTTCGTGGGCAAGGACATCGCCCGGTTCCACACGGTGTACTGGCCCGCCTTCCTGCTGGCCGCCGGGCTGCCGGTGCCCCGGCGGGTGTTCGCCAACGGCTGGTGGACGGTCGAAGGCGAGAAGATGAGCAAGTCGGTCGGCAACGTGATCGACCCGCGCGGCCTGGCGGACGAGTTCGGGCTGGACGTGCTGCGCTACTTCCTGTTGCGCGAGATGCCGTTCGGCAATGACGGCGACTTCAACCGCCGGGCGCTGATCTCCCGCCTGAACAGCGAGCTTGCGAACGATCTGGGCAACCTCGCGCAGCGCTCGCTGTCGCTGGTCGCCCGCAACTGCGGCGGCATCCTGCCGGAGCCTGGTCCCGCCACGGAGGACGACGCCGAGGTGCTGCGGCAGGCGGCATCCCTGCCGGGCGCCATCGGGCCGAAGCTGCTGCGGCAATCCTACGGCGAGGCGCTGGACGAGATATGGCGGGTGATCCGCGCCGCCAACGGCTACATCGATCGCCAGGCGCCGTGGGCGCTGCGCAAGACCGACCCGGTCCGCATGGCGGTGGTGCTGCGCGTGCTGGCCGACGTGCTGCGCGGGGTCGGGACCGTGCTGCAACCGTTCATGCCCGGCAGCATGTCCGCGCTGCTGGATCAGCTGGGCGTGCCCGAAGACGCCCGCTCCCTGGCCGCGCTGGCGACGCCGCTGCCCGGCGGGATCGCCTTGCCCGCCCCGCAGGGCATCTTCCCACGCTATGTCAGCGACGCGGCATAGGCCCCGGATGCTGATCGATTCGCACTGCCACCTGGACTACTTCACGGACGAGATGGACGCGATCCTGTCCCGCGCGGCCCAGGCCGGGGTCGGGGAACTGGTCACCATCGGCACCACCATGGACCAGTCGCGCGCCATCCGCGGCCTCGCCGAGGCGCATCCGAACGTCTGGTGCACCGTGGGCGTCCATCCGCAGAGCGCCGCGCTGGCGCCGGTGCCATCGCCGGACGCCATCGCTGGGCTGGCTGACCACCCGAAGGTGGTGGGCATCGGCGAGTCCGGGCTGGACTACCATTACGAGACGGCGCCGCGGGACGTGCAGCAGGCTTCCTTCCGCGCCCATATCCGTGCCGCCCGCCTGGCTGGCGTGCCGCTCTGCATCCATGCCCGGTCGGCCGACGACGACATCGCGGCAATCCTGCGGGAAGAGCGGGAGGAGGGAGGGGACTACGATTTCCTGCTGCACTGCTTCTCCTCCGGCCGGGCCTTGGCGGAGGCAGCGCTGGCCATGGGCGGCTTCCTCAGCTTTTCCGGCATCCTGACTTTCCCGAAATCAACCGAGAATCGCGACATCGCCCGCGACGTTCCCGCGGAGCGGCTGCTGGTGGAGACGGACGCGCCGTTCCTCGCCCCCGCGCCGTTTCGCGGCAAACGCAACGAACCGTCCTATGTCGCCAGGACCGCCGCCGTGCTGGCGGAGGTTCGCGGGCTTTCGCCGGAGGCGCTGGCGGAACTGACGACCGCCAATTTCCGCCGTCTGTTCCGCCGTGCAGCGCCGGGGGCCGCGCCTGGGGCCACGCCTGGGGCCACGCCTGGGGCCACGCCTGGGGCCACGCCTGGGGCCACGGCGTGATGCGGGTCACCATCCTGGGCTGC
>CAXTLC010000001.1:135313-138698 GCA_964245075.1 uncultured Acetobacteraceae bacterium
CGCCTGGGGCCACGCCTGGGGCCACGGCGTGATGCGGGTCACCATCCTGGGCTGCGGCGGCTCGGCCGGCGTGCCGCAGATCGGCGGTGCGGACGGCCATGGCGACTGGGGGGCCTGCGACCCGGCGGAGCCGCGCAACCGCCGCACCCGGGCCTCCATCGTCATCGAGGGCGCGGACGGCCAGTGCCTGCTGGTGGACACCGGGCCGGACATGCGGACGCAGTTGTTGGCCGCCGGGGTGACGCGGGTGGACGCCGTGCTGTTCACGCACGAGCACGCCGACCACATCACCGGCCTGGACGACGTGCGCATCCTGAACCGCATCGCGGGCGTGCCGTTGCCAGCCTTTGCCACCGCCCGGACCCTGGAGGTGCTGGGCCAGCGCTTCGACTACGCGTTCCGGCCGTGGCAGCCGCCGGGCTTCTACCGTCCGGTGATGGAACCGCGGCCGTTCGAGTTCGGCGACTGCCTGAGCCTGGCCGGGCTGACGGTGGAAACGTTCGAGCAGGATCACCGCGTGCTGAAGACGGTTGGGCTGCGAGTCGGGCCATTCGGCTACTCGACCGATGTGGTGACGCTGAGCGACGACGCGTTCGCGCTGCTGCACGGCGTGGACACCTGGGTGGTGGGCTGCTTCCAGCGTGCGCGCCATTCGACGCACGCCAATGTGGACCAGGTCATCGAGTGGGCCGCCCGCGTCGGCGCACGCCGGACGATCTTGACGCACATGGGTCCGGATCTGGACTGGAACTGGCTCACGCGGCGTTTGCCGCCGGGCATCGAGCCTGCGTGGGACGGACTCAGGCTGGAGTTCAGCGCCGGCTGACCTCGGCTTTGAGTTTCCATAATATGCATTATGCAGCTTGAGCCGATCTGGCCTCGGCCTGGCACTACGCCGCCCTCGCCCGTCGCCTAAGCGGCGACAGCGAGGGCGGCGCATCACGGAGCTACTTGGCTTGGAAGTCCATGATGAGCTTCTCCACCCCTCGCTCCACCGCGCTGTCCTTTGGAGTATAGACGCCAATACATCCAGAAACACAGTCCGGATCGCTCGCGATCGGCCCAAGCGGCACGAATACGTGGTTTGTCTTCGGATCGGCCGCGACGGAATGGGCACTTACGTCAGTCGGCACGTTGGTGACGAACGTGTTTGTCCCGGCATTGATGACGCCGAGCACGGGACCGCCGGCCGCGTTCGGGTTGTTCCGAGCTGCGAGATAGAAGTTGTTGTCGCCTGGATTGTAGATCACCTCGTCGGAGCCGGATGCCTGCGGGATCGTGGCGAGCAAGGTCCCATCGCGGGCGCTGATGATCTGCGAGTTGTTGGTCAACGAGCAGCCAACCAACAGTTTCTGCCCCGGCGCCAGCGCCAGCCCCGCGCCGTTGCACCCGGTCACGGGAAATCGCTTGACTTCGGTCATCGTGCGCGGATCGACGACCGAGACGGCGCCATTGTTCGGGTCGGTTCCGACCTGGGTGAGATTGATGTAGAACAGCCCGTTGGCTGGATCATATACGCTGGCCTCAACGCCGGCCGCATCGCTGTACACGAGATGGCCCAGGACTTGGCGGTTAGCCGGCTTGGTCGAGATGAACGTGATGTATGGCGGCGTGGCGGCGTTGTTCGCCACGGTCATGATCTTGTCGCGTGGATCATAGGACATTTCGTCCGCCCGCTGGTCCTGCGCAGCGGTTTGGCCGGGAAGCGCGGTCGAGATCGTCGCGATAATTTTTTGTGAGTAGATGTCCGCCACCTTGACGGTGCTGTCGCCATCGCCAACCCAGACTTCGCCTCCGCCGACGACGGCAACGCCGTCCGGACCGGACACCGCGTTGTTGGCCGCGCCGGTTGCAGGATTGTAGCGAACGCCGACGAAGCCGCCGATTTGCGCGGCGACCGTGTTGGTACGCGTGTCGAAAACGTCGAGTGCGCCGTTTGACCGGTCCGCAAGGTAATACAGCGGCAGAACGGGATCGACCGCGCTTATGTCAAAGGCCGCAAGCGGTTTGCCTGGCACCTGTATTGTGGTCAACCGTTTGTACTGGGTGGCCTCGCCAGTGTTCAGCAACTTATGAAGCTGTGCATCCAGGCTTGGATCGGCCGCATGCACTGCGCCCGTCATCGAGCCAAGCGCCAACAACGACGCTGTCACTGATAGCAGTAATTTCCGGGACGATGTTCCTGCCCTGTTCATCAAAGGCTCCCTTCGAGGATGTTTGTTGTTTGAAACGTAATCGGAACTGATTGATGTCAGAGTCCTTTCGCTTCAGGACCAGACAAGATTGCAACCATAATCCATTGTCAATGGCAGGGCAGTGACACAACTAGGGAATGATTCAACGCCCGTTATCCGCTGCTTTCCTTACAGCGCGCGGCGCTGCAAGGAATCGGCACTCGGAGGCTGGTTGGGGCGGGAGGGATCGAACCTCCGAATGGCGGAATCAAAATCCGCTGCCTTACCGCTTGGCGACGCCCCATCCGCGTCCCTCCAATAGGGCTGCCGTGCCCGGTTCGTAAAGGGGGCCGCCGCTGCGCCACCAACCGCCGCCGAGCCGATCCCCTGCCGCCGCGGCACTTCCTCCATCGGCGAACAAGCCGAAGCAGGTGGCGCCCGAACCGCTCATCCGCGCCAGCAAGCAACCCGGCAGCGCGCGCAAGGCCGCCAGCACTTCCCCGATCACGGGCGCCAGGCCGAGCGCCGGCGCTTGGAGGTCGTTGCCGCCCGCGGCCAAGCTGGACGCCAGACGCCTGGCGTCGGTCCAACGGTCCGGCAGGTCCGCGGGGCACGAGAACGGGGCGGTGCGGGCCTTGAACACCGCAGCGGTGGCGACCGGAACACCTGGGTTGACTAGCAGCAGCCCGCATGGCGGCAGCGGCGGCAAGGGTGACAGCCCCTCCCCCACGCCGGTCATCCGGACCGGGCGGCTGAGCAAGCAGGCGGGCACGTCGGCACCGAGAGACAGCGCGATCCTGGCAAGGTCGGGGGCCAAGGGATGGATGTCCCACAACCGGCACAGCAGCCGCAGGGCCGCCGCGGCATCGGCGGAGCCGCCGCCAATGCCCGAGGCGACCGGCAAACACTTCTCCAACACCAGCGCGGCCCCTGGCGGCCGTCCGGCCCAGCCGGCCAAGGCGCGCGCGGCACGCAGCACCAGGTTGTCGGGTTCAGCGACAAGGCCGGCGGCAAACGGCCCGGTGACCCGCAGCGTCAGCCCGTCCGCCGGGTCGGCATGGAGGGTGTCAGCGGCCGGACCGAATACCACGACACTGTCCAGGAGATGGTAGCCGTCCGAACGGCGGCCGGTCACCAGCAGGTTGAGGTTCACCTTGGCCGGGGCCGGCTCCGTCAGCGTCACTCCACGTGGCGCTCCACGGCGGCGGCGG
>CAXTLC010000001.1:138798-144942 GCA_964245075.1 uncultured Acetobacteraceae bacterium
TCCGGGCTTAGGATCAGCGCACGGCGCCACTGGATCTCCGCCTCACGGCGGCGTCCGGCAGCCATGTAGGCGTCGCCTAAGTGACCGTTGATTGTCGAGTCCTCGGGTTGCAGCTCCACTGCGCGCTCAAGGAAACGGATTGCACCGGGGCGATCCCCTTGCTGAAGCAGCACCCAGCCTAGGCTGTCGACGATGGACCCGTCATTCGGGCGCTGTTCCACCGCGCGCTCGATCATCTGCCTGGCACGCACCGTGTTGCGGCCCTGCTCGGTCCAGGCGTAGCCTAAGTAGTTGAGCACGTAGGGCTGATCCGGCGAGAGTTCCAACGCCCGAAGGAAATCGGCTTCGGCATGCGGCCAATCGTGCGCCCGGTCATAGGCAACGCCTTGCTCGTAGAACAATCCCCAATCGGCGGCCGCGGGTTGGCGGAGACGCTCGATGGCGCGGCCATACGTCACGGCCGCTTCGGCGAAGTGGCTGCCGGCGCGCTGCATGTCGGCCAGGATCGCGAGCGGCTCGGGCCGCTGGCTGTAGCGGCCTGCGAGCTCCTCCAAACGCTGTTGCGCCTCGGCCGTGTTGCCCTGCCGCTCGGCGTACTGCGCTTGCCGCAATTGCACGAGCGCGACCAGCGGGTCGTCCGGTTTGACCGGCGCCAGCATGGCTGATGCCGCCGCCCACTGGCCACCCTCCGCTTGAAGCTCCGCCGCGAGCAGCCGGGCGGGCGTGAAGCCGGGCCGCATGTCCAGGGCCAAGCGGAGCAGCAGCAATGAGAAATCGGCCGCATCCTGCTGCCGCAAGCTGGCGGCCAGGGCCAGATAGGCTTCCGCCACCCCATCGGCCGCAGTCGGAACTTGGTTGGCGGCCACCGCCTGTTGCAGGGCTGGTTCGGCGATGGACAAATCCGGGCTGGATTGCACGGTGGCGCGCACCGTCGCCCGCGCTTCCGCCCCCTGCCCCGCGCGTGCCTGCCAACTCGCGACAATCGTCCCGAGCCGCAAGTTCAACGAGCCGTATTCGACCACGGCCATGCGATACAAGCGTGCGGCTTCCGCAGCACGGCCAGCTTGGTCGTTGATCATCGCGGCATGGAGCGCGAACACGCCGCGGTAGCGGGCTCCCTCCATGGACGGCCGCAAGGTGCTCAACGCCTCGTCCGTGCTGCCTTCGCCCTGCTGTGCCCAGGCGACCAGGAGCGGCTTGAGCACCTGGGTCGCGCCCGCGCCCGGCAGGGTGGCGAACTTCGCCTGAGCGCCGTGCCAATCGCCGGCCCGTAGGTCGGCGTCGGCCAGCACCAGGGCGGCGGCCGGGCTGGAAGGCAGGGAATGGGCGAGCCGCGCGGCTTCGGGCCGGCCGGCTAGGACGCATGCGGTGAACGCCTGCTCCTGCAACTCCGTGTTCTGCGGGTCCGCCTGCAAGGCGGCGATGAGCGCGTCTGCCGCGGTGTCCAGATCCGTGCGGCCCAAGGCGAAACGGCCGACGAGGAGCCGGCCCGATGCTCCCACCATCGGGCGGGACACCGGGCCGGCCATGTCAGCCGGGTCAGCCGCGGCGCACGCGGAAAGCAGGCAGAGCGCCAGCAGCGCGGCGCGGGTGGTACGTGGGCGATAGGACATCCGGTAGTCTTATCGCCGGGAGAAAGGCTTTGCCAGAGATCATGCGGCAAGCCTTGCGGCTGAGCTACATGCCGCCCGGGTAGTTCGGCCCGCCGCTGCCTTCCGGAACGGACCAGTCGATGTTCTGGGTCGGGTCCTTGATGTCGCACGTCTTGCAATGGACGCAGTTCTGCGCGTTGATCTGCAGCCGCGGCGTGGCGCTTTCCACGTCCACCGCCTCGTACACGCCGGCCGGGCAATAGCGGGACTCCGGGCTGCGGTACTCGTCCCAGTTCACCCTCGCCCAGCGTGCCGGGTCCCGCAGCCGGAGGTGCACAGGCTGGTTCTCCTCGTGATTCGTGTTGCTGATGAACACGGAGGAGAGCTTGTCGAAGGTCAGCTTGCCGTCCGGCTTCGGGTACGTGATAGGTTTGGCCTTATCCGCGTCCGCCAGCGTTTCATTGTCTGCATGCGGGTGGTGCATGGTCCATGGCGCCTTGCCGCGCAGCAGGAAGGTGTCCACCGCGGAATAGGCAATGCCGCCGAACAGCCCGAAATGGCTGAAGGCCGGCCGGATATTGCGGGCAGAGCTCAACTCGCTCCAAACCCAACTGGCGCGGATCTTGTCGCCAAAGGCGGCGGGCTCCGCCGGCTTGCCGCCCGCCAGCGCTTCCACGATGGCCTCGGCGGCCACCATGCCGGATTTCATGGCCGTGTGGGTGCCCTTGATCTTCGGCACGTTCAGGAAGCCGGCCGTGTCGCCGATCAACGCACCGCCCGGGAAGGTCAGCTTCGGCATGGATTGCAGCCCGCCCTCGCTCAACGCGCGGGCGCCATAGCTGATGCGGCGGCCACCTTCGAAATGCTTGCGCATCGCCGGATGGGTCTTGAAGCGCTGCATCTCGTCAAACGGCGACAGCCAGGTGTTGCGGTAGTCCAGGCCGACGACGAAACCGTACGATACCAGCCGGTCTCCCCAGTGGTACAGCCATGATCCGCCATAGGTCTGGCGATCGAGCGGCCAGCCAACGGTGTGCTCGATAAGGCCAGGCCTATGTTGCTCGGCCGGCACCTCCCACAGCTCCTTGATGCCAAGCGCGTAGGTCGGCGGATCGCGCCCGTCGCGCAGCTTGAAGCGCTCGGCCAGTTGCTTGGTCAGCGAGCCGCGGCAGCCTTCGGCGAACAGGGTGTAGGTGGCGCGCAATTCCATGCCGGGCTGGTAGCTGGGGCCGTGTCCGCCCCCTTTCTCGACGCCCATGTCGCCGGTCGCCACGCCCACGATGCGGCCATCCTCCTCGAGCAGCTCGGCGGCGGCGAAGCCCGGGTAGATCTCAACGCCCAGCTCCTCCGCCTGCTGCCCCATCCAGCGGACGACGTCGCCCAACGAGACGATGTAGTTGCCCGCGTTGTGCATCTGCGGCGGCGTGGGCAACGCGATGGCGCGCTTGGCGGTCAGGAACAGGAACCGGTCCTCGCCCGCCGGCGTGGTCAGCGGCGCGCCGCGCTCCTGCCAGTCGGGCAGCAACTCGGCCAAGGCGCGCGGCTCGATCACGGCGCCGGACAGGATGTGGGCGCCGACTTCGCCACCCTTCTCCACCACGCATACCGAGGTGTCTGGCGCAAGCTGCTTCAGGCGGATCGCGGCGGCAAGCCCGGCCGGGCCGGCACCCACCACCACCACGTCGAATTCCATCGCTTCGCGCTCGGACATCGCTTTCTCCCTGCGTTTGAGAAATGGGACGAAACAGAGTTTTTTCCACCCTTCCCTGGGCTTTTCCTGACCTTGCCCAAGCCGTTGCGTCCGCGCGCGAGGCGGCAGAGAACCGCATCATGGACGAACTGACGTTGTTGCGGCTCCAACTGGAATGGGGTGCTGACGAAGCGCTGGAAGAGCAGCCGGTGGACCGGCGCACGGAAGCGGGCCGGCCCCTGCCCGCTCCGGTTGTCGCTCCGGCTCTGGCTTCGGCCCGCGTGCTCCCGCCTCCTGCCGGGCCGGGCGGCGTGGCAGCGGCCGAAGCCCTGGCCGCCGCTTGCGCAACCCCGGCGGATCTGCGCGCCGCGCTGGCCGGGTTCGAGGGTTGCGGCCTGCGCGCCACTGCCACCAACCTGGTGTTCAGCGACGGAAACCCGGCGGCCCGGCTGGTGCTGGTCGCGGACGTGCCCGGCGCGGCGGAGGACCGGGCCGGGCTGCCGTTTGCCGGTGCCGCCGCATCGTTCCTGGACCGGATGCTCGCGTCTGCCGGGCTGGACCGGGCGGCTTGGCTGGCCACGAGCCTGCTGCCTTGGCGGCCGCCTGGGGACCGCAAGCCGTCCGACAGCGAGGTCCAGCTCTGCCTGCCGTTCCTGCTCCGCCATCTCCGGTTGCTGCAACCGCGGCGCGTCGTGCTGCTGGGCGGGCTCGCCGCGCGCACGCTGCTTCCGGGCGCTGGGCGCCGGTCCCGCGGCGTGTGGCACGGGTTGCAGGTGCCGGGACTGGACGGGCCGGTTCCAACGCTCGCGCTGCCGTCGATCGCCCACATCCAGACGACCTCGCCGGCCAAACGGGATGCCTGGGCCGACCTGCTCAGGCTGCGTCGCGCCCTGGATGCGGATCACGTTTAATTTACGACGTTATAACGTGCCCCAAGTATCAAGGGGTTTTGCCGTTTAGCTCCGATACGCTCTCAGCTTCGCGAATTGCCACCCGGACCCCGACCCTGTAGCGGCGATTCCCATGCTAGGGATCGGTCATACGTTTTCCCGGCTTCCCGCCGCCCGGCTTCTCGTTGCCGGGGCCGCGATTCTGGCCGGAACCGTCACGGCGGGAGACGCGCGCGTGGCCGGGTTGAACGAGGAGGTGGCGTTCGCGAGCGCCAGGATGCCGGTCAGCGGTGGGCTGGACCGCGCAGCGTTGCCGCAACCGCTGACTCCCGGCGATGCGTTCCGCCTCCATCGCATCTTCACGCTCCAAGACTCGGGCAGCCTGATGGCTGCCGCGTCAGAACTGACGGCGGTGTCGGATCCGTTGCTGACGGGGCAGGTGCTCGCTCAACGCTATCTCGGCCGCTTCGCCCAGCCTTCCGCCGCCGACCTTGCGGCCTGGCTCGAACGCTATGGCGACCAGCCGGACGCGCCGGCCATCTACAGCCTGCTGCTCGGGCGTTCCGGCTCCGCCGCCGCTCCGCCGCCGGACATGGCGACCCTGCCGCCTGACCCGCCCGCTGGCCCCGCACCGGAGGAGGAAGAGCCGTCAAGGCTCCAGCTTCTGCGCAACGCGGCGCTCGACCGGTTCATGGCCAAGCTGGCGCGCGCGGGCAATGCCGACACGGCGCTCCACATGCTGGCGCGGGTCAAAGGCATCGATCCGCTGTACGGCGGCCAGCTTCGGGCGGAGATCGCGCAGACGCTGTTCACTCAGGGGCATGACGAGCAGGCGCTGCACCTGGCGCAGGAGGTGCAGCGGGAGACGGCCGGGCGGGTCGGGCTGGCGGGCTATGTGGGCGGGCTTGCCGCCTGGCGCTTGGAGCGCATGGAGCAGGCGCAGCCCCTGTTCGAGTCAGCCAGCCGCGCCTCGCTTGCCTCCACCAGCTTGCACGCGGCCGCCGCCTTCTGGGCGGGGCGGGCGCATCTTCGCGGGGGTGATCCGGCCGGGTACCGTCCCTGGATGGCGAAGGCGGCCGAGGCGCGTCACACGTTCTACGGCCTGCTGGCACGCCGCATCCTCGGGATGAACGAGGACCGGCAGGCGCCGCGCGACACGCTGGGCAGCGCGGATGGCGAGGCGGTGATGGCCACCCCGCATGGCCGCCGCGCGCTGGCCCTGCTCCAGGCCGGCCAGCCTCGCCGGGCAGAGGCGGAGCTGCGCGCCCTATGGCCCAGCGTCGCCGCCGATGCGGCAGGCAGCGGCGCGGTGCTCCGGGTGGCGGAGGCGGCTGGCTTGACCGACCTCGCGGCCCAACTGGCGGGCCTGATCGAGTTGGCGGAAGGGCGCCCGCACGACGACGCCCGCTTTCCCCTGCCTGTTCTGCGCCCAGCCGGCGGCTTCCGGGTGGACCCGGCGCTGGTTTACGCACTGACCCGGCTGGAGTCGAACTTCGAGCCCAATGCGGTATCCGGCGTGGGCGCGCGAGGCCTGATGCAGTTGATGCCGCTCACCGCCAGCTACATGAGCGGCGATGGCGGCAGCGCGTTGGCGCTCAATGCGTCCCGCCTGCATGACCCGGCGACCAACCTGTCCCTGGGGCAGAGCTACGTGCTCTACCTCGCGCAGCGGGACTGGGTGCAGGGAGACCTGGTCCGTCTTCTGGGCAGCTACAACGCCGGGCCGGGAGGCTTCGCGCGCATGGCGGAGGCGATTCCCAAGTCAGACGATCCCCTGCTGTTCATCGAGAGCATTCCCAATCCGGAAACGCGGGCGTATGTTCCACGGGCGCTGGCCTTCGCCTGGATCTATGCCATGCAGCTCGGCTTGCCGTCGCCCAGCCTGGATGAGTTGGCAGCAGGGGCCTGGCCCATGTTCCATACCCCCGAACCCCGGGGCGAGCAGGCCGCCAGGGCGAATTGAGGCCAGGGC
>CAXTLC010000001.1:145042-185077 GCA_964245075.1 uncultured Acetobacteraceae bacterium
CCCGGGGCGAGCAGGCCGCCAGGGCGAATTGAGGCCAGGGCAAATTGAGGCCAGGCCGCATCGAGGAGTGTCCCCCCGCTTGGGAATTGATCATAGCCTCCGCTTCGTCCCAGTCTCGATCGCCGTGCTGACGGTGTCGGACACCCGAACGGCTGCCAACGACACGTCCGGCGATACGCTGGCGGCGCGGGTGCAGGGGGCGGGACACCTACTTGCCGGCCGGGCTATCGAGCGAGACGACGCGGAGGCGATCGAGCGGCGGCTGCGTGGATGGATCGGCGACCCGGCGATCGATGTCGTCGTGACCACCGGCGGCACCGGGATCACCGGGCGCGACGTGACGCCCGAAGCGTTCGACCGCGTGCTGGACAAGCGGATCGAAGGGTTTGGCGAGTTGTTCCGCATGATCAGCTTCGGCAAGATCGGCACCTCCACCATGCAATCGCGTGCGATCGGGGGCGTGGCTGCGGGAACCTACCTGTTCGCGTTGCCGGGCAGCACGGGTGCCGTGAAAGATGGCTGGGACGAGATCCTGGCGTTCCAGCTCGACAGCCGGCACCGGCCCTGCAACCTGGTGGAACTGATGCCTCGCTTGCAGGAGCACCTGAAAGCGGCGGAGTAGGCGGGCAGCGTGGATGACGCCGTGCTTATCCACCTCCGTTCTGCAGAGGGGCCTAGCGGTCGGTCTTGGCGCGGAACAGCTCAGCCAAGGCGGCATACAAAGGGCGCGGGCAAACAAGGCGGGAAACGCCGAACGCCAGCAGGGCGGTCGCCATCAGCGGGACGGTCACTTGGCCATCCGCGGTCATCTCCATCACGATGACGGTTGCAGTGATCGGCGCCTGCACCACGCCGGAGAAGTAGCCCACCATGCCGAGCAGCACTACCGCCCCGGCCGGCGCAGCGGGCAGCATGTGTGCGATGCCATGCCCCAGCCCGGCGCCGATGGACAAGGATGGCGCGAAGATGCCGCCGGGAATGCCGCAAACGTACGACAACACGCTGGCCGCGAACTTGAACACGAAGAAGCTGTCGGGCAGCGTGCCCGTCCCGTCCACCAGGCCGCGCGCCTGGGCATAGCCGGTGCCGTAGGTAGCGCCCGCGCTCGCGGCCCCGAACATCGCCACCGCCAAGCCGCACAAAGCGGCGAAGGCGACAGGCTGCTGGGCGATCCATCGCCCCGGGGTCCCCGGAATGCCCCGTGCGAACCATAGCAGCAGGCTCGCGAAGCAACCGCCGGCCAGGCCGCCCGAGACGCCGCAGGCGAGTACCGCGAGCCAGCCGACGCCCCAAGGCAGCACCGCGGAGGCCGTTCCGAAATAGCTGTAGTTTCCGACGGTGGCCGCGGTGGCGATGCCGGCGATGATCACCGCGCTCAGCACCGTGCCGGAGGTGCGCGCCTCGAAGGAATGGCTCAGCTCCTCGATGGCGAACACCACCCCCGCCAGGGGGGTGTTGAAGGCGGCCGCAACGCCGGCCGCCCCGCCGCTCAGCACCATCGCGCGGTAGGCGTCCTCCCGCGGCATGCGCAGGGCCCGGCCGACCGCGTGCATGATCGCGGCGCCCACTTGCACGGTCGGGCCTTCACGGCCGATGGACGCGCCGCAGGACAACCCCAGCAAGGTGAGCAGGATCTTGCCCGCGGCCACCCGGACGGCGAGGGTTGCGTCCACCCGGCCGGCATGCGTCATGTGCAGGGCGGCGATGACCTGCGGGATGCCGCTGCCGCCGGCGCCGGGGAAGGCGGTCCGCGTGAGCCACACGCTCAGGGCTAAGCCGGCAGGGGCCAGCAGGAAGGGCAGCCAGGGCCGGCCCGTGGCGAGCCAAAGGAACAAGCGGCCGGCGTCGTCCGCCAACTCGGCGAAGACGAGCGCCATGGCGCCGACCAGCACCGCACCCAACCAGAAGGCGAAATGGCGAAGACCGGGGCTGACGCTGCTGCGCAGCCGGGTGCGCAGACCGCCAAGGCGTGCCCTCACGCCGTGGGATCAGCGCGGATGACGGATGCGACGCTCACGTTCAACGCCCGGTAGCGCTCAATCCGCGGCGCATACGCCTCCATCAGCAACGGATCGGGCATGATGGTTTCCGCCCGGGCAGGCGGCAGGCAGATCGCGTCCGGCGGTTCGCCCGTGACCGCCATCCGGGCCAGCCGCGCCGCGCCGAATGCGCCGCCGTGCTCGCCGTCGGCCAGCCGGTGCAGCGGGATGCCGAGTGCGGCGGCGATGATCACTGTCCAGGCGCGGGAGCGGGAGCCGCCGCCGATCACGTCCGCCGCCTCGATGCGCGTGCCCGACGCCGTGAGCGCGTCGAGGCAGTCACGCAAGGAGAAGGCGACGCCTTCCAGCACCGCCTGCGTCAACCGGGAACGGTCGGTGTCGTGCGACAGCCCGGCGAAGGCGCCGCGGATCGCGCCATCGTTGTGCGGCGTGCGCTCGCCGCCGAGATAGGGGAGGAACAAGGCCGGGCTGGGGGCCGTGGGCGTGCCCATCTCCGCCAGCAGCTCGGCTTCCGGCCGCCCCGCGACGCCGGCCCACCACGCCAGCGACGCGGCGGCCGAGAGCGTCACACCCATCTGGTGCCACGTGTCCGGCAGGGCGTGGCAGAAGGCGTGGACTGCGGCCTGCGGATAGGGCCGGAACCGGTCGGTGGTGGCGAACAGCACGCCGGAGGTGCCGAGCGAGACGAAGGCGTCGCCGGGCCGGATGGCGGAAAGCCCGACTGCGCCGGCGGCATTGTCCCCTGCCCCGCCCGCAAGCAAGGGCGCCCGCGCCATGCCCCAGCGCGCGGCGAGGTCCGGGCGCAGCCTGCCTGCGGGAGCGTTGCCTTCCACCAAGCGCGGCATCGCTTCGCGTGACAGCCCCGTGGCGGCCAGCACCGCGTCCGACCAATCACGGGCGGCAACATCGAGCCAGAGCGTGCCGGATGCGTCCGACATCTCCTCGATCATCTCGCCGGTCAGGCGATACCGGATCCAGGCCTTGGGCAGCAGCACCGTCCGCAGCCGGGCGAAGATGTCCGGCTCGTGCCTGCGGAGCCAAAGCAGCTTGGGCGCGGTGAAGCCGGGCATGGCGATGTTGCCGGTCACCTGCCGCAGTTGGGGGAGGGCAGCTTCCAGCTCGGCGCATTCGGCGGTGGAGCGGACGTCGTTCCAGAGGATCGCCGGGCGCAGCACCGTGCCGGACCCGTCCAGCAGCACCGCGCCGTGCATCTGGCCGGACAAGCCGATGCCCTGCACGGCGGAGAGGGCTGCCGGATGATCGCGGGCCAGGGTGTCAACCGTGCCAAGCATCGCCTGCCACCAGGATTCGGGGGCTTGCTCGCTGTGGCCCGCTGCCGGACGCTGCACGGCGAGCGGCGCGGCGGCGCTGCCGACCACGGCTTGGTTGCCGTCCACCAGGAGCGCCTTGACGGCCGAGGTGCCAAAGTCAAAGCCGAGGAACACGGGTTCTCCCTTCAACCGCTTCCCGGCTTGCCGCTCTCCGCTCTTGAGGGGAAACCAGACGGGGTAGATCTGCCGGGTTTGAAAGCCCTCACCCGCGCCCCTCTCAAAGAGAGGGTCTGGCACGGCGCGGGGGCGCATCCCCAGGCTGGTTTCTACACGGTGAGAGGGTGCCTGACGAGACGCGGCAGTGCGGAGCCGTTGGCGTCGAACAGGTGGCAGCCGGCAGCGTCAATGGAAAGGCGGACAGTGTCGTGCATCCGGGTCGGGTCGCTGCCATCGAGCTGCACCGTCAGTTGCTGGCCATCCTCGGCCGTCACGTGCAGCAGGGTCAGGCCACCGAGCCGCTCCACCAGGTACACGACGCCGGCAACCGGCCCGACCGGGTCGATCCGGAAACCCTCCGGGCGGACGCCGAGGGTCACGGCATCACCGGGCAGCGCGTGGTCCGCGGAGATGGGGACCGTGATGCGCGCGTTCGATGCCAGGGCGACGGTGACGCCGGACATGCCGGACTCGGCCACCTGGGCCGGCAACAGGTTCATGCGCGGCGAACCGATGAAGCCGGCGACGAACAGGTTGTCCGGGTGGTGGTACAGGTCCAGCGGCGAGCCGACCTGTTCCACCCGCCCGGCCTGCAACACGACGATCTTGTCCGCCATGGTCATCGCCTCGACCTGGTCGTGGGTGACGTAGATCGTGGTGGCCTTCAGCTCCTCGTGCAGCCGCAGGAGCTCGACCCGGGTTTGGCCGCGCAGAGCGGCGTCCAGGTTCGACAGCGGCTCGTCGAACAGGAACACCTTCGGCTGGCGCACGATCGCCCGGCCGATGGCGACGCGCTGGCGCTGCCCGCCCGACAAGTCCCGCGGGCGCCGGTCCAGGTAGGGGCCGAGTTGCAGGATGCGGGCGGCCTCGTTCACCTTGCGGTCCCGCTCCGCCTTCGGCACCTTCGCCAAGCGGAGCGCGAAACCCATGTTGTCGCGCACCGTCATGTGCGGGTACAGCGCGTAGGACTGGAACACCATCGCCAACCCGCGGTCGGCCGGCCCAACCTCGTTGATCCGGCGGCCGTCGATCTGTAGCTCGCCGGAGGTAATCTCCTCCAGCCCGGCGATCATGCGCAGCAAGGTCGATTTGCCACAACCGGACGGCCCGACGAACACCACAAGCTCGCGGTCGGTGATGTCGAGGTTGATGCCTTTCATGACCTCAACCAGGCCGTAGCTTTTGCGCAGGTCGCGCAGGGTGAGCGTCGCCATCAGGATGCTCCTACTTCACGGCGCCGAAGGTCAGGCCGCGCACGAGTTGTCTCTGGCTGAACCAGCCGAAGACCAGGATGGGCGCCACCGCCATGGTCGAGGCCGCAGACAGCTTGGCGAAGAACAGGCCCTCGGGGCTGGAGAACGAGGCGATGAACGCGGTCAGCGGCGCGGCCTGCGAGGACGTGAGGTTCAGGCTCCAGAACGCCTCGTTCCAGCACAGGATAAGCGACAGCAGGCCGGTGGAGGCGACGCCAGGCAAGGTGAGCGGCATCAGCAGGTACACCACCTCGCTCCAGGTCCGCGCGCCATCCATGCGCCCGGCTTCCAGGATGTCGTTCGGGACTTCCTTGTAGAAGGTGAACAGCATCCAGACCACGATGGGCAGGTTCATCAGCGCGTAGATCATGATCAGCCCGGACTGCGTGTCGAGCAGCCCCGCCGTGCGGAACAGCAAGTAGATCGGCACCAGCACGCCGACCGGCGGCAGCATCTTGGTGGACAGCATCCAGAGCAGCGTGCCGCGGGTCCGCCGCGTCGGGTGGAACGCCATGGCGTAGGCGGCCGGGATCGCGAACAGCAGGGCCAGCACGGTGCCGCCGACCGAGATGGCGATGCTGTTGAACGCGAAGCTCAGGTAGTCCGCGCGCGCCAGCACCTCGGCGTAGGAAGCGAGCGTGGGTGCGAAGGCCAGGCCGGGAGTGACGGCGTCCCGCTCGGACTTGAAGCTGGTCAGCACCATCCAGGCGATCGGGAAGAACAGCAGCAGCGCCACGCCCCAGCCGACGACGAAGGTGAGCACGCGCTGGGCCAGGGACTCTCGCAACCGCTAGACCTCCAGACGCCGGGCGATGCTGCGCACCAGGAAGAACGCGACGACGTTGGCCAGCACGATGGCGACGACGCCGCCCGCGGATGCGCCGCCAACGTCATATTGCAGCAGCGCGCGGGCGTAGATCAGGAAGGCCAGGTTGGTGGTGGCGTTGCCGGGTCCGCCGGAGGTGGTGACGTAGATCTCCGCGAACACGGTCAGCAGGAAGATCGTCTCGATCATGATGACGACGCTGATGGCGCGCGAAAGGTGCGGCAAGGTGATGTAGAAGAACTGCGCCACCACGCCGGCGCCATCCATCCGCGCCGCTTCGCGCTGCTCGAGATCGAGCGACTGCACGGCGGTGAGCAGGATGAGCAGGGCGAAGGGCAGCCATTCCCACGCCACGATGGCGATGACCGATGTCAGCGGGTAGTCGGCGAACCAATCCACCGGCTGCAAGCCGAACACGTGCGCCACGGCGCCGAACACGCCGTAGATCGGGTGCATCAGCAAGTTCTTCCACAGCAGCGCGCTGACCGTGGGCATGACGAAGAACGGCGAGATGGCCAGCACCCGGGCGACGTTGCGGCCGAAGAAAGGCTGGTCGAACAGGATCGCCAGCAAGGTGCCGAGCCCAACGGTGATGACCAGCACGGCGGCGAGCAGCACGAGGGTATTGCGCAGGGAGACCCAGAAGTCAGGATCGGTGACCAGGAAAGCGTAGTTGTCGACGCCGGCGAACCCGGCGGCCTCCGGGTTGACCAGGTTGTAGTATTGAAACGAGAACCAGACCGTCATCACCAACGGGACGATCATCCACGCCAGCAGCACGACGACGGATGGCACCACCAGCAGCGAGCCGGCCCGGCGCGCAACCGGGGCCGGCGTTGCGGCGTTCGCCGCTTCGTTCGGGGATAAAGTGGTGGTCGCGCTGCCCACGCTACTTCTTCGGATAGCCGGCTTGGCGCATGGTCCGCTCGGTCGCGGTTTCCGCAGTCTGCAACGCCTGGTCGACCGTGCTCTGGCCGGTCAAGGTCCCCGCGATGGTTTGGCCGACTTGCGTGCCGATGCCCTGGAACTCGGGGATCGCCGCGAACTGCGCCCCCTCGTACGGCCGGGGCTCGCGCGTCTGGCCTTTCGGGTTGGCCACGTCGATCGCACGGAGCACGAAGGAGGCGAACGGCGCGGCCTTCTGGTAATCCGGATTGTCATAGGTTGATTGCCGGGTGCCGGGCGGAACCGAAAGCCAGCCGTTCTCCTTTGCAACCAGCTGGATGTAGTCCTTGGACGTGGCCCAGGTCACGAAGGTGCGGGCGGCGTCCTTCTGCTTGGACGAGGTGGGAATGCCCAGGTTCCAGCTCCACAGCCAGGTCGGGCCGCCCTTGAACGTGCCGGTCGGCATGGGGGCGAAGCCGACCTTGTCAGCCACGCTGGACTGCTTCTTGTCGAACAGCAGCCCGCCCGCCACCGTCGCGTCGATCCACATGCCGCAGTGGCCGCTGCCGAACAGAGCGAGGTTCTCGTTGAAGCCGTTGGAGGTGGCACCGGGCGGGCCGTCCGCCTTCAGGATGTCGTCGTAGAAGCTGATCGCTTTCTTCCACTCCGGGGTGTTGATCGTGGGCTTCCAATGCATGTCGAACCATTGGCCGCCTTCTGCGTCCACCAGCGAGGTGAGATAGGCCATGTTCTCGCCCCAGCCGGGCTTGCCGCGCAGGCACATGCCGTAGATCTGGTTGGGTTTGTCGGTGATCTTGTCGGCGAAGCCGCGGACCTGGTCGTAGGTCGGCGCATCCGGCATCTTGATGCCGGCCTTGTCGAACAAATCCGTCCGGTAATACGTCATGGCGCTCTCGCCATAGAACGGCAGGCCGTAGATCTTGCCGTTGTAGGTGAGCGCCTCGCGCACCGGCTTCAGCAGATCATCGACGTCGTACGCCGCGGGCAGGTTGTCCATCGGCTCCAGCCAGCCCTGCTTCGCCCAGATCGGCACCTCGTAGTTGCCGATCGTCAGCACGTCGAACTGCCCGGCGTGGGTGGCGATGTCGGTCGTCAGGCGCTGGCGGAGCGTGTTCTCCTCCAGCACGACCCAGCGCAGGTGGATGTCGGGGTGCTGCTGCTCGAACTGCGCGGACAGCTTCTGCATCACCACCATGTCGCCGTTGTTGACGGTCGCGATGGTGATCGTCGCATCGGCGCGCGCCGGGCCGGCTGCCAGCGCGAGAACAGCCGTAGCGAAGGCGGCGGCTTTGATGCCGCCGTGCAGGCGATGACCCATAGACTACGTTCCCCCAGGCAATGCCGTTCCGCTCACGTAAAAGGCGGCTTGTTTTCTGACCGTCCCACCATTCAGCGACCACCGTCAATAGTTCGTTCGCACCGCCAGCATCCGTTGGCGTCAGAATGCGAGAACGCGCGACGCTTCCTCCAGCGTCCGCCGGCTGCCGTTGGCATAAAGCGAGGCGAGCCAGCGCTCCACCGGTTCGATCAGCCGGGAGTCACGGCCCGTGTCGCCGAAGAGCTGGCCGATCCCGAGCAGAGGCCGCGGGTCGGCCCCGCCCTCGGCCGCCTTTTCCCGCAGCAAGGGGGCGAGCGGGTGGCGGATCTCGATCGGCTGGCCCGCCTCGTCCTCGCCGCGCACCCGGCGCAGCCAGGCGGCCAGCGCCAGGCCGAGCAGCTCCACTGGCTCGCCCGCGCGCAGCCGGTCACGGATCGGGTCCACCAGGACGTTGAGCGGCGCGTCCGTGTTCACCCGCTCCACGGTGTCCTTGATGGCGGGGTTGGCGAAGCGCTCGATCAGGGTCGCCTTGTACTGGGCAAGGTCGATGCCCGCAATCTCCGGCAAGGTCGGCCCGGTTTCGCGGTCCATCAGCGCCCGCATGAAGCGAGCCATCACCGGATCGGCCATCGCCTCGTCGATCGTCACGTACCCGGCCAGGCGCCCGAGGCCGGAAACGGCGAGGTGGCTCGCGTTGAGCAGGCGCAGCTTCATGAACTCGTAGGGCGCCACGTCCGCCACGAACTGCGCGCCCACATCCTCCCAGGCGGGACGCCCGGCGGGGAAGCGGTCCTCGATCACCCATTGCGTGAACGTCTCGGCGAACACCGGCCAGCGGTCAACCATGCCGTAGCGCTCGCGCAGCGACGCCACGTCCGCTTCCGCGGTCACCGGAGTGATGCGGTCCACCATGGTGCTCGGGAAGCTTCCCTCCTCGGCGATCCAGTCGGCCAAGCCCGGGTCCCGCAGGCGGGCCAGGGCCAGCACGGCATCCCGCAGCACGGCGCCGTTGTGCTGGATGTTGTCGCAACTCAGCGCGGTGAACGGGGCGGCGCCGCTGTCGCAGCGGCGGCGGTAGGCTTCCACGATGATGCCGGGCGCGCTGGAAGGCGTGGCAGGGTGTTCCAGGTCGCGCAGGATGAGCGGATGCGCCGGGTCGAGCCGCTTGGTCGCGCGGTCGAGGCAGTAGCCGTGCTCCGTCACCGTCAGGCTGACGATGCGGATGTCCGGCCGGTCGATCGCGTCCAGCAGGGCGGCGCTCGATTCGCCGGCGAACATCACGTCCACGAGCGAGCCGATCACGGTCACGGTCTCGTCGGCGAAGCTGCGCTCGACGAGGGTGTAGAGGCAGTCCTGCGGGGCCAGGCTGTCCCGCATCCGGCGGTCGCCCGGCATCAGGCCGGCGCCGATGATGCCGAAGCCGCGCATGTCCGGACGCCGCTCCATCAGAGCGTGGGTGTAGCGCGCCATGTGCGCGCGGTGGAAGTTGCCGAGGCCGAGATGGACGATGCCTGCGGAAAGGCTCGCCGGGTCGAAGCGCGGCACGCGGACCGGCGATCGCAGGCGGGAAAGGTTGGCGCGGCTAAGCTCGACCGGCACTCCGGAGATGGGCATCAGAAGCTCTGTCCGCCATCAACCACCCAGGTCTGGCTGGTGCACATCCGGCTGTCGTCGGCCGCCAGCCACAGAGTCATGCGGGCGATGTCCGGCGGGTACAGCTTCTCCTTGAGGCATTGCTGCCGCATCAGCTCCGCCTCGGCCTCCGGCGTCAGCCACCGGTCGATTTGCCGCTGCGTCATGATCCAGCCCGGGATGATGCAGTTCACCCGGATGCGGTCCGGCCCGAGGTCGCGCGCGAGGCCCCGCGTCAGCCCCTCGATGCCGGCCTTGGCGGTGGTGTAGGCCGGCATCCCGCCCTGGCCGATGTGCCAGCTGACGGACCCCATGTTGATGATCGAGCCGCCGCCGGCCGCGCGCATCATCGGCGCCGCGGCCTGGGCCGCGAAGAACTGGTGGCGGAGGTTGACCTGCATGCGGTCTTCCCAGAGCTCGACCGTCACGTCCTCCAAGCGGTGCCGCTCGTCATGCGCGGCGTTGTTCACCAGGACGGTGACGTTGCCCAGTTCCTCGCCGACGCGGGCGACTGCCTGCCGGAGCGCCGCGATGTCCCGCAGGTCAACCGGCAGGAACAAGGGGGGCAGCAGCCCTTCCCCGGCCAGGGCCGCGGCAAGCGCCCGCCCGGCTTGCTCCGCCAGGTCCACGAAGGCCACCTTGGCGCCCTGCCGGGCGAAATGCTCGACAAGGGACGCGCCGATGCCGGTCGCGCCGCCGGAGATGAGGACCACGCGCTCCCGCAGCGAAGGGTAATGGGCGAACTCAGCCATGCCTGCTCCCGGGATCAGTTGGTCCGCAACGCGCGGTACTCGCGCCGCACGATGTCCATCAGCTCCGCGACCGAGGTGGATCGCGCATGGTTCTCGTACGTCACCCGGCCACGCTGCATCAACATGATCCGGTCGGCAATCTCCAGCGTTTGCGCGTAGTTGTGCATGATCATCACGATCGACAGGTCCCCGGCCGATTTCAGCCGCAGGATGAGGTCGATGATCAGGCCCGCTTCCCGCGCGCCCATGGCGGCCAGCGGCTCGTCCAGCAGCAGCACCCGGGCGTTGGAATTGACGGCGCGGGCGACGGCGATGGCCTGCCGCTGGCCGCCGGACAGCCGCTCCACCGGCAAGGTGACGGACGGGATGTGGACGCCGATGCTGTCCAGCAGCGTTTCCGCCTGGCGGCGCATGGCGCGGTTGTTCAACAGGCGGAACGGCGCCGGGTAGAGGATCTCCCGGTTGAGGAACAGGTTGTGGTAAACGCTGAGCGAGTTGGCCAGCGCCAGGTCCTGGTACACGCACTCGATGCCGAGGCTGCGGGCGTGGTCCACCGAGCGCAGCGCGACCTCCTCGCCGGCCACGAACAACCGGCCCTCCGTCGGCGGCTGGAAGCCGGTCAGGATCTTCATCAGCGTCGACTTGCCGGCGCCGTTGTCGCCGAGGATGCCCAGGATCTCGCCGCGGCCCAGGCGGAGCGACACGCCGGACAGGGCGGTGACGGCGCCGAAGCGCTTGGCGATGCCTTCTGCCCGCAGCGCTTCGGGGGCGGGGTGCCCGCTGTCCACGCTCAGCCGCCTGTCCGGCGCAGGCGGCCGACATGGATGTTGAACAGCATCGCCGCCAGGATCGCGGCGCCCAGGATGATGTTGAAGGTGAAGGCGTTGATCCCGATCAAGGTAAACCCGTCGCTGAGCACGCCCAGCACGAAGGCGCCGATCAGCCCGCCCACGATGGTGCCGGACCCCCCGGCCAGCGGCGTGCCGCCGATCACGCCGGCCGCCACGGCCAGGAACATGATGCCGTTGCCGCCCGCCTGCGGATCGATCGACGAGATGCGGAAGCTTTCCAGGATGCCGGTCAGCCCGGCCAGCGTGGCCGCGATCATGAAGTTGCCGATCTTGAGCCGGTTGACCCGGATGCCGGTCTCGGCCGCGCCGACCGGGTTGGCGCCGGCGGCGATCGTGTGCAGGCCCCAGCGCGTGCGGCGCAGCACCGTGTGCATGACCGCCACGACGCCCACCGCCCAGATGATCTCGCTGTAGCCCCAGTTGCCGAACGCCGCGGCGAAGCCGGGCTGTTCCGGCGCTTCGACCGGGGTGCCGTGCGAGAGCGTGAGCGTCAGCCCGTTGAGGAGGAAGTTGGTGCCCAGCGTGGTGATGAAGGACGGCACGATCAGCGCCACGGTGATGAAGCCGTTGCAGAACCCGACCAGCGCGCTGGCCGCCAGCGCCAGCGCCACGGCGGCCGGCAGCGGCACCCCGGCCTCGGCGGCGAAATGCATCACGAACGGCGCCAGCGCGAACACCATCCCGGCGGAAAGGTCGATCTCGCCGCCGATCATCAGCATGATCTCGCCGCACGCGATGATGGCCGCCGGCGCCACGAACTGCGACAGGTTCTGCAGGCTGGCGTCCGTCAGCAGGAAGTCGACGTTGGCATACTCGAAGTAGGCGACCAGCAGGAGCGCCACGACAAGGATGCTGAGCTCCGGCCAGCGGAGGACCTTGTCGATGAGGCCGCCGTTCCTGTCGGGCAAGCTAAGTCGCGATCGGGCCGGAACGCGGCACGATCTGGCGCGTGTCCGCCTTGCCTTCATAGCGGGTCGCCGTCGAGAGGTAGGCGCCGACGCTTTCCTTGGTGACGAACTTGAGCCCGGTGTTGCTGTCGGCCGGCCCGACCAGCCCGCCGGACGCCAGGAAGGTGAACATCTGCATCGCCGTGTAGAACCCTTGCAGGTAGGGCTGCTGGTCGATGGTGAAGTCCATCGCCCCGGCCTGGATCAGTTGCAAGGTGCGCGGCAGCAGGTCGAAGCCGCCGCCGTGGACGCCCTTGGCGGCCAGCCCGTGCTTGCTCATGGTCTCGGCGACGGCCTGGGTGGTGCCGCCATCTACGGAGAACATGCCCTTGACGTCCTGGTGGCCCAGGTAGAAGGCCTCGACCTTGGACAGCTCCTCGTTCACGGTGGCGCCCGTCGCGATCACCTGCACGTCGTAGTTTTTGCCTGATTTCTTGATCGCGTCCTGCGCGCCGTCGATCCGCGGCTGGATGTTGAGCGCGCCGGGCGTGGCGATGAACAGCGCGACCGTGCCGCTGTCCACGAGCTGGACGATGCGCTGGCCCATCAGCACGCCGGCCTGGTAGAGGTCTTGCCCGATATAGGCCAGCCGCTTGTTGGCGCCGCCGGAAGGCGAGTCGGCGTTGTAGGCGAACACGGGTATTCCGGCTGCCAGCGCACGCTCGGTCGGGCCGTTGAACGCCTTGGGGTCGATGATCGGCACCGCGATGGCGCTGGCCTTGGCGGCGATGGCGGAGTTCATCGCATTCACCATCTCGGCCACGTCGGAATTCGCCGAGCCGGTCCATTGGTGGTCGCAGCCGAGCAGGTCGCAGGCATCCTGCAACCCATACTGGGTGGGAACGAAGAACGGATTGGTGGTGACGTGGTTCACGAATACGAAACGCCAACGCGGATGGTTGGGAAACGGCGGAACCGCCTGGGCGCGGGCGGCCCGCGCGCCAGCCAGCAGCGCCAAGGCCGATCCTATTGCCGCCCCCTGCAACACGCTGCGGCGGGGTGCGGCGGGCTGGGCCTGCGAAGCGGGATGGGCGGCGTGCGGGTCGGCTTCGTCAATCATGACGGGAATTCCTCGTGTGCGTTTCTTGCTTCGTTCTGTGTCGGGAAGCTGCGTCAGCGTGTCTTTCGTTGTCAAGCGCCTGGCGTTGTCAAGCGCCTGGCGTTGTCAAGCGCTGGGTCGAATGCCGGGCGCCCGGCCGTTCCCACTCCCTGCCCAAGCCGCTGCGGTCAAAATGCCACAACATCATACATTCCGCAGTCACGGTGCGGTCACGGTCAGACTGCCGCAAATTACGTGTAGTCAGACAAGGAAGACTCAACAAGTCTATGGCAAGTGCGCGACCGGGCTGAAACCCGGCGCAGAAATTTGGACGACGGGAGCCAAGAGCCATGAAGCAAAACTTGTCACCACGGGTGGCCCGACCGCGCTTGGGCGCCGTTGCGGCCGCTCTGGCACTGGGCCTGGGCTTGGTCCCAGCCCATGCCCAACAACCCAATCCCACCATCAGCATCGGCCCCAGCGAGGAATTGTCGCCGCCGACCGCGACGCCACCTTCCGGGCCCGAGCACCTTCTCCCCGACATCGGCAACGTCCGCGCCAACCTGGCGCGCGTCGGGGTGAGCTTGCAGCTCGACTACATCGCCGAGGTCGCCGGCAACGTCACGGGCGGAACGCGGCAAAGCTCCAGCTACGCCGGCCAGCTCGGCTTCGAGGCCGACGTCGATTTCGAGAAGCTGGCCAACATCAAGGGGCTGACCGGCCACCTGGTCATCGTCAACCGCCAGGGCAGCAACGTCGGCAGCAACTTCGGCGACACCCTCAACCAGGTGCAGGAGATCTACGGCGCGGGCGGAGACGTGGTGGCCCACCTCGTTTACCTCTACGCCGAGGAGTCGCTGCTGAACGGGCGCCTCAATATCGCGGCTGGACGGGCGCCGGAGCTGAACGACTTCTCCGCATCGCCGCTGTACTGCAACTTCATCAACAACTCGCTCTGCGGCAACCCGAAGGCGCTGCCGGAGTCGGACAAGGGGTTCAGCTCCTACCCGGACGCGGTGTTTTTCGGGCGGGTGCGGGGGCGGCCGACGGCTAACACTTACATCCAAATCGGCGTGTACGAGGTGAACCAGAACCTCTACACCTATCCGCAGTTCCGCACGGGCTTTCACTTCGATGGTTCGCGGGACAGCGGCGTCATGATCCCGGTCGAAGCCGCCTACGAGCCGACGGTCGGCCCGCAACAGATGCCCGGCCACTACAAGCTCGGCTTCGGCTACGACACGAGCAGCTACCCGAAGTACCTGACGACGCCCGCGAGCGTGCTGGCCGGCGGCAGCAGCAACGGCACCGGGAACAAGACCGGTTACTGGGCGCTTGCCGACCAGATGGTGCTGCGCAACGGACCCGGGGCGACGGACGGCCTGGTGCTGCTGGCGGGCTACGTCCACACGGACCCGTCCCTCTCCAACTACGCCAACCAGGCCTTCTTCGGCGCCCTTCTCCGGGACTTCTGGAAGGCGCGGCCGTTGGACACCGTCGGCTTCCTGTTCAACTACGCCAACGTCAGCGGCGCGCTGGGCAAGCAGCAGGGGCTTGACCGGGCGTTCGGCCTGCCCGTCGTCAGCAGCAGCACCGGAGCGATCCAGACCCACCAGGAGATCATCGAGCTCAACTACAACATCCACGTCTATCGTGGCGTGAGCTTCCAGCCGTTGTTCCAGTACTATTTCCGGCCGAACGGCGTGTCCAACATCCCGGATGCGGCGATCTTCGGCTTCAAGTCCCACATCAGCTTCTAGCCGCGGCCGTTGAACACGAGCCCGCCCAGGCCCTCGAAGCCTGGGCGGGTTCAGTGCACGAAGCGGGGACGGACCGGCGAGAGGGTGTAAAGTGCGCCGTCCGGCGTCGTGTTGAGCGAACCATCCGGGTCCAGCGCGTGCAGCCTGCCATCGGGGGCCAAGGCGTAGCCGCCGATCTGGTTCGGCAAGTGGTCATGCAGGATGATGAACTTCAGGGTTTCGCCGTTCGCCACGCCCTGCGTGCTCGTCCAGTCGCCGCCCCATTCCTGCGTGCCGTTGGCGCTGAACTGATTCGGGTTCTGCGTGGTGGCCCTGGTATGGTACTGCCCGGATGCCGCCCCCGGGCCGCCATACAGCACGAGATCGAATGCGACCGGCGTGTCCGCGTCGAGGCCCGGCGGCTGGCCTTGCCACTCGCCGAACACGGGGGCGTCCGGGGGGCCGCTCGGCCCGGCGCACCCGGCCAAGCCAAGCACGAGGCTGGCCGCCAGGGCGCGTCGGCGGTGTGCTGACGTCATCCATCGATCCCTTCACCCTGCCCGCCTCCCTCGCGGGGACGGAACATCTGCATCGAGTTCGGCGCGGTTCCCAACGGATGGGTCCGCACCTTCAGCTCCGGCTGCGTCCGCACCCGGCGCCGCATCCGCGATGCCGTGAAACCGATCAGGACCACCAGCACCACCCCCATGAACAGGAACAGGAAGCGCGGGCCGAAATGCATCGCGGCCGCGCCCGCTGGCGGCCCGAGGGTCGTCCCCGCGCCGTAGATGATCAGCAACTCGCTCGCCACCTCGGAGAACGATTGCTCCCGCACCCGGTCGTTCGTCATGGCCACGCAGAGGCCATAAAGCGGATATTGGCAGAAACCGAACGCGCCCACCGCCAGCAGGATGCCCCGTGGCGGCAGATCCGGATGCTGCACGATCACCGCGCAGAGCAGGACGCTCAGGCAGGCCAGCACGACGATGACGAGACGACGGTCCACCCGGTCGGACAGCGCACCCGCGGGGTAGTAGGCCAGCGCTCCGCCGACCAGCGCCGCGGCCAGCAGCGAGGCGACGGCATGGGTCGAAAGCCCCATCGACAAGCCATAAGCCGGCAGCAGGCCGCCAAACGCGCCGCTGACGGTGCCCACGGCGAAACAGCCGAACACGCCGGTGGGTGAAACCCGGTACAGCGCCCGGAGCTGGATCGTGAACGGCTTGATCGGCTTCGGCGTGGGCGCCCGGGTCAGCGCCACGGGCACGACCGACAGCACGACGGCGATGCTCATCAGCGTGTAGGGCAGCGTTTCCACCGGGTCCAGGAACGCCAGGCTGAGCGTGCCGGCCAGGGAGGCCAGCAAGGTCACGGTCATGTAGGCGGCGAAGATCCCGCCCCGCTGCCCGCTGCCGCTGCGCTCGTTCAGCCAGCTCTCGGCGACCATCGAGAGGCCGCCGAAGCAGAAGCCGACGATCACGCGCAGGGCGATCCAGACGGCCTCGTCGTCCAGCGGCAGGAACAGCATGGACGCGGCGCCGCTCACCGCGGCCAGCCCGGCGAAGCTGCGCACGTGCCCCACCGAACTGACGAGGCGGCCGATCACCAGGCAGGCCAGCACGAAGCCGAACGACCAGCCGGAGGAGAGCAGCCCGACCCGCTGCATGCTCGACCCCTCCATCTGCCGCCGGATGGGCAGCAGCACGCCCTGCAGGTTGGTGCCGACCGTCAGCAGCAGCACGCTTGCCAGCAGGGCCGAGATGGAGATGAGCCGGGGCTGCTCACGCCGGGCCGGCCTCCCGGCGCGCTGCTGCACCGGCGTCCGCCGCTATTGGCTGGCTGTCTGGGGCTTGGCGAACTGGGCGACGTTCGCCTTCGTCACTTCGTCCAGCCCGGCGTAGGTGACGGTCGGCACCCCCTGCCCCTTCTTGAGCGCCAGCAGCACGTCCATCGCCTTCTGGCCCATCTCGAACGGCCGCTGCCCGACAAGGCCGGCGACGCTGCCTTCCTCCACCTCCTGCAGCTCCACCGGCAGGGTGTCCGCCGAGACGACGCTGAATGCCCCGCTCGCGACGGCCTGCTTGCGGGCGTTGACGAAGCCCGTGAAAGCGCCGTGGGTGAACAGCGGCCAGCCGCCGACGGGAAGGATGGCGCTCAATCCCTGGTTGGCGGTGGCCAGATCCGTCATCTGCTGCACCGCGAGCGCCGAGTCGTCGTTGCAGAAAGTGGGCGATCCGCCGACCTCGGTCCAACCGGCGCCTTTCAGCGCGTCGCGCACGCCTTGCACCCGCATGGTCAGGTTCTCCGCCGCCGGGCCGCCGGACACCAGCGCGAACTGCCCGGCCTTGGGATGCACCTTGACCAGCATCTGCCCGAGCGCCTGGCCCAATGCCTTGTTGTCCGTGCCGACATAGGCTTGCCGCTCGCTGTCCGGGCTGTCGGCGTCGAAGGTGATGACGTTTATCCCGGCTTGCCGCGCCTGGTGGATCACCCGCTTCATCGAGGCGGCATCGGCGACCGAGATGGCGATGCCGTCCACGTGCTGGCTGATCAGGTCCTGGATGATCTGCACCTGGGTCGCCGGTTCGTGCTCCACCGGCCCGGTGTAGGTGCAGGAAACGCCGAGCTTCTTGGCTTCCGCCATGCAGCCGTCGCGGGCCAGGTCGAAGAACGGGTTGTTCATCGCCTTCGGCACCACGGCGAAGCGGTATGCGTCGGCGGCCCGGGCCGGTGTCGCCGCCGGCACCGCCTGGCCCAAGGCGGCCAAGGCAAGCCCGGCAATCAACGTTTTGCGCATGTGTTCCTCTCCCTTTTTGTTTTCTCTGGTTTTCTCAGTGGCCGATGCGCCGGCTACGCAGCTTGTCGACGAACACGGCGGCGATGATGATCACGCCAACCAGCGTGTCCTGCCAATAGGTGTCCACCCGTGCCAGCACCAGGCCGTTGCGGATCACCTCGATCAGCGCCGCTCCCACCAGGGCGCCCGCCGGGCCGCCGATGCCGCCGTTGAGGTTTGCGCCGCCGATGACCGCGGCGGCGATGATGCGCAGCTCGTAGCCTTGCGCGAGGTTGGCCGGAACCGAGCCGAGCCAGCCCGCCAGCAGGATGCCCGCCAAGCCGGCGAGCAGCGCGGAGGCGACGTAAACGCCCGCCTTCACCCGCAGCACGGGCACGCCGGCGAGCCGGGCGGCCCGTTCGTTGCCGCCCAGGGCGAAGACGTAGCGCCCTGTGGCGGTGTGGTGCAGGAACACGCCCATGGCGGCGGCCAGCACGAGCAGGTAGATCAGCGGGGCCGGCACGCCGAGCACGCTGCCGTCGGTGAGGCTGGAGAACAGGTCGGCGTCCGGGCCGTCGATCGAGACGCCGGCGCCGCGGGTGATGGCGTAGCACAGGCCGCGGGCCACGCTCAGCATGCCGAGCGTGGTGACGAAGGGCGTCAGCTCCATGCGCGCGATCAGCCAGCCGTTGACGGCGCCGATGCCGGCCGCCGCCAGCAGGCCGCACGCCACGGCGGCGAACAAGGCCAGCCCGGGCACGGAGGCGAGCGCGCTCGCCTCCGCCCAGCGGAAGAACAGCGCGGTCAGGATCGCCGTCAGCGCCATCACCGAGCCGACCGACAGGTCGATCCCGCCGGTGATGATCACCAGCGTGGCGCCGAGCCCCACGATGGCGATGTAGGAGAAGTTGGTGGCGACGTTGACCAGGTTGCCCAAGGTGACGAACACGGGCGTCGAGAACGCCATGAACACGACGAGCAGCAGCAGCGCGCCGCCGACATAAGCCGTTTGGGTCGCGAAGAAGCCGCGCGAATGCCAGGCGCCCGTTGCGGCATGCGGAACCGCGGACATGTCAGGCCGCCTCCAGCGCGCCGGTGATGAGGCCGGTCACCTCTTGCGGGCTTGATGCGGCGACCGCCTTGTCAGCCACCTTGCGCCCGCGCCGCATCACCACGACGCGGTCGCAGACGTCGAACACGTCCGGCATGCGGTGGCTGATCAGGATGACGGCGATCCCGGCGTCCCGCAGGCGGCCGATCAGCGCCAGCACCTCGGCAACCTGCCGCACGCTGATCGCCGCCGTCGGCTCGTCCATGATGATCAGCCTGGCGTCCGAAAGCCGGGTGCGCGCGATGGCGACGGCCTGGCGCTGGCCGCCGGACATCTGCCGCACGAGGTCGCCGGCGCGGGTTTCGCTCTTCAGCTCGCCGAACAGCGCCGCCGCCCGCCGCTCCATCCGGCGATGGTCCAGCAGGCGCACCGGCCCGATCCGCCGATGCAGCTCGCGCCCGAGGAACACGTTGGCGGCGGCGGACAGGTTATCGGCCAGGGCGAGATCCTGATAGACCACCTCGATCCCGGCGGTGCGGGCGTCCACCGGGCCGGTGAAGGCCACGTCCCTTCCGTTGAACGACATCCGCCCGGCGCTGGGCGGGAAGTTGCCGGCGATGATCTTGACCAGGGTGGACTTGCCGGCGCCGTTGTCGCCCATCAGTCCGACCACTTCCCCCGGCGCGACCGACAGGTCCACGCCGGACAGCGCCTGGATGGCGCCGAAGGAACGGCTGATCTGTTCGAGCGCCAGCAGCGGCATGGGCTTCGTCCCAGGTTCACGGCTTGTTGGTCCGCCGGTTGCGATCTGATCAGACAGCGGAACCGGCAAGGTTTGCAAGCCGCGCGCTGCCGGGCTGGCTCAAGGGAGCGAGTGCGCGGTGCCCCGGAGCGGGCTGCCGGAAAGGCTGGGCCGCTTGGCCGTCTCGCCAGCCAGGCAGAGCGGCGCGGCGACGTCCTCCAGGCCGCAGCGCTGGCAGTCGATGCCGAGCAGGGCCTGCACCAGGCCGCCGCCCACCATCAGCACGGCGCCGAGCAGGTAGCCATAGAGCAGGGCCTCGCGGGAGCCGCTCTCGATCAGGTGCCCGAACACCGCCGGGCCGCAGACCCCGCCAAGGGCCGTGCCGAATGCGTAGAAGATGGCGATGGCGGTGGCGCGCACTTCCAGCGGGAACACCTCGCCGACCGTGAGGTAGGCCGAACTGGCGGCGGCCGACGCGAAGAAGAAGATGACGGTCCAAGCCGCCGTCTGCTGCACCGCGTCGAGCACGCCCAGGGCGAACAGCCAGCCGGTCACGGCGAGCAGCAGTCCGGAAAGCACGTAGGTCGCGGTGACCATGGCCTTGCGGCCGATGCTGTCGAACAGCGGGCCGAGGATCAGCGGCCCGGCGAAGTTGCCGGCGGCGAAGGGCAGGATGAACAAGCCGACCCGGCCCGAGGGGACATGGTAGAACCGCGTCAGGATAAGCGCGTAGGTGAAGAAGATGGCGTTGTAGCAGAAGGCCTGCGCCGTCATCAGCGCGATGCCGACGACCGTGCGGCGCCGGTACTGCGTGAACAACGCCTTCAAGCCTTGCAGGAACCAGCTCTTGGTGTCGCGTCGCAGGCGTAGGGTGCGGTCGGGTACGGCGGGAAGCGGCCCGGCGGTTGCCGCCACGGCGCGCTCGATCTGCGCCATTGCCCGCTCGGCCGCTTCGGGCTGGCCGTGGGTCATCAGCCAGCGGGGGCTTTCCGGAATCCAGCGCCGCATCAGCAAGGTGACGAAGCCGATCGCTCCGCCGATGACGAAGGCGGCGCGCCAGCCATAGGCGGGCGGCATGATCGCCGGATCGAGCACGACCAGCGCGCCACCCGCGCCCAGTGCGGCGCCGATCCAGAAGCTGCCGTTGATCACCAAGTCGACGTAGCCGCGGCGCCGGGCGGGAATCAGCTCCTGGATGGTGGCGTTGACGGCCGAATACTCGCCGCCGATGCCGGCCCCGGTGATGGCGCGGAACAGGGCGAAGGACCAGAAATTCCAGGCCAGCCCGCTGGCGACGGTGGCGAGCAGGTAAACCAGCACGGTGACGGTGAACATGGTCTTGCGACCGACCCGATCGGTCAGCCAGCCGAAGAACAGCGCGCCGCCGACAGCGCCGATCAGGTAGCAGCTCGCGGCATAGCCGATCTCGGACTCGGAGAGCTGCATCGTGCTCTCCTTCAGCGCCCCGGACAGGGAACCGACCAGGGTGACCTCAAGGCCGTCCAGGATCCAGGTGATGCCGAGGGCGCAAACGACGAGCCAATGGAAGTTCGACCATGGCAGCCGGTCCAGCCGGGCTGGGATGTTCGTTTCGAACACCGTTTTTCCTGTTTTCGTTTCCACCAGACACGAAGCAAGCACAGACGTGGCGGTTCCGCCACCGCCAATTTTCACGCTGGCGGATCATTATGGGCAACTTATGTTGGCTTTCCCAGCACAGTGGAACCCATATTGCGGGTTGCAAGCCCACATATTGACAAGGCAAACGGGTTGGCCGCAGCCTGGATGTGGGAGAAGCAATGTCCGAGCAGGCGATCGCAGGCGCACAAACCCTGGTCCGCGGGCTGGCCGTGCTTCAAGCGGTCGCTGACGGCGCGCAGAGCTTGCCGCGCATCGGGGACGCGATCGGTTGCAGCCGCAGCACCACGCAACGCCTGGTCAGCGCCCTGGTGGAGCAGCGCTTCCTCCGTTGCGGACCGTCGCACGGCTACCTGCTCGGCGCCAAGCTGATCGAACTCGGCTTCCGGGCGCGCGAGACCGTGCCGGTGGCCACGGTCGCCCGCCGCTTCCTCCATGCCCTGGCAGTCCGCACGCAGGATACGGTCCACCTCGGCGTCGCCGACGGGGCAGAGGTGCTTTACATCGACAAGATCCCTGGCCAGCGCGGGCTGGAGATGCGCTCGCGCGTCGGCCACCGCATGAAGCTGGCAGTCACGGGCGTCGGCAAGGCGCTGATGCTCGACATGGCGCCGGAAGAATGGCGCACGCTCCACGCCGCCGCCGTGGCGCCGCCAGCCGGGCGCGGCGCGCCCCGTTCCCCGGACGCCTACCTGGACGAGATGCACGCCTATGCCGCCGCCGGCGTGGCGTTCGATTTCGCGGAGAACGAGGTGGGCATCCACTGCATCGCCGCTCCCGTGCGGGATGGGAGCGGGGGGATCGCCGCCGCGATCAGCGTGGCGAGCGCGGCGCAGCATATGCCCGAAGCCCGCATGCGTGCCCTGGCCCCGGACGTGGCCGACACCGCCCGCGCCATCTCGGCCGAACTCGGCTGGAATGGGCAGCCGATCCAACAAAGAGCCGCGCCGGGCCGCAACCGGCGCGCGTCAAAGGGAGAGTGACCGATGTTCCGACGCGACCTCATCACGATCACGGCCGCCGCCGCGCTGGCGGGCCTGGCGCGCGCCCACGCCCAGGAGGCGACGACGCCGCCGCCGAAGAAGCCTTCCTACAAGGTCGGCTTCGCGCAGAGCGAGAGCAACAACCAGTGGCGCATCGCCGAAACCAACAGCATGGAAGCGGAGGCGAAGAAGCGCGGCTGGCAGCTCGTTTACACGGACGCCGCCAGCTCGGCCGCCAAGCAGGTGTCCGACGTCAACAGCATGATCGCCCAGGGGGTTGACCTCATCTTCCTGGTGCCGCGCGAGGAACGGCCGCTGATCCCGGCGGTGCGTGCCGCCAAGCGGGCCAACATCCCCGTCATCCTGATCGACCGCAGCGTCGACCCGGCGCTTGCCAAGCCGGGCGTCGATTACCTGACCTTCATCGGCTCGGACTTCGTCGCGGAGGGCCGCCGCGTCGCCGAATGGCTGGCCGACACCACCGGCGGCAAGGCGAGGATCATCGAGCTCGAGGGCAGCGTCGGCGCGTCCCCGGCCAATGACCGCAAGAAGGGCTTCGACGACGCGCTGAAGTCCCATCCCGGCATGGTGATCGTGGCCAGCCAGTCCGGCGACTTCGTCCGCGACACCGGGCGGCAGGTCGCCCAAACGCTGTTGCAGGCGCATCCGGACGCGACCGCCATCTACGCCCACAACGACGAGATGGCGCTGGGCGCGATCACGGCGGCCGAGGCGGCGGGCAAGGTGCCGGGCAAGGACATCATCATCTGCTCGATCGACGGCGAGAAGGATGCGGTGCAGGACGTGGCGGACGGCAAGATCGGCGCGATCTGCCAGTGCAGCCCCGATTTCGGCCCCGTCGCCTTCGCGACCGCGGCGAAATACTTCGCCGGGGAGAAGGTGCCGCCGCAGATCATCAACACGGACCAGTTCTACGACAAGCAGAACGCGGCCCAGTTGATCGGCCAAGCGTTCTAGGGGAAACACCCGGCCGGGGTCCGCCGATGGCAGCTCCCTTGCTCGCGATGCGGGGCATCGACAAGCGCTTCGGCGGCGTTCCCGCGCTGGACGGCGCCGAGTTCACCGTGGCGCCCGGCGAGGTGCACGCGCTGATCGGGCAGAACGGCGCAGGCAAATCGACGCTGATCAAGATCCTGACCGGCTACTACCGCCGCGATGCCGGCGAGGTGGCCTTTGCCGGGCACCCGTTCGAGGCGGGGAGCCCGCAGGCCGCGCAGGCGGCCGGGATCAGCACGATCTACCAGGAGATTAACCTC
Organism: uncultured Acetobacteraceae bacterium; assembly: GCA_964245075.1. GTDB lineage: Bacteria > Pseudomonadota > Alphaproteobacteria > Acetobacterales > Acetobacteraceae > LMUY01. The sequence goes on from CAXTLC010000001.1 coordinate 168,260, forward strand.
GTCGGGCTGCGGTCCGTCACCGAGAACATCTGCCTGGGCCGTACCCGGAGCCGCGCCCAGGGCCATGCCATGAGCCGGCTCGGGCTGCTCGGCTGGCGGCGGATGCACGCGCAAGCGGCGGCGCTGCTGGCGCGGCTCGGCATCGCCATCGACGTGCGGGAGCCGCTCGCCCGCTATTCGACGGCAACGCAGCAGATGGTCGCGATCGCCCGCGCCATCGGCTTCGAGGCCAAGCTCGTGATCATGGACGAACCCACCTCCTCGCTGACCGAACGGGAGGTGGACGCGCTGTTCGCGGTGATCCGGAAGCTGCGCGGCGAGGGGGTCTCGGTCGTGTTCGTCAGCCACAAGCTGGATGAGCTCTACGCCGTGTGCGACCGCGTCACGATCATGCGCGACGGCCGCACGGTGATCGCGGCCGACATGGCCGCCATGCCGCAGCTCAGCCTGGTGGCGCACATGCTGGGCCGCAACGCGCAAGCCGTCGCCCAGGGGGGCGCCACCGGCTTCGGCCGGAAGGCGGCGGAGGCCGGGCCGCCCTTGCTCACGGTCCAGGGCCTGGCCGCGCCGCCGCGGGTGCGGCAGGTCGATCTCAGCGTGGCAAAAGGCGAGATCGTCGGATTGGCCGGCCTGTTGGGCGCCGGGCGGACCGAGACGGTGCGCGTGGTCGCCGGCGCCGACCCGGCAAGCGCCGGGACGATGGCGATGGATGGCCGCGCGTTCCGGCCAGCCGAGCCGGGCGCGGCGATCGCCGCCGGCATCGGCTTCGTGACCGAGGACCGCAAGCTCGAGGGCATCGTGCCGGAGCTGTCGGTGGCCGAGAACCTGACGCTGGCCCTGCTGCCCGCGCTGAGCCGCGCCGGGATCGTGGACGGGGCCAGGCAGGCGGAGATCGTCACCCGCTACATCGCCCGGCTCGGCATATGCTGCGCCGGGCCGAAGCAGCCGATCGGGCAGCTTTCCGGCGGCAACCAGCAGAAGGTGCTGCTCGCGCGCTGGCTGTGCATGGACCCCAAGCTGCTGATCCTGGACGAGCCGACCCGCGGCATCGACGTCGGCGCCAAGGCGGAGATCCAGTCGCTGATCCGTGCGCTCGCCAGGGATGGGCTCGGCGTGCTGATGGTGTCCTCCGAGGTGGAGGAGATCACCGAAGGCTCGGACCGCGCGTACGTGATGCGGGACGGCCGGATCGTGGCGGAATTGGCGGGCGAGGCGCTCGGGGAGGATGCGGTGCTGGCAGCCATGGCGCATGGCGCTGCGGACGTCGGGAGTGTCTGACCTGGCGCTCCGCTTGCGGACCCGGATGATGTCCGGCCGTCCGCTGGGCTCCCTGGTGGCGCGGCACGCCTCGCTCGCGGCCTTGTTGGCGTTGCTCGCGGTGAACGTGGCGATCACGCCGCATTTCGTGTCCTGGCAGACGCTGAACGTGAACCTGACGCAGGTGACGACCATCGTCATCGTGGCGGTGGGCATGACGCTGGTGATCGCCACGGGCGGCATCGATCTGTCCGTCGGCTCGCTGATGGCGATCGCCGGGACGCTGGCGCCGATGATTTTCCTGGGCAGGATCGCCGCCCTGCCCGCCCCGGTCGCGGTCCCGCTCGCGTTGGCTGCGCCGATGGTGGTCACAGGGGCGCTCGGCTGGTGCAACGGGCTGCTGGTGACGCGGTTCGGGGTGCAGCCGATCGTGGCGACGCTGATCCTGTTCATCGCCGGGCGCGGGCTGGCGCAGGTCGCCACCAATGGGCAGTTGCAGACCTTCCACGTGCCGTCCTTCCAGGTCATCGGCCTGGGCGAGGTCGCGGGCGTGCCGGTGCAGGCGCTGCTGATGCTGGGCATCGCCGCGGCGGCCGCGTGGGCCATGCGGCGGACGGTGTTCGGCCGCCACGTGCTCGCGGTGGGCGGCAACGAGCGGGCGTCCCGGCTTGCTGGCGTTCCCGTCGGGCAGGTGAAGCGGGCGGTGTACGTGATCAGCGGGCTGTGCGCGGGATTGGCGGGATTGATCGTGATCGCGATCAACTCCTCGTCCGACTCCAATGCCGTGGGCCTCGGGATGGAGCTGGACGCCATCGCCGCGGTGGCAGTGGGCGGCACGCTGCTCAGCGGCGGCCGGGCCTCGGTCGGCGGCACGGTGATCGGGGCGCTGATCATCCAGATCGTGCGCTACATGCTGCTGGCCAACGGCGTGCCGGACGCGGCGGCCATGGTGGTCAAGGCGGGACTGATCATGCTCGCGGTGGGGTTGCAGCGCGGAGGCCGCCGGGCATGAGGGGGCGGCTCAACGTTGCGCGTTACGGCGTGGTGATCGCGCTGGCGCTGCTGACGGCGTTCGGCGGGATGCGCTACGACCATTTCCTCGGGCTGTTCAACGTGGCGAGCTTCCTGCGCTACAATTCCATGTTCGCGCTGGTGTCGCTCGGCATGGCGTTCGTCATCATGACGGGCGGCATCGACCTCTCGGTCGGCGCCGTCGCGGCCCTGGGCAGCGTGGTCGCGGCCCTCGCCTCTCCCTACGGGACGGCGGCCGGGCTGGCGGCGGGCGTGGCGGCGGGGCTGGCCATCGGCGTGCTGAACGGCATGCTGGTCGTGCGCGCCGGGATCGTGCCGTTCATCGCCACGCTCGCCACCATGCTGGCGGCGCGCGGGACTGCGCTGCTGCTGGCGGGCAACCAGTCGGTGTCCGTGTCATACGACACGGATTTCACCAACATCGGGCAGACCGATCTCGGCGCCCTGCCCGTGCCGGCCTGGATCGCGCTGGGCGCGTTCGCCGCCGGGTCGGTGCTGCTCAACCTGACCGCGTTCGGCCGCACCGTCCTCGCGGTGGGCGGCAACGAGGACGCGACGCGGCTGATGGGCCTTCCGACCGACCGGGTGAAGCTGCTGGTGTATGCCGGCAGCGGGACGCTGGCGGGGCTGGCGGGGGTGATCCTCGCGGCGCAGTTCGGCGCCGGGCAGCCGGTGGAGGGGGCGGGATGGGAGCTGTTCGCCATCTCCGCGGTGGTGGTCGGCGGGACGCTGCTGACGGGGGGAGAAGGCTCGGTCGGCACCACGCTGGCGGGGGCGCTGCTGCTGGGAATGATCCTGAACATCCTCAACTTCGAGAACGGGCGCGGGTGGATCAGCCTGTCGGCCTATTGGCAGTCGGTAATCCGCGGCCTGTTCCTCCTGGTCGTCGTGCTGCTGCAAACCCGGCTGACGTCACGCAAGGCGTCCGTGCTGGGATCGGCCTGAAGGCTTCCTCCTAAGTGGGCGGTGCGTCCGCGAGCAGCGTCCACCGTTCATGGTCGCACCATTGAAGCTTGGTCCTGTCGGTATTTGCCCGAACCAGGTCTCGAAGCCATCCGCGTCAGATCACGGCTGCAACCGGTGCATCGTGTCCCGCAAGGCCGGGTACAGGTCGCGGTACGCGCCGAACAGCTTGTCGTACGTCCGCTGCGCCGTGGGCTGAGGCAGGGCGCGCTCGGCCAGCGTCACCCAGCCCTTGCTTGCGGCCTCCGGCGTGACCAGCCCCGTGCCGAGGGCCGCCAGCAGGGCCGCGCCGAGCGCGGCCTCGACGTTCTCGGCGATGGTGCGGACCGGGTAGCCGGTCACGTCGGCCACCACCTGCATCCAGAGGTCGGAATGGGCCGCGCCGCCGACCACCACCAGCGTATCGGCCAGGTCCCGCCCGGCCTTGCGCCCCAGCTCGATGTTGTGGCGCAGGGCGTAGGTGACGCCTTCGAGCACCGCTCGGTAGAGATGCGCCCGAGTGTGGAAAAGGCTCAGCCCGACGAAGGCGCCGCTGGCCTTGCTGTCCCAGATCGGGCTGCGTTCGCCCATCAGGTAGGGCAGGAACAGCATCCCCTCGGACCCGGCCGGAACGGCGGCGGCAGCCCCGTCGAGCCCAGGCAAGGAAGCCTCCTCGCCGCCCTCCTGGCAGAACTGCTCGCGGAACCAACTGACCGACGCGCCGGCCGTGATGGCGCCGCCGAACACGTAGAGGTCGCGCTGGCCGTTGAACACGTAGGGCATGCTGATCAGGCCGTGGCGGGCGTCCGTCTCGGCGGTCAGGGTGCCCCAGCACATGCTGGTGCCCATCATCGCCACGTGCTGGCCCGGCCGTGTCGCCCCGGCCGCGAAGGTGGCGACCGCCGCGTCCACCCCGCCGGCCACCACCGGCGTGCCGGCCCGCACTCCCAGCCGGGACGCCCAGCCCGGCGACACGCCGCCCACGACCGCACTGGACTCCACGAGCCGCTCCGGCATCATCCCGGCGGGAATCCCAAGTGCGGCGAGCATGGTGCCCGACCAGGCGCGGGCCTTCATGTCGTACACGCCGCCGATGTTGCCCGCGGACGAATGGTCCACCGCAACCGCCCCGGTCAGCGCGCGGATGACGTAGGCGTTGGGCGGCAGGAGGTGGCGGGTGCGCCGCCACACGTCCGGCCGCTCATCCCGCAGCCAAAGCATCTTGGTGAAGCCGTAGTAGCTGTCGATGCCGTTGCCGGTGACGTCATACAGGCGCTCGGCATCCAGGGTGCGGCGCACCGCATCCACCTGCGCGCCAGCGCGGCGGTCCATCCAGATCAGGCAGGGATGCAGCTTCTGCCCCTGCGCATCGACCGGGATGCCGGAACCGCCGTACAGGCTGCTGATGCAGAGGCCCGCGACCCCGGCGGCGTCGAACCCGCCGGGCCTGGCCTGCGCCTTGGCCACGCACCCCGCGATGCACGCCGCCACGGCGTCCAGCCACACGTCGGCGTCCTGCTCGGCCCAGAGCGGGCGGGGCGTGTCCGGCGCGTAGGCGTGGCTGTGGCTGGCGACGATGGCGCCGGCCGCGTCCATCAGCAGCGCCTTGGTGCTCTGCGTCCCGATGTCGACGCCGATGACGAACGGCATGGCGTCAGGCGTCCGGCTTCATCAGCACCTTGATCGAGTCGAGCGAGTTGGCGACCTTGATCGCCTCGTCCCACTGCTTGAACCCGTAGTCATGCGTCACGATGCCGTTCGAGGTGACCAGCCCGCGCCCGAGCAGGTCGATGGCGATCGGGTAGCAGTACGGGCCGAGATGCACGCCGCGCACGTCCAGTTCCTTGCGGTCACCGATGATGGAGAAGTCCATCGTGGTGTCGCTGCCGAAGACGGAGAACTCGATGAAGCGGCCGAGCTTGCGGATCAGCGACATGCCCTGGGTGACGCCGGAGGGCGACCCGGTCGCCTCGATGTACACGTCGCAGCCATAGCCCTCGGTCAGGCCCTGGACGATCGCCAGGGCGTCCTGCTCCTTGGGGTTGATCACGACGTCGGCGCCGAACGTCTTCGCCAATTCCAGCCGCTCCGGCACCATGTCGATGACCACGAGCTTCTTCGGCGTCTTGAGCCGCGCCACCTGGACCATCATCAGCCCGATCGGCCCGGCGCCCGCGATCACCACGACGTCATCCAACTGCACGTCCCCGCGCTGCACCGTGTGGATGGCGCAGGACAGCGGCTCGATGATGGCGGCGTCCTCCAGCGAGATGGCGGGCGGGATGACGTGCACGCGGGCGGTGGTGGGGATCAGCATGTAGTCCGACATGCCGCCGTCGGCGACCTCGCGCTGGAAGCCGAAGATGTTGTGCACCTCGCACATCCAGTACTGGCCGCTGCGGCAGAACCGGCAGCGGTCGCACGGCACGATCTGCTCGGCGATCACCCGCTCGCCGGGCTTGACGCCGAAATGCTCCGCCGCCCCCTCGCCCAGGTCGTCCACCACGCCGAAGAACTCGTGCCCGGGGACCACCGGCGGCTTCACGTAGGCCTTGGTGGCGCCGGACTTGTCGCCCCAGAACATCTTGGCGCCCTGCCAGCACTTGCAGTCGCTGGCGCAGATGCCGCAGGCGCTGATGCGGATCACCATCTCGCGCGGGCCGGGCATCGGGCGGGCGATCTGCTCGACCCGGTAGTCCTCCGGGCCGTGGCAGACGATGGCAGTCATGCGGGTATTGGTAAGGCTCACTTCATCCTCACTTGCGGCGTTCGCGGCCGATGTAGATGGCGAGCAGGATGATCCCGCCCTTCACCACGGTTTGCACATACGGGTTGACGCCGACCATGTTCAGCCCGTTGTTGAGCACGCCCAGCAGCAGCGCGCCCAGCAGCGTCCCGATCAGCGAGCCCCGGCCGCCTGCGATGGACGTGCCGCCCAGCACCACGGCGGCGATCGCGTCCAGCTCGAAGCCCTCGCCCGCGTTGGGCTGGCCGCTCATCAGCCGGGAGGTCAGCACCACCCCGGCGATCGCGGCGGTGAGGCCGCTGAGCGCGTAAACCAGCAGCTTGTAGCGCGCGACCCGCACGCCGGAGAGCCGGGTCGCCGTCTCGTTGCCGCCGATGGCGTAGACGTAGCGGCCGAACGGCGTCCGCTCCAGCAGCACCCAGCCCGCAAGGTAGACGATGGCGGTGATTGCGATGGGCGTTTGCAGGCCCAGCACGGAGCCGCCGCCAAACCAGCGCACCCAGGACGGCAGGCCGCTGATCGGGTAGCCGCCGGTGTAGATCAGCGCCAGGCCGCGGGCGATGCCCATGGTCGCCAGGGTGACGATGATGGGCGGCATGCCCAGCCGGGCCACGAACACGCCGTTCGCCACGCCGAACGCCAGCCCGATGAGCAGGCACACCGGCAGCGCCAGCCCGCCAGGCAAGCCGCCGGACATCAGCCCCGCCGCGACCGTGCCCCCCAGCGCCATCACCGCGCCCACCGACAGGTCGATGCCCCCGGTCAGGATCACGTAGGTCATGCCGACGGCGATCACCGCGTTGATGGAGACCTGCCGCAGGATGTTGTTGACGTTGCCGACCGAGAGGAAGCTGTCGCTGGCGAACACCATGACGATGCAGACGACGACCAGCCCCACGAGCGGGTAGAACACGGTGGAGCGGCCGGCGAGCGCCAGCCTTGCGCCGAAGCCCGGCGCCGGCGGCAGCGCCGTCTTAGACGAGCTCATGCTGCGCTCCTGCCGTGGCATGCCGCATCACGTCCGCCGGCGTGATCGCGTCGCCCTCCAACGTGCACATGATCTTGCCTTCCGAGAACACGGCGACCCGGTCGCACATGCCCACAATCTCCGGCAGTTCGGAAGACACCATGATGATCGCGTAGCCCTGTGCCGTCAGGGCGCGCATCAGGGTGTAGATCTCGGACTTGGCGCCGACGTCGATCCCGCGCGTGGGCTCGTCGAAGAACAGGATGCGCGTGTGGTGGTTCAGCCACCGGGCCAGCACGACCTTCTGCTGGTTGCCGCCGGACAGCGTCTCGACCGCCGTGCCCATGCCCGGCGCCTTGACGCCGACCTGGCGCATGATCTCGCTCGTCGCCGCCCGCTCCCGCGCCGCGTCGATGAACACGCCGAATTGGGGATACTTGGCCAGGTTGTTGATCGAGATGTTGTCGCGGATGGTGAAGGAGGTGATCAGCCCCTCCGTCTTGCGGCTCTCGGGCAGGATGCCGAGGCCGAGGGAAAGCGCCTCCGCCGGGTCGGACAGGGTCGCATCCCGCCCGCCGACGCGCACGGTCTTGCGATGGGCCGGGTCGGCGCCGAGCACGGCCAGCACCGTCTCGGTGCGGCCCGAGCCGACCAGGCCGGCGAAGCCGAGGATCTCGCCCTGCCGCAAGGTGAACGCGTTGACCGGGCCGTCGCGGTCGATCTGCAACTCCACCTCCAGCACCGCCGGGCCGTCCACGCGGTCCGGCTTGGGCGGAAAGCTGCGTTCGAGCTGCCGTCCCACCATCATGTGCACCAGCCGGTCCATGTCGGTGTCGGCCACGGCCGTCACGCCGACGAGCTTGCCGTCCCGCAGCACGGTGATCCGGTCGCAGATCTCGAAGATCTCCTCGAGATGGTGGGAGATGAACACGATCGCCACGCCCCCCTGCTTCAACGCGCGCATGATGGCGAACAGGTGCTCGGCGTCGGCCGGCGTCAGCGTCGCGGTCGGCTCGTCCAGGATGAGGATGCGGGCATCGAGCGCCAGCGCCTTGGCGATCTCGATGAACTGCTGCTGCGCCACGCTCAAGCGGCGCACCTCGACGGACAGGTTCATCCTCACGCCGAGCCGGTCGAACAGCGAGGCTGCCTCGCGCCGCATCGCCGCGCGTTGCAGCAGCCCGAAGCGGCGCTTCTCGCGGCCGAGGAAGATGTTCTCGGCCGCGTCCAGGTATGGGATCAGGCTGAATTCCTGGAACACGGTCCCCACGCCGGCGGCCACCGCCTCCCGGTAGCCGGCGAAATGCCGCTCCTGCCCGTCGATGCTGATCTTCCCCTCGTCCGGCTGGTAGATGCCGGAGAGGATCTTCATCAGCGTGGACTTGCCGGCGCCGTTCTCGCCCAGCAGCGCGTGGATCTCCCCCGGGAGTACTTCGAGGTCGATCCCCTGAAGCGCCTTCACCCCGGGGAAGCTCTTCGCGATGCCCCGCAGCGTGAGGACCGGGGCCGTCATGGCGCTCCTACCAATGGAACGTCTTCGCATCGCTGGCGTCGACCAGCTTGACGTCGATCGGGATGGCGTTCGGGACGTTGGCGCCCCACTTCTTCGCCAGCGCGATGCCGATCGCGATGCGCACCATGTCCGCCGGGTATTGCGCCGAGGTCTCGATGAACTTGGAGCCGGGCTTGGCGATCGCCTGCACCGCCTCGGGCGCGCCGTCCACCGATGTCAGCTTGATGTCCTTGCCGCTGGAATCGATCGCCGACAGCACGCCCATGGAGCCGCCGTCATTCACGCTGAAGATGCCCTTCAAGTTAGGATGAGCCTGAATCATGTTCTCCGTCACGCTCAGGGCGGTGTCGCGTTCCTGCTTGCCGTTCTGGGTGTCCACGACCTTGACGTTGGGGAACTTCTCCAGCGCCGCCTTGCAGCCGCGCACCCGCTCCAGGATCGGCACCACCGGGATGCCGTCCAGGATGGCGACCTCGCCGCTGCCGCCGATCGCCTTGGCCATGTACTCGCAGGAGATTTGCCCGGCGTCGAAATTCTTCGAGCCGACGAAGGAGTCCACCGGGCCGGTCGCGTTGGCATCCACCGCGACCACGACGGCGCCGGCGTTGTGCGCCGAGGTGACGGCGGATTGGATGCCGGTCGAATCGGTCGGGTTCACCAGCAGGATGTCGATCTTCTGTTGCAGCATGTCCTCGACGTCGCTGATCTGCTTGGACACGTCATGGTGCGCGTCGGTGACCACCACGGTGGCGCCGATGGAGGCGGCGGCATCACGCAGGGCCTTCTGCATGGTCACGAAGTAGGGGTTGTTCAGCTCCTGGAAGGTCATGCCGATCTTGATCGGCGTGGCCGCGTGCGCGCCGGCCGCCAGCGCGCAGCCTGCGGCGGTGGCGAGGCAGGCGGCTCTCAGACTGTTGGCGATCATAGGCTTCTCCTTTGTGGGCTCGGGTCCGCCGGGGCGGGCTCGGCATGGCCTGACAGCCCGTTGGCGCGGTGGTGGGAACGGAATGCCCGCGGGGGCATTGCCTTGTGGGCCAGGAACTGCCGGTTGAAGTTGGACAGGTTGTTGAACCCGACCTCGTAGCAGATCTCGGTGATCTTCCGTTCGTCCGCGACCAGCATCTCGCAGGCGCGGTTGATGCGCAGGCTATTGACGTAGTGCACGAACGTCATGCCCGTCTGCCGGCGGAAGGCGCGGGAGAACGCGCTCGGGCTGTAGCCGCTGAGTTCGGCCAAATCGGTTTCCCGCAGGTCGCTGCTCAGGTTGCGGGCGATGTGATCCAGCACGTGGTTCAGCGGCTGCGTCATGAACCTGGCTGGGCTGGGCCGGTAGCCGGCGCTGGCCAGCATCCGCCGGTCCGGACAGCGGCGCGTCACGTCCAGGAGCGCGAACAGCGCCACGAGCCGGGCCGGGCCGTCCGCGGACATGAGCGTGCGCATCACCGGCTCGGCCGCAGCCCCGGCGGCAGGGGAGAACTGCACGCCCCGGGCGGCGTCCGAGAGCAAGGCAGGCAGGAAAGCCAGTTCGGGGAAGGTGGCGATGCAGCCCTCGGCAAAGGCGGCCGTGAATTGAAGCACCAGGCAGCGCTCGGAGATGCTGGTGCCCGGCGGCACGTCGCTCAGCCAGTTATGCGGCAGGTTCGGGCCGGTCATGACCAGGTTGCCCGGCACGAACGGCCCGATATGGTCGCCCACGAACGCCCTGCCCTGCGTGGCGGTGATCAGGTGAATCTCGTACTCAGGGTGGAAATGCCAGCGGACGGTCCGGAAGGGGTAGCCGTGCGACCAGACCTTGAAGGACTCGCCGGCCCGAACGGACACGATCTCCAGATTTGGCTGTGATGCGGTCACTGCTGGCGGCCGTTACTTGGGCTGCGCCGTAACGGTGCAGGCTGCAACCTGATTCAAGGCGTTTCGCACGACGCGCTCCCCTCTGCCAAAGACCAAATAGCAGGCCTCGGGCATCTCATTCTCTTGTTGAGAGTGAGTTTAGTTCGAGTTGTCGCCGCACTCTACAGAAGAATCGGCAAATATGTGATACTATTTTGCAGTCAGACATGGTCCGCAACAGCCTGAACGATCTCAGGGCGCTAGAACATCGACAGTTGCCGCGCGCGGGCCTGGCCTTGCCGGCCGGCTGGGACCGCGAAGCGCGAGCAATCGAGAGCCTGCGCAGGCCGAAACCCCAACTTGCGGCTGGCCCGGTCGAACCGCCGCGCCAGGAGTTCGGCGTGGACCCCGGCGCCGGAGAAGCGGCGGCCGAACGCCGAGTCGTTCAAGGCGCCCGACCGCGTTTCCCGCACCAGGTTGAGCACGTGGCGCGCGCGATCCGGGTAGTTCAGGGTCAACCAGCTCTCGAATATCCCGGCCACCTCGAGCGGAAGCCGAAGCAGCACGTATCCGGCATGACCCGCCTTGGCGTCCGCCGCGGCGGCGAGGATGCTTTCCAGCTCGCTGTCGTTCAGCCCCGGGATCATGGGAGCGGCCAGCACCGCCGCCGGGACCGCCCGCCGCGACAACTCGGTGATGGCCTGCAAGCGCCGGCGGGGCGCGGGCGCGCGCGGCTCCATCCGGCGGGCAAGGTCCCCGTCGAGCGTCGTGACCGACAGGTAAACCCGCACCAGGTTCCGCTCGGCCAGGGACTGCAAAATATCGAGGTCACGCAGCACGCCGGCCGATTTGGTCACGATCATCACGGGATGATTGAACCGGCTCAGCACCTCCAGGATCGATCGGGTCAGCTTGAGCGTGCGGTCGATCGGCTGATACGGGTCAGTGTTGGCGCCCAGGGTGATGGGCTTGGCAGCGTAGCCCGGCTTGCCGATCTCGCGTTCCAGCATGGAGGCCGCTTTCGGCTTGTACAAGAGCTTCGTCTCGAAATCCAGCCCGGCCGAGTATCCCAGATAGGCGTGGCTCGGGCGCGCGTAGCAGTAAACGCAGCCATGCTCGCAGCCCCGGTACGGGTTGACCAACCTGTCGAAGCCGATATCCGGGCTTTGGTTGTAGCTGATGATGCTGCGGCTCGCATCCCGGATCATCTGCGTCGGGAGCGGCGGCAAGTCCTGCAGATCGGACGCGGCCGTTCCCCAGCCGTCGTCGAACAGCGTGGACACCTCGCTGTCGAAGCGGTTGGCCGGGTTCGTCACCGCTCCGCGTCCGTCGTGGGCGACGGAGCCGTGGTCCGGACCGCTCACCGGGCCGGGGGCGACCCACCGCCGGGTTCTCCTGGTTGCGGACGATTGATGAAGCCCGGCACCCATGACCGCCTCCTATCCCGATTGAAGCACTCCCATGCTGCCTGGCTAGGACTTCCTACCCATCATGTCAAGAACGGAAAGAGAACGTTAGCCGTTCGTCAAAAGCCCCGGCGCTCAGCCGCGGGGTGCCGGCGCTCGCGTTCACGCGCCGTGCCTGCTAAGCCGGCTCCATGCCTGATTACACCATGGAGAGCGAGCACGGCGGGCGCGTCGCCGGGGTGGACGAGGCTGGCCGCGGCCCGCTCGCGGGGCCGGTCGTGGCGGCTGCGGTCGTGTTCCCCGCCGGGTTGCCTGGTCCGCTTGCCGCCCTGCTGGACGACTCCAAGAAGCTGACGGCGCAACAGCGTACCGCGGCCTATGACGCCCTGCTCGCGTCGGGCCTGGCGGAGATCGGCGTGGGCGCGGCGTCGGTGGCGGAGATCTCGCGGATCAACATCCTTCGCGCGGCTCTGCTGGCGATGCGCCGGGCGGTGTCCCAGTTGCGCGTGCCGCCCGACCTGGCGCTGGTGGACGGCAATCAGCCGCCTGCCCTGCCCTGCCCGGTGCGCTGCGTGGTGGGCGGGGACGCGGCCTGCTTGTCCATCGCGGCGGCCTCCATCGTCGCCAAGGTGGTGCGGGACCGGGCGATGACCCGGCTGCATGCGCGCCTGCCGCAATATGGCTGGTCGTCCAACGCCGGGTATGGCACGGCGGCGCACCGGGCGGCGATCACCCTGCATGGCCCATCCCGCCATCACCGCCCGACCTTCGGCGCGGTGCGGCTGCACCTGCAAGGGGCGGAGCTGGCGGTCGCGGGCGATTAGCGGCGCGCCCGATTGACGCGGCTTGCGCGCGTTCGTCACATTGCCGGTTTGAAGCCTGGGGGTGCCTGCCGCGTGGAAATTGTCCGCGAATTGCCATTGGACCAGGTTCTGCGCGGCGATTGCGTGCCCCTGATGGGCATGCTGCCCCCAGCCTCGATCCACTGCGTTTTTGCCGATCCGCCGTACAACCTCCAGCTCCGCGGCGAACTGCGGCGCCCGGATGAAAGCCTGGTGGACGGCGTGGACGACGACTGGGACCGCTTCGCCGATTTCGCGGAGTACGACGCGTTCACCCGGGCATGGCTCGGCGAGTGCCGGCGGTTGCTGCGCAAGGATGGCACGATCTGGGTGATCGGCGCCTACCACAACATCTTCCGCATCGGCGCGATCCTGCAGGATCTGGGTTTCTGGATCCTCAACGACGTGGTGTGGCGCAAGTCCAACCCGATGCCGAATTTCCGCGGACGCCGCTTCACCAACGCGCACGAGACGCTGATCTGGGCGGCGCGGGACCGGGACAGCCGCTATAAGTTCAACTACCACGCCATGAAGTCGCTGAACGACGACCTGCAGATGCGCAGCGACTGGCTGATGCCGCTCTGCACCGGCCCGGAGCGGCTGCGCAACCAGCACGGCCTGAAGCTGCACCCGACGCAGAAGCCGGAAGCGCTGCTGCACCGGGTGCTGCTGGCTTCCACCGCGCCGGACGACATCGTGCTCGACCCGTTCCTCGGCACCGGCACGACCGCGGCAATGGCCAAGCGGCTGGGCCGGCGCTTCATCGGCATCGAGCGGCACCCGGCCTATGCCGAGGCCGCGATCGGCCGGGTGTGCCGGGAAAAGCCGGTGCCGCTTTCCGGGCTCGCCACCGCGCCGACCCGGCGGGATGCGCCGCGGGTGCCGTTCGGCAGCTTCGTGGAAACCGGGGTGCTGACGCCCGGTGCGGTGCTGCGGGACCGGACGCGGCGGGTGAGCGCCACGGTCGCGGCGGACGGCACGATCACGAGCGGGGCGCACCGCGGCTCGATCCACAAGGTGGGGGCGGCGGTGCAGAACGCGCCGTCCTGCAACGGGTGGATGTTCTGGTACTTCGAGCGGGACGGCGCGTGGGTGCAGTTGGACGTGCTACGGCAGCATTAGCTGGGCAAGCTCTCCAGGTTGCTTCACCTCGATCTCGGTGAAGGCGATCGGGTGGTCCGACCCGTTCATCACGTCATGGCGGATGCCGGCCCGGCGCATGTAGGATTGGCCTTGGCTGAGCGACGTCTCGCTCACCTCGGCGCCGTTGTGCACCCGCAGGACGCCATCCGTGAGCATGACGACGAAGTAGGGCCAGCCGTGCTCGTGCCAGCCGGTAGCCGCGCCAGGCTCGAAGCGCCAGGTGGTGACGCGGATGGTCGCATCGTCCTGCTGCACGGTCGGGATGGCGGGGATGGTGCATTGGAAAGCCAATCCGGAGACTCCTATCGCTTGGCCCCCCACCCGGCCCTTTCCCGAAGTAAAAGGGAATAGAAGCGGGGATGAGGGGCCAGCCCGCCTGTTACTGGTCCGGGTAGGTGTGCGTTTCCGCAGCCCCGCCAGGGTTGGTCACGGCTCCGAGGTGCGCCGGCCCGACGAGCTGCGCGAACTTCCAGATCGCGCCGCTGTTGTAGTCCGTCGGCCGCGGCGTCCAGGCGGCGCGGCGCTCGGCCAGCTCCGCCTCGGACAGCAGCACATCCATCGTGCCTTCGATCGCATCCAGAACGATGCGGTCACCGTCACGCAGCAGGGCGATCGGCCCGCCCAGCGCCGCTTCCGGCCCGACATGGCCGATGCAGAACCCGCGGGTGCCGCCAGAAAACCGGCCGTCGGTGATCAGCGCCACGTGCTCGCCCATGCCTTGGCCGTAGATGGCGCTCGTGGTGGACAGCATCTCCCGCATGCCGGGGCCGCCGCGCGGCCCCTCGTAGCGGATGACGATCACATCGCCGGCCTTGTAGGCGCGCGCCTGCACGGCGGCGAACGCGTCCTCCTCGCAGTCGAAGCACAGCGCCGTGCCCTCGAAGCGCTGGCGGGCCAGCCCGGCGACCTTCACGATCGCGCCGTCCGGCGCCAGGTTGCCGCGCAGCCCCACCACGCCGCCCGTGGGCGAGATGGCCCGCGACACCGGGTACACCACATCCTGATCCTGCGGGAACACGACGTCCTTCAGGTTCTCGGCCATGGTCCGGCCAGTCACCGTCATGCAGTCGCCATTGAGCAACCCGCCGTCCAGCAACGCCTTCAGGATCACGGGAATGCCGCCGATGCGGTGGACGTCCAGCGCCACGTACTTGCCGCCGGGCTTGAGGTCCGCGATGTACGGCGTGCGGCGGAACACCTCCACCACGTCGTCCAGGGTGAAGCTGATCCCCGCCTCGTGCGCCATCGCGGGCAGATGCAGCCCGGCGTTGGTGCTGCCGCCGGTCGCCGCCACGATCACCGCGGCGTTGACGAACGCTTCCCGCGTGCAGATGTCGCGCGGCCGCAGCCCGCTTTCCAGCAGGGACATCACGGCGCGGCCGCTTTCCACCGCCCAGCGGTCGCGGTCCTCGTACGGCGCCGGGGCGCCCGCCGAGCCGGGGAGCGCCAGGCCGATCGCCTCGCTGACCATGGCCATGGTGTTGGCGGTGAACTGGCCGCCGCACGCGCCGGCGGACGGGCAGGCGACGCATTCCAGCTCGTGCAGCTCCTCGTCCGTCATGGTGCCGGCGGCGTGCTGGCCCACCGCCTCGAACACGTCCACCACCGTCACGTCGCGGCCCTTGTAGCTGCCGGGCAGGATGGACCCGCCGTACATGAACACGGACGGCACGTTCAGCCGCAGCATCGCCATCATCATGCCGGGCAGCGACTTGTCGCACCCGGCCAAGCCGACCAGCGCGTCGTAGCAATGCCCGCGCACGGTCAGCTCCACCGAATCGGCGATGCACTCGCGCGACACCAGGGAGGACTTCATGCCCTGATGCCCCATGGCGATGCCGTCGGTGACGGTGATGGTGGTGAACTCGCGCGGGGTGCCGCCGCTGTCCAGGACGCCGCGCTTGACCGACTGCGCCTGCCGCGAGAGGGCGATGTTGCAGGGCGCCGCCTCGTTCCAGCAGGTGGCGACGCCGACGAAGGGGGCGTTGATCGCGTCCTCGTCCAGGCCCATGGCGTAGTAGTACGAGCGGTGCGGCGCCCTGCCCGGCCCCACTGTCACGTGGCGGGACGGCAGGCGGGACTTGTCCCAGCGTTTGGTCAGCAACTTAGCACTCCTTACAGGCTGTATAACCTAGCCCAGCAACCAGTGCTGGAATAGGCCAAGGCCGGTGTTGTCGCCGCATCCATTCAGGCATTGTTTCTGATGGACGTAGGTCACCTCGTGCACCAGATGGGCTGTGTCCGGGTGCTCCAAAACATTAGTGCTATTCCGCCCAACCCAACGCAGAAGATCGGCAGGCTGGCGAAGAACCCTACTTCAGAGCGTACTACAAGACCTATGGCCAAAAGGCAAAAACACACAACTAACCGCGCCAGAACTTGCGCATTGCCTGCGTCAATCGCCACACCCCCACATTGTTCAGAAACGAAGGCTGGAGAATTTCGCGTGTGCCTATCAGCGGCAAGCGGCAGAGCGCCAGTTGATAGCGTGTGCCCGGCGCGAAGTATCTCGATAGCTACGACGCGGCCATCGGAATCGAAATCCAGCACGATGCCCGGTGAGACTTCCTCGGATTCAACCACGGCAGCGTCGGTCATCCGCAAGTAGATTGCGTCGGCAGATGCGTCATAGCTTGTCTTCATAGCTTTGCCCCGCGATAAAGAAGGCAGTCACGACCCTTATATCGCCTTCGTCAGGCCTGTGAGCAACACGCAAGACGCAGTTGCCACACTCGGCAATCCGCTTGAACGATTGAGTGACAAGGGCGTCGGCCGGGTCTGGGCGCTGGTAATCTGGCTGCTCAATCGTCTCTGTGATCCATCGAAGCGGCAGCCGCCGTTCTTCCATCATCCCAGCCGCGTGGATCGACAGAACGATCACTCGATCCGCTTGAACGCCGCTTGCAACCGAAGGATCTCGGCTTGAAAGGCCGTCAACCGGTCCCGGTTCTCCTCCACCACCTCCGGCTTGGCACGGGCCAAGAAGTCGGGCTGGGCCAGCTTGGCTTCCACCTTGCCCGCCTCCGCCGTCGCCTTCGCCAGGTCGCGCTGGAGGCGCGCCTTCTCCTTGGCGATGTCGATCAGACCCTCCAGCGGCAGCACCACGACGGCCTCGTCCAGGCCGAGCACGGCGCTGTTGC
>CAXTLC010000002.1:0-53550 GCA_964245075.1 uncultured Acetobacteraceae bacterium
TAAACCGTTGTGCATTGTAAAGGTGTACCGAGGGTTCGAATCCCTTCCCCTCCTTTGATCACCTAATGTTTTCAGTATCTTACAGGCAGTGCCGCCCGCTGGCATACGCCCCCGCATACCTGGCGGACTTTGCCGGTCCTGGCGCTGCCACCGCCCTTTCAGGCCCGGGCGAACACCCGGGACACGGCCACCGCATCCCAAGCCCCACCTCGCGTTGTCGTGATGCTCCGGGCATTCAGCTCCGCGGCGATGGCGCGCAGTGACGTGGCGCCAGCCGCTCGGATGCTTTCCAGGACCGGCAGGAGAGCGGCTGCCCGCTTGTTCGCCGCTGCCGTGCGGGTCGCTTGGCCGGCTTTCTGTGCCGTTGCGAGATGCGGGTTGCCCAGCACCACGCCACGGGCCTTGGCTGCCATCAGGGCCGCCTTCGTGCGAGCGGAGATCATGCGGCGCTCTTGCTCGGCAAGGGCAGCGTAGATGTGAAGCATGAAAGGGTCCGCCCCGGCGCCCAGCTCCGTCACGATGAACGGCACCCGCTGGGCCATCAAGCCCGCAATGAAAGCCACGTCCCGTGATAGGCGGTCCAGCTTGGCGACCACCACCGCGCAACCGGCCTTCTTCGCTGCCATCAGGGCTGCCGCCAGATGCGGCCGGCGCTCCAGGGCATCGGCGCCCTTGCCCGTTTCAACTTCCACGTGCTCGGCGATGATCTCGCAACCTTCCGCCTTGGCGAACGCCGCGATGGCTGCCCGTTGCGCTTCGATGCCAAGGCCGGACTTGCCTTGCTGCTGGCTGGAAACGCGAAGGTAGGAGATCAAAGGGCGCATGATGCAGTCCGAAGCCGTTTCGTTGCGTCTCTTATTGTGCGTTTAGAAATGAAACGCAAGCGGAAAAGATAGGACTTTGATCCTGGCAGCCTGCCACCCCGCCGGTTCCGCGAGGGCAGCGCCAGCCTAGCGGTCGGAAGGGCAGGCCGCCCGGTGTCGATCGGGGCGGGACACGGGGCACGGTGCCGTAAAGCCGAAGCGGCTGGGGTTGCCATGTGCCGCCCCAATCGGCGCGAGTCGGAAGCACGGCATGGAGAATCGCGCCAGCATTCCCGTCCCGATCGGTTCAAGCCGGCGGCGCTGTTCGTGGAAAGCGTTTCGCAACATGACACACGGGCAACGCCGGCCTGGCAGCCGGAAGGCGTTCGGCTTGGCCAGTGCGCCAGTTCCGGGACGATGCGGCCGAACGACTGGCAGGCAGTGGCAGCGATGGGCTGGCAGGGTTGCGGCCTGGTAGCGGGCGAGCGTGGTGGCGGCCATGCATAAGGAGGCCAGTTGTCCCGCGAGCACGGCCAGCCGGACAAGGGCAACGGCGGGCTTGCGGTGGCGCTGGAAGGCTGCGGACAGGCGGGACGTGGGATGCACGGCCGTCCGGGGGTAGGATGCCTGCATGGGCCTGGCTGGGCGCAGCGCGCGGGCATGGCGGGCGGTGGCTGCCAGGGGTGGGGCACCCCCCCGGGTTCGGGTCCCTTCTAATGGGGGTGTGCCAGAGCCGCGGACCGCGTGGCCCACGGGATGGCCGCTAGTTGTACAGAAAATCGATCTATACTGGTTTCTGCTGGCGTGCCGGCCTCAGACCTACCCCGGGGTATCTTCGGCCGCGCCGATCGCCGTCCGGCTGGCGCTGCCCGCGTCTTGGCACCGTCAGCCGTAGCGCATCACTCTCGGGTTTCTCCCGATTGCCATTCTGCCCGGGGGGTTACGGCCGCGCCTTTCCGGCTGGCGCTGCCGGGTGTTGGCGAGGGTTACGCGCCAAACATGGCCGCTTAAGCGCGTAATTCATTTCAACCGAAAAGGCGCGTCCAGGGAACGGCAGCCTGTCGCTTTGCAAATTGCCCTCGCTTCCAATTCTTGGTCCTTTTCATCCTTCGCGCACTGCGCCGCGCAACCCGTCACGCAATGCGCAATACCTAAGGGTATTGCGCTTGCGTCACGTTGGACGGCCTGACGCAATCAGCATTGCGCGTCGATTGCGTCGATTGCGCGAGCGTAGACTAAACTCTTGTTATCGTTCACTTCTCTTCACGCAAGGCTTTGCGTGTCGTTTGCGTGAGGGTGCGCCAGGCATCCGATGGCAGCGAAAGGCACGCAAGGGCCGTTTGCGTGCCTTGCGCGAGCTTTGCGCGCCGAGGAATTCGGAAATTCGGCGGCGAATTAATCGAAATTCAGCGCCGAGTTAATCGGAAACCCGGCTTAAATCGGAAATTCGGCCGCTGGATTTCCGGAATTAAATCGGGCCGGGGACAGGGCAGCGCCGCCCCGTCCTGTTCGCGCTGCCCCCTTCGCTAGTGCACCGTCATGCCTTCCGTGTCGTCCACGATCCCGAACGAGTCGCCGCCTTTCGGCGTCCATTCCGTCACCTGCAACACACCGCTGGCAGCCTCCGTTATCCGGCCGCCCCGGGCCATAGCCCCAATCGCCTTGTTGAGCACGCTGTCTGAAATGCCGGCACCACCGGGCATCTTCCGCACTGCGGCCCTCACGTCCGCCCGCGTCTTGTCCCCGCTGCGCAGCGCTTCCAGGATTTCCGAGTGCCACCGCGGCAGGCTTTCGGCGGCTTGGCCTAGGGCAGGCACCACGTATCCGGCAGTGATCTCCTCGCCCGCGGCGTCTTGGCCTATCGTCACGCTCTTGATGGTGAAGCCGAACGTGACGCCTGCCACGCCGTCCTTCGTCTTCCGCAGCGTGACCGTGCGAGGCTTGTTGGTTCGGCTTTGAAGGTCGAAACCGCCCTCCACCAGACAGGCCCAATCGAGGGCATTCTTCAGGGCTGTCGCGCCGCGAGGTTCCTTGCCGTCCTTGGCGGGGTGGTGGACCGGAACGACCATCACGCGATGTTCGCGGGCTATCTTGAGAACATCGCGAACCACGTCGCCCATTTCCGCATTCGCATTCTCATCCTTCATGCTGAAGAACTGGCCGAACGTGTCTATCAGCACGACACGCAATTCGGCACCCATGGCAGCGATTGCGGCAGCGCCGCCGCGGACCGCCTCCCCAAGCCGGCGCCGGTCGGACAGCGCGACCGTTACGAGCGGGGCAACACCGGGCATCCCGTTCACCACAAGGGCCTTGCGGCGGCGGCGTAAGCCGCGATGCGCTTCGGCCGCAACGATTAGAACCCCCAGCGGCTTCTTCACCAGATTTTCAAAGCCCATGAAATCCGTGCCAGTCGCGACCGCCCGGGCGAAATCCATTAACAGGAACGATTTTCCAGACCCGCTTTCCCCGTAGAACAATCCCAGCTCGCCCCAGGGTACGAGTCCTTTGAACAGTTCTTCCGCTTCGGCTTCTAGCGGTTCGTCCGCCATGAACACCAGCCGATCACGGTCGGACCGCGAGGCAACCGGGGGTTTATCGGATTCGTCCGCATCGTCCACCACCGCACTGAACCCTGACGCCGTTCCGGCTGACGGCGCACTGTCCGCCCATGCCCGCGCGCTGTCCCGTTCGGTGACAGGGTTAGCGCCTTCCGCGTGTTCCCATTTCCAGCAAGCGGCCCGAAACTCTGCCGCGGAATAGCCGCTTCGCCGCATCTGCCGGGCGAGGGTCAATCGCCTGCCGTTTCCAGTCCTATCGCGTGTCGCGCCGCTGGCAGTCGGGCGTTGCATGATCTCGGATTCCGCGCCGTGCTCCCAAAGGTCCGACAGATCGCCGCCTGCTGTTTCAATGAACGCAACAAGGCCGTTTCGGACTTCACCCGCTTTGATCTCTGCGGCGGCGGCATCGTAACGCTCCGGGTCATTCTCCCGCTTGCCCGCTCCCCGCTGGTATCCGTGGTCCTTCATGGCCCGGTCCAGGTCCGCAAGCCGCAGCGTCGGTAGTTCACACGCGGGCACCAGCGGGGACAGCCAAACGTAAGGCCTGCCCGTGTCAGGGTGGATCGAAGGAGGCACCACCGTTTGCTTGCCCGCTGCGAGCAACTGTACCGTGCCGTTCGGCCCTTTGTAATCGAAGCTCTTGGCTTCGTCCGCCCTCATCCGCGCCAGCCAAGTGCAACCCTTCCGGCCTGCTTTGCACGGTGACGCGGGCAGCAAACTGCGGATGGCATCGCCAAGCGCGTCCGGGCCTTCGCCTAGGCCCTCGCGGTCATCGTCGATACCCACCACCACCATTGCCACGCCAGCCCCGTCCAGCCCCGCCGCAGCTCCCATCAGCAGCCCGATGCCAGCGCCAGGCATCGCGGCCCAGCGTGCCCGCGTCTGCCGATCGGCCGGCGCCATTGCGAAGCGAGTCCAATCGCCTAGTCCGCGCCATGTTCCGCCGATGAGTTCCATCGGTCGCTTCTCGTGTGTGGGGAGGCAGCTATAGCCCTTTCCGAAGTAGTCTTCGTGCTTGTCGCGGAAGGCGCACACCTTCGTTTCCGCATTGTATTCGTTAGCGTTTCGTGTCATATCTGGCTTTCATCCTAGTTGGTTGTGTTGCCCGGCGCTTCGTCCATGTAGCGCCGGGCGTCTTTTTAGTGCTGGTCTAGTCGAGCGCTCTATCGGCTATGCGCTTGTCTTCGGCCAATGCTTCCCGTGATTGAAACGCACCGTAGTAGCCCTGCAATACGAGTTCCCTTGCGTCTTCCAATTCGGCTATTCTCCGTTTCGCGGCGCGTAGCTGCTTGTCGCGTATCAATAACTCGCGGTAGACAATTTCTGTTTTGACTACCAGTTCATCGAGCGGGTCGTCGTTAGACGGGTTGGTGTTAATGTTGACGGCCTTGAACTGTCCGCTGTACTCGATTTCAGAGCGAATATCGACAAGAAGGTTCTCAGGAACTTCCCAACGCTCGCCCTGCTTCGGTTCGTGCGCCTTCGCGGCTGGCACCATCCCCAGTTGCGTGGCGCACAGCATGAGTTCACCGGTCAAGCCCATCTCGCGCATCCCGTCGTCCACCTCCCTTGGCCCGCCGATCAAAGGGCGGGTGAACTCCGATTTGTGCCTCATGCTGCCACCGTCTTGCGCGCGACTTCCGTGGCCCGATCGGCGTAGGTGCGGCTGGCTTCCCAAGTGGCAACGGCAGCTTTGGCGTAACCAATCCGCCGGGTTCCAAGCCGCGTCCAGGCCGGGCCGTTGCCATCTCGCCGCCACCGCTGGACGGTTCGCGGGCTTACGTCCAGCCGCTCGCATAGCTGCGCTTCCGTGAAGTATAGTGAGTGCCCTTCGTTGTTCGCCATGTGTCATCTCCGCGTTGTTTGTGGGGTAGCGCGACCACAGATGGCGGAGCTTGGCTGCACTTGCTCGTGCATCAATCGGGCAATTCTTGCACGCGCTGGCGCGACGCCTCCCACCGCATCGCGACATCCCCCAGAACCTGCACGGCTTCCGCAAGATCGCAGTCCGCCAGCCGTGCGATTTCGCGCATCAAGCAGATAACGGCATCGCGGCGCCCATCCCGCTCCGGGTCGTAGCGGGCAGCAACCCGTCCCGCATCCGCTGCCAGCGCGATCATCGGCGCGTGAACAGGGGCGGTGTTGACCGCTGCACCGGGCAACTGCCGCGCCGTCAGCCAGCGGTCGATTAGCGGTATGCCATCTTGAGACTTCGCCGAGCTGTCCGACGCCCGTTTCAGCTCGCCTATCGTCAAGCTGCGGCCGGCAAGATGGCGGCGGGCGTTCCCCATTGTTTGCGGATGATAACCAGCGTCCCGTGCCCAAGGCGCAGCCGCCGCGATCTCGTCAATGACGATGCCGCGGAGCACATCGGGCGAAGCGTTCGGGTTTTGTAACGTAAGCGTGGCCAGGCGCTTGCGGGCAGGCAATGCGCCCGGTCCCTTTGGCCGTCCGGCGCCACGCTTCGACTTCAGCACGGCCAAGGCGATACGCTGCAACTGCCCATCGCCGCATTGCGCGCGCAGCTTGTGGGCGGCTTTCTGGTCGGCTGCATTCAGATGGGCGAACCAATCAGGTTCCATCGCAGACTCCGGGATGAGGGCTGCCGGCATGAAGGCTACACGCGCCGCGCCGGGGACCGTCAGCCCGGGCGAACAGTTCTTCGGCCGTAGGACCGCGCTACTTCGCCCGGGATGGCCTTACGTTGCCCCCGACAGTCCGCCGCGGTGGCGCTTGCAGGTCGGACGGCAAGCCTGCCACGAACCGCTCCCGTTCTTCGCTCACCCGCGCGAGAACAGCCACGGCGCCCGATGGCAGGACAGGCTTGCCGTCCACCCCCAAGGGCAGCCAACGGAGCATGGCGCCCGGCAACCTGCCGGTGGCCGCCGCAACGGCGGCGGCAAGTTCACTCGCACGCCATAACGGCTTGTCAGGCGCAGCGTAGTAGGGTGCTGGCCACCTGCCATCCCGCACGCCACTGACAAATGATCCGATGCTCGTGACGGTGGCTTGCGCCGCTTGGATGGCTGTCAGCCAAGCATCCGTCACGCGATAGTCCTGCCCTTCGCGGTGGTGAAGGAAAGCGATCACGCTGCCACCGGGCGGGCGGCGGCCACCGCTGCATTTAGTTCCGAGAGTTTCCAGCGCGGCCGGTGTGCATTGACATAATAAGGCTTCGGAAGACGCCCGTTCTTCACGTCGCTCCAGAGAGTGGACCGCCCGATCCCAAGATACTCGAACGTTTGCTTCGTGCTAAGCAGCGGATCGCGGATAATGTTCGGTTGTTCTTTGCCCATAAGTCGTCTCGCCATGCTTTGTGACGCGAGCGTTTTTCCGGACTCTGAAGCTCTGATCTCTTGGCCTGTCGGGTGCTGCATTGCCCGACGGTACGCGTCTTATACACCAGAAACAGGGCCACACGGAAGCGGTTAGTTCAAGCCAGCAACGATATGTCTTGGACGCTTCCGCTTGATAGTGGATTACCGCCTGTGCAATACTCCCCCCAAGCGGCCATCATCTTCACACGCTTGGCGAGCAGATCGCCGCGGGCATACGCGGCTTCCACCCGATCGCGGTTGACGTGAGCAAGGGCAATCTCGGCCAGCTCGCTCGGGAAGTCTGTCGCCTCGCCGGCCCAATCCCGAAAGGTGCTGCGGAAACCGTGTGCCGTGATGGGGCTTCCCGTGCGACCGTCTGCCCATCTCCAATTGCCAGCATCGTCCTGACTGTTCATGCGCCGCAGCAGCGCGAGCAGGGCCATGTTGGACAGGCCGGTATTCACGCCGCCCTTTGTCAGGGATTGAAATACGAAGCTGTCCGGCCCGTCAGCCAATGGCTGCTGCCGCCGCAACACTGCTATCGCTTGAGGGCTAAGCGGGACTCTATGTTCCCGGGCGGCTTTCATCCGGCCCGCCGGCACCGTCCAAACCGCGGCATGGAGGTCAATTTCCCGCCAGCGGCAGCCCCGTGCTTCTGACGTGCGGGCCGCGGTCAAGATCAAGAACTCCAGCGTGCAAGCCGAAACGCTGCCTTGCGCGGCCAGTGCTGCCATGAATGCGCCGATGGCAGCGAAGGGCAGCGCGGATTGATGCCCCCGCCGGGCGCCGATACGCCGCGGGGAAGGCAGCCGCAGTGCGAGATGCCCCCGCCATGCGGCCGGGTTGTCACCAGTCCGCCAGCCGACAACCTTGGCGGCATCTAGTACGACCTCGATACGCCCGCGCACCCGAGAAGCAGTTTCAGGCGATGCTTCCCAAATCGGGCTTAGCACCTGAAGGACATGCTCGGTCTTGATGGCAACCACCGGCAGATCGGCAAGCACGGGATACGCATGAAGTTCTAGGCTTCGCGCCCATTGCGTGCGGTGAACCGCGCTGCGCCAGGCGCCGGAGTGCGTTCGCACGTAATCCAGGGCAGCGGCCCGAAAGGTCGTATCCCCGGCAGGCGCGGTGGGCTTCCCCGTTGCCCTTGCCAAGGCCCGGGCGGCTTGCGGCTGTTCGCCGTCTGCCAGGGTCCTACGGTGGGCTGTGGCGCGCTGCCGGGCTTCCGCCAGCGAGATCAGCGGGAACGGGCCAACACCAATCCAGCTTGCCTTGCCATGCAGCGTGAAGCGGAAAAGCCAAGCCTTCGTCCCCGCCGCTTGCACCTGAAGATACAAGCCGCCACCGTCCGGAAGCCGGACGGCATGGGGCGTTCCACCGGGGTGCTGGCAGTCCTGAACGCGCCGCGCCGTCAAACGCTGAATCGAACGCAAAAATCTGTCCTTAGAACTCGGCTGCCAATTTTAGCATACGCGCCAGCATACACCAACGCGCGGGCATGATTGAGCGTTTTCGGTCAGAACGGGACGGCCAGGATTCCGACCGGCTTACGTTCCGGTCAGGGCGGGACGCTTCAAAACGCTACTGCAACAGACTTCCCCTCCTTGCAGGCTCCGCGCAGAACCCGGTCCTACGGCTTCCTGACGCAGGCATAGGTCCGGCTCGCCAACAAGGATGCCGGCCCGGTTACCTGGCTGACTTGGCCGGCGGGACAGCGTCCATCATCCACCAGGACTGTTTGGCCATTGTCCAGCGCGCCGCCCGCCGGCTCATGCGCGAGGATGTCCGGGCCGCCGCAGGATGCCAGCACGCTCAACGGCGCCAGGAAGAGCAACGCCCGGCATGCGTCGCGCGTCACGCCCGGGACGATGCGGCCGGCAGTGTTGCTCATGGCAGACGGCTCCTTTGCTCCCGCCGGCCATGTGGCCGGCGTCTGCCCAGACTACCAGCCAGGGAGCGCGCCCGGAACTGTCCATCCGTCCACCGCGTCATGGCGCCGACAACGCATGGCCGAAACCGGCCGGGACGGAGAGCAGCGATGGACCCGATGACCCGCCGCATGATCCTCGCCGCCGCCGCGGCCGGGGGTGCGATGACCGCCGGGACCGCGCTGGCCCAAGCGGATGCCCCGCAGCCAGTGCGCGGCGGGAAGGGAGCCGACGATCCCGGGCCGCGCGACGTCGCCATCGACATGCAGAACCCGGACCTCCTGGCCCCGCCCGCAACCGACGCGGGTGACATCCCGAACCTGAAATGGCCGTTCTCGCTCAGCCATAACCGCCTGCAACCAGGTGGCTGGGCGCGGCAGACGACGGTGCGGGAGCTGCCCGTTTCCACCGCCATGGCGGGGGTGGACATGCGGCTGGAGCCGGGGGCGATCCGCGAGCTGCATTGGCACAAGGAGAACGAATGGGCATTGATGCTGGAAGGCGGCGCCCGCATCACGGCCATCGACGAGGACGGCCGCAGCTTCGCGGCCGACGTCCACAAGGGGGACCTCTGGTACTTCCCGTCCGGCCTGCCGCATTCCATACAAGGGCTGGATGACGGCTGCGAGTTCCTGCTGGTGTTTGACGACGGCGCGTTCTCCGAGGACAGCACCTTCCTGATCAGCCAATGGTTCGCCCATGTTCCCAAAGCGGTGCTGGCGAAGAATTTCGGCGTGGACGAGAAGGCGTTCGCGAACATCCCGGAAAAGCAGCTCTACATCTTCAAGGCCCCCGTGCCGCCGCCGCTGGCATCGGACACCGTGACGGACCCGGATGGCGCCGTTCCCAACTCCTTCGCGTTCCGCATGATGGACTTGCCGCCAATGAAGTGCCCGGGTGGCACGGTCCGCGTCGTGGACAGCCGCAACTTCAAGGCGTCGGCGAACATCGCGGCGGCCTATGTCGAGGTCGAGCCGGGTGGGATGCGGGAACTGCACTGGCATCCGCTGTCAGCCGAATGGCAGTACTGGATCTCGGGAACCGGCCGAATGACGGTGTTCGGCTCGGGCGAGAACTCCCGCACCTTCGACTACCAGGCGGGGGATGTCGGCTACGTGCCGAAAACCATGGGCCACTACATCGAGAACACCGGCGGGGATACGCTGCGCTACCTGGAGATGTTCGTGGGTCCCCGCTACACGGACGTCTCGTTGCAGCAGTGGATGGCGCTGGTCCCGCCGGAGCTGATCAAGCAGCACCTTCACCTGGATGACGCCACGGTTGCTGGACTTCGCAAGGACAAGCAGGTCGTGGTCGGCCCGGTGGCGGCGACCGGCACGGCTGTCCGGGCAGGGTGACGAGGGCCAGGGACGCAACCGCCGCCCATCCTCGCCCGTTTGGGCGGTTGAAGGAGCATAGCGATGCCTGACAAGAACGAGCACACCGGCCGCTTCGGCGGTCCCGGGTCCAGCCACCAAGACCGTGAGCAGCCTGGCAAGAACCACCAGGACACGGGTCACAAGAAGGGCGGCGGCCACCCGGGCTCCGAGAAGGAGCACAGCAAGGACACCGGTGGCGACAACGCTGGCGGCGGCCATCACTACCGCGAGCACGGGCGGACCTAGCGGTCGGCACTCTCGCCGCGAACATCCTGGAGTTCGCCCGGTTGCTGCGCCGGGCGGGCCTGCCGGTCGGGCCGGCGGACATGCTGGCGGCCGTCGAAGCGTTGAGCCATGCGGGCGTCGGCTCGCGCGAGGATGTCCGGACGGCGTTGCGCGCCACCATGGTGCGCCGGCACGAGTACGCAGAGCTCTTCGACAGCGCGTTCAGCCTGTTCTGGCGTGACCCGGCCGAGCGGCAATCCGACCAGCTCATGGCCCTGCTGGGCGAGAAGGCTCCGCCGCAGGAGCGGCGGCGCAGTCCGGGCAGCCGCCGGCTGGCAGAGGCGATGGGTTCCCCACAGAACGAGCAGGACTCCGCGGGGACGCCCTGGATCGATGCGGCCCTGACCGTCAGCGATGCCGAGCGTTTGCAGACCATGGATTTCGAGGCGATGTCCGCGGCGGACATCGCCAGTGCCCGCGAGGCGGTGCGCCGCCTCCGCCTGCCGCTTGACATGCGCCAAACCCGGCGCACCCGGCCAGCCCGCGGCGGCGCCCGGGTAGATATGGCCGCGACCCTGCGCGCCGGCCTGCGCAATGGCGGCGAACTGGTGGACCTGGCGCGCGCCGAGCGCACGGTGCGCCCGCCCCCATTGGTGGTGCTGTGCGACATCTCGGGCTCCATGGGCCGCTACGCGCAGATTCTGCTGCACTTCCTTCACGCCGTGGCCAATGACCGCGACCGGGTCAGCGTGTTCCTGTTCGGCACCCGGCTCACCAACATCACCCGTCAACTGCGCCACCGGGACCCGGAGGCGGCGTTCGCCGCGGTGGCGTCGGGGGTGCCGGATTGGTCGGGCGGCACCCGCATCGGCGAGACGATCGCGCAATTCAACCGGCAATGGGCCAAGCGGGTGCTGGGGCAGGGCGCGGTGGTGCTGCTGGTCACGGATGGGCTGGACCGGGCGGGGGCGGACGGGCTGGCGGAAGCGATGGAGCGGCTGCACAAATCCTGCCGCCGGCTGATCTGGCTCAATCCCCTGTTGCGTTGGGACGGCTTCGAGCCGAAGTCTCAGGGCATCCGCGCCATGTTGCCGCATGTGGACGAGTTCCGGCCCGTCCACAACATCGCCAGCTTGCGCGCCCTGATCGCCTCGCTGTCCCGCCCGGCCCCGGCGCGGGAACGGCGGCGAACGTTGGAGCGCCTGCCATGACCCAAGCAGAAGACATCCTTTCCGTCGCCGCCGCCTGGCGCGGCGAAGGAGAACGGGTGGCCTTGGCCACCGTGACCGAGACCTGGGGCAGTTCGCCGCGCCCGCCGGGCAGCCAGATGGCGGTGACCGCGTCCGGCCGCATGGCCGGCTCCGTCAGCGGCGGCTGCATCGAGGGCGCGGTGGCGGAGGCAGCCCAATCCACCCTGGCCGGCGGTCCGCCCCAACTGCTGGATTTCGGCATCACCGACGAGCGTGCCTGGGAGGTCGGCCTGGCCTGCGGCGGCAAGCTCAAGGTGTTCGTGGAAGCCGTGGCGTGACCCCAGCCACGCTGGAAGCGGTGCGGGCCGCCCAGGCGTCCGGCCGCGCGGTCGTGCTCGCGACCCGGCTGCCCGGCGGTGAGCAGGTGCTGCTGCCGGACCCGGCGCATCCGGCGCTGAACGCCGCCGCCCGGGAGGCGCTGGCCGCCGAGCGCAGCGGCACGCACGAGGTGGACGGGGTCACCTGGTTCCTCCACGCGCACAACCCGCCGGCGCGGATCGTGATCGTGGGGGCGGTCCACATCGCGCAGGCACTGGTGCCGCTGGCCGTGCAGCTCGGCTATGGCGTCACCGTCGCCGACCCGCGGCGCGCCTTCGCAACGGATGAGCGGTTCCCGGACGTGGCCGTCTCCACCGACTGGCCGGACGAGGCGCTGGACTCTCTGCGCCCGGACAGCCGCACCGCCATCGTGACGCTGACGCACGACCCGAAGCTGGACGACCCGGCGCTGGACCGTGCCCTGCGGTCCGATGCGTTCTACATCGGCGCGCTCGGCAGCCGCCGCACCCATGCCAAGCGGCTGGAGCGGCTGCGCGCGCTGGGCCACGGAGACGACGCGCTGGCCCGCATCCGCGGCCCGGTCGGGCTGAACATCGCGGCGGTGACCGCGCCGGAGATCGCCCTGTCGGTGCTGGCGCAGATCGTCGCGGTGCGCCGCGGCGCACCGCTCGCGTGATCTTCGGCGCGACGGCGCTCGCCGACGCAGTGGGCGCCGTGCTCGCCCACACCCATCGCCTGCCGGACCGGGTGCTGAAGAAAGGCTCCGTCCTGGATGCGGAAGCGGTCGCCGCACTGCGGGTTGCCGGGCTGGACCCGGTGGTCGCGGCGCGGATCGAGCCTGGCGACGTTGGGGAGGACGCGGCGGCGCAGCGCATCGCCGCGGCCTTGCTCGGCCCCGGGCTGACGGTGACCAACGCGGCCACGGGGCGGGTGAACCTGCTGGCCGCGTCCGCCGGGCTGCTGCGCGCCGATCCGGGGCGCATCGACGCGCTGAACGCGGTGGACGAGGCCGTGACGGTCGCGACCTTGCCGGACGCGACGCCCGTCGTATCCGGCGAGATGGTCGCGACGATCAAGATCATCCCCTTCGCCGTGCCTGCCGCCGTGCTCCTCCACGCCGAAGCCGCTTGCAACGGCAGGGCCATGGCGCTCCACCCGTGGCAGGCCCGCCGGGTCGGCCTGGTGCTGACGGTGCTGCCCGGGCTGAAGCCGTCCGTGATCGCGGGCACGGTCGCCGCGACCCAGGGGCGGGTGGAGGCGATCGGCGCCACCCTGCTGCCGCCGCTGCAATGCCCGCACCGCACGGAGGCGATCGCCGCCGCCCTGCGCAGCCTGCTGGAGGACGGGGCGGACCTCCTGCTGGTCGCCGGGGCCTCGGCCGTGGTGGACCGGCGGGACGTAGGGCCTTCGGGGATCGTCTCCGCCGGAGGCGAGATCCTGCATTTCGGCATGCCGGTCGACCCGGGCAACCTCATCTGCCTGGGCCGTATCGGCCCGGTCCCGGCCTTGGTGCTGCCGGGCTGCGCGCGCAGCCCGAAGCCGAACGGCATCGACCTGGTGCTGCAACGCTTGGCGGCCGGCCTGCCCGTGACTGGCGCCACGGTGGCCCGCATGGGGGTGGGCGGCCTGCTGAAGGACGTGTCCGCCCGCCCGCTGCCGCGCGCCCGCGCCACCGGGCCGGCAATCCGGACCGTCGCGGCGGTCGTGCTTGCGGCGGGACAGTCCAGCCGGATGGCGCCGCGGCACAAGCTGCTGGAAGAGGACGGCGAGGGCCGCACCATGATCGCCCGGGTCGTCGATGCGGTGCTGGGAAGCCGGGCGCGCCCAGTGCTGGTGGTGACGGGCCATCGCGCGGCGGAGGTGCGGGCCGCCTTGGCGGGCCGCCCGGTGCAGTTCATCGCCGCGCCGGACTATGCGGACGGGCTGTCCGCCAGCCTGCGCGCCGGACTGGCGGCGGTGCCGGCCGCGTCCCCGGCGGCGCTGGTCGTGCTGGGGGACATGCCGCTGGTGACCTCCGCCACCATCGACACCCTGGTGGCAGCCTACGGCCCTGCGGAGGGGCGCAGGATCGTCGTGCCGGCCCATGGGGGGCAAATCGGCAATCCAGTGCTTTGGGATCGCAGCTTCTTCCCCGCCATGATGGCGCTCGGTGGCGACGCCGGCGCCCGGACGCTGTTGCGGGGCCACCTGGACAGCGTGGTACAGGTGCCAGCGGACGAGTCCGTGTTGCGGGATTTCGACACTGCCGAGAGCCTGGAAGCGTTGCACGGGTGACACACGCGCCAACCCGGGCCATGCTGGCAACTCGCTGATCTCGCTGGAGCCGCCGATGCTTTCCCGTGCCGTCCTGTCCACCGCCTTGCTGCTCGCCGCCGTCGGCTGCGCGCCGAAGCCGCAAACCACCGCGGGCCGGGCCGATGCCGCAGCCTTGGCCTCGTGCCGGTCGAGCACGGACCACAGCTTCAATCGGCAGAACCGCTACCTCCTGTCCGAGCGGGACGACATCGACCTGCCGTTCTCGAACGCGGGCGATTCCGGGATCACGACCCGCGGGCTGACGCAGCGCTTGGACTACGACGACCAGCTGAATTCCTGCCTGGCCGCGTCGCGTGCGCCCGCGACGGCGGCTCTGCCGTCGGTCAGCATCCAGCCCCGCACCTCCCCCTCGACGCCTGGAAGCAACTCTCGCGTGCAGCCGTTCTAGGCGCCCGCACGCGCCAACCGGAGACGAACTCGATGAGCAAGATCACCCGCACCGATGCCAACAAGGTCCTGGCGAAGGCCGTTGAATACCATAACTTCGTCTATCTCGCCGGCATGACCGCCGATGACACGTCGCAGGACGTGGCCGGGCAGACAACCCAGGTGCTGGCCGCCATCGACGCCGCGCTGGAAACACATGGCACGGACAAGACCCGGATGCTGCAAGCGCAGATCTGGCTGAAGGACATCCGGGACCGTGACGCCATGAACAAGATCTGGTCCGCTTGGCTTCCGGAAGGCGGCGCCCCGGCTCGGGCCTGCGTTGAAGCCAGCATGGCGGACCCGCGGCTGCTGGTCGAGATCATGGTCACCGCCTGCAAATAGGCCGCAACCGATGACGGAGCCGCGTCATAATTTCGATGCGGCTGCATCACGCCAGCGTGAATAGGATTGTAGTCGGTAAACCAGGCGCAGCGCCCCCCGCAATCCGGGCAATCCTGGCAGACGTGAAACAAACTGACATACTCGCCTTGCCAGCCTTCCAAGACCGTTGCTACCGCCTGCTCACGACGCAGTGAACTCGTGAGGAATACGATATGATTGCCATGTCACGGGTCCGGGTGCTGCTACTCGGCACGGCATTTACGATGGGTTTGGGCAGTGCGGTGCAGGCGCATCCCCATCACGGCTACCAGGGGCGTCACATCAGCACTGGCCGCCATGGCGCCCGGACCATCTTCCGTTCCAGCGGGTTGTACCGGTCTGCCGTCAGGCAGGTTGGCTACGGCGCAGGCCGGCACACCGGCTGGCTCCATCACAGCTATGCCCTTGGGTCCAACGGCCGCCGGGGCCTCCAATGCGTGGCATTCGCGCGGGCCGACTCGGGCATCGAGATCATTGGCAATGCCAGCGCGTGGTGGGACCACGCCGCGGGGATCTACGCGCGCGGAGCCCGGCCGGAGCCCGGCGCCGTGCTGAACTTCCGTGCGAACTGGGTCATGCGCCTGGGGCACGTCGCGGTGGTCAAGCAGGTGGTGGACAGCCGGACCATTGAGATCGACCATGCCAACTGGAACGTTCCTGGCGGCATCAGCCGGGACATCTCGGTCGTGGATGTCTCATTGCGGAACGATTGGAGCGCGGTACGCGTGGCGGTCAACCACAGCGGCGACTACGGCAGCATCTACCCGACTTACGGCTTCATCTACAACCGCAGCGACGATGGGACCATGGTTGTGTCCAACGACGTCGCGAAGCCGGTGCCGGCCTTGAACCCGGCGCCGCGCGACCTGCGTGCCCCCGTTCTGGACAAGCTGGGCGACGACGAGGTTGCCGAGGCCCCGGATGACGCGGGACTGTCTGGCGACCAGCGCCCCGTCAACCATTACGGCCGGTATCGTGTCCGTTACCTCCAGCCGACCGTCCCGTCCGGTTACCTCCAGCCGACCGTCCCGTCCGGTCGCGTGCACGGGCCGGCGTGATCCATGCAAGCCCTTTCCCACTTCTGGGAGGGGCTTGCAGCTAACCCGCGACGGCGCCCGCCGCGGCACCGACCGCCAGCATCCAGAGCGGATGCACCCGCGTCCGGATCAGCACGGCGGCCGTCGCCAGCGTGATGGCGGCGCTGATGACGCCGTGGGTCGTGGACGCGGCCAGCAGGGCAGCGCCCGCGCCCACAAGCCCGACCGTCACGGGCACTAGCCCGGCCTGCACCACCCGGCGCCAGGTCCGGTCCCGGAAACGGTCCCACAGGCGGGCAGTGGCGTAGGTCAGCACGCTGGATGGCCCGATCATCCCGGAGGTGGCGGCCAACGCGCCGGGAACCCCGGCGACGCGCCAGCCGACCAGCGTGGACACCAGCATGTTCGGCCCGGGCGCCGCCTGCGCCAGCCCATACAGCGCGGCAAAGGTCGGGCGGTCCATGTAGCCGTGCACCTCCACCACCTGGCGCTGCATCTCCGGCAACACGGGCGCCACCCCACCCACCGCCAGCACCGACAATTGGCCGAACAGCGCGGCGAGGCTGCCGAGCTCGCTCACCCCGGCCACCGGCGGCACAGCAGCACGCTGAGCGGCGCAAGCACGAGCATGGTCGGCAGCAGCGGCGTGCGGAACCCGGCGATGGCGACGAAGGCAAGCACCGCCACCGCCACGCCCGCCCGGTGCCGCGCAACCGGCGCCGCAACCTTCACCGCCATCGCGACCACCAGCCCGGAGGCCGCCGCCGCCAGCCCGCTGAACGCCCGCGCCACCACCGGGATGTGCCCGTAACGCTCGTACATCCCGCCCAGGGCGATGACGATGGCGAACGGCGCCGCGAGCAGGCCCAGCAAGCAGGCCAGGCTGCCCGGCACGCCGCGGAACCGCGCGCCCGTCGCCACCGCCACGTTCACGACGTTCGGCCCAGGCAGGAACTGGCACAGCGCCAGCATGTCGTTGAACTCGGCGGCGTCCACCCAGCGCCGGTCCTCGACCATCATGCGCCGAACCCAGGGCAGCACGCCCCCGAAGCCGACGATGCCGATGCCGAAGAAGCCGGTGAACAGCGCCTGAATGGTCGGCTGCCCGGCTTGTCCGCCCGATGGAGGCGCCAAGGCGGCCGGCGGCGTCCCCCGCATCGCGGGATCTATGAGAAGCTTTCCCTGACCTGCGCTTCCTGCGCCTGCCCGACGGCGCGCCCGCCGATCGCGAGCACGGCGCCGAGGCCCACGGCGGCGGCCAAGGACATCCAGGCGCCGGGCATGGCCTTGTCGCCGAACTCCTTGATCAGCGCGGTGCAGATCGCCGGAGTCATGCCGCCCACCACGGTCGCCAGGCTGTAGGCCAGCGAGAAGCCGGAGGTCCGGACGCTGACCGGCATGACTTCCGTCAGGTACACGACCATCGCGCCGTTGTACACGGCGTAAAGGAAGCTCAGCCACAGCTCGGCGATCAGCAGGTGGCTGAAGGATGGCGCGGCGACCAGCCAGTGCAGGACCGGGTAGGCGGTGAGCATCGCCAGCACCGCGGCCGCCACCAGCAGCGGCTTGCGGCCGATCCGGTCCGACATGGCGCCGCTGACCGGCAGCCAGAACAAGTTGGACAGGCCGACGCACACGGTGACGACCAGCACGTCGGCGTCGTTCAGGTGCAGCTCGGTCTTGCCGAAGGTCGGCGTGTAGGCGGTGATCAGGTAGAACGACACCGTCGTCATCACCACCATCATCATGCCCAGGCCGACCACCCGCCAGTTGGCCAGCATGGAGCGCAGGATCTGCCCGGCGGTCAGGTGCTGCTTGCGGGCGAGGAACGCCTCCGTTTCCGCCAGGGAGCGGCGGATGACGAACAGGAACGGGATGATGGCGCAGCCGATCAGCAGCGGGATGCGCCAGCCCCAGGCCTGCATCGTGTCCGGCCCCAGCGCCCCGTTCAGCGCCAAGCCGAGCAGGCCGGCGAAGATCACCGCGACCTGCTGGCTGCCGGACTGCCACGCCACGTAGAACCCCTTGTGGCCGGGCGTCGCGATCTCGGACAGGTAGACGGACACGCCGCCCAGCTCGACCCCGGCGGAGAACCCCTGGATCAGCCGGCTGATCACCACGAGGATCGGCGCCACCAGGCCGATCGATGCGTAGCCGGGCACCACGGCGATCGCCAGGGTGCCGACCGACATGAGCGCCAAGGTCAGGATCAGCCCTTTGCGGCGGCCTTGCGCGTCGATGTAGGCGCCGAGCACCAGGGCGCCCAATGGCCGCATCAGGAACCCGGCGCCGAACGTCATCAACGACAGCATGAGGGAGACGAAGTTGCCGTTCTGCGTGTCGCCCTGGGGAAAGAAGGTGCGGCCGATGCTGGCGGCGAAATAGCCGAACACGAAGAAATCGTACTGTTCGAGGAAGTTGCCGCTGGAAACGCGGATCACTCCCATCAGCTTGGATTGATGCGCGGCGGCCATCGGTCGTCTCCATTCCCCTTGCCGAGCATAACCGAGCCGGGGACGTCCGCCAGGGCTTGGGACGCTCTATCCGCTCTGGTAGCGTTGACGCAACAATGATGTGGGGGAGGCTGCAATGTCCGACGCCGAGGCCTTCCTGGCCGCGCGCGACCTGCTGCTGGCGCATCGCGCCGACCTCGACGCCGCCCGCGCCGCCTTTCGCTGGCCGGTGCTGCGAACCTTCAACTTCGCGCTCGACCACTTTGACCGCATGGCGGCCGGCAACGGCGCCGCCGCGCTGCGGTTCATCGGCCCAGGCGAGCAGGACCGGAGCGTCAGCTTCGCCGCCCTGTCGGAACGCTCCAGCCAGGCCGCCAACCACCTGCGCGGCCTCGGCGTGCGCCGGGGGGACCGCGTGCTGCTGCTGCTGGGCAACGTTCCTGCGCTGTGGGAAGCGATGCTCGCCTGCTGCAAGCTGGGCGCGGTGATGGTGCCGGCCACCACCATGTTGACGGAAGACGATTTGCGCGACCGCTTCGAGCGCGGCCGCATCCGCCACGCGATCGTCGCCGGGGAGCATGCGGCACGGTTCGCCCCCCTTGGCGACGGCTTCACCCGCATCGCCGTCGGCGGCGCACCAGGCTGGCACCGGTGGGAGGATTGGCACGGCGCGGACCCGGCCTTCGTCCCAGACGGCGAGACCCGCGCCACGGACCCGCTGCTGCTGTATTTCACCTCGGGGACGACGGCTAAGCCCAAGCTCGTGCTGCACTCCCACCAGAGCTACCCGGTCGGCCATCTGTCCACGATGTACTGGATCGGCTTGCAGCCGGGGGACGTGCACCTCAACATCTCGTCGCCGGGCTGGGCCAAGCACGCCTGGAGCAGCTTCTTCGCGCCCTGGATCGCCGGCGCCACGATCGTCATCCTGAACGGGGCGCGGTTTGACGCCCGCGAGCTGCTGGGCGTGCTCGACCGGGTGCGGGTGACCACGTTCTGCGCACCGCCCACGGTCTGGCGCATGCTGGTGCAGGAGGACCTCCGCGCCGTCCCTGTGCACCTGCGCGAGGCCGTGGCGGCCGGAGAGCCGCTGAACCCGGGGGTGATCGAGCAGGTGCGGCGCGCGTGGGGCCTCACGATCCGCGATGGCTACGGCCAGACGGAGACGACGTTGCAGATCGCCAACACGCCGGGCCGCGCCGCCCCGCCCGGCTCCATGGGCTGGGCGCTGCCGGGCTACGAGGTGGCGCTGCTGGACCCAGACGGCGCCGAAGCGGAGGAAGGGGAGATCGCCCTCTCGCTGCAACCGCGCCCGCTGGGGCTGATGGACGGCTACCAGGCGGAGGACGGAACGCTTCGCGGGGTGGAAGGGCGCTGGTACCGCACCGGCGACACGGCGCGGCGGGATGCGGACGGCTCGCTGACCTATGTCGGCCGTGCGGACGACGTGTTCAAATCGAGCGGCTACCGCATCAGCCCGTTCGAGCTGGAAAGCGTGCTGATCGAGCACCCGGCCGTGGCCGAGGCGGCGATCGTGCCCTCGCCCGATCCGACCCGCACGGCGCTGCCCAAGGCGTTCGTGCTGTTGGCGCCGGGTTGCGTCCCGGACGCGGCGACCGCGGCGAGCATCTTCGCCCACCTGCGCGCCCGGCTGGCGCCATACAAGCGGGTACGCCGGCTGGAGTTCGCGGACCTGCCGAAGACGATCAGCGGCAAGATCCGCCGGGTGGAGCTACGCCGGCTGGAAGCGGCCCGGCGGCAGGCGGGTGCGCGAGGCGAGGCCGAGTTCATCGAGGACGAACTGACCGCCGCGTAGCCTACCGGAAGCCGCGCAACCGCTCCACCGCCTCGGCCATGTCGGCTTCGGGGCCGCAGTAGCTGAACCGGACGGTGCGGTGGCCGCGGGCGGCGTCGAAATCCTCGCCAGATGCGGCGGCGATGCCCGCCTCCGCCAGCAGACGGGCGCAGAACGCCGCGCTGTCGTTCGTGCGCGCGCCGATATCGGCATAGATGTAGAACGCGCCTTCCGCGGCCGACAGCCGGTCGAAGCCGGCGCCCGGCAGCTCTGCCATCAGCAGGGTGCGGGACCGGCGGTAGCGGGCGACGTTGGCGGCGAGTTCCTCGTGGCAGTCGAACGCCGCCTCGGCCGCGATCTGGGAGATGTGCGGAGCGGAGATGAACAGGTTCTGCGCCAGGCACTCGACCGGACGGACCAGGTCCTCCGGCAGCACCGTCCAGCCGATGCGCCACCCGGTCATGGAGAAGTACTTGGAGAAGCTGTTCACGACCACGGCGCTCGGGCTGAGCGCGGCGGCCGTTGCGATGGGCTGGCCGTATTGCAGGCCGTGGTAGATTTCGTCGCTGATCAGCCGCACGCCCCGCGCGTGGCACCACCGCGCGATGGCGGCCAGCTCGTCCGGATGCAGCATCGTGCCAGCCGGGTTGCTGGGCGACGCGATCACCAGGCCGTCCGGCGCCGGGTCGAGCCGCTCCAGCGCGGCGATGCTGGGCTGGTAGCGCGTTTCCGGCCCGGTCTCGATCACCACCGGGTGGAGGCCGAGGGCGGCGGCGATGTTGCGGTAGGGCGGGTAATAGGGTGCGGCCATCGCGATGCGGTCGCCCGGGTCGAAGGCGGCCAGGAACACCAGCGGAAAGGCGGCGGACGCACCCATGGTCACGGCGATGCGCGCCGGGTCGGGGGCATGGCCGTACCAGGCCTGGCCGTGCGCGGCGATGCGGGCGCGCAGGGATGGACGGCCGAACGCCTCCGTGTAGCCGAGCGGGGCGCCAGCCCCTAGCGCCTGCCTCGCCGCCGCGACCGCGCCGGCGGGGGCGCCGGTGCCGGGCTGGCCCACCTCCATGCGGATCACGCGCGGCGCGCTGGGCGGCAGCGATGCCTGTTTGGCATTGGCGGCGGCGATCACGTCCATGACGCGGAACGGCGGGACGGCGGCGTTGCGCCCGACCTTCAGCGTCACTCGATTGCCACGGGCTGGCCGGTCAGCTCTTGGTGGGCGTCGAGTCGATGACGTTCGCGCAAGCGTCAGTGGGTGCGGCGGCGACCTGCCCGACCAGGGGAACGATCTTCAGCGCGGCTGAGCCGACACGGCATGGCGCGGCGAACAGGCCGCACCCAAGCAGCGGCATGGCGGACGCCGCGACTACCAATCCGCGGAACGCCCAGCGCCGGGACTGACGCGCTCTGCAAATCTCTCGGTGCGCCAAGCCACCATCCTTACGCAATAGGTCCGCGCCGGCACAGGCCGGGGCAGTGCCGCATGGCGTCCCGTAGGGGATTCGAACCCCTGTTACCGCCGTGAGAGGGCGGTGTCCTAGGCCTCTAGACGAACAGGACTTGGCCGGGCGCTGAATTAAGCCGAACCGGACGGCTTCGCAAGGCCAGTGCGAGCCAAGCGGCGCTTCAGGGCTTGCGCGCGGGCGCGAGCTTGCCCAGGGCCGCCGCGCGGCGGCCCGTCCGGCAAGCGTCGGAACAGTAGCGCACCTCGTCCCAGCTTCTTGCCCATTTGCGCCGCCATTCGAAAGGGCGGCCGCATGCCGCGCATAGCTTGGTCGGCAACTCGCCTTTCTTCATCGCGCCAATCCCACGCGGCCCACCACGGCGCCGGTTTGCGGGTCCACCAGCAGGACCCGGTCGGGGCCGCCGCCTTGCAGCAGCACCGCGAGCCGGTTGCCCGCCGGCGACACGGACTGCATCCTGGTGCCGGCCGGCTCGTCGAGCACGGCGGCAGCCATCGCCGGGTTGGACAGGCGGCGCGCGATCGTGATGCCCACCGTCGCCACGCCGGCCACGATCAGCACCCCCATCGCCACCACGAGCGTGACCATCCCTTTCATTGCCCCTCCGTCTCCCGTCTGCCTCGCAGGCACGCTATGTCGGGCGGAATGAGCGAGCCGCCAAACATATCCTGGCACATCGTCGCCGGGCCGGACGACCGGGGGCTCCGGCTGGACCGGTTCCTGGCGCAACGGATCGGCACGCTTTCCCGCACGCGGGTCAAGAGCCTGATCGAGGACGGCCATGCCATGGCCGGCGCGGCACTGGCCACGGACCCCGCCGCTTCGGTGCAGGAAGGCGTGCAGTACGTTCTGCGCCCGCCGCCAGCCCGGCCCGCGACGCCCGAAGCGCAAGCGATGGACCTCAACATCCTGTTCGAGGATGCCGACCTGCTGGTGCTCGACAAGCCGGCGGGGCTGGTGGTGCATCCGGCGCCGGGCAACCCGGACGGCACGCTGGTCAACGCGCTGCTCGCCCATTGCGGCGACACCTTGCCCGGGATCGGCGGCGAGAAGCGGCCAGGCATCGTGCATCGGCTGGACAAGGACACATCGGGCGTGATGGTCGTCGCCAAGTCCGACGCGGCCATGGCGGCGCTGTCCACCGCGTTCGCCACCCGGGATCTCGACCGGGCCTACCTGGCGCTGTGCTGGGGCGTGCCGTCGCCATCGCAGGGCGAGATGGCGGGCGCGATCGGGCGCGACCCGCGGGACCGCAAGCGCATGGCGGTGGTGGCGCAGGGCGGCAAGGCGGCGCTCACCCGGTATCAACTGCGCCAAGCTTGGGGAAGTGCCGCCAGCCTGGTGGAATGCCGCCTCGCGACTGGGCGGACGCACCAGATACGGGTCCACATGGCGGCGGCGGGGTTCCCGATCGTGGGCGACCCGGCTTACCTCCGCCGCATCCCGGCGGCGGCCAAGCTGCTGCCGGCCGGGCCTGGCGCCTCCCTGCTGGATTTCCCCCGGCAAGCCTTGCACGCCATTCTACTCGGTTTTCGCCATCCAAGGACCGGCGCCGCTCTCCGGTTCGAGTCACCGCTGCCCGACGACATGGAGGCGCTGTTGCGGCAGCTCGATGCGTCGGACGCGGCTCCATAGGCACATTATGCTTGACCGGACCAACGCGGTCCTGTATGAAGTTCCTCATGTTTACCCGTGATGCGCGGGTTGGCGCCATCCCGAGTTTCGCTGCCTTTTCAGGAGCGATCTCAAGGACGTGAGGTGCCGCTTCCGCATCAACCCTTGTGCCGCACTGCAACCGAAGTCAGCCTTCGCCGTAATGGGTGGGTTGTCCGGTCCGGGCGGAAGGAGCCAGGTTATGGTTGCTGCTGTTGTCAATGTTGCGCCTGAGGGCAACCTGTCCCGCTATCTTCAGGAAATCCGCAAGTTCCCGATGCTGGCGCCGGACGAGGAACTCGCCCTGTCCAAGGCGTGGCGCGACAATGAGGACATGGACGCTGCGCACAAGCTCGTCACCTCGCACCTGCGGCTGGTCGCCAAGATTGCCATGGGCTACCGCGGCTATGGCCTTCCGGTGGGCGAGCTGATCAGCGAGGGCAACGTCGGCATGATGCAGGCGGTCAAGCGGTTCGATCCGGACCGCGGCTTCCGTCTCGCGACCTATGCCATGTGGTGGATTCGGGCAGCCATTCAGGAATACATCCTGCATAGCTGGTCACTGGTGAAGATGGGCACGACGGCAGCGCAGAAGAAGCTGTTCTTCAACCTGCGTCGGCTGAAGGGCCAGATGCAGGCCATCGACGACGGTGACCTGAAGCCGGAACACGTGGCGAAGATCTCCCGCGTGCTGCAAGTGCCCGAGCAGGACGTGGTGAGCATGAACCGCCGCCTCGCTGCGCCCGACCATAGCCTGAACGCGCCTGTCCGTGCCGACAGCGAGGGCGAGTGGCAGGACTGGCTGGTCGACGAGGGGCAGAGCCAAGAGTCCGAGTTGGCTGACCGCGAGGAGTTGTCCGGCCGTAAGGCGTTGCTTGGCAATGCACTCAAGACGCTGAACGAGCGGGAACGCCACATCCTGATCGAGCGCCGCTTGAAGGATAACCCGACCACGCTGGAAGAGCTCTCGCAACAGTATGCCATCTCCCGGGAGAGGGTGCGGCAGATCGAGGTTCGGGCTTTCGAGAAGCTGCAAAAGTCCATGAAGCAGCAAGTGCTCGAGCAGCGGTTGGCTATTCCGCTGGCTGCCTGAGGACTTCTTTGGCCGGCTGGGCAAAAGCCCGGTCGGCCAGGGACGCTTCGGCTATTGCGGCCCTTGTTTGAGGGCGGGCCATTCCTCAAGCAATTTGTTCCGTTCCTCCTGTAGATCGCGAACAGCGCGCCGATTACGCAAAGCCGTCACCAGCCGCGTGACAAGTTCAGCCACCTGGCTCACCAACCATCCGGCCGCGCAACTGGCCCAGGAAAGCAAGGGGCACGCTGGATCACCCAGTTGATCAAGTGCCGCGTCAAGCGCGCCGCCTTTCTCCCACAATGAGCGTATCGAGCCGATAGCCGACGCGACACCCATCAGCAACATCGCTCGGGCAACAGGGCGACGTCCGCCGGGTTCCACCATGTACATGCCGAGCGCC
This sequence comes from uncultured Acetobacteraceae bacterium, assembly GCA_964245075.1. GTDB lineage: Bacteria > Pseudomonadota > Alphaproteobacteria > Acetobacterales > Acetobacteraceae > LMUY01. The sequence goes on from CAXTLC010000002.1 coordinate 24,748, forward strand.
GGCGCTAGAAGCACGGCGCCAAGCAAAGCCGTGCCTGGCGAAGTGGCGGCAACCGCTCCGCAAGCGATGCCTTGCAGCCAAAATCCCCAGCGTCCGCCAGCGGTTCCGGCTGTCGCCATCAGCCAAACACCGCGAAGGCAAGCGCAGCCAGGCATGCCGCCAGGCCAAACCCTTCGGCAACCTCCTGGCCAGTCCGGCGAAGCTCATCCGGCTTGCCTGCCATGGCTTCCGACAAACCGGTCAACGCGGCCTCGACCGCCGCGAGCCTGGCTTGGGCGGCAGCTAAGCCTGCCTTGTCACTCGCCCATTCCTCGTCGTCATCCAGCATCGCGGCAATCGGTGAGAGCTGGCCGCCCTGCGCCAGATCGGCGAGGCGGTCCGTCAGCTCCTTGCGGCGCAGGCGGCTGTGGTAGCGTTCCAACAAAGGTCGCACCAGGTCGCCAGCCCGCCGGCTGAGCTGTGGCAGGGCACCCGGCTGCAACTTGGCTTGCACCCGTGCCAGCAGGCGCAACTGGCCCAGCACATCGCCAGGCGTGACGGCCGCAGCGAGGCGTTGAAGGTCACCATCCATCCGCTCGTCCCGCCGAGCGGCGACAAAGGCCGCCATGCTCGCATCCACCATCTCGCCCGTTGATGACGCGGCACGCCCGGCATCGTCTTCCAGCGCCGGCAGCAACTCAGCCAAGCGGATCACCCAGGCCCGCGCCGTCGCAGGCGACTCGCACGGGGCGAGCGGGTTGAGGCTGTAGCACAGCCGCACCGGGGCGAAGCCGCCCGTGCCTGCCTCGTGCCAGTGCCGAATGTTGGCCGTGTCGGGACGAGCGGCCGAGTGGCCGTCAGCCTCAGCCCGGCGTTCCTCCCATACGGCGACAACGCGGGCAGTGACGATCTCGGCCAGGCTTGGCGCCAGGTCCGGCGCGTGATGCAGAGCGTGGTCCAGCGCGGGGCCCAGGCCATCGGGCCAGATCGCGAGTGACCGCCATACCAGCGGCGCGGCCGGATCCAACAGGGCGACGGCCCGGGTGACCAGCAACGGGTCGGCACGGTCGTTGCCGGAGGCGGCCTCCGCGTCCCGTCGTTGCACGATGGCATCCATCTGGGTCGCAACGCCGTTGTCGCCCAACCCGCGACGCAGCCAGTGCCCGACGACGCCAGTTCGCAGCAGGGTCAGTCCAAGGTCTGGCGCAGCCTGCACAGCGTGAGCCAGGGTGCGGGCGGTCCAGGCCTGCTCCGGCCCGATCTGCAACGGCCTTTGAGCGCGGCGGACCGGGTGGGCGGCGACGCGCCGGGCACGTGCGGTGGCGGGGTTGGCCAGCAGCGCCGGGGATGGGCGATGGTCCGGATCGTCGGCCAGCATGCCGCGCAGCAACTCGGCCAGCGACATCGGCAGGTGGTGCGCCTCCGCAAGCGCGACGTAGCTCCCAGCATCCAGCTTGCGACGCAGCACGTCGCCGTCGGCAAGACCGTGAACCGGGTTGGCGCCGAGCGAGAGCGCCATCATCAACGCGCCCAGGGCGTACACATCGTCCGCGGTCGTGCCGTCCCCGCGCCCGGCAGGCAGGCAGGCAGCGGAGTATGGCGGCTCCATCCAGGCGGGCTGGTGGCAACCCGCTGGCGCGGCCCAAGCGCAACCCAGGGTGACAGGCTTCTGCGGACCCGCCCGGAACAGGTTGTCTGCGCGGATGGCGCGATGGGTGACGCTGCGCGATTGCAGTTCCGCCAAGGTCTGGGCAACTGGCTTGAGCAGTTGCTCGATCAGGTCCGCTTCGGACCATGCTGGCCCATCAATGGTCAACGAGGGGCCAGGCGGGGCAGGGCAGATGACGACGTAGCCGGCCTCGCCGGAAGGCAGCACTGCCGGACCGTGGGCCAGCGGCAGCAGCAGGTTGGGCGCGGTCAGCCCGCCAAGCGCACTCAAGGCGCGGGAGCGGGCAGGGGACCCGCGCGCGACGACGACGGCCATGAAACCCGGTCGCCCGGCGTGTGACGCCGCGAAGGCTGGCAACGGCGGCGCGGCATCCGCTAGGGGGTGACTGAAATCGACGGCGTAGAAACCGCCAACTAACGGTGCGGCAGTGCCCTTTGGGGAATCGGCCATGCTGGCGTGCTCGCGTTTTGCCCGCCTATCGTGGCCCGCAAAGCTTAACGAACCGTTTCAGCCTTCGAAAGGATCGCGCACCAGGATGGTGTCGTCGCGCTCCGGGCTGGTGGACAGCAGCGTGACCGGCGCTTCCACCAACTCCTCGATGCGGCGGACATACTTGATCGCCTGCGCCGGAAGCTGTGCCCAGGAGCGCGCGCCGCGGGTCGAGGCAGTCCAGCCTTCCACCGTTTCAAACACCGGCCTGGCCGCGGCTTGTGCGCCCGGCGCTGCGGGCAAGTGGCGCATGGCCCTGCCATTCACCTCGTACCCGGTGCATATCTGCAATTCCGGCAAGCCGTCCAGCACGTCCAGCTTGGTCAGCGCCAGCCCGGCGATGCCGCCCACCTTCACCGCCTGGCGCACCAGCGCGGCGTCGAACCAGCCGCAGCGGCGGGGCCGGCCGGTGACGGTGCCGAACTCGTGCCCGCGTTCCCCCAGGGTGCGGCCGGTTTCGTCTTGCAGCTCCGTCGGAAACGGGCCGCTGCCGACGCGGGTGCAGTAAGCCTTCGCGATGCCCAGCACGAAGCCGACTGCCGCCGGCGCCATGCCGGACCCGCTCGCGGCGGTGGCGGCCACCGTGTTGCTGCTGGTGACGTAGGGGTAGGTGCCGTGGTCCACGTCCAGCATCACGGCCTGCGCCCCCTCGAACAGGATGCGATGCCCGGCGCGGCGGGCCTCGTCCAGGCGCTGCCACACCGGCTCCACGTGCGGCAGGATCCGCGGCGCCAGCGCCAGCAGGCCGTCCAGCAGCGCCTGCTTCTCGAATGTGTCAGCCCCCAAGCCGCGCAGCAGCGTGTTGTGGTGCAGCAGCAGCTCGTCCAGCTTGTCCGACAGCGTTTGCGGCTCGGCGAGGTCACAGGCGCGGATGGCGCGGCGGGCGACCTTGTCCTCGTAGGCCGGGCCGATGCCGCGCCCGGTGGTGCCGATCTTGCGTTCGCCCCGCGCCGCCTCGCGCGCGCGGTCGAGCGCGGCGTGCAGCGGCAGGATCAAGGTCGCGTTGTCGGCGATGCGCAGGGTGTCGGGCGAGACGTCCAGCCCCTGGGCGCGCACGCGGTCCATTTCGGCCAGCAGCGCCACCGGGTCCACCACCACGCCATTGCCGATCACCCCCATCTTGCCGCGCACCAGCCCGGACGGCAGCAGGCTGAGCTTGTACGTCTGGTTGCCCACCATCAGCGTGTGCCCGGCGTTGTGGCCGCCTTGGAAGCGCACCACGATGTCCGCCCGGCTGGCGAGCCAGTCCACCACCTTGCCCTTGCCCTCGTCCCCCCACTGGGCGCCGATCACCGTCACATTTGCCATGGGGCCTCAGCTCAGAGTGGGGCGGCCGATCCGCCGCGCAGGATGTGGGTGCAGCGCAGGCGCCGCGCCTCGGCGGCCGGGTCATCGACCGGGTCAAGCGCCGCGACGGTGGCGTAGCCCGCCGCGCGCAGCCGGGCAGCGTCCTCGTGGTCCTGGCCGACGGGCACGAACAGGCGGGGGCGGGGCACGGGCGGAGCGCACACGCGCAGCATGGCGTCCGGATACAGCGTCAGCCCGGTGGCCGGCTCGTCCTCGCCGGCAAGGTAGCGACCGCCGCGGCCGAGCACCTCATGCCGGCCCGTCGCGTAAACGGCGGTGCAGACCCCGGTGTGGTACGGCAGATCCCGGAACTCCAGCGGGTCGATGGTCAGCTTGAGGGAGGGCGCGCGGGCCTGGATCGCCCGCACCGTGTCCGCAAGGCGGCGGCACAGCGCGGCCGAGAGCGGCGGCAGCGTGAGCGCTTCCAGCCGGGCCAGCGCCGGGCCAGCCAGGCCGGCGGTCAGCAGCAGCGTGCTCAGCGTGTCGGCCAGCCGCCCGCCATGCTCCCGGACGGAGGCGACGTCCTTGCGGTCCAGCGCGCGCAACAGGGCGTGCCGCGCCGGGCCGGCAAACCCTGCCTCCTCCAGCAGGGTCGGCGCCAGGCGCGGCAGGGTGAGGTCGAAGCTCACGCGCGTCAGCCCCAGCGCGGCCAGCGCCTCGGCGGCGACCAGGACCATCTCCGCGTCCGCGGCGAGGCTGTCGCAGCCGATCAGCTCGATGCCGGCCTGCGCCACCTGGCGGTCCGGCGCGATCTGGCTGCCGCGGACCCGCAACGACTGGCCGGCGTAGGCGAGACGGAGCGGCCGGGCCATGCCAGCCAACCGCGTCGCGGCGATGCGGGCCACTTGCGGCGTCATGTCCGCCCGAAGCCCCATCATGCGGTGGGAGTCCGGGTCCATCAGCCGGAAGATCTGGTCCGCCGTGGCCGCGCCCGAGCCGGCGAGCAACCCGTCCTCGAACTCCAGCATGGGCGGCTTGATGCGTTCGTAGCCGTGGGCGGTGAACACGGCCATGACGCGCTCAACCGCCGCGGCCTCCGTTTCCGCCTCCGGCGGCAGGATATCGCGCAGCCCGGCCGGCAGCAGCGCCGGGTGCGCCAGGGTTTCGCTGAGCATGTCGGGCATGACCGTACTGCTATGCCATCGCAGGCACGGGGGCGGAAACGGCGGCGTGGGCCCAATCCAGCCAGGGCAGCAGCGCCTCGACGTCGGTCGTTTCCACCGTGGCGCCGCCCCAGATGCGCAGGCCCGGCGGCGCGTCCCGGTAGGCGGCGATGTCGAACGCGATCCCTTCGGCGTCCAGCAAGGCCGCGATGGCGGCCCCGGCCTCCGCTCGCAGGCAGATGGACGTGGGGGACCGCTGCGCCGGGTCGGCCGCCAGGAAGGAGGCCCAGGGCGACCGGGCCACCCACGCCGTCACGGCTTGGAGGTTGCCCCGCGCCCGGGCGATCAGCGCGGGGAGGCCACCTTGCCGTTCCGCCCAGCGCAGCCCGTCCAGCGCGTCGGCGACGCAGAGCATGGAAGGCGTGTTGACCGTGTCGCCGCGGAAGATGCCGGGCACGATGCGGAAGATCTTCGGCATCGGCCAGGCCGGGGTATGCCGGGCGGCGCGTTCCAGCGCGCGGGGAGACATCGCCAGCATGCCGTGCGCGGCCTCGCCCCCCAGCGCCTTCTGCCAAGACCAGGTGACGACATCCAGCCGGTCCCAGGGCAGTTCCATCGCGAACGCGGCGGAGGTGGCGTCGCAGATCACCAGCCCCTCGCCCCGGCGCAGCCAGGGGCCGTCGGCGAGCCGCACGCCGGAGGTCGTGCCATTCCAGGCGAGGACGAGGTCATGCGCCGGGTCCACCGCGGACAAATCGGGGAGGGCGCCGTACGGGGCGGCCAGGGTGCGCACGCCGGGCAGCCTCAGGTGCTCCGTCGCGTCCGTGGCCCAAAGGGCGGAGAAGCTCTCGAACGCCAGCACGTCCACCGGGCGCGGGCCGAGCAGCGACCACATCGCCATCTCCACCGCCCCGGTGTCGGAAGCCGGGACGATGCCGAGCTTCCAATCCGCCGGCATGCCGAGCAGGTCGGCGGACCGGTCGATCACCTCGGCCAACTGCGCCTTCGCGGCGGGGGCGCGGTGGCTGCGGCCGAGCAGGGTGGTGTCGAGCGCGGCGACGCTCCAGCCCGGCCGCTTGGCGCACGGGCCGGAGGAGAAGCACGGGTTGGCCGGACGCAGGGCGGGCTTGGTCATGGTGCCTTGGTATAGGACGGGTTCGCGGCCGAGACTACGCTGCGGGTGCATGACTGCTGGTGAGGAAGAAAGCCAAGCTGCCCGGCAGGGCGCTGGAGCATCATCCGACCGGATGGGGTCATCCGCCGGGTAAAGGTGCTCTGGCGGCCACGAGATGCCCCAGCGGCCCGTGCCCGGCGCCGATGCCGGGAGCCGCCGCGATTGCCGCCTGCACGTAGTCCCGCGCGCGTCCGACCGCGTCCGGCAGCGCCATGCCGCCCGCCAGGCCGGCCGCCACCGCGGTCGCCAGCGTGCAGCCGGTGCCGTGGGTGTGCCGGCCCGGCAAACGGGGGCGCTCGAACACCACCGTGCCGTCCACGGTTGCAAGCAGGTCGGTAACCGTGCCGCCGCCGCCGTGGCCGCCCTTGAGCAGCACCGCGGGGACGCCGAGGGTCAGCAGCGCCTCTGCGGCGGCGTGCATGGCTTCCAGATCCGGGATCGCCATACCGGCCAGCAGCTCGGCTTCCGGCAGGTTGGGGGTGATCAGGGCGGCCATGGGGAGCAGCACCCGCTTCAGCACCGCGACCGCGCCCGGGTCGAGCAGGGAGGCGCCGCCCTTGGCGACCATCACCGGGTCCATCACCAGCGGCAAGGATGAGCCGGCCAAGGCCTTGGCGACGGCCTCGATCGCGGCGATGCCGCCCAGCATGCCGGTCTTGATCGCGTCCGCACCGGGGTCGGCCAGCGCCACGCGGATCTGCTGCCCGATGAAATCCGGCGGCACCTCGTGGATGCCGTGCACGCCGTGCGTATCCTGCGCGGTCAGCGCCGTGATCGCGGTGGCGGCATAGGCTCCGAGCGCCATCGCCGTCTTGATGTCTGCCTGGATGCCCGCGCCGCCGCCCGAGTCGGACCCGGCGATGACCAGGATGCGCGGGATCATGCGGCGGCGCGGGACTGCGTGCCAACGATCGCCAGGCAAAGCTCGTCCACCACGCGGGCGACCATGGCCTCGTCCTCGCCCTCCGCCATCACGCGGATGACCGGCTCCGTCCCGCTCGCCCGCAGCAGCAGGCGACCGGTGGCGGCCAGCTCCTGCTCCGCCGCCTCGACCGCAGCCTGCACCAACGGGTCGACCAACGGGGAAGCGCCGGCGAAGCGGACAGAGCGGAGGCGCTGGGGCAGCGGATCGAACAGGCGGCAGGCCTCGCTGGCCGGGCGGCGCCCGTCCGCCAGGCAGGCCAGCACTTGCAAGGCTGCGACCAGGCCGTCCCCGGTGGTGGAATAGTCGGCCAGGATCATGTGGCCGGACTGCTCGCCGCCAAGGTTCAAGCCATCGGCCCGCATCCGCTCCATGACGTAGCGGTCACCCACCGCAGTGCGCCGCAGCCCGATGCCGTGCCCCGCCAGGAAGCGTTCGAGGCCCAGGTTGGACATCACCGTCGCCGCGACGGCCCCGCCGCGCAACATGCCGGAGCGATGCCAGGTCTGCGCCGTCAAGGCCAGGATCTGGTCCCCGTCCACCAACTGGCCGCGCTCATCCGAGAGCAGCAAGCGGTCCGCGTCGCCATCGAGGGCGATGCCCAGGTCGGCGCCATGCTCCACCACCGTGCGGCAGAGATACTCTGGCACCGTCGAGCCGCAACCGCGGTTGATGTTGAAGCCGTCGGGGGACACGCCGACGGGGATGACGGTGGCGCCCAATTCCTTCAGCACGGTCGGGGCGACCCGGTAGGCGGCGCCGTGGGCGCAATCGACCACGATGGTCAGCCCGTCCAGGGTTTGGCCCCGGGGAAAGGTGGCCTTGGTGCTCTCGATGTAGCGCCCAGCCGCATCCACCAGGCGGGACGCACGGCCCAACTTGGCTGACGGCGCCATGCGGCGGGACAGGTCAGAGCCCATCAGGGCCTCGATCTCGGCCTCCGTGGCGTCCGACAGCTTGTAGCCATCCGGGCCGAACAGCTTGATGCCGTTGTCCTCGAACGGATTGTGGCTGGCGGAGATCATGACGCCGAGGTCTGCCCGCATGGAGCGGGTGAGCATGGCGATGGCCGGCGTCGGCAACGGGCCGACCAGCTGCACGTCCATGCCGGCGCCGACGAAGCCGGCGACAAGCGCGGGCTCGATCATATAGCCGGACAGGCGGGTGTCCTTGCCGATCACCACCCGGTGGCGATGGCTGCCGCGGACGAACATGATGCCGGCCGCCTGACCCAGGCGAAGCGCCGTCTCGGCCGTCATCGGGTCCGCGTTCGCCGTACCCCGGATGCCGTCCGTACCAAAAAGCCGTCTGCCGTTCGCCATCGTCTCAAACGCCATGTATGGTTTTGTAACGATGCTTAACCTAGCCCGCCAGCGCGTGCCAGACCCGGACTGCCTCGACCGTCGCCGCCACGTCGTGCACGCGCAGGATGCGGGCGCCGCGCGACAGGGCGAACAGGGCCGCCGCGAGCGACCCCGCGAGCCGCTCCTTCGGCGGCTTGCGTCCCGTAAGGGCGCCGATGAACCGCTTGCGCGACACGCCGACAACGACCGGACAGCCCAGCGCCCCGATCAGCCGGAGGTCGCGCAGCAGTGCGATGTTGTGGCCGGCGTCCTTGGCGAAACCGATGCCGGGGTCCAGTGCGACCTGCTCCGGCATAACCCCGGCTGACCGCGCGGCAGCGAGGCTGGCGGCAAGTTCGGACGCGACCTCGGCAGCAACGTCAACGTAGCGGGCATGCTCGTTCATCGTGGCGGGCGTGCCGCGCATGTGCGTCAGGATGACGGGGCAGCCGCGCCGGGCGACCACCGACGCAGCGTCCGGGTCATGGCGCAGGGCGGAGACGTCGTTGACGACCGTGGCCCCGGCATCGAGGGAAGCTGCCATGGTGGAAGCGTTGCGGGTATCGACTGAGAGCGGGAGCCCGGCACCCCGCAAGCCGGCGATCACGGGAAGGATGCGGGCTTGTTCGTCCTCCGGTCTGACCAGGATACTGCCGGGACGGGTCGACTCGCCGCCAATATCCAGAAGATCAGCGCCTTCCTCGACCATGTGGAGGCCGGCGGCGACGGCGGCGACCGCATCGAGCGTATCGCCACCATCGCTGAAGCTGTCCGGGGTGACATTCAGCACGCCCATGACGACCGGGCGCCGGGGCAAGGTGGTCCAGAATGGGCGGACGTGTGTGCGTTCCTCCCTCACCCCGGCCCTCTCCCAAGAGGAGAGGGTTGGGTGAGGGAACGAGGCAGCAGGATCAGCCTGGTTGCGGCGCCGCTCCCAGGCCCCCGGTTGGCGGCGCGAGCGGGCGCGTGGTCGGGACGGAGGCGCGGCGGGTTTCCGGCGCGGGCTCGTCCACGATCTTCTTGATCACCGGCTCGCCGCGCAGAACGGTCCGGATCTCGTCGCCCGACAAGGTCTCGTGCTCCAGGAGGCCGCGGGCGAGGCGGTGCAGTTCCTCGATGTTGTCCGTGAGGATCTGGCTTGCCCTGGAGTAGGCGCGGTCGATGATGCCCTTGATCTCGGCGTCGATCTCGCGGGCAGTCACTTCCGACACGTTCTTGTTCTGCGTGACGGAATGGCCCAGGAACACCTCCTGGCTGTTGTCGCCATAGGCGATCATGCCGAGCTTGTCGCTCATGCCCCATTCGGTGACCATGTTGCGGGCGATGTTGGTCGCCTGCTTGATGTCGCCGCCGGCGCCTGTGGACACCCGGTCCGCCCCGAAGATGACCTCCTCGGCGACGCGGCCACCCATCGCCATCACCAGGCGAGCCACGAGGCGGGCCTTGTTCTCGCTCAGCCGGTCGCCTTCGGGCAGGCTCATCACCAAACCCAGCGCCCGGCCGCGCGGGATGATGGTCGCCTTGTGCACCGGGTCGCAATCCGGCTCGTGCATGGCGCAGAGCGCGTGACCGGACTCGTGGTACGCGGTCATCCGCTTCTCGGCGTCCGACATCACGAGCGAGCGGCGCTCGCTGCCCATCATGACCTTGTCCTTGGCGTGCTCGAACTCGAACATGGCCACGGTGCGCTTGCCCATGCGGGCGGCCAGCAGCGCCGCCTCGTTGACCAGGTTGGCGAGATCCGCGCCGGAGAAGCCGGGCGTGCCACGGGCGATAGTCTTGGGGTCCACGTCGTTGGCCAGCGGCACCTTGCGCATGTGCACGCGAAGGATCTTCTCCCGCCCGCCCACATCCGGGTTGGGCACGACCACTTGGCGGTCGAACCGGCCAGGGCGCAGCAACGCCGGGTCCAGCACGTCTGGGCGGTTGGTGGCGGCGATCAGGATCACGCCCTCGTTGCTTTCGAAGCCGTCCATCTCGACCAGCATCTGGTTGAGCGTCTGCTCGCGCTCGTCGTTGCCGCCGCCCAAGCCGGCGCCGCGGTGGCGGCCCACGGCGTCGATCTCGTCGATGAAGATGATGCAAGGAGCGTTCTTCTTGCCCTGCTCGAACATGTCACGCACCCGGCTGGCGCCGACGCCCACGAACATCTCCACGAAGTCGGAGCCGGAGATGGTGAAGAACGGCACGTTCGCCTCGCCGGCGATGGCGCGCGCCAGCAGCGTCTTGCCCGTGCCGGGGGGGCCGACGAGCAGCACGCCCTTCGGGATCTTGCCGCCCAGGCGCTGGAACTTCTGCGGGTCCTTCAAGAACTCGACGATCTCTTGAAGCTCGCTCTTGGCCTCGTCGATGCCGGCGACGTCCTCGAACGTCACGCGGCCCTGCTTCTCGGTCAGCATGCGGGCGCGGGACTTGCCGAAGCCCATGGCACGGCCGCCGCCGGACTGCATCTGGCGCATGAAGAACACCCAGACGCCGATCAGCAGCAGCATCGGGAACCAGTTGAGCAGGTAATGGAAGATGTTGTTGTTGCCCTCGTCTTCGGGCTTGGCCAGCACATGCACGCCCTTGTCCGTCAAGCGCTGCACCAGGGACGGGTCTTCCGGAGTGTAGGTCTGGAACGTGCCCTTGTCCGCCATCTGCCCGGTGATGACGCGGCCCTGGATGGTCACGTCATGGACGCGGCCGCTGGAAACGTCACTCAGGAAGTCGGAATAAGCCACCTGCGACGCGGAGCGTTGCGCCGTGCCAGGCTGGAAAAGGTTGAACAGAACCACCAGCAGCAGGGCGATGATCACCCAAAGCGCCAGGTTGCGGCCGAAATTGCTCATCTACGTTCCTTGGCAAACCACATCCAGCCTGCAGCCCCGTTCCATGGGCACTGCGAAGCGTCCAAACCGGCACCCCAGCCTGGACCTGTGCTGGCGTCTGCACCAACATGGGGCGTCCTTTCGCCGAAGCCAGACCCGTGCAGTCAACACGTCGGCACGCCGGACGACAAGCAATACGTTTGAGTCAAGCGGCGAACGGCGCTCCCGCAACGGGCAGCATCGCCGCACAAAGGGCGCCGGCCAAGCAGTCGGCCAAGCCATGGAGGTGCGGCACGGCGATCAAGGCGCCGTTCTGCCGGAACGCCGGCAAGGTTTCCAGCACGGCGCGCGGCAGGATGGACCGCCGGCGCAGCCCGCCGGCGTCCGCACCGAGCGCGCCCAGCGTGCTGGCAGGGGGTGCCGCCAACACCCGGTACCGCCCGTCCCATACGGCGCCGGGCTCGGCCGCGACCGGCGGCGCCGCCGCGGCGGCTTCCCGCACCAGCAGCCACCCGGGGCCGAGCCGGCCGGCCGGAAGCAGCCGCACGCCACCCAGCGTGCCGGGGCGCGGCTCGGCGGCCATCGCCGCCACGCCGGACACGGGAAAGCGGCGGCCGGACAGGCTGCGCAGCAGGGCGGCGAGCGTGTCCGGCCGGACCGGGCCGGGCGAGAGGAGCGCGTAACCCTCCGGATGCAACGATGCCCGCGCCGCCATCTCGGCTGCGACGGCGGCCTCCGCCACCGCCCGGGCGGCTGCCGAGCGGGCCGCCGTCGCGAGCAGGAAGCCGCGATCCTCGCCGATGTCGCGCCGGAGCCGGGCGCGGGTGGTGCGTAGGTCGGCGTTGGTCGGGTCCTCGACTGGACGCAGGCCCGCGCCGGCGACCACGGCGCGCAGCGAGCCGGGGATGAAGCCGAGCAGGGGGCGCAGCAGCCGCAGCCCGTCAGCTTCGGCCACCGCGGCCATTCCTGCCATTCCTGCGGGACCGCTGCCCCGGCCTTGCCGCATCAGCACCGTTTCCGCCTGGTCGCCGGCGTGGTGGCCGAGCAGCAGATCAACCAACCCGGCGTCCTTGCAGGCCGACGAGAGCGCGGCATACCGGGCGGTCCGGGCGCGCGCGGCCAGGGCCGGGCCAGGTGCCAATCCATGCAGCCGGATCACGCGCGCGGGCAGGTTGCGCGCGACCAGGGCGATCCGAGTGGCTTCCGCCTCGGCGGCGGCGGCGGCACGCAGGCCGTGGTCCACGATCAAGGCAACCGGATCGCCCCAACCCTGCGCCAGCACCGCCAGCGCCAGGCTGTCCGCCCCGCCCGACACCGCCACCGCCACCCGGCGGCCGGGGTCCCATGGGCCGAGGCGCGCCATGGCAGCGGCGAAGGCGGCGGGCGGGACCGGGCCTAGCGGCAGGCGGCGCGCTGCCGGGCAGCCGCCTCGCCCTCGCGGATATCCGTGCGGGGCTGGGGAAACTCGGTCCGCAGCTTGGTGAGCGCGTCGCAGGCGGATTGGCGGTCGCCAAGCGCCACCAAGGCGTTGGCAACGCCCAGCAGCGCGTCCGGCGCCCGTGCGCCCGTGCGGGAGCGGTTGTATGCCTCGTAGAAATCCGGCGCCGCCTGCTGGTAGTTGCGGTTGCCCATCTCGGCTTGGGCCAGCAGGAACTGCGCTTCCGACGCACGCGGGCCATGCCGGGCCAGCACCTCGCGGGCGGCACCCTCCGCCGTGGGATAGTCGCGCCGGGCCAGCGCCGCATTGCCTTCCTGCATCACCAGTTCGGGGGTGCGCGGCGGCTGCGCGGCGGGGCTGCCCAACGCCGCGCCCCCCAGCACGCCGGAGCCTGTCGAGGGTCCGCTCAGCACCGAAGGGGACGGGTTCGCCGTGCCCGGCAGCGTCCCGCGTCCGCCCCCAGCGCCATTCTGCATGGCGAAAGTCAGGTCGCCGATCTGCTTGGTGAGGTCCTCGGATTGCCGCTGCTGCTGGTTGGCGAGCTGGTCCACCCGGCCCCGGAGGTCGCGCACCTGCTCTTCCAGGGTGGACACCCGGTCGAGCAGCTGCGCGGTCAATCCGCTGCCGTCCCCGCCGCCACTGCGGTCCGGACGCGGCGGCGGGCCGCCGTTGCGCCCCATCGCCTGCACCTGCGCCCGCAATTCCAGGATCTGGTTCTGCAAGGCGATGGCGTCGCGGCTGTCCATCTGCGCGGCGGCGGGAACGGAAGCAGCCAGCAATCCGGCCAGAACCGCTCCGGCAACCCTCATCTTGCTTCCCCCGCCATCTCGACCAGCCGGATGCTACGGTGCGCCACGCCCGGCCGCAAACGCCGGCCCCGTGTTGGACGGGGCACGCCGGCTTCCTGAAGGGTGCCTAGCGGACGGAGGTGATCGAGTTTCGGTTCTGCGCGTAGGCGCTTTCGTCTGACCCAAGCGCCGTCGGCCGGTCCTTGCCGTAGCTGATGGTGCTGATGCGCGAGGATGAAATGCCGTGGGCCACCAGGTAGTCACGGGCGGCGTTGGCGCGCCGGGCGCCGAGGGCGATGTTGTACTCCTCCGTGCCGCGCTCGTCGCAGTTGCCGGCGAGTTGCACGCCGTCCTGCGGGAAACGGCCCAGCCAGGTGCTCTGGCGATCCAGCGTGGAGCGCGCGTCATCGCTCAGATTGGAGGTGTTGTAGGCGTAGAACACCCGGTCACCGACATTGGCGACCAGGTCTTCCTCGCTGCCGGGCACGGCGCCCGAAGTGCTGGCGGCGCCGCCCGTGCCGGCCACTGTGCCAGAATTGTCCGCCTGCTTGGCGCATGCGGACAACAGAGCCAATGCGGCAAGGGATGCCAGGGTCTTCGAATTCATCGGGCTATCCTCGTTTGGTCATCGACGGAACCGTCCAGTCATAACGATTAAATACTTTGTTCGTCCCGGTAGCAATCACCCGTGCGACATGATGCGCACGCTGAGACTCAAACTGACCCGGCCCGGCTGGTGCGCGGCGGCGCTTAGCGGGCCAGTTCCGCGATCCGCTCCTGGGCGCCGGCGACGGCCTTGGCGACGGCGTCGGACCCCATCGCCAAGCCCTCCGCGCGTATCACCGAGATGTCAGTCACGCCGATGAAGCCCAGCACGGCGCGCAGGTAGCTTTCCTGGAAGTCATAGGTCTTGAACGGCCCATCGGAGTAAACGCCGCCCGACGCGAGGCACACCACGGCCCGCTTGCCTGTCATCAGGCCCTTCCGCCCCCCCTCCGTGTACTGGAACGTCCGTCCCGCACGGACAATGTGGTCAATCCATGACTTGAGCTGCGATGGAACGGAGAAGTTGTACATTGGAGCACTGATCACGATCAGGTCGGCGGCCGACAGTTCGTCGATCAGCTCGTTGGACAAGCGCAGGGCCTGCGATTGCTCCGGCGAGAGCGCCTCCGGCTTGCCGGCGAAGCCGCCGAGCAGGTCGACGCCGAGATGCGGCATGTTTCCGGTGACCAGGTCACGGGTGACGACCGTGTCATCCGGATGGTTCTCGAGGTGGCGGGCGACGAAGCCTGCGGAAAGGTCGCGGCTGACGGAGCCGCTCAGGTTCGGGCTGCTCTGGACATGCAGGACACGAGACATCGAATCACTCCTAGCTTGGTGGTAGTCGGCTTCAGCTAGCTCCGGCATCCGTCTGTTGCAACTGCAAAAGTTACAGCATCATGCCAGCAACGGCGACCAGGCCGGATCCGAGGCGTCTCCCGGCGTAGGTACCGGCCGCTCGTTGAACCCGGTGACATCGACCGAGACCAGCCGCGACGAGTAGCCGTTGCCCCGGCTGTCGCGCGCCGCACTTTCCCGGAAGAACATCAGCACGCGGCCGTTGGGGCAGAAGGTCGGGCCTTCCACGTCGAAGCCTTCCGACAGGATGCGCTCGCCGGACCCGTCCGGGTGCATCACCCCGATCGCGAAGGAGGAGCCGAGCCGGGTGAACGCGATCAGGTCCCCCCGCGGCGACCAGACTGGCGTCGCGTAACGCCCGTTGCCGAAGGAGATGCGCTTGGCCCCGCCGCCGGAGGCACTCATGACATACAGCTGCTGATCCCCGCCGCGGTCGGAGTTGAACACGATCTGCGAGCCGTCCGGGCTGTAGCACGGGCTGGTGTCGATGGCGCCCGAGTTGGTCAGCCTGCCGCCCCCGCCGCCGCCCAGGCCCACCGTCACGATGTCGGACCCGGCGCCGCGGGTGACGGACATGATCACGTGGCTGCCGTCCGGGGCGAAGCGGGGTGCGAAGGTGATGCCATCGAACTCGCCCAGCACCCGCTGCGCCCCGCTGGCCAGGTTGAAGGAGTACACCCGCGGCCGGTTGTTGGCGTAGGACATGAACACGATCTCGTCCTGCGTCGGGTGGAAGCGCGGGGTCAGCACCAGCCACGAGCCGTCCGTCAGGTAGCGGTTGTTCTCGCTGTCCTGGTCCATGATCGCCAGCCGCTTGACCCGGCGGTCCCGCGGGCCGGACCCGGCGACGTAGACGATGCGGGTGTCGAAGTAGCCTTTCTCGCCCAGCAGCCGCTCGTAGATGACGTCCCCCATGATGTGGGCGACGCGCCGCCAGTTGCCGGCGGCCGTGCTGTACGCGGTGCCCTGGATCTGCTGGCCTTGCAGAACGTCCCACAGGCGGAACTCGACCCGGCCGGCGCTGGCGCTGCCGGTGACCAGGGCGTGGGCGCCCTGCGCCTTCCATTGGCTGAAGTTGGGCGCGTCACCGGGCTGCGGGCCGCCCGTGATCGGCTTGAACAAGCCGCAGCGGGTGAGGTCGGCAACCATCACGTCGGTCACCTGGGCGCCCGCGTCGCCCGCCAGGGTGGGGATTGCGATCGGAATCGGCTCGTTGCGGGCGCGATCGACCGTGATCTCCTGCCCGGACGCCGCGGCGGGAGTGGCCTGCTGCGCCCAAGCGGGAACGGCGAGAAGGGTCGCGGTGGCGGCCAGCGCGTTGCGGCGGCCGATGGTGGGCGTGATGGGCATGGAGGTTCCCGTTTATGGCTTGAAGATGAAGTCGAACCGATGGGTTTGGCCGAGCATGGCGCCCGGCAGCGGCAAGGCGGCGCACTGCGGGGACAACACGGCGTGGGCCGCCCGCTGGCCGAACGCGTGCAGCGGGCTGCCGAAGGCGGCGGCCGGATCGCCGGGCGCGACCTCCGCCTGGCGCGCCACGCCCGCGGCGTCCGTGGTGACGATCAAGTGGACGCTGAACTTCTCGTAGTCCTTGGCGCCGGTGTCGGTGCCCCAGCACTCGCGCACCTTGTCGCCGATCGCACCCCGCTGCGCGGCGTTCAACGATGTGTTGTCCGTCCCGTGCACGCTGCCGCCCTGGGCGGGAGCGCCCGATGCGGCGGGGTTGTAGCGGGCGGTCGGCGGATGCTGCTGGCGCATGGTGGACATCAGCTTGTCGAGGTTGTTGTCCGCGCTGCGGCTGTCCGGCGCGGGATTGCGGGTCGGGTTCGGCTGCGTGCTCTGGCTTGCCGGCGCGGGCGGAACCGGGCGCGGCGCCGGCACGGGGGGTGGCGGGACCGGGATGGGCGGGGTGGGCAGCGCCGGGGTGGGCAGCGCAACTGGCGGCGGCCGGGGCGGCGGCGCCTGGACCGGCGACGGCTCCGGCGTGGACGGCAGCAGCACCGGCGTGGGCGGGGGTGCCGCGGGGATGGGCGGCACCGGCAGCGGCGGTTGTGCCGGGGCTTGCGGCGGAGGCGGCGGAGGCGGCACGGAAGCCTGCGGCGGCAACGGCTTGGATGGTTGCGGGGTCGGCGGCGTGGGCAACGGCACGGGCGCGCTGGTAGAAGCGGGAACCGGCGCCGGCACGGCGGACCGGCGCGCCTCCTGCTGCGGGCCTTCCACATCCACCTCGAAGCTCGCCAGGTCCGGCATCTGTTCGACCGGCGGCTTCGGCGCCAGCAACAGCAGCGCCGCCAGAACGAGCAGGTGAAAGCCGGTGGACGCCGCGGCTCCCTTGCCCAGGCGATCGTTCATGGCCGAGCGCCGTCCGTGTCAGCGCCGGCGAGGAGGCGGCGTGAACGGCGGCGGCGTCGGGCGGACCGTCGGCGCGGCGGCGCCCGGCGTGGCGCTGCCAGGCGCCGCGTCCGTCTGTTCCACCAGGAGCGCCACCTTGTTGAAGCCGCCCTGCTTGATGGTGCCCATCACCTCGATCATGCGGCCATACGGCACCGACTTGTCGCCCCGCACGTAGATGCGGCGGTCCGGGTCCGACTGCGACGCGGCCTGCAACCGGGCCACCAGGTCGCCCAGGTCCATGCCGTCGTTGGCAAGGTACACCTTGCTGTCCGGGGCGACGCTGACGGTGATCGGGTCCTTCTCCGGGGTCAGCGCGGTGGCGTTGGACTTGGGCAGGTCCACGTTGACGCTGGACGTCATCAGGGGCGCGGTGATCATGAAGATCACCAGCAGCACCAGCATCACGTCCACCAGCGGCGTGACGTTGATCTCCGCCAGCGGCCGGTAGCGGGTGCGGCCGCGGCCGGCGTTGAGCTGCACCGCCATGGCCTAGGCTTTCTCCTTATCGCCCATGGCTCAGGCGCTCTCCTCGGACTGGCGGGACAGGATGGCGCCGAACTCGGTGCCGAACCCCTCCATCCGCGCGGCGAAGCGGGACAGGTCGGTGCTGATCTTGTTGTACGCGAGCACCGCGGGGATTGCCGCGACCAGGCCGATGGCGGTGGCGAACAGCGCCTCCGCGATGCCCGGCGCCACTACTGCCAGGCTGGTGTTCTTGCTGGCGGCAATGGCGGCAAAGGAATGCATGATGCCCCACACCGTGCCGAACAGCCCGACGAACGGCGCAGTGGAGCCGACGGAGGCCAGGAACACCATCCAGCGCTCCATCCGCTCCATCTCGCGGCTGACGGTGACGGTCATGGCGCGGTCCACCCGGTCCCGCACGCCGAAGCGGGCCATGTCGGCGCCGGCTACCCGGGCGGAACGCCGCCACTCGCCCATGGCGGCGCCGAACACGGCGGCCACGGGGTGCGCCGGCTTGGCGCCGTCCGAGTCGTACAACTCGTCCAGGCTGCCGCCGGACCAGAAACGGTCCTCGAACGCATCCGCCTGCCGGTTGGCGCGGCGGATGGAAGTGATCTTCTCGAAGATGATCGCCCACACCCAGATGCTCGCGAGCAGCAGCAGCAGCATGACGATCTTGACGACGATGTCCGCTTGCAGGAACAGCGTCAGGATCGAGAGGTCGCCCCCAGGCGGCACCGCCGCCGCCGTCGCCGTGTCACCCACTCCGCACCTCCTCGAACGCCGCGCGCCAGCGGGCGGGTATCCGCGAGGGACGGCCATCCGTTCCCCGCACGCATGCCAATTGCACGTCCATCCGCGCCACCGCCCGCTCGCCCACCGTGAAATCCTGCCGCAGGACGGCCAGGGCGGCGCCCAACTCGGTCGGCTCCGTGGCGACGGTCAGCACTTCGTCAAGCCGTACAGGCCGCAGATAGTCCATTTTGATGCGACGCACCACGAAGATCAGGCCCTCGCCGCGCACCAGGTCCTCGTGCGGCACGCCGGAGTCCCGCAGCAGCTCCGCCCGGGCACGTTCGGCGAAGGCGAGATAGCGGGCGTGGTACACCATTCCGGCGGCGTCGGTGTCCTCGTAATAGACGCGGATGTCCAGCCGGTGCGTCCTCACGGCTCGGGCGCCAGCAGGTCCAACAGCGGTGCGGGGGCAGCCGGGGGAACCAGGCCAAGGTGCCGCCAACCCGGCTCGCCCAACATGCGGCCCCGGCTGGTACGCAGCACCAGCCCCTCCTGGATCAGATACGGCTCGATGACGTCCTCGATCGTGTCGCGCGCTTCGTTCAGCGCGGCGGCAAGCGTCTCGACGCCGACCGGGCCGCCGTTGTGGTGCTCGGCGATGCGGCGCAGGTAGCGGCGGTCCATGGCGTCCAGGCCGATCCGGTCCACTTCGAGCCGGGTCAGCGCCGCATCCGCCTCCGCCCGGTCCACCGGGCTGTGGCCGTCCACGGATGCGAAGTCCCGCACCCGGCGCAGCAGCCGTCCTGCAATGCGCGGCGTGCCGCGGGACCGCCGGGCAATCTCGGCCGCGCCCGCCTGCGTGAGCGCCAGGCCGAGCTTCTCGGCGCCCCGGGTCACGATCAGCTCCAGCTCGGCCGGGGTGTAGAGCACCAGGCGCAGCGGGATGCCGAAGCGGTCGCGCAGCGGGGTGGCCAGCAGCCCGGCGCGGGTCGTGGCGGCGACGAGGGTGAAAGGAGACAGGTCGATGCGGACCGAGCGGGCCGCCGGGCCTTCACCGATGATGAGGTCGAGCTGGAAATCCTCCATGGCCGGATACAGCACCTCCTCGATGGCGGGCTGGAGGCGGTGGATCTCGTCGATGAACAGCACGTCGCGCGGCTGCAAGTTGGTCAGGATGGCGGCCAGATCCCCGGCGCGCTGGATCACGGGGCCGGAGGTGGCGCGGAATCCCACGCCCAGCTCGCGGGCCACGATCTGCGCCAGGGTGGTCTTGCCCAGCCCGGGCGGGCCGTGCAGCAGCACGTGGTCCATCGCCTCCGCCCGGCCCTTCGCGGCGCGGATGAAGACGCGGAGGTTCTCGCGGCTGGCCTTCTGGCCGATGAATTCGGCGAGAACCTGCGGGCGCAGGGACACCTCGGCCGCGTCCTCCACCGTGCGGGTGGGGGTGAGGGGGGAGTCGCTCACCGGAGATGGCCGCCCGACACAGAAATCATCGCGCCAATTCCTTGAGGCTGTCCCGGATCACCGCGTCCAGCCCGGCGCTCTCGCCAAGCCGCTCGCGCACCCGCGCCACCACCGGATGCGCCTCCACCCGGCGGTAACCGAGGTTGCCGAGCGCCGACAACGCGTCCGCCTCCACCCCGGCCGGAGCGGGCGCGGCGGGCAGGCCCGCGCCTAGGGGCATGGCGCCGGCCTTGGACGCGAGTTCCAGCAGCAGCCGCGCCGCCAGCTTGGCGCCAACGCCGGGCGCACGCGTCAGGCTGGTCCGGTCGCCGGCCGCGATGATGCCCACCAACTCGCGCGGCGAAAGCGCGGACAGCACGCCAAGCGCCACTTTGGCGCCCACGCCCTGCACGGTGGTCAGCAGGCGGAACCAGTCGCGCTCGGCCGGGTCGGCGAAGCCGTACAAGGTGATGGCATCCTCCCGCACCTGGGTTTCCACCAGCACCCGTGCGACGGATGGGGGCAGCGGCAGGGCGGACAGCGTGCGGGTGGAGGCATGCACCAGGTAACCGACGCCGTTCACGTCGATCACGCAGCGGCCCTCCTCCATGCCGGACAAGGCGCCGGTGAGCTGGGCGATCATGCACGGGCCTTTGCGCGCAGCTTCAAGCCATCACCTTGCCCGCAACCACCCGCAGCCGGGTCGCGCGGTGATGCGCGTGGCAGATGGCCACCGCCAACGCGTCGGCAGCGTCCGCCCGGCGCAGGGTGGCGCCGGGCAGCAGGCGGCGCACCATCACCTGCACTTGGTCCTTGCTGGCCGCACCCGTGCCCACCACCGCCTGCTTGACCGCCATCGCGCCGTATTCCAGCACCGGGATGCCAACCAGCGCCGGCGCCAGCAACGCCACGCCGCGGGCATAGCCGAGCTTCAGGGTCGCAGTGCCGTTGCGGTTGACGTAGGTCTCCTCCACCGCCGCCTCGTGCGGGGCGTAAGTGGTGAAAAGGGCGGTCAGTCCGTCGTGCAGCACCTTCAGCCGCGCCGGCACGCTCGAGTCGCCGTCGGTCGCGATCACCCCGTCGGCCACGTGGCACAGGCGATTGCCGTCGGTCGCGATCACCCCCCAGCCCGTGAACCGCAGGCCCGGGTCGATGCCCATGAGGCGGATCATCAGGCGGCCAGGCGATCCATCACGTCGTCCGGGATCTCGGCATTCGAGTAAACGGCCTGGACGTCGTCGTTGTCTTCCAGCGCATCCAGCAGCCTCACCAATGCGGCCGCACGCTCCGCGTCGTCCAGCGGCACGGTGGTGCTCGGGCGCCAATCGAGCTTGGCTTCCTCTGGCGGGCCGAACCGGGCCTCCAGCGCATCCCGCACCGCGAAGAGCGCGTCCGTGGCGCAGGTGACCTCGTGGCCCTCGGCATCGCTCTCGACGTCGTCGGCGCCCGCCTCGATCGCGCCTTCCAGCATGGCGTCCGCAGTGGCCGCACGGACGGTGTAGCGGATGGCGCCGAGCCGGGTGAACTGGAAAGCGACGGAGTTGCTCTCGCCCATCGTGCCGCCGTTCTTGTTGAACGCGGTGCGCAGGTCGGAGGCGGTGCGGTTGCGGTTGTCGGTCAGCGCCTCGACGATGACCGCGACGCCGGCCGGCCCGTAGCCCTCATACCGCACCTCGGCGTAATCGGCGCCGCCGCCCGCCTCCGTCGCCTTGCGGATGGCGCGCTCGATCGTGTCCTTGGGCATGTTCATCACCCGGGCGGCAACGACGGCGGCACGCAGCCGGGGGTTGGCCGCCGGGTCGGGCAGGCCCTGCTTGGCGGAAACGGTGATCTCGCGGATCAGCTTAGCGAACTGACGTGCCTTGCGGGCGTCCTGCGCGCCCTTGCGGTGCATGATGTTCTTGGAATGCGAATGGCCGGCCATGGCCCGGTGTCTCGGATGCTGTGGATTGGAACCGGGTTTGTATCAGCCCAGCCCCCGGCAAGCCAAATCGTTCGTTGCAGGCAGCGATGGGCAGGGCAGTGATGGGCCGGTCCCGGATCACGCGAGTTCCCGCGTCCGGGACGGCGCACGCCACTGGTCGTTCGGCACCAGGCAGGCGGGCAGCACCCGCGCGCCGCCGGGGGAGGGCCGTGGCGGTGGGGGCGGCGCGCGGCGCGGGCCTTCGTCATCCCCGCCCCGGTGGCGCCGCAGCGCGCGAAGTTCATTGATCGCCACCAGCAGCACCGCACCGAAGCTTAACCCACCGGACAGCACCGCCTGCGTCGTTGGGCTCATGGTCACCTCCCTCAACCCGGCATCGCTTGCGATAAACGTCCGCCGATACGTACGGGTTCAGCACGTAATGCCAATCCCGTGCCATCGTCGGTCTCGACGAAAAGCCCGCAGACTGTCGCCGCCCCTTCCGCCGGCGCCAAGCGTTCGCCCGGCATCTTGCGGACGAACCGGGCGGCGGCGCCCTCCTTCGCCATGCCGATGACGCTATCATAATCGCCGCACATTCCAGCATCCGATTGGAACGCGGTGCCGCCCGCGAGCACCTGGTGATCGGCGGTCGGCACATGGGTGTGGGTGCCCACCACCATCGAGAGCTGGCCGTCGAAATAATGCGCGAAGGACAGTTTCTCGCTGGTCGCTTCCGCGTGGAAATCCGTCACCGCCGCATGCACCGTGGCACCCAGGCGGTAGCGCCCCAGGATGTCGGCCGTGCCGCGGAACGGGCAATCCAGCGGGTCCATGAACAGCCGGCCCATCGCGTTCATCACCAGCGCCTTGCGCCCGCCCGCCACCTCCACCACGACGGACCCGCCGCCCGGCGTGCCAGGGGGGAAGTTGAGCGGGCGCAGCAAACGCGGCTGTTGCGCGATGTAGGGGATGATGTCCTTTCGGTCCCAGGCGTGGTTGCCCAGGGTGATCACGTCCGCGCCAGCGGCGAACAGGGCTGCCGCCATGTCCGGCGTCAGGCCGAAGCCGTGGCTGGCGTTCTCCGCGTTCACCACCGCGAGGTCGATGCGAAGGCGCTCCCGCAGCCCGGGAAGCGCTGAAGCGGCGCCTTCCCGCCCGCTGCGGCCGACGGTGTCGCCAAGGAAGAGGATGCGCATGTCAGCCTTTGATGGTGATGAATTCATGTTCGGTGGCGATGCAGTTCAGGCGCATGTCGGTGAGGCCGGCCGGCACCTCCGGCAGCTCCAAGGCAGCGTAGGCGCATCCGACCGTCCGGACACCGGGCATCGCTGCGATCGTCCGGTCATAGAAACCGCCGCCATAGCCCAACCGGTGGCCTCGCCGGTCGAAGGCGAGAAGCGGGACCAGCAGGAGGCCGGGTTCGACGGGCGGACCGCTGGACGTCATGGTGCCGAACCGCTCCGGCAACAGGTCATCGTCCTTTGCCCAACGACGGAACGTGAGCGGCGAACCCCGGGCCGGCGTGCGGGGAAGCGCCAGGGTGATCCCGGCTCCCCACATGGATCGGAGCAGAGGCATGAGATCGAGTTCTCGGCCCAACGGATAGAACCCCGCGACAACGGCCTCCGGCATGACATGCACGCAGATGCGCGCCGCCACGGCCTGGCTGGCAGCGGCTGGGTCGCACCGGCCGAGGATTGCCTGCGCTTCAGCCCGCGCCAGGCGTTTCTGGTCGTCAAGGGAAGGTGCGGAGCCGCCATGGCCGTTGGCATTCGTCATCCTCCCGAGCCTGCTTGTGCAGGTGGGCACCAGATACCGTGACCAGGATCACGACAGCGCCAGTTCCCGAGGAGAATGCTTATCGGCCCGAGGGATGAACCGCCTGACGAACCGGGCAGCCCCGCCACTCCTATCTAGGGCTGCTCGATGCTGGCTGCAATATCCTCGGCCTTGCGCGCCAGCTTGGCGATGCGCGCCGTTTGCCGGGCTGGCGCCACGGCCGGGCTGGGCGGCGCCTGGCCGTTGCGCAGCGTGCGCAGCTCGACCGCCGTGTCATGCAGCTCGTCCGCCATCAGCAGGGCGGCCAGCACCAGCAGCCTGCCTTCGCCGCTCGCGCCACCGAGCGCCTTGATGCTTTCCACCCGCGCCTCGACCTGGCGCGCCATGTCTTGCAGGTGGGTCTCCTGCCCGTCCTCGCAGGCGACGGTGTAGGCGTAGCCGTTGATCTTGACCGTCAATTGCGACATCCGCTCAGGCCTCCACCGCCAGGGCGTCGCGCAACTGGGCGATCAGCGCATCCAGCCGCCCGGCTATGTCCGCGGCGCCCGGACCGGTCGTTGCGGCGGCGGCAGGGCGTTGCGCCGTTTGTGCGATGCGGTCCAACGCCGTCTCCAGCCGGGCCAACGCGTCGGCTTCCGCCATGTCCCCATCCAGCATGCTCGTCCCCAGACCTAAGCAAACCCCGAAAGGCTTGCTCATGGATTAAACCCAACCGGTGTTGCGCGGCTTGAACGTTCTCGCCTTTACCCGTGCGCCAAGCCGCGCGATCCTGCTTGGCGGTTGTTTGACCATCAAGCGCCGGCCCGCTCGGACGTCAAGCATGAAGCCGCCCGCCCCATCGAGCTTTCCGCCCGCCGTCGTGGTGCACGGCCTGCCGCACCTGCGGGCGGCGACGGCGCCCGGCCGGCCGGTGACGCTGCTGTCCGGGCCGGGCGCGGCGATCTACGCCGGATGCGGCTGGTGGCGGGCGCTGATGGCGCTGGGCGCAGGCGGCAATCCCGACATCCTGGACTGCGCCGACGCGCCCGGCCGCGCCCTGGAAGCGCTGCGCGCGGGCTGCCGGCAGCTCGTGCTGCATCCGGCGGTGCCGGCCTGGGCGCTCGTCGAGGCGCGGGCGGCGGTGGCGGGCGCGAGACTGCTGCCGGAGCGTCCGCCGGCGCTTGACCTGGCCGAACCGGGCGCCGTCCGGCGGCTGGCCGCGTGGCTCGACGGTGACAGCCCGGGGCCGCTCGGCTAAGCCCGGACCATGCCCGGCTGCCGCCTTTACCTCGTGACGCCGCCTGACCTCGGAACGCGGCCATTCCGCGACACGCTGGCGGCGGCGCTGGACGCGGGTGACGTCGCGGCGGTGCAGTTGCGGCTGAAGGACGCCGGCGATGACGTCCTGCGCCGGGCGATCGACGCGTTGCGGCCGGTGGCGCAGGCCCGTGACGTCGCGTTCCTGTTGAATGACCGGCCCGACCTGGCCGCCGCCACCGGCTGCGACGGCGCCCATGTCGGGCAGGACGACATGCCGGCAGCGCAGGCCCGGGCGGTGCTCGGCACCCTCACCCTGGGCGTCACCTGCCATGGGAGCCGGGACCTCGCCATGCTGGCCGGCGAGCATGGCGCCGACTACGTGGCGTTCGGCGCGTTCGGTCCGAGCGAAACCAAGGACCCGCCCGCGATGGCGGATGCGGAGATCCTCGCCTGGTGGTCCGAGTTGATGGAACTGCCCTGCGTCGCCATCGGCGGCATCACGCCGCAGAATTGCGGGCCGCTGGTGGCCGCGGGGGCCGACTTCCTCGCCGTGTCGGCCGCGGTGTGGGCCAGCCCGGCGGGGCCGGCCGCAGCCGTGCGCGCCTTCAACGCCGCCATGGCCTGACAGATCCCGAGTTGTTCCGCTCCGGTTGTTCCGCTCCGGTTGTTCCGCTCCGGGCACTTATGGCAGGATGGACACCATCATCCGGTATCGGGTTAAGCGGGGAAGCATGGACACTGAGAAGATGGCGGCGCAGATGGCCGGCGCGGGCGGCTTCATCGCCGCGCTCGACCAGAGCGGCGGCTCGACCCCTGGCGCCTTGCGCGACTACGGCGTGCCGGAAAGCGCCTATTCCGGCGATGCCGAGATGTTCGGCCTGATGCACGAGATGCGCGTGCGGATCATGTCCTCGCCCGCCTTCCGCGGCGGCCGCATCGTCGGCGCCATCCTGTTCGAGCGGACGATGGACGGCATGGCCCACGACAAGAAGGTGCCGTCCTTCCTGTGGGAGGAACGCGGGGTGGTGCCGTTCCTCAAAGTGGACAAGGGGTTGGAGGCCGAAGGGGACGGCGTCCAGTTGATGAAGCCGATGCCGGGCCTGGATGACTTGCTGGCCCGGGCGGCGAAGCTCGGCGTTTACGGCACCAAGATGCGTTCGGTGATCAAGTCCGCTTCTGCGGACGGTGTGGCCGCGATCGTCAAGCAGCAGTTCGCCATCGGCGACCAGATCGCCCGGCACGGGCTGATGCCGATCCTGGAGCCGGAGGTGTCGATCAAGAGCCCCACCAAGGCCGAGGCGGAGGGACAACTGCTGCAAGCGCTGTCCCGGCACCTGGACGCGCTGCCATCCGGCCGCAAGGTCATGCTCAAGCTCACCATTCCCAGCCAGGCTGACCTTTACGAGCCTTTGATCAAGCATCCCCGTGTGGCCCGGGTGGTCGCGCTGTCCGGCGGCTACACGCGGCATGACGCCTGCCAGCGCCTGTCGCAGAACCATGGCATCATAGCCAGCTTCTCCCGCGCGCTCGTCGAAGGGCTGACGCGCGACATGAGCGACGAGCAGTTCAACGCGGCGCTCGGGGCGGCGGTGGAGGAGATCTATGCGGCTTCGGTGACCAAGCACTGAGCGGCGAGCGGCTGCCGGCCGCGCACTGAGCGTCAGGCGGGCCGGCCAGACCGCTTTTTGGCTGACCGTGAACGCTCGGCGCGGTCTAGCTCTTTGTTTGGCCTGGCATTGACGCCCTGGCTGTTTCCAGCCAGGGCGATCGTAGGCTAGTGGCCGTTGGACATCGTTCGGCTGACAGGGTTGTAGCGGCCGCCCGAGGGCGGCTCATGCCCAGGCATGCCGGGTTTAACGAGGCCGCAAGCGGCAAGCGCGAGGAGGCCGAGCAGCAGAGTGAGGCGCGCCATGCGGCGAAAGCGCGCCAGCACGCGGATTGTTCCCCGTGCGCACCGGTGCCTATCCCAGTGCGCGCGCCCGTTCCCGCAGCAGGAATTTCTGCATCTTGCCCGTGGACGTCTTGGGAAGCGGCCCGAACACCACCGTCCGCGGCGCCTTGTAGTGCGCCATGTGACCGCGGCAGAACGCCACGAGGTCCGCCTCGTCCGCCGCGGCGCCGGGCTTGAGGGTGACGAAGGCGCAAGGCGTCTCGCCCCATTTGGGGTCCGGCCGGGCGACCACCGCGGCTTCCAGCACGGCCGGGTGGCGGTAGAGCACGCTCTCGATCTCGATGGTGGAGATGTTCTCGCCGCCGCTGATGATGATGTCCTTGGCCCGGTCGCGGATCTCGGCATACCCGTCCGGGTGCCGCACGCCGAGGTCCCCGGTGTGGAACCAGCCGCCGGCGAAGGCGGCGTCCGTGGCGGCCGGGTCCTTCAGGTAACCCTTCATCGTGACGTTGCCGCGCATCAGCAACTCGCCCATCGTTTCCCCATCCTGCGGCACCGGCGCCAGGCTGTCCGGGTCCGCCACGATGAGGCCTTCCTGCACCGCGTAGGTCACGCCTTGCCGCGCCTTGAGCGTGGCGCGCTCGGCGGCGGGCAGCGCGTCCCACTCGCCGTGCCACTCGCAAACGGTGACCGGGCCGTAGGTTTCGGTCAGCCCGTAAACGTGGGTGACGGCGAAGTTCAGCCGCTCCATGCCCTCGATGATGGCGGCGGGAGGTGAGGCGCCGGCGGTCATCATGTGCACCGGGCGGGGCCGCTGCTGCACGCCGGGCGCGTTGAGGATCATGCCCATGACGACCGGGGCGCCGCACAGGTGGGTGACGCCTTCCTCGTCCAGCGCCCGCAGGATGGCGCCGGCCTCGACCCGGCGCAGGCAGACATGGGTGCCGGCCTGCGCCGTGACCGCCCACGGGAAGCACCAGCCGTTGCAGTGGAACATCGGCAGCGTCCACAGGTACACCGGGTGATGCGGCATGGCCCAGGTGACGATGTTGCCGAGCGCGTTCAGGTAGGCGCCGCGGTGGTGGTAGACGACCCCTTTCGGCCGCCCGGTGGTGCCGGACGTGTAGTTCAGCGCGATCGCGTCCCACTCGTCCGGCGGCAGGGTGACGGGATGCGCCGGGTTCCCGGAGGCGAGGAACGCCTCGTACTCGCACTCGCCCAGCAGCGCGCCGGGGGGCGCCAGCCCGTCGTCGATGTCGATGACCAGCGGGCGTGCGGCAGGCGGCATCAGGGCGAGGGCGGCGGCGACCGTGGCGGAGAACTCGCGGTCGGTGATCAGCACCTTCGCCTCGCCGTGCGCCAGGATGTAGGCGATCGTTTCCGCGTCCAGCCGCACGTTGAGGGCGTTGAGCACCGCGCCGAGCATCGGCACGGCGAAATGCGCTTCCAGCATGGGCGGCGTGTTCGGCGCCATCACCGCGACCGTGTCGCCCTGGCCGATGCCGTGGCGCGCCAGGGCGGAGGCCAGCCGGCGGCACCGTTCGGCGGTCTGCCGCCAGGTGGCGCGATAAGCGCCGTGCACCACGGCCAGCCGGTCCGGATGGACCGCGGCGGCGCGGGTGAGGAAGGAAAGGGGCGAGAGCGGAACGTAGTTGGCTGGAGTCTTCGGCAAATCGAATGGATTAGCCATGGCAGCCTCCTCCTTGCGTCGTGCGCGTTCGACTTGTCGCCTTGTAGCGCGCCGATGTGGTGTAACGGAGAAGGAGGATCGCGCCATGGGTGTTCCGCTGTCCATTCGTCTCGACGACGATGTGCGTGACGAGTTGGAGGCCCAAGCCCGCGCCGAAGGCATCGGGTTGGCGACCCTGTTGCGGGACATTGCGACCCGCGCTGCCCTTGATGCGCGCCGGGTCCGCAACCGGGAGGCGAGCGCCAGCGTCGGCGAGTTGGTCAGGACATCGGTTGAGGCACGGGCCACGGGCGTTCTACGAGGACTGGGGAACGCCGGCAGCCGATGCCGGCTGATCTCAGCCTTCGCGCCGGCCAGGTCGTTCTGGCGGATTGGCGGGGAGACACGCTGGCCAAGAAGCTGAACAAGCGCCGTCCCGCCGCGGTCGTTGACGATTTGTTCGCCTCCAGCTATCCGGGCGCGATCCTCGTCCCTTGACCGACAACGGCTGCCGCAAGCCATGCTGGGCCGCGTCCCATCTTGTGGCCACAAGGTCCAAGCTGCGGATACGGACCACGCACGGCCATGTCATGGCGGCACAGCTCAACGCCATCCGCCGCCAGATTGCCTTGGCAGTCGGGCTGGAGCGCTAGCCTGCAATCGCCCCGACTGGAAACAGTCAGGGCGTCAATTGCCAGACCAAACAAAGAGTTAAACCGCGCTGACCGTTCACGGTCAGCCAAAAAGCGGTCTGACGTCGCATCAGAACCCGAACATGTGGTCCAGCGAGAAACCGCCGCGGTCATCCATCAGCCCGTG
>CAXTLC010000002.1:53650-103058 GCA_964245075.1 uncultured Acetobacteraceae bacterium
AGAACCCGAACATGTGGTCCAGCGAGAAACCGCCGCGGTCATCCATCAGCCCGTGGTAGCCGAACAGCCGGCAGGTCCGGTCATCCACCATCACGTAGCCGCGCGGCCCGGCCCGCCGCAGCAGCGCGTCCCCGAAAACCTCGTGCGGCCACACCATCGCCGAGCCGGAGCAGGCGATGGCGAGCGGGCGCTCCTCCAGCAACGCGCCCTCGCCGTCGTGCAGCAGCAGCCGGGTGCTGGATTGGGGATGCCAGGCGGCCGAGGCCGGGTAGGTCAGGTGCGCGAAGGAGCGGTGCGGCCCAGAGGCCGTGTCGGAGCCCAGTTTGAGGAACAGCCGCGTCGTCAGGCCCGGCGGCGGGCCATTGTAGGATTGCGGCTCGCCCTTGTAGGTCATCAGCGTGTTGAAGATATGCGCGCCGAAGCTGGTTTCCGCCGCGTGGCCGCTGCGCCGGTCCTCGTAGCGCGCCAGGCAGTGCAGCCAGCCATCCGCGCCGCCGCCGTCGCGGAAATCGTACACCAGTTCCGCGTGGCCGCCTTCGGCATCAAGCTCGGCCAGGTCGAGCGCCAGGTCGTGGTTGCGCGGCAGCCTGCCCAGGAAGCGCTCGGCCAGGAGGCGGCCGTCGGCGGCGAACACGTCGATGCGGATCGGCAGGTCCGCCTGGCTTTCCGCCATCGGCGTCGGCTGCACCACGGTGGAGAACCGCTCGGGCGGCAGCACCGGGAACGGCAGCAGGTAGCCGCGGCCGAGCAGGTTGGACAGCGCCGGGATGCCCGGGTCAGGCCGCAGGTCCGCCCGTTCCACGTTGACGTGGGCGATGCGGGTGCGGCCGTTCGCCACCACCTCGTAGCGCGGACGGACCATGTGGCGGCCGGCGCGCAGCTCCACCTGGGCGGGCCAGCGCAGGCCGGGCAGCAGATCGGCCACGTCCAGCGCCACGGTCGCGAACGGCGCCACCTCGCGGTCCAGCGTCACCGGCTGCTCGGCGCCCATGCGGTCCAGCGCCAGCGTGCCGGCGGGAATGGGCGCCGCGTGGCTGTTCTGCAGCCATAGCACGACCCGCTCGCCGTCCCGCGGGGCGGGCAGCCCGGCGTAGCGGTCGGAGGGCCAGGCGTTGGCGTCGTGGGTGCAGGACAGGCTCGGCTCGGCTCCGGTGCCGTAGGTGTCCAGCGCGTACTTCACCACGTCATGCCCGGCCACGCCGATCGCGTGCACGAAGAGCTGGCCGCGGAACGGCGGCAGCGCGAAGCGGGCGCGCACCTCCGCGCTGTCGATGGCGACGCCGCCGACGCCGGGCGGCAGCTCCTGCTCCCATTCCGCCAGCACCGTGCCCGCCTCGCCGAACAGCCGCAGCCAAAGCCGTACGGACTTGGCGCCGTAGCCGGCCCAGTAATTGGCGGTGACCAGCCGGGTGGACAGCCCGTCGGCGTCCCGGAAGAAGGCGTAGTTGCTGGCGAAGTTCAGCGGGTCGAGGTAACGGCGCGGGTTGGTCAGCATGGCGGGCGGCAGCCGCGCCCCGTCCAGCGAGGCCAGCGCCATCCCGGGCGGCAGCACGGGCCGCAGCCGCTCGCCGAGCTTGGCCGCGTCGAAGCTGGCCACCAGCAGGGTGGCAGCCGCGGAGCGGGGCAGGTCGGTGACCGGTTGCGCCCGGCACCCGGCGCGCGGCTGGCCGATCTGCTCCGAGTCGTGCACGTACACCGCCGCCGGCGCCGGCATCTCGGGATGCAGCGCGAACAGCGCGTCCGCCACCCCGTCCGGGTCGTACACGGCGAGCGGCGTCTTCAGCCCGGACGCCAAGATCGCCACGGCTTCGGCGGCCAGGGGATGCGCGAGCGCCTTGTAGAGCACGTTGCCGCCCTGGCGCGCGTCGAAAGTCCGGATATCCAGCATGTCGGTGTTCTCAGAATCCCAAGCGTCGGCGCAGGGTATCGGCTGCCTCCGCCGTGTCGTCCAGCGGCGAAGTGGGCCACAGGTCCAGCCGTCCGGCAAAGGGGCGCACGCGGCCTTCCGCGCGCAACCCGTCGAGAAAGGCGCCGATGCGGCGTGAGCGGCCCGGCAGCTCCGCCAGCAGCACCGGGACGGCGGTCGCCACCGCCTCGGACACCATGGACACGCTGTCGATCGTCACCACGATGGCGTCGGCGCTGGCCAGCAGGCCGAAATACGGGTTTTCCCCCGTCCCGTCCCAAACGCTGGCCCCGAGTGGTTCCAATGCGTCACGTAGGGCCCGTTGCACGGCGGGGGCGGTGCGGCGTGACGGCGTGACGGCCAGCCCGACCCGGTCCCCTCGCACGGTGGCGGCAAGCTGGGCTGCGAGCGCTTCCCCTTCCGCCGCTTCCAGCCGGTAGCGGCCGTTGCTGCCGCCCACCAGCACGGCCAGGAGCGGGCGGGGCAAGGGGGCCAGGCGCTCCGCCCATTCCGCCCGCGCCACCGCCAGCCGCGCGGCGGTGGCGCGGTGCAGCGCGGTGCGGGTGGTGATGACGTTGGCGCCGCGCAGGCCGTCATGCCGGGTGACGACGACCTGGTCGAAACGCCTCGGGTCCATGCGCGGGTGCTGGATCTGCACCGCCAGCCGTCCCCGCCGCCGCAGCGCCGCCAGCACGGGGGCCGCCTTGCCGCCGCAGCCGATCAGCAGCCGCTCCGGCGGCGTTGCCACGCCTGCCGCGCGCAGGGGCGAGGGCCAGAACCGCGCCGGCATCCACCACCAGGGCAGCCGCCTTTGCAGCGTCAGCATCCGCGGTTGCAGCCCGGCAGCCTCGGCCAAGCCGAGCGCCTGGGACCGCATGCCGGCCAAGTCCTCCGCCAGGATCACGCTTTCCACGGATGCGCTTCTCGGCGCTCGGGTAACAGAGCGTCAAGGGCGGCCTCCCCCGCGGCGCGACCCGCCGCGGGGGCCTCAGTAGCGCTTGTAGGGCAGGAACTTGCCGCTCATCGTGAGCTTGACGCGGTCGCCTTTCTGGTCCGGCTGCCGTTCCATCGTCATGTCGAAGTCGATCGCCGACATGATGCCGTCGCCGAACTCCTCGTGGATCATCTCCTTCCAGGTGGTGCCGTAAACGCTGACCAGCTCGTAGAACCGGTAGATCAGCGGGTCGGTCGGCACGGCGGTCGGGAGCGAGCCGCGATAGGGCGCTTGCGCCAGCAAGTCGGTCTCCGAAGGGGACAGGTCGAACAGCACGCCGGCCTTCTCGGCCGTTTCGGGCGTCATCGACATCTGGCCCAAGCATGCAGCGCAGGTCCAGATTGGGGAAAAGCCGAGCTTCTCGGCGACTTGCGGCCAAGTCCAGCCCTTCGCCTTCTTGGCCGCGATGATCTTCTGGCCCAGGGCAGTCTTTG
Source organism: uncultured Acetobacteraceae bacterium (assembly GCA_964245075.1). Classification (GTDB taxonomy): domain Bacteria; phylum Pseudomonadota; class Alphaproteobacteria; order Acetobacterales; family Acetobacteraceae; genus LMUY01. The sequence continues at coordinate 56,985 of CAXTLC010000002.1, forward strand.
CGTCGTTCAAGCGAACCTCCTCTCTCATTCAACCAGTTCGGCCGGGCGCACCTCTGGCACCGTGCGGCCGGTCCAGCCGTCCGGGCGGCTGCCCGCCAGGGCGCGGGACCGGGTGACCAGGAAGTCCACGATGTGGTTGCGCAACTCGTAGTAGCCCGGCGTGTGATGGATGGCGGCGCGCACGCGCGGCCGGGGCAGGGTGTTGACCACCACCTCTGCCACCCGCGCATCGGGACCGTTGGTCATCAGCAGGATGCGGTCCGCCAGCAGGATCGCCTCGTCCACGTCGTGCGTGATCATGAACGCCGTTTGCCCGGCACCTCCGACCAGCCGCAGCACCTCGTCCTGCAAGGTGCCGCGGGTCAGCGCGTCGAGCGCCGAGAACGGCTCGTCCATCAGCAGCAACTGGGGTGCGACCGCCAGCGCGCGGGCGATGCCGACGCGCTGCTTCATGCCGCCGGACAGCTCCGCCGGCCTGCGGTTCATGGCATCGCTCAGGCCCACCAGGTCCAGCACGCTTGCGGCATGGGCCTCCACCTCCGCCCGCCGCCAGTCCCGGTGGCGGGAGCGGACGGCGAAGGCGACGTTGCCGAGCGCCGTCAGCCAGGGCAGCAGCGCGTGGGACTGGAAGATCACCGCGCGGTCCAACGCCGGGCCGGAGATGGCCGCGCCGTCCACGGCGACGGCGCCGGCGTCGGGCGCTTCAAGCCCGGCCAGGATATTCAGCACCGTCGTCTTGCCGCAGCCCGAATGGCCGATCAGCGCCACGAACTCGCCTCGCTCCACCCCGAACCAGACGTCCTGGAACACCGCGCGCTCGCCGTAGCGGCGGCTGATGCCTTCCACGGACAGCCAGGGCCGCCCAGAAGGAGGTCCCGCCTGCCTCAAACGCTCATTCCTGCCACGCGACCGCCTGCGCCAGGCGGCCCAGCCCCTTGTCCAGCACCATGCCGACCAGCCCGATCAGCCCGATCGCGACGATGATGTCGGCGATGGACAGGTTGTTCCATTGGTTCCAGACAAAGTAGCCGATCCCGGTGCCGCCGACGAGCATCTCGGCGGCGATGATCACCAGCCAGGCGATCCCTACCGAGATGCGCATGCCCGTCATGATGGTCGGCGCCGCCGCCGGCAGGATGACGCGGAACGCGGTGCGCCAGGGTCCGGCCTCCAGGGTGCGGGCGACGTTCAGCCATTCCCGCCGCACGCTGCTGACCCCGTGGGCGGTGTTCAGCAGCATCGGCCAGACCGCGCAGATGAAGATGACGAAGATCGCCGAGATGCTGCTGTCCTTGATGGTGTAGAGCGCCAGCGGCATCCAGGCGAGCGGGCTGACCGGGCGCAGCACCTGGATGATCGGGTCCAGCGCGCCGCGCATCACCGGGCTGGTCCCGATGAGGAAGCCCGCCGGCACCGCCGCCAGCACGGCCAAGCCGAAGCCGAGCGCGACGCGCAGCAGCGACCAGCCCATCTGGATGCCGATGCCCTGGTCGTTGGTGCCGTGGACGTAGAACGGGTCCTGCAGCAGGGTCCAGGCGCGCACGGCGACATCGGACGGGCGCGGCATCGGCGATGTCTGCCCCTGGCTGGCGGCGGTTCCGACCAGGGCGGCGTACTCCGGGTCCACGGTGGCGGACCCGGCGGCCGGCGTGGCCGCGATCTGCCAGGCGCCCAGCCCCACGAGGAGGATGGCGGCCAGCACCGCCAGCGACTGCCAGCGCTGCCGGGTCATGCGCGCCGGATCGGGAAGGACGCGACGTACTCGTCGGGCTTCGCCGGGTCGAAGACCTTGCCCATGATCGTGTAGCTCTTGTAGGCCGTCTCGGGCGGAAGCAGGCCAGCCTCCTTCATCCGCGCCGCCGCGTCCGTCGCGAGGTAAACCTGCTGGGCCACGTCCCGCCAGGCCACGTCACCCTTCAACTGGCCCCAGCGTTTCATCTGCGTCATCATCCACACCGCCATGGACGGGTAGGGAAACGGGTCGAAGCCCACCCGGTCCGGCACGCGCCTCACGCCGCCCAGCCCGTCGGCGTAGGTTCCGGTCAGCGCCTGCTCCACCACCGTCTGCGGCTGGTTGAGGTAATTCTGCGCGCTGATGATCCCGGCGATTTCCTTGCGGTGTTCCGCCTTGTTGGCGTAGGCGGTGCTGTCCACGATGGCCTGCAGAAGGGCGCGGAAGGTGTTGGGCTGCTGCCGGACGGTGGCCTGGCTGATGCCGAGGGCGCAGCACGGATGGCCGTCCCACATTTCCCGGGTGAGCATGTGGATGAAGCCCACGCCGTCGTACACGGCGCGCTGGTTGAACGGGTCCGGTCCCAGGAAGCCGTCGATGTTCTCCGCCCGCAGGTTGGCCACCATCTCCGGCGGCGGCACCACGCGCAACTGCACGTCCCGGTCCGGGTCCAGGCCGGCCTCCGCCAGGTAGTAGCGCAGCAGGTAGTTGTGCATGGAGTAGTCGAACGGGATGGCGAATTTCATGCCTCTCCAGTTCTTGGGGTCGCGGTTGTCCTTGTGCTTGATGGCCAGGGTGATCGCCTGGCCATTGATGTTCTCGATGGCCGGCACCGCGAACGGCACCCGCTGGGAGCCGGCGCCCAGGGTCAGCGCCAGCGGCATGGGGCTGAGCATGTGGGACGCGTCGTACTCGCCGTTCAGCACCTTGTCGCGCACCACGGCCCAGCCGGCGGTGCGCACCACGTCCACGTTCAAGCCTTGCCTGGCGTAGAAACCCATCGGCGCCGCCAGGATGATCGGCGTGGCGCAGGTGATGGCGATGAAGCCGATTCTGATGTCCTTCTTCTCCGGTGCGCCGCCGGCGCCTTCGGCCCATGCCTCCTGCGCGCGCAGCACTGGAAAGGCCCGGTCCATCGCCGCTGCGACCGTGGCGGCGCCGAGAACCTTCAGCACCCGGCGCCGGCCTGCCTCGCCGCCGAAAGCGGCCCGCTCCGCCGCGACACGGAATGCGTCCGCCGTCCCGGCCGCAACGGCGTCGCAGGCCAAGGCGGCGCCACCGCAGCGGCAGCCGGGAGGGTGGGCGGGGCTGGAAAGCGTCAATGCGACTCCTTCAGGGCAGAGGTGTTCCTCCAGGCGGAAACGTTCCAACGCAAGCGCCATGCCGTGGAACGGCAGCCTGGGGTCCCGCCACCGGCATCTCGCTGCCCAGCATTTGGGCGGACAGACCGGTCTGTGCGTGTTTCAGCGTCATCGCGGCATGTTGCCTCCGATAAAGGCCGGCGATCCGGGCGATCCCTCGCGTGAGCCTGGTCACGCAATCGCGCAGCCGCGACCCCTAGCGCACCCACGCGCAGCTTCCATGTCGCTATGAGGGTCGGAGATCAGCGTAATGAGCCAAGTCGCGGTCATCACGGGTGGAACTGCCGGCATTGGCCGGGCCACCGCACGGGCCTTTGCGGTAAAAGGGTATGCGATCGGTTTGATCGCCCGCGGCCAGGACCGGCTGGATGCGGCCCGCGAGGAGTTGGAGGCGATGGGCGTGCGCGTGCACGCCGTTTCGGCCGACGTGGCGGACGCGACGGCGGTGGACGCGGCGGCTGACGCCATCATCGAAGCGCTCGGCCCCGTCACGGTCTGGGTCAACAACGCCATGGCGACTGTTTATTCCCCGATCAGGGACCTTGATCCCGCTGAGTTCCGCCGGGTGACGGAGGTGACCTACCTGGGTGCGGTCAACGGCACCATGACCGCGATGAAGCGCATGCGAAGCGGCACCATTGTCCAGGTCAGCTCGATTCTGGCTTGGCGGGCGATCCCGGTGCAGGGCGCCTACTGCGGCGCCAAGTTCGCCTTGCGGGGCTTCACCGAGTCGCTGCGGTCCGAACTGCTTCACGACCGCAGCCCGCTGCACCTGACCATGGTGCACCTCCCCGGCGTCAACACGCCGCAATTCGATTGGGCCCGCAACAAGACCGGGCAGCAAGCGATGGTGTCCAGTCCCTACCAGCCCGAAGTCGCCGCGGACGCCATCGTATTTGCCGCCACCCGCAAGCGGCGGGATGTCTTCGTGGGAAGCGCCACCCCGCCCACCATCGTCGTTTCGCGCCTGGCGCCGAACCTGATGGATCGCGTGCTGGCGACCAAGGGATACTCCGCGCAGCTCGGCAAGACGCCGTCCGAGCCGTCCGAAGGCAACCTGTTCACGCCCGCGCCGGGCAGCGCCCAGGCCGCCCGGGGACGCTTCGACGCGACTGCCAAAAGCCGGCGGGACATCTACACCAGCCGGCAAGGCGACGCCGTCGCGGCGGGGCTGCTGTTGCTGGGGGCCGTCAGCCTACAGGCGCTTGCCATGTCGCCCCTGTTCGTGGGGCCGGCCCTGGCGGCGAGGGCCGTCATGCGGGCCGCGCGGCGCTGCTGACCCGGCAAATAACTGGCGACCCGCTGCGGGGGCCTGTGTTGCCGCGGAGGCGGGCCTCACTGATGCCAGGTTGCAACATGGCCAGCGTATGATGTTGTTTGGTCCTGAAATCGTCACGATTTTGGAAAAAGCTTGGCACTGTGTTTGCTAGATGGCTTCATGAAGTTGTTGCGACCGCGTGGACCGTGCGTGCCGATGCCTGGGGCGGCCTTCATGGCCGAAGAATATATTCCGTGCATTTCTTGCCATGTGCGCTGTAGCGTGACGATTGGAAGATCGGAATCCTGGCAACGACTGGCCTGTTCCGTTTACTAGTATCCCGCAACGATTACTTGGCGCCGACTACCTGGGCGCGGGTGTTGCGGGTCTCTTAGGAGAGTGTGAATGCGTCAAGCCGTAAACGTCTTCTCCCTTCATGCATCGCTGCGTGACGAGCGCCGCGAAGTGGAGATGAGCCTGGCCGAGTACCTGGATGCCTGCGGGGAAGATCCCACAACGTACGCCACTCCCGCTGAACGCATGCTCAAAGCCATTGGCGAGCCGGAACTGGTTGACACCTCGCGTGATCCGCGGCTCGCACGGCTGTTCTTGAATCGCACGGTCCGGATCTACCCGGCTTTCTCCGAGTTCCACGGCATGGAGGAGACGGTCGAGCGTATCGTCGGCTTCTTCCGCCACGCGGCTCAAGGGCTGGAGGAGCGCAAGCAAGTTCTCTACCTGCTGGGCCCGGTCGGCGGCGGCAAGTCTTCGCTGGGGGAACGGCTGAAGGCGCTGATGGAGCAGGAACCCATCTACGTGCTCAAGGCGGGCAACGAGATCAGCCCGGTGTTCGAAAGCCCGCTCGGCCTGTTCGAGCCGGAAACCATGGCCGATGCCTTGGCGGAGCGCTACGGCATCCCGCGCCGCGTGCTGACCGGCATCGCCAGCCCCTGGGCGTTGAAGCGCCTGGATGAATGGGGTGGCGACATCGAGCGGTTCCGCGTCGTCAAGCTGTATCCGTCCCGCCGCAAGCAGATCGCCATCGCCAAGACGGAGCCCGGCGACGACAACAACCAGGACATCTCCGCCTTGGTGGGCAAGGTCGATATCCGCAAGCTGGAGATGTACAGCCAGAACGACCCGGACGCCTACGGCTTCTCCGGCGGGCTGAACCGCGCCAACCAGGGCATCCTCGAGTTCGTCGAGATGTTCAAGGCGCCGATCAAGATGCTGCACCCGCTGCTTACCGCCACGCAGGAAGGCAACTACCTGGGCACCGAGAACATCGGCGCCATCCCGTTCCAGGGCATCCTGCTCGCCCATTCCAACGAGGCGGAATGGCAGACCTTCCGCAACAACCGCACCAACGAGGCCTTCCTCGACCGGGTGTCCGTCGTGAAGGTGCCGTACTGCCTGCGGGTGACGGAGGAGGGGCTGATCTACGAGAAGCTGATCAGCGGCTCCGCCCTGGCCGCCGCGCCCTGCGCGCCGCACACGCTGGAGATGCTGGCGCGCTTCGCCGTGCTGTCCCGCCTCAAGGCGCACGCCAACTCCCGCCCCTTCGCCAAGATGCGGGTTTATGACGGCGAGAACATCCGCGAGACCGATCCGAAGGTCCGCACCATGCAGGAGTACCGCGACAACGCCGGCGTGGACGAGGGGATGGACGGCATCTCGACGCGCTTCGCCTACAAGGTCCTCTCGGCGACGTTCAACCACGCTTCCACCGAGGTTGCGGCCGACCCGGTGCATCTGATGTACGTGCTGGAGCAGGCGATCCGCCGCGAGCAGTTCCCGCCGGAGACGGAAGCGGCCTACCTCGCCACCATCAAGTCCGAACTGGCCACCCGCTATGCCGAGTTCATCGGCAACGAGATCCAGAAGGCGTACCTGGAGAGCTACGGCGATTACGGTCAGAACCTGTTCGACCGTTACCTCGACTACGCCGACGCCTGGATCGAGGACCAGGACTTCAAGGACCCGGACACCGGGCAGATGCTGAACCGCGAGTTGCTGAACGCCGAGCTGACCAAGATCGAGAAGCCGGCGGGCATCGCCAACCCGAAGGACTTCCGCAACGAGGTGGTGAAGTTCGCCCTTCGCAGCCGCGCCGCCAACGCCGGGCGCAACCCGTCCTGGACGTCCTACGAGAAGATTCGCGACGTGATCGAGAAGCGGATGTTCTCCCAGGTCGAGGATCTGCTGCCGGTGATCAGCTTCGGGTCCAAGAAGGACGGCGAAACGGAGAAGAAGCACAACGACTTCGTGGAGCGCATGGTCTCGCGGGGCTACACCGAGCGGCAGGTGCGGCGCTTGGTCGAGTGGTACATGCGGGTCAAGCAGTCAGCCTGAGCGCAGCCATGGACATCATCGACCGGCGGCCGAACCCGCATGGCAAGAATCTTGAGAACCGGCAGCGCGTGCTGGCCCGGGCGAGGGGAGCCCTCGCCCGGGCCGCACGCTCGGCGATCGACAACGGCACGCTGCGCGAGACGGGGCGCGGCGAAACGATGACGATCCCGGCGGACGTGCTGCACGAGCCGTCCTTTCACACGGTGTTCACGACCGGTGAACGGCAGGTGGTGCTGTCCGGCAACAAGGAGTTCTCCACCGGGGACCGGCTGTCCAGGCCGCCGGGCGGCTCGGGCGGCGGACGCGGCAGCGGGGATGGACAGGGCGAAGGCGAAGGACAGGATGGCTTCCGCTTCGTGCTGACGCGGGACGAGTTCCTGGACCTGTTCTTCGAAGACCTACAACTTCCCGACCTGGTCAAGAATCAGGTGGTGGCCGCCGAGACGACCTCGCCGGCACGCGCCGGCATCAGCGTGGACGGCAACCCGTCCCAGTTGGACATGTCCCGCACCATGCGGCAGTCCATGGCGCGCCGCATCGGGCTGCGCCGGCCGAAAACGCCCGAAGTGCAGGCGCTGGAGAACGAGCTTGCGCTGCTGGAGGAGCATGGGAACGATCCCGACCGCCTCCAAGTCGTGCGCGGCGAGTTGGAAACGGCCTTGCGGCGGCTGGCGCGGGTGCCGTGGGTCGATCCGATCGATATGCGGTTCCGCCGCTACCACCCAGTGCCGAAGCCATCCGCCCGGGCAGTGATGTTCTGCCTGATGGACGTGTCCGGCTCCATGTCGGAAAGCATGAAGGATCTGGCCAAGCGGTTCTTCCTGCTGCTGCACGTCTTCCTGGAGCGCCGCTACAAGCGGGTGGATCTGGTGTTCATCCGCCATACCGAGGTGGCCGAGGAGGTGGAGGAGCAGGTCTTCTTCACCGACCCCCGCACCGGCGGCACCGTCGTCTCGACCGCGCTCACGGAACTGATCCGCATCCAGCGCGCGCGCTACCCGGCTGTTTCCTGGAACATCTACGCGGCCCAAGCCTCCGACGGCGACAACTCGGGCAGCGACACGCAGAAGGCAGTCACCTTGCTGGAGACCGATATCCTGCCCCTCGTGCAGCACTTCGCCTATGTCGAGGTATCCCCATCCGCCGCCGTGATCCGCGGCGAGACCGACCTGTGGCGCGGCTACGCCCCGCTGGCGGACCGCGCGCCGAAGCTCGCGATGCGCCGCGTGGCGGACCGGCGAGACATCTTCCCGGTGTTCCGCGAACTATTTGGCCGCAAGGCGCCGGCGTGATGGAAGGCCCTTTGCTGTACAGCGGCACCGATTGGAACTTCAGCACGCTTCGCCGCTGCTACGACGCTATCGAGCGCATCGCGACCGACGAGCTCGGCCTCGAACTTTACCCGAACCGCATCGAGGTCATCACCTCGGAGCAGATGCTGGACGTTTACACTGCTCACGGCATGCCGCTGACCTACCGGCATTGGTCGTACGGCAAGCGCTTCCTGCAACACGAGAACAGCTATCGCCGGGGCTACACCAGCCTGGCCTACGAGGTGGTGATCAACTCCAACCCGTGCATCTCCTACCTGATGGAGGAGAACACGGCGACGATGCAGGCGCTGGTGATCGCGCACGCCGCGTTCGGGCACAACCATTTTTTCCGCAACAACCACGTGTTCCGGCAGTGGACCGAGCCGTCCGCCATCCTGGACTATCTCGGGTTCGCACGCTCCTACGTCGCTCAATGCGAAGACCGCCACGGCGTGGCAGCGGTCGAGCGGGTGCTGGACGCGGCACACTGCCTGTCGCGTCACGGCGTTCATCGGCATGGCGGCAGCCGGCCGATGAACCTCAAGGCCGAGAACAAGCGCGAGAAGGAGCGGCAGGAATACGACGAGCGCGTATTCGACGACCTCTGGCGCACGCTCCCGGAGCGCAAGCCTGCCGCCGAAACGAGCGGCGACGCCGTCGAGCGCCGGCGCCGGCTCGGCTTGCCGGAGGAGAACCTGCTCTACTTCCTGGAGAAGACCTCCCCCCGCCTGCAATCCTGGGAGCGGGAGATCATCCGCATCGTGCGGCTGATTGCCCAGTATTTCTACCCGCAGCCGCAAGTGAAGTTGATGAACGAGGGGTGCGCCACCTGGGTGCACCAGCGAATCATGAGCCGGTTGCACGAGACCGGGCAGATCGACGACGCGGCTTTCCTCGAAGTGCTGCACTCGACCAGCAACGTCATCATGCAGCCCGGCTTCGACCATCCCGCGGGCGGCCCGGGGTTCAATCCCTACGCCCTCGGTTACGCCATCATGACCGACATCGCGCGCGTCTGCGATCAGCCGACCGCTGAGGACCGTGCCTGGTTCCCGGACATCGCCGGCAATGGCGAGGCGATCGGCACGTTGCGCCATGCCTGGGCAAACTACCGGGACGAGAGCTTCGTGTTGCAGTTCCTCTCGCCCAAGGTGATGCGGGACTTCCGCATGTTCCGCCTGCTGGACGATACCACGGAGCCGACGCTGCTGGTGGACGCCATCCACGATGACGAGGGCTACCGCGCGATCCGCCGCAGCTTGGCGCGGTCCTATGACCCCGGGCTGAGTGATGCCGATATCCAGGTCGTGGACGTGGACCTGAGCGGTGACCGGCGCTTGATGCTGGAGCACCGCACCCGGCCCGGGCAGTTGCTTTCCAAGGACGTGGAGCCAACCCTGAAGCAGCTCGCCTTCCTGTGGGGCTACGACGTCAAGCTACAGGAAGTGGACTCCGCTACTGACGTGGTGCTGGCAACCCACCAGGCGAGCCCCCCGCGACGATAGCGGAGGAAGCGGTGTCGCGGGTGGCGTAGTCCACCATGGTCATGCCGCAGAGGATGGAGAGCCAGCAGAAGCCGACCAGGCCGTAAAAGCGCATCAGCGGCATCTCTTCCCGCACCTCCATCGTGAACAGCAGCACCGTGAGGATCATGCACAGCGTCAGTCCGGCCTCGATGTAGGACGCGGTCCGTGACGGCACGACGGCGCCGAGCAGGACGATGACGGCGAGAAAGCAGAGCAGCGCCACGAAGGCGAAGACCGGCACGCGCATGTGCTTCCAGATTTCCTGGCGCTCGGCTTCGGTCGGCTTGTTCCCGCTCATCGTCCGACCACGTAGAGCACGGGAAACACGATGATCCACATCAGGTCGATGAAGTGCCAGTATAGCCCATAAATCTCGATGCGGTTCTGATGGCGGTGCAGGTAGCCGGGCTTGCTCGCCTGCCAGGTGAACCACAGCAAGATGCTGACGCCGGTTATCAGGTGCACGCCGTGCAACGCGGTGGTGATGAAATACAGGTTCACGAACAACTGGGATGCCGTGTCACCCGCGAGCGCGTAGCCGCGAGGAAGGAACGGCGTCATGTGTTCCACGTAGTCCTGGTAGTACTCGAAACCTTTCAGGACCAGGAAGAGGCTGCCAAGCCCCGCCGTGGCCAGCATGCAGCGCACCATCCAGCGCTGCCCGCCCAGGCGCGATAGCATGATCGCGCCGGACATGGTGAGGCTGGAGCAGATCAGCACCACCGAATTGGTCGCCCCGATCCAGAACTTCAGGTGCAAGACGGCCGCCCGGACCGAGTCCGGGTGGGTGTAGTGCAGCACCAGGGCGCAGGCGAACAGTCCGCCGAACAGCAGCAGCTCCGTCAGCAGCCAAGCCCACATCCCCATCCGGGTGGCTTCTTGCTGCTGGTCCAGGTTGGTGAAGTGCTCGGCAAGCTCGGTCCCAATCGGCAGGCCGATGACGCCAACCGCGTCACCGGGCATCGTTGGGCGCCTCGTGCGGGTAATCGTACGGCTCGAAATCGACGAACGGGGCCGTGATGAAGTTGTGCGCTGGAGGGGGCGAGGTGGTGGTCCACTCCAGGCCCTTCGCGTCCCACGGGTTGGCCGGAGCACGGCGGCCATACCACAGCGACCATGTCAGGTAGACCATGGGGAAGATGTAGCCTGCGGCCAGGATCGTGGCGCCGGCCGAAGACAGCACGTTCAGCAACTGGAACTCCGGCGGGTAATCGTGATAGCGCCGCGGCATGCCGAGGTAGCCCAGCAGGAATTGCGGGAAGAACGTCACGTTGAAGCCGATGAAGATGAAGATGGCCGAGACCATGCCCCAGCCTTCCGGATACATCCGCCCGGTGAATTTCGGCCACCAGAAATGCAGCCCGCCCAGGAAGGCCAGCACCGTGCCGCCCACCATGATGTAGTGGAAGTGCGCCACCACGAAATAAGTGCCGTGGGTGTGCTCGTTGATGGACAGGGTGGCCAGGAACAGGCCGGTCAAGCCGCCGATCACGAACAGGCCGATGTAGCCCATCGCATACAGCATCGGGGTCTTGAGCCGGATGCTGCCTTTGTAGATGGTTGCGGTCCAGTTGTAGACCTTCACCGCCGAGGGCACCGCCACCGCGAAGCTCAGGATGCTGAAGGTCAGCGCCGCCGTGTCGCTCTCGCCATTGACGAACATGTGGTGGCCCCACACGAAGAAGGTGATGGAGGCCAAGCCGATGCTCGCGTAGGCGATGAAGCGGTAGCCGAAGATCTTCTTCTGGGCGAAGGCAGGCACGATCTCGCTGATCACCCCCATGCCGGGCAGCACCATGATGTACACGGCGGGGTGAGAGTAGAACCAGAACAGGTGCTCGAACAGCACCGGGTCGCCGCCCAGCGCCGGATCGAAGATACCGATGCCGAAGGCGCGCTCCAGCACCAGCATGATCAGGGCGATGGTGATGACGGGTGTCGCCAACAGGAAGATCAGGCTGACCGCGTAGTGCGTCCATACGAAGATGGGCATGCGGAACCAGGTCATTCCCGGCGCCCGCATGGTGTGGATCGTGACCACGAAATTCAGCCCCGTCAGGATGGACGAGAAGCCGACGACGATCACCCCCAGCAGCGCCGGGATGACGTAGGTGTTGGAGAAGGTGGTGCTGAACGGCGCGTAGAACGTCCATCCGGTGTCCACCCCGCCGATCACCAAGTCTGCCACGGTGAACAGCGCGCCGCCGACGAACACGTACCAGCTCAGCAAATTCAGGCGCGGGAACGCCAGGTCCTTGGTCCCGATCATGATCGGAATGAGGAAGTTGCCGAAAGTGGATGGGATGGACGGGATGAGAAAGAACCACACCATCACCACGCCGTGCACGGTGAACAGCTTGTTGTAGGTGTCGCTGGTGAAGATCTGCCCGTTCGGCACCACCAGGGACAGCCGCACCAGCCCGGCCGCGATGGCGCCCACGACGAAGAAGATCGTGATGGTGGCCAGGTAGAGCAACGCGATGCGCTTGTGGTCCGTGGTGAAGAACCACGACCGCAGCGTTGACGCCTCATGCAGGTAGTCCGCCGGTCTGCCCAGCGTGGAGTCGGGCGTGACCGGATCGCGCAGCGAGGTGTCGAGAGGGCTCATCGAGACTGCTCCACGGTGGGCACTTGTGCCGTTTGGACGACCCCGGCCTTGATGTAGGCGATGAGCCGGATCAACTCGTCTTCGGGGATCACGCCCTTGAAGGCCGGCATCACCTGCTTGTAGCCGGCGATCAGGTTGTGATCGGGGTTCAGGATCTTGTCGCGGATGTAGCTCGTATCCGCCGTGACCGTTCCGCCCGCCTCCATCGGAACTTGGGAGCCGAGCAGGCCGACCAGCGATGGCGCCCGCACCGTGCTGCCGGCGTCATGGCAGCCGCTGCACCCGTAGGAGGAGAACAGCTTGGCGCCGGCCGCGGCCAGGCTGGTGCTGCTGCCGGACTGGCGCAGCCAATCCGCATAGTCCGACGGGGTCATGATGGTCAGCAGGCCGTCCATGACGGAATGGTCCGTGCCGCAGAACTCGGTGCACAGCAGCCGATAGGTGCCGGGCCGGTCAGCCTGGAACCACACCTGCGTGTAACGGCCGGGCAGCGTTTCCATCTGGACGCGCAACGCCGGGAAATACAGCGAGTGGATGACGTCCTGGCTGATCATGTTGATCAGGATCGGCTCGCCTGTCGGCACGTGCAGGTCGTTGATTTCCGCCTGGCCGCCCGGGTGCTGGAATTTCCACATCCACTGCCGGCCGATTGCCTCGATCTGCGTGGCGTTGGCGGGTGGGTTCTTGTGCGCGATGAACATCTGCGCGCCCCAGGCGAAGAAGATCAGCGTCAGGATGAACGGAATGATCATCCAGCCGAGTTCGAGCATGCGGTCGCGCGTTTCGCTGTAGCTCCGATTCACCACCTGGCCGTCGCGGTAGCGGATGGCAAAGATGGTGATGCCGATGAAGATCGGAACCACGAGCAGCAGGGTCAGCGCGGTGAAGGCCCAGATCAGGTAGTCGGTCTGGGCCGCACTGGCAGAGGCCGAGGGCGGCCACAGCGCCAGCGGGTAGTCACTCGGATTCATGGTGCGGTGTCCAGCTTATGGCCAAGGATGAGCGTCATCGCCCGTCCGACCGGAATGCGCCCGCGGGTATGGGCATCGTCGATCCAGGCGTAGTTGTAGAGCAACTGCGCTTCCCGCCCGTGCAGCGCCGCCAGCTCCTCGACCGGGTTGGCCTGCAGGGTGGGCGCGGGCGGCGCGATCCGCACCAACTGCTCGGCCGTGAGATGCGGCTCGGCACGCCGATGGTCGGCGAGGAGCAGACGCTGCACGAAAACCATGATGAAGACCATCGTCACAGCCGCGCAGCCGAGCCCGAGGACCAGCCGGCCCAAGGTTCCGCCGCTGAGATCCGCGGTTTCGTGCCCGGCGCCTCGTGCCTTGCGGGACGGCGGCGTCGCCGGCTTGCCGCGGCCCAACGCCTCGGTCCGGTCCTCGTTGGGAGTGCTGCGGCTGCCCGGGACCACCGCCGGAACGCCGAGGCGGACTGCCAGCCCGACCCCGCCGAGCAGCAGGGCGATGCGCGCCAGCCAACCAGCCGCGACGCCGGTGCCGCTCGCCTTGCCCACTTCAGGCGACTGCATGGCGTCCTCCCTTGGGCAAGATTCCCAGCAGGGCCAGCAGCAGGCCGCCAATCCCGAGCACCGCGAATGCGTCCGCCCATGTCACGACGAAGCTGCCACGGAAGGCCGGCGTGACCAGCCACAGCGTCTCCACCAGGTGCACCAGCAGCAGCATCGCCGCCAGACTCGCCAGCACCGCCGGCACCCGCGCCAGCGCCGTCGGCAGCACGGCAAGGCCGATGACGCACGCCGCAACGGCGAACCAGACCGAGAAGATGCCGGCGCCGGGCATGCGGGCCTGGTACCAGGTGATCTCCTTCGGCAGGTTGGCCGACCAAACGACCAAGTACTGCATGAAGTGCAACGTCGCCCAGCCCCCCAGCAACACCGCCAGCAACGCGCCCAAGCCGCCCGGCAAGACGCCGCGCGGGCTGGTGCCGACGGCCGTCACGAAGGCGGCGAGGCAGCCTGCGATACTCACCTGCGAGAGGATGAGCAGCATCCCGAAGGCGGAGGAACCAAGGCCTGGCTGCAAGGACATCACCCAGTCCACGGCCGCCACGCTGACGAGGCACACATGCAGCAGCAACCCGATCCCTGCCGTCGCACGCCGCGGACTGCGCGGGGTCCGGCTGAACACCAGCGCCAGCAACGACAACAGAAGCAGGATGACGCAAGTCCGGATGGCGAACCACCCCGGCGCCATCCAGGCGACCGGCAGCTTGTCCGTCATGTCCGCCCGGCGGTACAGCGGCGCGGTGCGCAGCAGCACCGGGATCACGAACAACGCGCCGGCCGGCAACAGCAGCAAGACCCGGCGCAACAAGACCAGCAACCCCCAGTCCAACATGCCCACGCCTTCCAGCGCCAGCACGATCGGCAGCGCGCCCAACGGCATGGCCATCCAGAACAGCCAAGCCGCGAGGTAGGAGGGCATGACGCTTGCGTTCGCGATCGCCATCACCAGCCAGCAGATCGCGCCAAGCAAGCCGACCCCGCCGACAACGGCGACAGCCCTCACTTCGCCGCCTCCAGCTTCGCGCGATCCTCAGACGGCAGGCTCGCCACATTCACGTTCTGGCTGAGCTGAAGCGCGCGGATATAGGCGATGATCGCCCAGCGGTCCGCGGGCGCCACCCGGTCGGCGTAGCTGTACATCGCGCCGTAGCCGTTGGTGATCGCGTCGTAGAACACCTGGGACTTCGCCTCGCGCAGCTTGCCCTCGACGAAGGAGGGCGGGTGCGGGAAGCCGCGCTGCACGATCATGCCTTCGCCGTTCGCCGCACGCCCGTGGCAGGGCGTGCAGAAGATCTCGAACCGCTCGTGCCCCCGATCCAGCAACGCTTGGTCAATGAGAGTTGGTGCGGCGGCCGGGCCGTTCGGAGCGTCGCGGGCGATCGTTCCGTCCACCGGGTGGCGCATGGAGGTGCCGTTCTTGAAGAAGGAGTTGCGGTCCCACGTCTTGGAATAGCCCTGGGTGTACATGTCCTCGCGCTTGCAGCCTCCGAGCGCTGCAAGGAAGCACAACGCCAGCGCTGACACCGCCCTCACCGCGGCACCCTGTGAACTTCCACCGGGGGTGATGCCAAGCCGGCCAAGGCGGCTTCCACCCTGTCAGGATCGAAGCTGTCGTTCTCCGACTGCACCGCCACGAAGAAACGGTCGTCCGTGGCGCGCGTGAAGTTCGGGATGTTGAACGACGGGTGGTTCAGCCGCGGCAGGCGGCTCGCGTTCAGCAGCAGCCCGACAGCCCACAGCGCGCCGACGAGGACGCCGAACGACACGGTGGGCACGATGAAGGCCGGCCAACTGAACAAGGGCCGGCCGCCGATGTTGAACCGGTAGCCGTAGATCGTGGCTCCCGCACACATCGCGAACATGGCCGCGCCGCCCAGCCCTGCCGCCAGCATCACGAACGGCACCAGGGAGCGTGACGACAGCCCGGCCAGTTCGGCAGCCTCCGGGATCGGCACCGGGGAGTAGGCGTCCAGCCGCCCTAGGCCGCGGTTGCGAAGCGCCCGGAGCGCGTCGCAAACGGCAACCCCCGAAGTGAACTCGGCACTGACCCCCCAGAGGGGAGCGCCGGAACTGTGCTTCGGCTCAGCCACGGCGGTGCACCGGCAGCGCGCCCACAAGCCGCCGCATGTCCACGATGGAGATCACGGGCAGGTAGCGCAGGAACAGCAGCAGCAGGAACAGGAACAGCCCGACCGTGCCGAGAAACGTGCCCACGCCCACCAGATCCATCGTGTACGGATGCGCCGCGGACGGCAGGAAGTCGTGTTGCAGCGTGATGACGATGATCATGAAGTGATCGGCCCACATCCCGAATGCGACCAGCAGCCCGATGCCGAACAACAGCCCGGCCGACCGACGCAGCGGCGGGACCCAGAACAACTGCACGGGAACCAAGGCGCACAGGATGATCGCCCAGGTGGACCAGGAATGCGCCCCGTGGAAGCGGCGGCTCATCACTCCCTGATCAAAGCTGGTGCCGGTCAGCGATGCGGTGAGGAACTCCGCCGCGTAGCAGTAGAGGTTCGCCAATCCCAGCACGAGCAGCAGGATGGCCAACAGGTCCAGGTGGCGCGGCGTGACGAGCGGCTTCAGCGGGAATACCGCCCGCACCACCACCACCAGGGCTGCCACCATGCCGACCCCGGCGAACAAGGCCGCGAACAGGAAGGAGATGGGCGCCAGCGCATCGTGCCAGCCCGGCTCCACCGTCCCGGCGAACATCACGGCAGCGCCGGTCTGCAACGAGACGACCAGGATGGCGCCGAAGATCGCCAGCACCCGGTAAGCCCGCTGCCACCGCAGCCAATGCGTGATGGAGCCGCGCCACCCCAGCGCCGCGATGCCGTAGAGCTGCGCCTTCAACAGGCGCACCCATCCGCCGGGCCGGCTTGCCTCGCGCGTCGTCCGCTCCACCGCGCGGTCCCGCATCGCTGCCAAGTCGGGCAGCATGCCGACATACCAGAAGCTCGTGCAGATCCCGAGAAAGCTAATGATGTCCACCGCGTCCCAGAACAACGGGCTGCGGAACTGCGGCCACAGCAGGAAGGTGTTGGGGTAGGGCAGGTTCCAGTAGAAGAACCACGGCCGCCCAAGATGGATGATCGGGTACAAACCGGCTGCCGCGGCAGAGATCAGGGCGATCGCCTCCGTGATGCGGTTGACCGCGCCGCGCCATTCCACGCCGAGCAGCAAAAGCAACGCCGACACCATCAGCCCGCCGCTGGCCACCCCGATCCACCAGTCGTAGCCCACGATGTCGAGCGCCCAGGTGACCGGGATGTTGTTGCCCCACACCCCAACGCCCTCGAACAGCACCCAGAACACCGTCACGACCAGCACGCCGACCAGCGCCAGCGAGACCGCGAACGCGATCCACCAGCGCATTCCGCCCTCGTGCTCGAAGGCGACGTCCGTCACGTCCCGCCCGACGGTGGTCCAGGTCTGGCCCGGCGCGATGATGCGGTTCGCCGGAAGCGGGGTGTCCACGGTAATGCTCATCTCAGCCTTCCCTGGTGTCGGCCCGGCGCGGCGCCCGCTCGGCCAGGTAGGTCGTGCGGGGCCGCACGTTGAGTTCGCCCAGGAGCGCGTAGTTCCGCCCGTCCGCGCGCGCTGCGGATACGGCGCTGCCGCGCTGGTTCAAGTCCCCGAAGGTGATGGCGAGGGTGGGGCAGGCAGTTTGGCAGGCGGTCTGCACCGTGCCGTCGTCGATGATGCCGTCGCGCTTGTCCGCGTCGATCTTCGCGGACTCGATGCGCTGCACGCAGTAGGTGCACTTCTCCATCACGCCGCGGGCGCGCACCGTGACGCTCGGGTTGCGCTGCAACTCGATCGTGGGGGCGGCCCCGGCGGAGTAGTCCAGGTAATTGAAGTGCCGCACCTTGTACGGGCAGTAGCCGGAACAGGCGCGGGTGCCGACGCAGCGGTTGTAGACCATCAGGTTCAGGCCGTCGCTGTCGTGCAGCGTCGCTTCCACCGGGCAGCCGACCTCGCACGGCGCATCCTCGCAGTGCATGCAGGGCACCGGCTGGAAGTGCGTCTGCGGCGCCTCGGGCGGGCCGTCATAATAGCGGTCCACCCGCAGCCAGTGCATCTCGCGGCCAAGCTGCACCTGCTCCTTGCCGACGACGGCGATGTTGTTCTCCGATTGGCAGGCCACGACGCAGGCGTTGCAGCCGATGCACGCGTCCAGGTCGACCACCATGCCCCAGGCCGCGCCGCCGCCGCCACGCCCGGGAGAGCCGTAGATGGACGGCTGCGACCAGCTCGTGGTTTCGCCCACGGCCGGGCCGCCTTCGTGCTGCACGCGGATGAAGTCGTGCCCTTCCATCGTGTTGTGGTCCTGGGTGGTGGCGAATGACGCCGTCCGCCCGGTCTTGCGGATGCTGGCGCCGCTTGCCTGCCAGGCATCGTCCGTTCCACGCAGCGCGTAGGCGTCGTAGCCTGCGCCGGTGAACAGCAGGTTCGGCACGCTGCGGCCGTAGCCGAGCGTCACGCCGACCGTGCCGTCCGCCTGGCCGGGCAGCACCCAGACCGGGCCGTCCACCAGCCGGTCCGCCACTGCGAGGGTGACGACGTCGCCGGTGTTCAGCTTCTCGCGCGCCGCCAGGGCGGGCGAGATGAACAGCGCGTTCTCCCAGACCAGCTTGGTCAGCGGCTTCGGCAACTCCTGCAACCAGCCATTGTTCGCCGGGCGGCCGTCCCAGACGGTCGGGTCCGGGCGGAACAGGACCGTGAGGCCCTCGGGCGCGTCGGCCGGCAGCTCCTGGGGAGCGGCCGAAGCAAGTCGCACCGTTTGCGCGGGAGCAGCCGACCCGGCGACGAACCCGTCCCGAAGCATGCCCTGCCAGCGTGGCCCGAATTCAGCCGGGTCTCCCTGACCCTGCCAATGCGCCTGCAACAGCGCCTTGCCGTCCTGCGGGTCGGCATCGACCAGCAGCGAGACGATCTCCGCCGGAGACCGGCCGTCATAGAGCGGCGCCACGGTCGGCTGCATGAACCCTACCGTTCCATCCACCGACCGGGCGTCGCCCCACGACTCCAACGGGTGAGTAAGCGGCAGGTGCCAGTCAGAGCGGAGCCCCGTCTCGTCCTCGAATGCGCCGGCATGGATCTTCATCTGGACCTTTTGCAAGGCCTGCGTGAAGCCGAGCGCGGCAGGCGCGTCATAGGCCGGGTTGGTGTCCAGCATGACCAAGGTGGAGACCGATCCCGCCGCCATCGCCGCCACCAGGTCCGCCAGGCTCTCACCAGCCCCGGCCACGGGCGCGGTGAATTCCACCGTCTGCCCGAGATTGCCGAGCGCCGCGTTGATCCGGTGCACCGCTTCCTGCACGGACGCCGGCGCGGTGCTGCCAGCGATCACCAACCCGGCGCCGCGGTTGGCATGCAGCGCCGCCGCGGCGGCGGCGCGCCAGGCATCCAGCTTCGAGCCGTCGGCGGCTGGCGCTGGCGGCCCGGCTGGATTGGACAAGTCCGCCAGCAACCCGCTCGCCAACTGGGCGATCTCGGCCGGAGTCGCCACCAGGGGGTGATCGGCCTTTGCCGAAGTCAAGGACGGAAGGGAGGACGCCGCGTGCATCTGCAGCAACGGGGTGGATGCTTGCCGCGCCAGCACCCAGTCCCGCGACACGCCGATCTGATGCGGTCCCGGGTCCAGGAAGTCGCCATCCAGGGAAACCAGCACCCGCGCGCGGTCGAAATGCCACCGCGGGTCCAGCTTTTGGCCAAACGCACGGCTGGTGCCCTCGTACAGGGCCGTCCGGTCTGTCGGGGTGTGGGTATGCCAGTGCATGCCCGGGAAGTCCCGCACCATCGCGGCGACCTGCGCCCGCAGGGAAGGGGAGGTGAGGGGGCCGGTGAGCAGGCGCAGCCCGCCCGCGCCACCGGCCCGCAAGGCCGCGAAACGCCCCAGCACCGCGCCACGGAACGACTGCCAGTCACTCGCCTTGCCGAGGTGGCGGACCGTTTGCGACCGCTCCGGATCATACAGGTCCAGCACGGAGGCTTGCGCGAACACGTCCGTCCCGCCACGGCTCCAGGGATGCTGGGTGTTGCCCTCGATCTTTAACGGCCTTCCGTCCCGGGTGGTGACCAGGATGCCGTTGGCGAAGCCATCCAGCAGCGCCACGGACGCGAAGTGCATCGGCACGCCCGGCTCTGCCCGCTCCGGCTTGTTGACGAACGGCACTTCCTGGCCACGCCCGTCCGGCTGCTCGTCGTCGCAACCGGCGAGACCGGCCAGCGCGAACGAGGCTGCCATCAACTTGAGAAAGCGGCGGCGCTCCGGCCCGACGGACAAGTCCGTCACCGCGGGAAACTCGGCCGCCATGAACTGGCGGAACGACGGCGTATCCGCCAGCTGCTCCAGGCTGCGCCATTGTGCCGGGCGGTTCGGAAACTGGGTCATGGCATCACCGGTGACAGGTCGAACAGTCGGACAGGCGCTGCGGCCCGGCGATGTGGTTTTCCGCCACCAGTTGCGCGCCGATCTGTTCCTGATTGGGCGGCGCAACCCATTCCATGTTCCAGATCTGCTCAGCCGGCCGCACGTATTTGGCCGGATTCTGGTGGCAGTTCAGGCAGAACTCCATGCGGAAGGACTGTGCGGCATAGGTGAGCTGCATCGTGTCCACCGCCCCGTGGCAACTCGAGCAGCCGATGCCTTTGGTGATGTGGATCGAGTGGTTGTAGTACACGTAGCTCGGCAGGTGGTTCACCCGGGTCCAGTGCAGCGGTTCATCCTTCGCCAAGCTGTCGCGCACTGGCGCCAGCATCTCGGCGCCGGTCCAGATTTCGGAGTGGCACGTCATGCAGGTATGGGTCGGGGGCAGCCCGGCGGTGGCGTACTGCTCCACCTGCTGATGGCAGTTGCGGCAATCGATGCCCAGTTCGCCGGAATGGTGCTTGTGGCTGAACGGCACGGGCTGGGCAGGAGCCACGCCGACATTGCCGACGAAGTTCCCGTGCGACCACATGTAGAGCAGCACGGCCCCCACGCCCAGAACGCCGACCAGGGTGAGCCCGGCCAGGCGCAGGATCGCGTCCGCTCCCGGGGCGAATAGCTGCCGCGTTGGCAACGGCTCGTGAGTTGCAGCGTAGTCCGACATCAACCGCCTTCCTACTGGCCCCGGCCACCCTGGCTAGTGCCTATTCGAGCACGCACACCTGACCGGTGCAGGCTGTTCGTCCGAAATGGCACGCGTGCCGTGACGGTCGGGATTGCCCATGCCTAGTGATCATGTCGCATCAGCGTGGCGCAAGTCTCTATCGAGAGAACTTACCCTTGGTGTAGCCGCCCTGCCACCCGCAATCCATCCGGTTCACGAGCGCTCGCAATACGCTTGCGTGGCCGATGCGCCGACAGAGACCCGGTCGGGCAGAATGCCGGGAAAGCCCGCAATGGTGCGTATCCCTGCACGGACGGCCAGGAATATCTCTGTCCGTCTTTTTTCATAGACTAGACCGGTGCGCCGATGTGGCCGTGGAAGGCTGTGCACGGAAGTCCAAGGATGGAACGAAACGAGCTCCACCCTTGGGCAGAAGCCGGTCAGCCCGGTGGACGGGCGCCGATCTCAGCCGCCAAGGCGTGCAGGATATTGGAGTCCTTCGTGCTGTCGAACTTGCGGGCGAACAACGCCGGGCTCGCGTGCAGGTAGTCCAGATCGTCCATCGTCAGCAGCGCCGGATGCGCCGCCGGCTCCACCAAGCGGATCGCGCGACCATACTGGGCTGCCTGGCGGTCGCGGAACGGGCCGTTCAGGAGCAGGGCCTGCAACACGAGCTCGTCGCTGAGTGGGCTGAACCGCATGTATCGGTCCATCTCGCGCCGGAACGGGGCCGTGCGTTGCCATTCGCAGAACGCGCGCGGCAGCATGACCCATTGCGAGCCCTTGTGCTCGATCTGAAAACCCTTCGGCGGCTTACGCCGGCCCGGCAGGATCACGATCTTGAGCGGCGTCTCGACGACCCGTGGCCGCCGTATGTGCCAGTCCTTCGCTGGCAAGTCGGTGAAGGCCTTGGTTTCCACATAGACGTCGTCCGGCCGATCCTGAAGGAGGGTCCTGACCTTCGACATCGGCTTGATCGGGTAGCAGTCGCCGCTGAGGTTGATGAAGTGCGTCCAGTCCGCACCCGACTTCAGCAGGGTGTCGATCGCGTCCAACGTTATCCGGCCGAGGCTCCACCCGCCCCAATTCGTGTAGCGTGGCCGCATCATCCGGATGTTCGGCTTGTCCGCCACCAGCTCGCGCACCCGGGTCCAGGTGCCGCCCCGGCCCTTCCAGTTGAGCAGGCTCTTGAGGTCGACGTGGACCAGGAAGAGGTCATCAGGGTTGTAGATCGCGTTCAACAGCCACTCGAACTGCTCGGGCTTGTGGTGCAGCATGATGAACCAGGCGATCACGCCGTTTGCGCCTCGGCAGGGGGTTGCACGCCCTGGGTCAGCAACGCTTGGAAGCTGCCCCCCCCGGTACGCCTGATGTCATAGCGCGTCACCTTGCCTGGCCCGGCCAGGTGCACCGCGCCGATGGTCTGGTATGGCGGGTAAGGCTCGCACAAGGCGTGCGTTTCGTCGTTCCACATTGGCTGCCCACGGTCACAGATCCAGTTGTATCGCGGCGGCAGCACGGTGGTGGCGATTTTCGGCCGGGACCGCCAGCCGCCATGCACCACCTGGTTGAGCGAGAACTGGTCGTGCGGCAGCACCACCTTGGTGCGTTCCCAAGCCGCCCGGTAGTTCCGCTGCCACAACGCCCAGTGCGGGGCGTCGGCCCGTAAGGCAAACACTCCGGCATTGAGGTGCGGCCGGGTCAGCAGCCACGCTCCATCCAAGGGGCCGTAGCCCAGGACCATGTGCTTGGCGAACCAGCCGAGCAGCCAGCCCTGGAACACGTAGGCCCGTTCACGCTCGTGCGTGATGGCCATCCCCGTTTCCAGGGCCCCCCGCCGGTAATCCTCGATCACCCACCAGCCCTGCAGCCAGACGTCCGAGTCGATCCACATATAGATGTCGCGGCCTGGGAAGTACTCGCGCAGGAACGGGCGCGCCACGAAGGCGAGTTCGTAGGATTTGAGGTGGGAGGCGGGCACGCCGAGATGCGTGGTTGGTTCGGCGAGAAGGATGCCGCGCTCCGTCAGCCAAAGACGGTCGGCATCGCCCAAGCCGACGTCAAGGCAGCCGATCTCCACGGTGCCACGTTCGGGGAAGCTTTCGAGGGAGCGGATCATCCCCTGCAGCACGGGCATCACCTTGCTGTCTCCGCCAGTCACGATGATTGTCCGAAGGGCAGCCGTCACGGGCGCAAGGACCCCCTTGCGGCCCGCATCAGCCGGCCGGCAATGCGCCGGGCCAGCAGCTTCCACGTGCCGGGATGCCGGGCAATCAGGGCGGCTGCTCCCCGGCGGTTGCCGGTGTCAGCCAGCATCCGCTGCGCGTCGAGGTAGTGGACCATGGTGCCGTATTCGCGCTCGCGCCTGCGCAGCAGGGCAGCAAGCTCGGGCCGTGCGCTTCCCAGCTTGGCCTGGAAATGCCGGTTGGTCTGCAACGCGTTGCGGTAGTCGTATCGCCACGCGCCGCTGCCGGTCTGCGTCCAGCGGCGTGCCGTCGGGCTGAAGGGCAGCGTCCACTCGTAAAGCGGCTCGTGCACCAGCCAGCCTTTGCCGCCGGCGGCAAAGGCCTCCATCATGAAGTAGAAATCCTCCGCAAGCTTGGCGTCTGGATGGTAGGCCAGTCCGGTTCGCCGTAGGAACTCCGTCCGCACCATGGGTTTGAGGATGCCGAAGTCGAACGGTGCCCCCGGATCGGAGTGGGCGATGAAGTCGGCCAGCCCGACGGTTCGGCCGCCGCCGGACGCGGCGAACGCGTGTCGCACCAGTTGCCCGGTTGCGTCGTCGCGGTGCAACTGGTTGTCCGCCACCAGGTCGGCGCCATGCGCCTCGCCGGCCGCGACCAGCGCCGCCAGCCTGCCGGGAAGATACCGGTCGTCAGCGTCCAGCACGGCGACCCAGGCGCCGCGTGCCTGCGTTGCCGCGTGGTTCATCGCGCGCGCCTTGCCGCCGTTCTGCGGCAGCATTATCAGCTTTACTCGGGTGTCCGTTGCGGCCAGGTTGCGTGCCACAGCCACGCCGTCATCGGTGGACGCGTCGTCTATGATGAGCAGCTCGATATCTGAAAAGGACTGCTCCAGCACGGATGATATGGCGCGGCCAAGCGTGGCGGCACTGTTGAAGACCGGTATGACGACTGTGACCGCCGGGGATGCTGGGACCGTCTGCTCCGGTTTGCCCGGGCAGGACGCGTGGAGGCTGGAGTACGTCTCGTTCACGGGAGATGGATAGCTGGTTTGAGCTGAAAACGAAATTGGAAAGTGCGGTTGCGGCGTGCGGGACTGCAACGAGCGGCTTTGTGGAAGCCAAAAGCTGCTAATTCTTTAATTGAATCAAGAAAACGTCAGTCATCCGTACGATGGCGTGATCAATCATGTGCTTGCCATTTTGGCAACCGTTCTATACTTTCGAGACATGTTTCTCTGTTGCCGGGCTTGAGCGAGATGTCTTCCGCACGTTCGGCATCCCTCGCCATGACGGCGCCCCAGGGTGGACCCCAGGGTGGACCGTTGACGGCGCGCTTCATGCACAGGGGCGCGGCTGCGGCGAGCGAGCGGCTTCTGGCGGGCATACGGCAACGCCGGGTCACCGTTCTCGTCGGCATGCCTGGCAGCGGCAAGACAACGCTGCTGCGGGCGGTCGTGAACGCCAACATCGCGATCGGGCGCCCCTCGGCGCTGGTGGAGCCCGGCGCGCCGTTGCCGCCGCGCAGAACGCTCGCGGTGATCGACGATGCGCAACGGCTCAATGCGGCGCAGCTTGCCGCCGTGCTGCGCCGCCCCGATGGCTGTGTTCTTGCGGGCCCCCACTCGCTCATGGAAAGGCTGGGGGATGCGCGCCGCGGGATGACGGTGGTTGACCTGCCGCCGGTGGCTCCGGACGAGGCTCCCGCCTTTGTCTCATCCCTGCTGAATGATGGCGGGGAGGTCGTCAATGTCTCGCCCGACGCGCTGACCGCTTTGGCCCGGCATTCCGGCGGGCTACCCGGCCGCATGGAGACGATCGTCCGGCTGGCCGGCTTCTTGGCCCGCATGGAGGCGGTGGATACGTTGCACGCCCGTCACGTGGACGAGGCGGCATCGGTTGGGAACGGCGTGGACCTGGTAGGCGAGGAGGATCTGCCGGACGACGACACCGGTCAGGATGCGCCGCCGCCGCCGCAGCCCGTCCGGAGGAGATCGACGGGGCTACGCCCTGCGGCGGTCGCTTGCAGCCTGGCGATACTCCTGATCCCATTCGACGGTTTGCAGACCTGGAGACACCTCCAGCTTGCCTCGTCCACGCCGTCCGTGTCGCCGGCCCCGCCGCTCCAGGCTCCGCCACCGCAGGTTGTGGTCACGGCGCCACCTCCCGCTCCGCCGCCGCAGGTCGTCCACGCCGCGCCGCCGCCGCCAGATCCACTGCCCTCGCCTCCACCTGCACCACCGTCTCCGCCGATCCCGGTCGTGACGCCGCCGGCACTGCCGGCGTTGCCGACGTCGGTTCCGATGCACGTCGCGGTACTGGTGCCGGCAGGGGATGCCTTGGCGCAGGCCCGCGGCGCCGACATGGTCAAGAACCTGCGCGATCACGGCTACGCTGCGGAAGGGCCGGTGGCGACCAACCATCGCATCGCGGAAGCTGCACTCGATTACTTCTTTGTCGAGGATTCGGCCGCTGCAACAAGTCTAGCCTCCCTGGCGGGCAGCATCGGCGCCCCTCGGATGGCTTCTCCCGCGCAAGCCTCGCTGCCGCGGCCCGGCAGCGCGGAAATCCTGTTGCCGCCCGAAGTAACAGCCGCGCGCCGTAATCGTACAACTGAATAATATAAGGAGACACGATGACGCATTCCCTTCTCCATACATCCCGCCTTGCCGCCGTTCTCACCATGGTGACCGTGGCGGTTGCTCCCGTTACGAAGGCGTGGTCCGCTCCCGCCACGGCCAGTCAAGGCGGCGCGCAAGCGGCTACCTTGCAGGGCTCCGCAGCGACCGCGCCGCTTGTCATCGGCGGCAAGCCCGAGCCCGACTCGCTGGTGCTTTATTTCGACAGCGGCAGCACGGTGGTTCGTGCGCAGGACCGGGCTTTGCTGGATCAAGCGTCACGGCTCTACCGTGATGGCCATCCGGTGGTCATGATCGTCAGCGGCGGCGCGGACTCCGTTGGGTCTCCCGATTCGAACCTGCGCATCTCCGAACTGCGGGCGTCCGGCGTGCTCCGTGAACTCGTGGCTCGCGGCATACCCGCGGACCGGTTCCAGTTGCTGGCCAAGGGAACCACGGATCAGCCGGTTCATGTCGCCGATGGTGTGCCCGAGGTGGGCAACCGCCGGGTCGAGATTCGCTGGCGCTGACGATGCGGCGGGCGTTGCTGCTGGCAAGCTTGGCCACCTTGCCAGCGGCGGCGCCGGATGATGGCTGGCAAGCCTATACCGCCGGCCGCTACACGGAGGCGGTCACGCGCTGGACGCAGGAAGCGGTCACGGGCGATGCCCAGGCGCAACTCGGCCTGGCGTTGGCCTACGATCTCGGACAAGGCGTCACGCCGGATGCGGCGAGCGCCTGTCTCTGGTATCGCCGCGCTGGCGAGGCCGGCGTGGCCGCCGCGGCGTTCAACTATGCCGTGATGCTGGACCAAGGCCGATGTGGCGCCCGTGACCCCCAAGCAGCGGCCATATGGTATGGACGTGCAGCCGCAGCAGGCCATGCTCGCGCGGAGTACGATCTCGCGCAACTCTATGAGGCTGGGGACGGGGTCCCACGCAACCTGGACCAGGCTGCCGCCTGGTATCGCCTGGCGAGCTCAAATGGCCTGTCCGCCGCGTCGGCCAAGGCTTCCGCGTTGAGCAACCGCCCACGGGTTGCCAGCGACACGGGGTTGCTGCCGGTGCAGGCGCTCACCCCGGTGGATGAGTCCCTGCCGGACCGCGGCCAGCCGACCACCTTTGTCTGGTCCGCGCCGCCGCAGTCAGCGCCCGTCCGTTTCTTCCTGGAGGTGGACGCCTTGGCCGCCGATGGAGCGCAGGAAGTCGCCGCACGCTATGCCGACCAATCTGCCGTGACCGTGGCGTTGCAGCCCGGCGCGTCGTACTATGCGTGGCGCGTGCTCACGGTCAGCACGGAGGACCGGCATTACGTTGCCAGCCCGTGGTGGCGGTTTCAGGTGGCGGGCAGGCCTGCACGTTGAAGCGTTTGGCTTTGCTGGCGGCCCCGTTGCTGCTCGTCACTTTGTCCGCGCGGGCGACTGCCGTGCCGCTGGAGGATGCCGCGCTCTGCCGCGCAGCCACGCCAGGGCCCGAGCGCGGGCTGCAACTGCCGCCGCATCTGCTTGACGCGATCGGTTTGGTGGAAAGCGGCCGTCCCAATCCGCGCACGGGTGTCGCGGCTGCCTGGCCTTGGACAATCAACGTGGCCGGGGTTGGGCATCTCTACGAGACCAAGGCCGCGGCTATTGCTGCGGTGACAGCGGCGCAGCTCGCCGGCATTCAATCAATCGATGTCGGCTGCATGCAAATAAACCTGTTTTATCACTCGCATGCTTTCGCAAACCTCGACGAGGCATTCGACCCGGCCGCAAATACGCGCTATGCTGCGAGCTTCCTCCAGCTGCTGCGGCGGCAAACTGGGGATTGGAGCGCGGCTATCCAGGCTTATCACTCTGCCACGCCTGAGCGTGGTGCATTCTACGGTGCGAAGGTCGCTTCGGTCTGGCCGCTTGCCCAAGCCTACGGGCTTTCGCCTCACGCCGGCGCTCCGGCCACCTCGGTCGCGTCCCAGACGGTGCCGGCCGTGCCGGTCGTTGACCCCTACCACGTGCTGACTCCGGAGTTCCGGGCCAGGCTGGTTCAGGAAGCCGTGTTCCGCCGGGCGCGCGACGCTTCGTTGGGTGTGGCCGCGGCGTCTTCCGGACAGGTGCTCGCGCAACAGCCCCATTCTCCGGCGCCCCGCAGAAGACGTGGCGGCAGCGTCCAGGCGCGGCTCGGTGGGTGACATGGCTGCCTCGGGCGCGGGCGAAGCCGCCACCGTCCTCCATGTTGAGGATGACGCTCACACCCTGAAGCACCGCTCCGTCCGTGGCGCTGCCGTCACGTTCGTAGCGCAGGGCCTGCGGTTCATATTCCAGTTCGGCTCCCAGGTGGCGCTGGCCCGTCTGTTGCTGCCGGCCGACTTTGGCCTGGTCGCGATGATCGGACCTGTGTTGAGCTTTGTGCAAATCTTCAATGAGCTCGGCCTGTCTCAGGCCACCATCCAGCGGGCGGAGATCAGTCAAGGCGAGCTTTCGGCCTTGTTCTGGATCAATGCTGCCATCAGCTTCGTCCTGGCTCTCTTGATGGCGGCCTTGGCGCCTTTGGTCGCCGTTTTCTACGGGCAGCCGCGGCTGACGGCCATCTGCATCTCGCTGGCGGTGATCCTGGTGATCAGCGGCTTGTCCACCCAGCAGATCGCGTTGATGAACCGGCGCATGCGCTTCACGCAACTCGCGACGATTGACGTCGCGTGTTCCGCCGTGGCCGTCGTTGCGGGGCTGGGCGCCGCCTGGGCCGGGGTGGGCTACTGGTCGCTCGTGGTGATGCAGGGGGTAAACTCGCTGACCATCCTGGTTCTGGCCTGGATTTTGTCAGGCTGGCGGCCTTCCCGGCCCCGGCGGCAGGCCGGCGTCGGCGCCATGCTCCGGTTCGGCGGGCACCTCACCGGGTATAACCTGATCAACTTCGCAGGCACCAACCTCGACAGCGTCTTGATTGGCAAGGTGGGGGGAAGCGTTGCCCTGGGCCTGTATGACAGGGCATTCAAGCTAGTTGGGGCGCCAATTTGGCAAATCAGCCTGCCGGTGGCGCGGGTGGCGACATCCTTGCTCTCGCGGCTGACCCTGTCGCCCGACCATTACCGCTCCGCTTTCCTGCAGATGCTGCAAGTGTTGTTGCTCGCCACCGTGCCCGCCGTCGTGTTCGTCACGATCGCCGCTCCGACGCTGGTTCCGTTCCTGCTCGGGCCCGCATGGGTGGCAGCGGTGCCGATCGTCTCGGCGCTGGCTATCGCGACTGCGTTCGCCCCGCTGAGCATCAGCTCCTATTGGCTGTTTGTCAGCCAGGGGAGAGCGGGGGAGCAGCTTGGCTACATTTGCATCAAGACGGTTCTCGCCTTGGCGGCCCTGTTGGCGGGCCTGCCTTGGGGCGCACTTGGCGTGGCGCGGTCGTATGCCGTGTTCGGCCTTGTGATGCACGGCTCTCTGCTATGGGGCGCTACGCTCCGGGGGCCAGTCACCCGCGGGAACATCGTGCGGGCGTGCTACCCGGTCATACTGGCCGCCGCGTGCGGGGTCGTGGCATTGCTGGTGTTCGAGCAACAAGTCCAGCTCACCGTGCTTCCGGCTTCGGTCCACCTGCTGGTCGAAGCAGTGTTGTCCTACGTTGCGTGCGGAGTGGCGCTGCTGTGCTGGCCGGAAGGGATGCGCATTGTCCGTAATTTCTGGCGGTTGCGCTCCATGTTCGGCCGGACGCCCGTCCTCCCGTAACCAGAAGGGCAGCGGCGTGCCGAAGCGGATTCAGGTCAGGCACAGGCGCCTGACCTGTAGAGATGTTTGGTGTGAAGATGCCAGCAGGTGGCTAGCGCGTAATGAAGCGGTGGCCGCGGCCTAGGGCGTCAGCCGTGCTGATAGACGCACGGCTGACGCCCTAGGCATTTGTTTCCATGAGCATCTTTATCCGACGGGTGATCCCGCTCGGTCGGATGATGCTCTGGGTTTTCTTCCGATCGACTTCGATCGGGAGAAAACCCTAGCTCGATGTTGTCACGAGCGTCTCTACCCAACGGCTGACCGCATAGGGCCGAATGATGCTCTAGAACCGCCGTTCGAACACGTTGATGACGTCACCGGGGGCAACGAAGGACAGCGGGGTAAGCTTGCCTTGCTCCGCGGAGTTGCCCGTGGTGCGGACGACGGAGGCGTAATCCTGTATGCCCCGGTAAGTGAAGCCGCCCGCGACAGCCACTGTGGTCAGCATCGTCATGCCGGGCTGGAACGGGTACTCGCCGGGTTTGGCAACCTCGCCCAGAACGAACACGGGGCGGTAGGCTACCACCTCCACCGCCACGCTTGGGTCTTGCAGCAGCTTGCGGCGGCGCAGCTCGGTGCTGATGCTGCTGCCCAATCCTTCCGGGGTGGAGCCTTCCGCTTTCACGTCGCCCAGGAGCGGCAAGGCTATGTTGCCCCGGTCATCGACCCGGAAGTCGCCCGTAAGCTGGTCCTCGCCGAAAGTGATGATTCGGACTTGGTCCCCACCTCCGAGCCGGTAACCCTGGCTGTGGTACTCCGAGATCGGCTTGAGGTCTCTGCCGGGCGCACAGGCCCCGAGCATGGATACCATACCAAGGCAGGCAACGGCGGCAAGTGCTTGTTTCATGGCCTAAATCCTATCACGCAGCTTGAGTCTGGCCGTTCATCTCGGCGTCCAGGTCGGCGCGCTCCAAGGGAGCGGCACGCGATGTGCGGGGTTGGGAAACGACGCTCCAAGAAAGATTTTTCGCCTGCTTCTCCAACCCGGCCCGATCGAGGATAGTGATGCGGCCGCGGTTGACGCGCACCAGCCCGGCATCCTGAAGTCCGGACGCCACCACGGTGATGCCCGAGCGGCGCACGCCGAGCATGATCGAGAGCGCCTCGTGAGTGATCGCCAGGTCGTCGCCTTCCATGCGGTCATGCACCATGAGCAGCCAGCGGATGCAGCGTTGTGCAAGCGTGTTGCGGGCGTTGCAAGCCGCTGTCTGCATGCTCTGGCGCAGCAGCGCGTCGATCGCGGCCATGCACAGCCGATGCAGCGTCGGGCATTGCTTTATCAGATCATCCAGTTCGCCAAGCCGGATGCGGAGTGCCGGTCCGGGATTCTGGGTGATGCAGGAAACGAAGGCCGGCTCCTCGCGGCAGAGCAGCGCTTGGCAGCCAACCAAGCCCTCGCGGCCGATCATCGCGACCTGGACCGACTGCCCGGACCGCGACGCATCGATCACCGAGACGATGCCTTCCTCGACGAAGAAGACGTGTTCCACTGCCTCGTCATGCTCGACGAGAACCTGGGCCGGAACCAAGCGCACCGGCGTCAGGTGGGGACGGACCAGCCGAAACTCCTCTTCAGGCAGCCCTGCCAGGATATGGTTGCGGACGGGCTCATGCCGGATCAGGTTCGTTGCCATTCTACTCTCCTCTATTGGTCAGATCGACAAGCAAGTAACGAAACGTAAGTCAGAGACCGAACTCGCCCCGGCGCGCGATGGCCTGCTCCGCGGCCGATTGCTCTGCCGTGTCCGACGCCGACTGCAAACGCGATTCCACGTCTCCGACCGGCACTTCACTGATCGTATAAACCGATACGGTGCTGGCCAGCGGACGGGCAAGGGAGGCGATGTCGTCCACCTTGGGATAGTAGAGGCGGCGTTCGCCGGGTTGCGGCCCAGGATCAGCGGGAACCTTGTCCAGCGGCGTCCAGTCCACGAGCAGCACGTCACCCGTGACACCAAGCGCCTCCATGCATGGCACTCCCAGCGCCGGCCATGTCACCCCGGTGCGCTCGCCAGGGATCATCGGGATGTGGGGGCGCAGGTGCACCACCCGCTGCGCGCCACGGGTGAACACCTCGCCGATCTCGCCGCAGGCGGCGGGCGCCGCCATCCGTTGCCCGGTGAAGCCCTGCTCAAGCAGCAGCAGGTCAATAAGCCGGTCGGAGTTCCAGTACGTGGACACCACCACTGCGGGTGTTCCGCCGGCGCCTGCCGTGGCCAAGGTGCTTCCCAGGACCGCAACCCCGTCGTTCAGCTTGCGGTTCCACCATATGGAGATCGCCGGCGACCAGAGCCGGCCGATCAGCGGGCGCGGCGTGTCATGGTCGGTTGCGACGAAGTGCAGCGCCTTCAGCGGCGGCAGCACTGGCGGCAACAGGCATGACGCGAAGGCAAGCGCGAAGGCTGCGATCCCTCGGTTGCGCCAGCGTGCCCCGGCCCGCATGGTTGCCCTCGCCCCCTCGACCATCAGGATGGAGAAGATCGGAAACAACGGCAGCAGGTAGCGCACCTCGCTCAGCATGGTTCCATAAGCGAGCACAAACACCGCTGGAACGCCGATAAGCAGGATGATTTCGCGCCATTGCCGCCTGGCGCAGGTGCTCAGCACGCCCAACGCGACGGCCAGCGCGCCAGGAGGGGCGAAGGCTTTCAGAATCGGCTGGCCCATATGCCGCAGGCCCGAGCCGCGCGCCCACAATGTCGTGGCGCGCCGGGTGAGCGGCACAACATCGAAAATGGAGAGCCCCCAGGCAGCGTAGAGCCCGATCGGCAGCAATGCCACGATCGGCGCGGCCACCAGGACGTGCATCGCCCGCTCCCGCCAAGTCTTGACGTCGAACCAGAGCAGGGCGGCGAACGCCGGCGTCATGAGCACGGCGTCGGTGCGGGCCGAGATCGCGAGGGCGAACAGGACCGCCGCCACCGCCGTGGCCGGCAGTGTCAGGTTCAGCCAGAACACGGCCAACGCCGCCGTCGACAACGCGGCGGAAAGCAAGTCGTCATTGAAGAACCAGGCGGTCTCGAAGACAGCGGGAAACAACAGCGCCGGCAGCAGCGACCAAGGCAGCCCGACCCGGTAGCGCCGCCACAGCAGCATTGTGTTGGCTGCAATCAATCCGACCAGCGACAGGCCAAGCAGCAGGCGGAAGTTGATAAGCGCATCGAAATGGTCAATCGCTATCAACCCGGCGAGAACCAGCGCCACGCCGAAGCGGCTGACGACGAAGAAGGCGCCGTTCAGCGGATAAAGCAGGTCGGCGTGGGCCAGGTCTCCAACGGCAATCTCGTGTGCATTGATGGCGATCGTTGATTGGAAGCCCTCGTTGTATGACCCAAATCCAGTTGGCAGCGTAAACCAGGCCGTGGCAGCGAGGATTGCGACCGCGGCGGCCGCCGTCAGGGCCGGCCGCGCGCTTCGCGGGCGTGACATGTCCCCTTGCAGTGTTCGGCTCGTGACGGCCGGAAGTCTCATTGCGCGCGCCTCTTCGGTCTCTGGTGGGTAGGATAGTCGATAAGCCATGTCTTTCGCCGAGCATCGTCATGCCTCAACACATGCCGGTGCGGCTACGATCAAAATTGCGTCTCATGGTCCCGTAAATGCATAAAGCGAGATTTCTGTCTATTATAGAGCACTTTTCTGTTAATGCGCGGTCAATTAACCACGTTTACGTGATCTCCACAGACGTCATTGGCGTTTGGGAAACACCTGTCGTTAGTGCAACCGAACGGACGATCAAGGATCCGGTTGGCGAGCCTGCGCTCAGCCAGGTGTCTGCATGGGCGGGACGGCGAAGTGTTGTTTGGCCGTCCTGCCATGGCAGGGCACAGAAGGTGGAGCAGGCGATGCAGCGAACTGGTTCCCAGACTAGCAAGCTCTGCCGGGATCGCGCGCAATGATGCTTTCAAGCCCAACTGATTTTGCCCGCAAGACCAGCGGTGCTCAGACGCTTGTTCAGCCGCAACTCCGTGCCGGGCGCGAGCAGCCGTCCGGTGGTGGTCCCGGCTGCACGGTTGCCCTGCTTGGGGCCGATGCTCTGGCACTGATCGTTTGTTTCGCCGCAGCCTATCTTTGTGCGCGGTGGGCGGAGGTGTCGAGCCCGCTGGCGGCGGCGGCGCTCGGAGATCTTGGTTCGTTGCGCTACCCGGGCGCAGGCGTGGCGCTGGCGCTGGGAGTGTTGGCCTACCTCGCCAGCAAGTCGCACTACAGCCAGCGCGTGCCATTCTGGACGGAACTGCGCGCCATCGTGTTCGTGACGGTTGCCGCACTGCTTTGCAGCGGCTGCATCGCCTTCATGATAGGCCAAGACGGCTCGCGCGTGCTGCCGTTCGCCACCTGGGCCTTGTTTCCCTTCACGGTCGTGGGCGCGCGCACGCTGGCCCGCCGGTCCCTGGCCGCTGCGGGCCTATGGCAGATCCGCACCGTGCTGGTGGCCGACCCGGACAGCGCGCGGCAGACACTGGCCGCTCTCAGGACAGAGCGTGCCCTCGGTTATTCCGTTGTGGCTGTGATCTCTCCGGGCGCTTCCGGTCGCTCCGCGCCAACGCGTCGTTGGCGCGGTTTGATGACGCAGTACAACGCCGGCCTGCTTCTGCTGTCGTATGCCTCGGGCAACCCCCCGGCCCGTGACGCGGTGGAGTCCCTCGTCCGCGAACGGGTGCCGTTCGCCATGATGCCGCAGCTCGGCGGCTTGCCCGTGCTCGGCTTCGAGCAGACGCGGTTCTTCAGCCACGACACGGTCATGTTCACCTACCGCAACAACCTGGCGCAGCCGATGCCGCGGCTGACCAAGTTCGTGTTCGACTGGCTGATGGCGCTGGCCGGCGTGATATGCCTGGCGCCGGTCCTGCTGGCGGTTGCCCTGCTCGTGAAGCTGGATGGAGGCCCGGCCTTGTTCGGGCACACCCGGATCGGCGCTGGCGGGCGGCCGTTCCGCTGCCTCAAGTTCCGCTCGATGGTGACGGACAGCGACGCCGTGCTGCGCCGGTTGCTGGCCAGCGACCCGGATGCGGCAACCGAATGGGCACGCACCAACAAGCTGCGCAAGGACCCCCGGATCACCCGGATCGGCCGCATCCTCCGCAGCACGAGCCTGGACGAGATCCCGCAGTTGTTCAACGTCCTGCGGCTGGAGATGAGCCTGGTAGGGCCGCGCCCCATCGTGGCGTCCGAAGTGGCGCGCTACGGCGATGACATCACCTACTATTACGAGGCAAGGCCGGGCTTGACCGGTCTTTGGCAAGTAAGCGGGCGATCGGGAACCTCCTACGACAGACGCGTGCAACTTGACACGTGGTATGTTAAGAACTGGACGCTGTGGCACGACATCGCGATCATCTCGAAAACGATCCCGGCCGTGTTGAAGCGCCGGGGAGCCTTCTGATGAGCGTGTTCGGCCGTTTGTTTTCTTCAAAGCCGCCCTTGGCGCCAGCCAGGCGTCCCTTCGCGACGCGTGATCTCGGCCAGTCGCAAGCGGGTGAGCCGCGGGAGCCGGGTTTGCGGCGGGAGCCGGTGCTGTCGCCGGGTCAGGTTTTCACCCCGACGCAACCGAAGCCCGGCAGCCGCCAGCTCACCGGACGCCAGAGCGAGCTGCAACGGATCATGCAGGCGCTCACCGACGACCGCGCCCATGTTGTGCTGTATTCCGAGCGGGGCCGTGGAAAAACGTCGCTGTCCAACATGGTCATCGAGTCCCTGCGGCGGGCTGAAACGATCGTCGCGCGCCACACCTGCGAGGCGGGAAGCGACTTCGACAGCATCATGCGCGGCTTGATGCGGGATCTGCCGGGTTCGCTGCTGGCCGGTCCGGTGGGCACGGGCGTGGAAGGGTGCGAGGCCGCGCTGCCGGACCGGCCGCTGCGGCCCGGGGACGTGGCGGCCCTGCCGGCGCGTCTTGCCTGCCGCGGGCTCGTATGCCTGGTCGACGAGTTCGACCGTGTAGAGGATACGCGCACACGCACCCAGCTTGCCGACGCGATCAAGCAGCTTTCGGACCGGGATGTCCCACTGCTGTTCCTGGTCGTGGGCGTTTCCGAGAACCTGGACGAGATCCTGGGGCAGCACCCCTCGATCCAGCGTAGCGTGCTGGGCGTGCATCTGCCCTTGTTCACTGACCGGGACGTCGCGCAGCTGATTGCCAAGGGCGGCCGGGAGAGCGGCTTCGCGTTCTTGCCGCCGACCGTTGCGCGGATCGTGGTGCTGTCCCGCGGCATGCCCTACATGGCGCAGCTGCTCGGCTTGCGATTGACCCAGGCAGCGGCAAATCGCGGCGAGACGACGGTGTCCGAGGAGGATTTTGACACCGCCGTCGCGCGGTTGGTGAACGACGCCAACCCTCGCATCCTGAACATGTATGCCTCCCTGACCCGGCGCGGCACGGATATGGAGGTGGTGAGCGCCCTGCGCAGGATCGCCACCGCCCCGCAAGATGCTTGGGGCCGGTTGGAGGTTGTCCCGCTCGGCGATGGCCGGGTCTCGGTTGGCGGCCGGCGCATCGGCCCGTGCTGGAGCCGGCTGACCGAGTCGGGCGCGCTGGCGCCGGTGACTGGCAACCCCGACCTTTACGTGTTCGCCGAGCGCAGCCTGATGCACCACATATTATTGCTTGCCGCCAACGACATAGCTGATACTGAGCTAGGTGAAGCGCCCGAACGCGGCATCGCAGTGCTCCGGCCCATGGCCTCCAACGCTTAACTTCGCTGCTGCGTGTTTGATTAGGAAGCAATAAGTGGACATCTCCGTAGGTCCCGCCTTTGTCCCGGAGCTGCGCGACACCGCCATCATCCGCCTGGCCCAGGTCGTCAAGGTCCTGCGCCGTCACTTGCCGCTCATCGCTGTCTGCACGTTGGCGGGGTTGATCGGCGGCTACGTTTATGTGCGGGGTCTGCCGAAGACCTATACCGCGTCCACCAGCATGACGGTCGAGGGCGACCGGATCGCGATCCCCGAGTTGCAAGGCGCGCTCCGCGCCGAGAATGCCCCCGATCCGATGCCGGCGGTCCGCACGGAAGCCCAGGCGCTGACATCCCGCGCCCTGGTGCAGCAGGTGATCGGCGAGATGCACCTGGAGCTGGATCCTGAGTTCAATCCGGCGCTGCGCCCGCCGCCAATGATGGCGCGGGTCACCGCGGCCGTGAAGTCGTGGATGCCGGATCTCGGCCCTCCTGGCGACGGCAAGCCCGGCCCTGCGCCAGGCCCCGACGAGTCGGTGCTCGGTTCCGTGTCCAAGGCGCTGGCCGTGTTCCAGGACAACCGCAGCCTGGTGATCTCCATCGCGTTCACTGCCGAGGACCCGCGCCTGGCAGCCCGCTTCGTCAATACCTTGGTGGGCGACTACATCGCGGCCCGGGCATCCCGCCGGGTCGAAGCGAACCGGGGCGCCGATACGACGCTCGTGACCCGCATCGCGGAGGCGAAGGTCGGGTTGGAAGCCATCGAGAAGCAGATGCAGGACCTGCGCACCCGGGGCGACATCGTGGCCCTGCGCGCGGGGAGCGTCGGCCAGGCGCAGGTGGAAGAGCTTGCCAGCGCTGCCGCCCACGCCAGCGTGGATCGCGCCCAGATCGAGGCCAACTGGAACCGCGCGATCGCGCTCAGCCACCAGGGCTCGTCGGATGCGATGGCTGGCGTGCTCGACTCGCCCACCATCTCCCGCCTGCGGGACCAGGAAAGCGTTGCCTCATCCAAGATGGCAGAGCTTTCCTCCCGCTACGGTCCCAATTACCCCGGCATTCACAGTGCGGCCGCAGACCTGCAATCCGTTCGGGCGCAGCTCACCAGCGAGATGTCACGCATCGTCTCATCGCTCGGCGCGCAATTGAAGATCGCGCGTGACAAGGAGGCGGATCTGCAGCGGCAGCTCGCCGCTTCCCGCACTGCCGGAGTGGCGGGGGAGAATGCCCGCTCCCAATTGGAGCAGTTGCAGAAGGAAGCCGACACAAGGCGGGCTCTCTACCAGACCTTGCTCGAGCGGGAGCAGCAGACGGTTGCGTTGCCGGTCAGCGCGGAAACGCCCGACGTCCGCATCCTGAGTGCCGCCGTGCCGCCCGGCTCCCCATCCGGTCCCAACATGAAGCTGGCGAGCGGCCTGGGCGGGATGAGCGGGGCAGTGCTGGGCTGCCTGCTGGCGCTGCTGCGTTTGAAGTCGGTGGATGGATTCAGCGACGCGGCGGAGGTGACTCGCCTGACAGGATTGCCGGTGCTCGGCACCCTGCCGCGTTCGGCGGGCCGCCGCGGCCTCGCCAACCGCGTGCTGACGACGGCTCACGGTCCGGAACTGGATGGGCTGCGCGACCTCCGTGCCCGGCTGCGTTTTGCCGGCCGGGTCAGCTCGCCGCGCTGTGTGCTGTTCTCCTCCGCCCTGGAGCGGCGCCGGGATGCCAGCGAGTTGGCGACGGCGTTCGCAAGGCTCGCGGCGGCAGGCGGCGAGCGCGTGCTGCTGATCGAGGCCGACCTGGGCACGCCAGCGGTGGGACGTCTGCTTGGCGTGCGGTCCAGCGGTTTGGTGGAGGTGCTGCGCGGCGGCAGTGACTGGCGCGAGGCAGCCGTCGCCGACCCGCACGGCCCGCTCGACGTGTTGCTGTCCGAGCGCAACCCACCCAGCGCCAGCACCCTGCTGAGCGGCGTCGCGTTGCAGAACATGCTGGTGGAAGCGCGCCAGCAATATGACCTGGTGGTGCTGTCCGGCCCGCGGGCGGAGGCGGTGGACGTTCCGGTGTTGGCATTGCGGGCCGACTCGACGGTTCTGGCGCTCGACGCCCGAGCCGGGCGGCCTGCCGCCGCTTCTGCCGTGTCGCGCCTGGCCGGGCATACGGGCGGCCCAGTTTGCGCCGTACTGGTGGCTTGAGTGGCGATCGCGGCTGTTGTCGCCGGACTGCTGCTTCTAGCGATGGCGCTGCATCCGTTCACCACCTACCCGGCCAGCTTGTGGCTGCTTACTCGGCTGCGCCGCCGGCCGGTCGCGAGGGGCGCCCCGCCCCGCAGCGCAGCCCTGTGCGTCTGCGCCTACAACGAGGAAGCGGTGATCGAGGGCAAGGCCCGCAACATGCTGGCGATGCGGGACGCATTTCCCGCGTTGCAGCTTCTTATCTACGTTGATGCCGCAACCGACCGGACCGTTTCGTTGCTCGCTCAGTTCGCGGGTCAGATTCAGGTCGTCGTAGCGCCTCAGCGCGCCGGAAAGACGGCGGGAATGAACACGTTGGTCGCATTGACCGACGCCGAATGCCTCGCGTTCAGTGATGCGAACGTCTTGTTCGCCGACGACGCGATGCCGCAATTGCTGGCGCCGTTCGCAGATCCGGCCGTTGGCGTCGTTTGCGGACACCTGCGCTACGGAGTCGGCTCCGGCAACGTCACCGCCGCGACCGGTTCCCTGTATTGGCGCCTGGAAGAGGCGATCAAGCGGCTGGAAAGCGCCACTGGCTCGGTCATGGGCGCTGACGGCAGCATCTTCGCCATGCGCCGGGCGTGTTACCAGCCTGCGCCCCCGGATCTGATCGACGACATGCACGTGTCGCTCAATGCTCTGTGCGCCGGCTTCCGGATCGTCCGGGCGGAGCACGCGATGGCGTTTGAGGAGCAGGTTTCTCGGCCCGCGGAGGAGTTCCGCCGCAAGATCCGCATCGCCTGCCAGGCGTTCAACGTGCACCGTGCGCTGTGGCCGCGTTTGCGGCGCTTGCCGGCACTCGATCTATATAAGTACATATCGCACAAGCTTCTCCGCTGGCTGGTGGCCTACCTCCTCGCGTTGGGTGGGGTGCTGCTCGCGGCGGGGCTGGCTGCCGCCGGCATGTGGTGGACGCTTGCGGCCGTGGCGGTTGCTGGTGTCCTGCCGCTCCTTTCCGGCCAGGTGCGGTCGATCTTGGGCGCGTTCGCCGGGACCGCTCTCGGCGTTGCCCGCTCGTTGCGCGGCGAACGGTTCCAGACCTGGAATCCGCCAGCGTCCGCGCGGAACCTGGCCAGCGTGCGAGAGCTTGCCGGTTGATGCGAGTCTCGTTGATCGACCCGTCACTGTTCACGCTTCCCTACGACCGGGCGTTGGCGGAAGGGCTGAGCCGTACCGGCCATGACGTCGTGCTCCACGGCCGTGCTTTGCAGCCGGAGGACGGATCGGCTGGCCGCGTGTCATTGCAGGCGGATTTCTACCGTGTCGCGGATAGTCCGCTCGGCCGTCGCCTGCCATCGCCGTTTCGCTTGGCGGTAAAGGGGGTGGACCATGCTTGGTCGGCGCTCCGGCTGCTGCGGCGGTTGCAGCAGCGTCAGCCGGACGTGATCCATTTCCAGTGGTTGCCGTTGCCGTTGCTGGACGGCGCCTTGCTGGGCCGCTTCCGCAAGATCGCGCCGCTCGTCTTGACCGTTCACGATACGAACCCGTTCAACGGCGATCCATCGGCGTCGCTCCAGGGCCGCGGATTTCGCCGCTGTCTCCAGAAGTTCGATCGCCTTGTCGTGCACACGGCGCAAGGGGCGGAGCGCATGCGCGGCATGGGCGTGCCGGCGCATCGTCTGGACGTGCTTCCGCACGGCATGCTGATCGAGGCGGCGGCCGGTCCTCCTGATCCCATGAGCGGGACGCTGACGTTCATGCTGTTCGGCAAGATCAAGCCCTATAAGGGCGCAGATCTGCTGGTGGATGCCTTTGCCGCGTTGCCGGACGCCTTGCGCAGCCAAGCAAGGGTGCGGATCGTCGGCAAGCCATACATCGATCTGGGGCCGATCGAGGCGAAGATCGCCGCGAGCCGGTTGGACGTGCGGATTGAGCCTGGATTCGTCGCCGATGCGGCCATTCCTGGATTGTTCGGTTCAAGCACGGTCGCGACCTTTCCTTATCGCGAGATCGAGGCGAGCGGGGTCATGTTCCTGGCTTTGGCGCATGGGCGCCCGGTGATCGCGAGCCGTCTCGGCAGCTTCGGCGAGTTACTCACGGACGGAACGCACGGCCGGCTATTGCCGCCAGGCGACGTGGGCGCACTGTCGGCGGCCATGGCGCAGATGATCGCTGGCCGGGACTTTGCTGCCGGATGCGCCGCGGCGGTGAGCACCCTGGCGGCCGGGGTGCCCAGTTGGGACGAGATCGCCCGCCGCACCGTGCTGACCTACCGCGGGGCTGGTGTGGCGGCCATCAAAGAAAGCCCGCGCCTAGCCTCCGCCACCGCCCAGGGCTGACAAATCCGGGCACCCGGGCGGGGTGCTACTTCGCCAACGCGTTGACTGCGCCACGGCAGCCAAGGCTCAGGTCTGGTTTGAAGTATTTCAGGCAGATGACCTGGTCGCGCGGACTGACCTCGCCGATGGCAGGAACCGGGCAGAACTTGGGATAATCTGCGGCGCAGGCCGTCTTCACCGCCCGAAGCGCGCCGGTGCGCGCCGCCGGATCGGGGGTTTGTGCCCCTGCCATGCCTGGGAAAGCCGCTGCGGCCGCACAGAGCGACCCAACCATGACGGGCAGCAAGCGGGCACCGAAGTAAGCCGTCACAGGGTGCAGACCATGGGAAGAATGCCTCACCTTCTTCGTAAACGCTCATGGGGAGGAATATCGGCCTGCCCAAGTTCACGTCCGGTTGTATAGGATATTCCGTGGTATGCGAACCCGCAGAGGCACGCGGTCGCAACCCCGGGGGTGTGGATGGCCGTTGGTTCGCCTGGAACGCAGACTGTGCGTGGATTGGTTTGGGCCGCCTTGGCGGCAGCGGTGATGTGCAGTGGCGAGTCGGCGCGCGCGCAAGCTCTGCTGGACCAATTGATCGGCGCGAACATACCGGGCACCGGTCTTGATCCCGGTGTCACCGTGCTGTCCCGGCAACGTCCCGAGTACGACAGCCTGGGCGTGCGGCTCGGCGAGATCACGATCCGGGGCGATTTCCAGGAACTGGCGGGGTACGAGAGCAACGTTCTGGCCACCACGAAGCCGCAGGGAAGTGCGACGTTCGAGTCGACCGCCCAGGTGCAGGCGGCGTACGACCATTCCGACACGACCGGGTTGGCTTCCATCAGCGTTGACGATTACGAGTATCCGCAGCAAAGTCAGCAGTCGTTCACCAACTGGACTGCGTCGCTCGGTGGCACGCACGACTTTGGACGGGACACCCTCTCGGTCAACTACGATCACCTGAACCTCAACCAGACCGTCGGCGGCTTGGACGAGCCGGCGCAGTTGAACCAGGCCTTGCCCTACCAGATCGATGCCGTTCGGCTGGGCTATCGCGCGACATTCGCACGCACCTTCGTGCTGCCGGCTTTGATCGTGTCCAACTACAACTTCACGAGCGGCACCGTCGCCGGGACGCCTTTCCCGCAAGGCTACCGGGACCGCGTGGTCGTGCAGCCGAGCGTCACGCTGGGATACGAGCTCTCACCGCGGCGAGACTTAGTCCTGGTGGTGCGGGACTCGATCGCCCAGTACCGCAACCAGCTTGCCGGCCAGCCGGCCCGCAACTTCAACGACGTTCAGATACTGGCCGGCCTCAGCTTCGAGACGGGGCCTTTGCTGCGTTTTCGCTTGCTGGGAGGCTACGAGCAGCGCCAGTTCTCCAGCGCGTCGCTCAAGACCATCTCGGCGCCGATCGTGGAAGCGCAAGCAGTCTGGAACACGACGTCATTGACCACGCTGACCGCCACGGCCTTCCGCCACGTGCAGGATTCTGCGAGCGAGAACACCGTCGCTTTCACCGAAACCGCGCTGGGCGGCCGTCTTGATTACGAGTTCCGGCGCAACATCCTGCTGCAAGCCAACGGTTTCTTCTACCGTGACGATTACGGTCAGGGCCAAGGCCACCAGGAACTCTACACCGCCGAGACGGGAGCGACCTGGTTTCTCAACCGGCACCTGCGGCTCGGTGCCCTTTACGACTTCTCGTATCGCTTGTCGTCCGGCGCTGCCAACCTTGGCATCACGCCGGGGCAGGTTTTCGGCAACAGCTACACTGACAGCCGGTACCTGCTGCAACTGCGGCTTGCGTTGTAGGTCCATGGCTGACCGGCTTGCGTGGCGTTAATCGCACAAAGGTCTCACGATTTCAGTAGCAATGGCTTTTTTTTGAGCGCGCAAGTTTGTTGCAGGGTAAACCATCGCTGGCTATCAGGAGCTTGCGCTGCGTGTATTCGTTCGTACATGTCGCAACTTTCGTCCATCCTGGTGCATGTTGCGTGATCGACATCGTGTGATTGACATCGTGGCGGACGGCTCCGCCGGGAGTGCTGCGATTTGATAGAGATTGATCTCGTCATGCCGATGGCGGGCAGTGGCAGCCGTTTCAGCGCGGCAGGATTCGAGTTGCCGAAGCCGCTGTTGCCTCTGGACGGCCAGCCATTCTTCTGGTGGGCCGTGGAGTCAGTCCGCCGCAGCTTCGATGTCGGCAAGCTGGTGTTCGTCGTGTTGCAGGAGCACTGCGACCGGCACGGCATCGACCGCGAGATCATGGAGCGCTATTCGAACGCCGAACTGGTGGTGCTTCCTGCCGTGACCTCCGGCGCGCTGATGACGGCGGTCGCTGGATGCTCCGTGCTAAACAATGGGCGTTGGGTCGTGGTCAATGATTGCGACCACGCGTTCGACGTCGGAACCGCCGCCGCTGCGTTCCCGACCACCGCCGATGGGGTGCTGTGTCATTTCGTCTCCAGCAATCCAGCCTACTCCTACGCGGAATACCGTGCAGACGGCGCGCTGGTGCGCACGGTGGAAAAGCGCCCAATCAGCACGCAGGCGATTGCCGGGGCTTATGGCTTCCGCAGCCGTGACACGTTCCTGGCGCATGCCGGAGCGGCCATTGCCGAGTGCCCTTATGCCGAGCCGTTTATGAGCGGGGTGTACAACACGATGGCGTCCGCCGGCTGCGTGGTGCGCGGTCTGCCGCTGGACCGGCACATCCCGTTCGGCACGCCGGACGAGTATGCCGGCGCCGCCACTGCCATCGCGGCGTTCCGGCCGTGGCTGGACGTGGAGAAGGCAGCATGACCGCCGCCGTCTCGCCGTTCGCGGCCTTTGCGGTGGCGCTGGCCCTGCTGCTCGCCGGCTACCTGCTGCGGCTCGCACGCTGGTCGGTGCTGATGCGGCAGGTCGGCGATGGCCGGATCGGTGAGATGTTCTTGGCGTTGTCGCTCGGCTACCTGGTCAACAGCGTGGTGCCGCTGCGCCTGGGCGAGATCGTGCGCGGGCTCTATTACGCCTCCCGCGTCGGTGCGGCTCCGGCCTTTGTCATGGCGTCCATCGTCGTGGAGCGCACGTTGGACCTGGTGGCCGTCGCGGCCATCTTGATCGCCTTCCGCTTGGTCGGCGTGTTTACCGGCAACGCGGTGTTCTACGTCGCGGCTGGCTGCTTGGCGTTGGCGGCGGCCGTGTTCGTCGTCGCATTGCTCACCAGCCGGTCAGCCCGCTTCCGCCGGCTGGCCTGGCATGCCGCCTCCGTGTTCAACAGCCGCATCCAGGTCGTGCTGCTGGACACCACGTGGTCCGTGATGGAGGTGTTCCGCGTCAGCCGGGTGCGCTGGCTGCGCATCGCCGTGCAGAGCGTGGCGATGTGGGCGCTCTACATGATGTCCTATGACGCGCTTGCCCATGCCCTCGGGTTCGGTCTG
This sequence comes from uncultured Acetobacteraceae bacterium, assembly GCA_964245075.1. Classification (GTDB taxonomy): domain Bacteria; phylum Pseudomonadota; class Alphaproteobacteria; order Acetobacterales; family Acetobacteraceae; genus LMUY01. The sequence continues at coordinate 100,873 of CAXTLC010000002.1, forward strand.
CAACCTGTCTTCCTGGCTCTGGTCGGCACACCCCTGCTGCCGACCGTGGCCCCGATGTTCGGAGCGGGCGCCACGGCCGAGATCGGCCTGCTCGCCTACAGCGTGATCCCCTGCCTGCTCTTCCTGGCCTATGTCGGGGCCAAGTTGCAGTTTGGCGTCAGCATACGCGGCCTGGTCGCTTGGACCGCAGACCCAAGGGTGAAGGAAGGAGCCGAGCCGCGCGCGCGCACCCGCTTCGTGGAGGCCGGGCATTACGGCGACTATCTGACCCGGCGATTCAACGGCACCGAGGATCTGGTGTCGGAGTTCGAAGGGCACGCGATTGGCGACGTTGTTGTCCAACGCATGCTGCGCGGCGGGTCGGACGCGCTGACGGTCATGGTCCGGTTGGACGACCAGGTTCGCATTCGCAAGTTCGCCAGCGGAGGTGCTGCGGACAAGCTGCAAGCGCAGCACGACTGGCTGAACCGATACTCCAATATGCTTCCCATTGTGCGGGTGTTCGATGGGGACCGCCGAGGCAAGCGCTTCTTCTACGACATGGAGTTCGCATCCGGCTCGCGCGACCTGTACGACGATGTTCACACCTACGATGTTGATTCATCGTGGAAAACCCTGTCTCACGTCATGGGCAGCATGGCCGATTTCCACGCCGTCACGGAAACCGGAACGGCCGACAACGCCTGCGTGCAGCGCTACGCATCCGAAAAGGTCTCTGCCAACCTCCGGGCGATCAAGGCAGCGGTGCCGCAGGTGTTCAGCAGCCGCCACTTGCACGTCAACGGGACCGACATCGATCTCGGCTTGTTGGACCGGTTTGCACAGGATGGCTTTCTGCCATCACGGCTGAGCCGCCGGAACACTGCCACCATTCACGGCGACTTGACGATCGAGAACATCCTGACCGATCCGACGCGCCCGAATGGCTGGTTCCTGATCGACCCCAACATCGGCAACGTGTTCGAGTCGCCGTTGCTGGATTATGCCAAGCTGCTGCAATCCCTGCATCTCGGCTACGAGAGCCTCAATCGCGACGCGAGCTGCAATTTCAATGACCACACCCTCGCGTTTCCGAACGCCCGTTCGGCGCAGTACAGCGCGCTTTATAACCGGACGACGAACTGGCTGAATGACCGGCTGGGCGAGGATGGCCTGCGCGAGGTGCTGCTGCACGAGATCGTGCACTACTTCCGCCTGACGCCCTACAAGTTCCGCAAGGGCAAGGAACCGGGGATGGTGTTTCTTGGCTGCCTATGCCTGCTCGTGAAGCAATACTCTGACCGGTACGAGACGTGCTGAAAGCCTTGCTTGCCGACCTCGATGGCACCCTGGTCCAGACTGCCGCGGCCAATGCCCGAGCCTACACGGAGGCACTTGCCGCCGATGGCGTGATCGTCGACGAGGCTGACCTGGCCCGTCGAATCGACGGACGGAGTTGGCGCGAGTTCTTGCCGGAAGTGACCAAGCACGCGCCAGAATTGGATTTGGCCGCGGTCGCCCGGCGCAAGCAGACCTTGTACCCCAAGCATCTCGGGCTCGTGCAATTGAATCACGCGGTCGCCGACTTGATCCGGGCAGTTCGGCCATCCTTGAAGACCGGGCTGGTCACGACTGCCGCTTCCAACTCGGTTTCGGCAATCATGGCGCACCTGGGCCTGCATGACCTGTTCGATGTCGTCGTGTGCGGCGACGATGTCAGCCGGCGCAAACCGGACCCCGAGGCGTACCACCTGGCCGCAACCCGCCTCGGCGTAGCGCCTGCGGAATGCCTGATACTGGAAGACTCGGTGACCGGCATGGAAGCGGCGCGGACGTTTGGCGGCGGCCTGCTGCGGTGGATGGACGGCATCCCGTTCGGCCCGGCTTCGGCCGGCTAGACCGCTTTTTGGCTGACCGTGAACGGTCAGCGCGGTCTAGCTCTTTGTTTGGCCTGGCAATTGATGCTCTGGCTGTTTCCAGTCAGGGCGATTGCAGGCTAGAGCTTCATCCGAACGCCCGCGGTCAGCCGTCGGGTAGGGATGCCGGTGAGAATAGTTAAGGTAGAGCTTCCTTCCGATCCACTTCGATCGGAAGGAAGCGCTGAAGCATCATTCGTGTTGATAGGGCACGGCTGACACTCTGGCTGCTTGTTCCACAAGCATCCTTATCCGACGAGTGATACGGTTCGGTCAGCCGATGCCCTAGCT
>CAXTLC010000003.1:0-12388 GCA_964245075.1 uncultured Acetobacteraceae bacterium
CCGCCTCCGCCCGCGCCGCCTCCGCCCGCGCCTGCGTGATCGCCAGCAGCTCGGCTTCCGCCTCCTTCACCGCCGTTTGCAGCGTCTTCCAGCGGTCCGCCTGCCGGGCCTGGCGCTGCAAGCCGGCCAACTGGCCGTCCAGTTGCGCCCGCAGGTCCTCCGCCCGGCCGAGGTTGGCCTCGGCGGCGCGCAGCTTCAGCTCCGCCTCGTGCCGGCGGGCGTGCAGGCCGGTGATCCCGGCGGCTTCCTCCAGCACGGCGCGGCGCTCGTCCGGCCGCGCGTTGATCACGGTGCCGACGCGCCCCTGGCTGACCATCGCGGAGGAGCGCGCCCCGCTTGCCAGGTCGGCGAACAGGGTCTGCACGTCCCGCGCCCGCACCTCCCGCCCGTTGACGCGGAACGCGCTGCCCGCGCCGCGCTCGATCTTGCGGCTGACTTGCAGCTCCGTCGCCTCGTGGAACGGCGGCGGGGCGGCGCCGGCGGCGTCTTCCAGGGTCAGCACCACTTCGGCCAGGTTGCGGCTGGGCCGCGCGGCGGACCCGGCGAAGATCACGTCGTCCATCTCGCCGCCGCGCAGCGACCGGGCGCTCGTTTCCCCCATCGCCCAGCGCAGCGCTTCCACCACGTTGGACTTGCCGCAGCCGTTCGGCCCCACCACGCCGGTCAGCCCGGGCAGGATCTCGACGGTCTGCGGCTCCGCGAAGCTCTTGAACCCGGCGATGCGCAGCCGGCTGAAGGCGACGGCCACCCGTCAGGCCGCGGCGGCGGCCACGAGGCGGGCAACCGCGTCGTACGACTGCTCCCCGGCGTGGGGCTTCTCGTTGATGACGAAGGTGGGGGTGCTGTCGATCTGGTACTTGTCCACCCCGCCCTGCTGCTCCGTCAGGATGGCGGTGCGCAGGCCGGCATCGTTGACCGCGGTGTCGAACACGGCGCGCGGCATCCCGGCCAGCGCGGCGCGGCGGAACAGCTCCTCCGTGGTGTCGGCGCCGCGGGCGAAGGCCCAGCGGTCCTGGCTGCCCAGCAGGGTGGACACGAACGCCTCGTACCGCGCCGGCGGCAAGGTGCGGGCCACCATGGCGGCCGTCAGCGCCACCTGGTCCAGCGGGAAATCCCGGTAGATGTATTGCAGCTTGCCGGTGTCGATCAGCTTGGCCCTGACCTCGGGGAACACCTCGTGGCTCCAGGCGGCGCAGTGGGTGCAGGTCAAGGAGAACCATTCCTGCATCGTCACCTTGGCGTCCGCGCTGCCCAGGCTGCGGACGGCCATGCGCGGGTCGGCGTCCTGCGCCCTCGCCAGGCGGGGTGCGGCGGCGGACCCGGCGAGGGCGGCGATCAGGCTGCGTCGGGAAAGGGTCATGGCTACCTCTTCTACAGTACAGTGCTGGTTCGTCACGGTGCGGCTGCCCGCGGCGGCATAGCATGCCCCCGTGATCGCCGAGTAGCCGGGCGCGGCGCATTGCGTTAAGGGCAAGGCATGGCAAGAACGCGAACCAGCCCCTTCCCGATCCGCGGCGGCCTCGCCGTCGTCACCGGCGCCGCCAGCGGCATCGGCGCCGCCTTGGCCGCCAACCTCGCGGCGCGCGGCTGCGACCTGGCCCTGGCCGACCGCGACGCGCCCGGGCTCGCCACCGTCGCGGACAAGGTGCGGGCGGCCGGGGTGACGGTGAGCACGCACCGCCTGGACGTGGCGGATGCGGACGCGGTGGCGGCGCTGCCGGCGGCGGTGCTGGCGGAGCACGGGCGGGTGAGCATCCTGGTGAACAACGCCGGCGTGTCGCTGGGCGGCCGCTTCGACCAGGTGAGCGCCGAAGACTTCGAGTGGGTGATCAACATCAACCTGTGGGGCGTGGTGCGCATGACGCGCGCCTTCCTGCCCGCGCTGAAGGAAGCGCCGGCGGCGCAGATCGTCAACCTTTCCAGCTTGTTCGGCCTGATCGCGCCGCCGAACCAGACCGCCTACGCCGCCAGCAAGTTCGCCGTGCGCGGGTTCACCGAGTCGCTGCGGCACGAGTTCGCCGGCACGCCGCTCGGGGTCACGGTGGTGCACCCGGGCGGCGTGCGCACCAACATCACCGCCAACGCCCGCAGCGCCGGCCTGAGCCCCGAGGAAGCCGCCAAGCAGGGGGAGCTTTGGAAACGGCTGCTCCGCCTGTCGCCGGATGACGCGGCGGCGCAGATCGCCGCCGGGATCGAGCGGCGGGCCAAGCGCGTGATCGTCGGCAGCGACGCCAAGCAGGCGGCCTTGATCCAGCGGCTGTTCCCCGTCGGCTACTGGGGCCTGATCGCCCGCCTCACCGGGCACCCCTGACCGCCGCGGTGCACGCCCCCTTCGCCTGCGAGAAGCAGCCCGCCACCGGCTCGCGCGGCATGGTGGTGGCCAACCACCCGCTCGCCGCCGCCGCCGGGGTGTCGATGCTGGCGGAAGGCGGCAACGCGGTGGACGCGGCGGTGGCGGCGTTGTTCGCGCTGACGGTGGTGGAGCCGATGATGGTGGGGGTGCTGGGCGGCGGGCTGGCCCATATCCGCCTGCCGGACGGCCGCCACACCGTGCTGGACGGGATGAGCGCCGCCCCGGCCGCCGCCGGCCCGGATATGTTCGCCGGCGGCGGCCGGGCGCAGGCGGCCGGCCCGCTCGCGATGGCGGTGCCCGCCGCCTTGCCCGCCTGGTGCGCCGCGCTGGAACGGTACGGCACGGTGGCGCTCGCCGACGTGCTGCCCCCCGCCATCCGCCTGGCCGAGCGGGGCTTCGCCGTCACGCCCTACCTGCACGACTGCATCGGGGACGGCGCGGACGACCTGCGGCGTGACCCGGACCTGGCGGCGCTGCTGCTGCCGGACGGCGCGCCGATCCGGCCGGGCGAGCGGCTCCGGCGGCCGGACTACGCCGCGACCCTGCGCCTGATCGCGGCGGAAGGCGCCGCATCCCTGCACGGCGGCGGCGCGCTGGGCGCGGCGCTGGCCGCCCACATGGCCGCGGCGGGCGGGCTGGTCACCGCGGCGGATCTGGCGTCCGTGCGGGTGATGGAGCGGGAGCCGATCCACGGCGCCTACCGCGGCTGGCAGGTCGTCGGGCCGCCGCCGCCTTCCTCCGCCGGCGTGCACGTCACGCAGATGCTGAACATCCTGGAGGGATACGACGTCGCCGCCATGGGTTTCGGCTCGCCGGACGCGGTCCACCTGCTGGCCGAGGTGCTCAAGATCGCGTTCGCCGACCGCGCCGTGGCCACCGCCGACCCGGCGTTCGTGGACGTGCCCGTGAGCCGGCTGGTGTCCAAGGCCTACGCCGCCGAGCGCCGCGCCGCCATCGATCTCCGCCGGGCGCAGGCCTGGGCGCCCGGCGTGGCCCGCGGAGAAGGCGCGGACACCACCCACGTCACGGTGGCGGACGCCGGCGGCACCGTGGTGTCCACCACGCAAACGATCAACGGGCTCTGGGGCGCGCGCTTCGCCGTGCCGGGGACGGGGATGATCGCCAACAACTACATGGCCAACTTCGACCCGGCGCCCGGCCGCGCGCTGTCGGTGCAGCCGGGCAAGCGGGTGTTCACCTCCATGGCGCCCACCATGGTGCTGCGGGACGGCCAGGTCGCCTACGCGCTCGGCCTGCCCGGCGGGTTGCGCATCTTCGGCTCCGCGATGCAGGCGCTGGTCAACCTGCTGGACCACGGCATGACGCCGCAGCAGGCAGTCGAGGCGCCCCGCGTCTGGACGGGGGGCGGCGCGCTGGAAGTCGAGCCGGCGATTCCGGATGCGACGGTGGCGGCGTTGCAGGCAAGGGGGCACGAGGTGCAGCGGGTGGAGCGGATCGCAGGAGGGATGAACATGATCGCGATGGCCGATGGCGCCCTGACCGGCGCCGCATGCTGGCGGGCGGACGGCGTCCCGATCGGGCTCGCCGGCGGCCTGGCGCGCGCCGGGGTGAGGTTCTCCGCATGAGCGCCCAGATCGTAGTGCTGGACCAGCTCGGCGAACGGACGGCGGCGCGCATGGCGGCGCTGGTCCCGCCCGGCTTCACCCTGTCGCACGCGACCGCGCCCGGCGAGGACCACCTGCGCGAGATCATCGCCGGCGCGGACTACGTCGTGTCCGGCCAGGTCGCCGTGCCGGGTTCGCTGCTGCGCGCGGCCCCGAAGCTGCGGCTGCTGCACAAATGGGGCGTGGGAACGGACAACTTCGACCTTGCCGTGGCGAAACAGCTCGGCATCACGGTGGCGCGCACCACGGGCAGCAATGCCGTCCCGGTGGCCGAGTTCACCGTCGGCCTGACGATCGCGACCTTGCGCCACCTCGCCTTCGCCCACGCCGAGCTGCGTCAAGGCCGCTGGCTGGGCGGGCAACTGCCGGGCGACTCGTTCCTGCTGTCCGGCAAGACGGTCGGCATCGTGGGCTTCGGCGCCATCGGGCGCGCCGTGGCCCGGCTGCTGCGTGGCTTCGGCGGCCCGGTGCTGTACCACACGCCGCGGCGGCTGGACGCGGCGGAGGAGGCGGAACTGGGCGTGGCCTACGCCACCCTGCCGGACCTGCTGGCCGGGGCGGACGTGGTCAGCCTGCACTGCCCGCTGACGGAGGCGACGCGCGGCCTGATCGACGCGGCGGCGCTGCGGCGCATGAAGCCCACCGCCGTGCTGATCAACGTGGCGCGCGGCGGCGTGGTGGTGGAAGCGGACCTGGTGCACGCCCTGCGGACCGGCGCCATCCACGGCGCCGCCACCGACGTGTTCGCCGACGAGCCGGCGCCCGCCGACCATCCGCTGCTGCACCTGCCGAACTGCGTGGTAACCCCGCACATCGCCGCGTCCAGCGCCGACACGTTCGAGCCGACGATACGGCAGATGTTCGGCAACTTCGAGCGCGTGGCGCGCGGGGACGCGGTGCCGCCGCGCGATCTCGTGGTGGGCTGACCCCGGAAGCAGATCGGCCGCGGGGCTTGCGCCCCGCGGCCGACGACCTGCGGCTCCGTCTTGCTTCTTCTTACTTGGCCGCGGCCCATTCGTGGCTGTGCACCAGCCCGTCGTCGTGATCGTCATGCCCGGCGCGGTTCATCACCACGCCACTGCCGTCGTGGAACTGCTCCGTTTCCGTGCTGCCCGCCATCGCCGTCGTGCTGGACTTGCCGCCCGCCGCCGTCGTCGCCACCGCGTCGAACCAGCCGGTGCCCACTTCGCGCTGGTGCCGGGTGGCGGTGTAGCCCTCGGCCTCGGACGCGAACTCGGCCTGCTGCAACTCGGAGTAGGCGGCCATGCCGCGCTCCTTGTAGCCCAGCGCCAGCTTGAACATGGAATGGTTCAGGCTGTGGAACCCGGCCAGGGTGACGAACTGGTACTTGTATCCCATCGCCGCGATCCGCTTCTGGAACGTCGCGATGTCGTCATGCGCCAGCTTCTTCTTCCAGTTGAAGGACGGCGAGCAGTTGTACGCCAGCATCTTGCCCGGGAACGCGGCATGGATCGCGTCGGCGAAGCGCTGCGCCTCCTCCAGGTTCGGCTCGCTCGTTTCCCACCACAGCAGGTCGGCATAGGGCGCGTAGGCCAGGCCGCGGGCGATCGCGTAGTCCACGCCCAGGCCGGGCTTGATGCGGTGGAAGCCCTCGGGGGTGCGCTCGCCGCTCAGGAACGGGCGGTCCCGCTCGTCCACGTCGGCGGTCAGCAACTGGGCGGAATGCGCGTCGGTGCGGCACAGCAGCACGGTGGGCACGCCTTCCACGTCGGCCGCCAGGCGGGCGGCGTTCAGGGTGCGGATGTGCTGGCTGATCGGCACCAGCACCTTGCCGCCGAGATGGCCGCACTTCTTCTCGCTGGCGAGCTGGTCCTCGAAATGCACGCCCGCCGCGCCCGCCTCGATCATCGCCCGCATCAGCTCGAACGCGTTCAGCGCGCCGCCGAACCCGGCTTCCGCGTCGGCGATCACCGGCGCCATCCAGTGAATGCTGTTGTCGCCTTCCAGCTTGGCGATCTGGTCCGCCCGGCGCAGCGCGCAGTTGATCTTGCGGACCACCATCGGCACCGAGTTCACCGGGTAGAGCGACTGGTCCGGATACATCTCGCCGGACGAGTTGGCGTCCGCCGCCACCTGCCAGCCGGACAGGTAGATCGCCTTCAGCCCCGCCTTGACCTGCTGCATGGCCTGGTTGCCGGTCAGCGCGCCCAGCGTCGGCACGAACGCCTCGGTTCTCAGCAGGTGCCACAAGCGCTGCGCCCCCATCTCGGCCAGCGTGTGGCGGATGCGGAACGAGCCGGAAAGCCTTTCCACCTCGGCCGGCGAGTAGTCGCGCTTGATGCCTGCGAAACGCTCCGGGTCATGCCCGGGAAGCGGCCCGGCGTTCATGCCATCGGGTTGGCGAGCGGTGGTCGGGGCCATGGAAATGCTCCTGGTGCAAATCGGTATGCGTGAATAATTGACATTATCCCTCGTCAAAGCGAGCCTCAAACGCCATGCTGCACTGCAATGTAGTCGCTGGACTGACATGAACGCCGCCAAAACAGTAAAGCTTGTAAAGTGACCCGCCCCTTGATCGGCCGCACCGTGCGGCGCATCCGGGTCGAGCAGGGGTTGACGCAGCAGGTGCTCGCCAGCCGGCTCGGCATCTCGCCCAGCTACCTGAACCTGATCGAGCACGACCAGCGCAACGTCACCGCGTCCCTGCTGATCAAGCTGGCCGAGGTGCTGGGCATCGGCCTTTCCTCCCTGTCCGGCGCGGCGGAGCGGCAGTTGGAGGCCGGGCTGCGGGAGGTGTTCGCGGACCCGGTGCTCGCTGCGGAAACGGTGCCGGACTCCGAGGTGGAGGCACTGGCCGCCGGCAACCCCAACGCCACCCGCGCGGTGCTGGCGCTGTACCGCGCCTGGCGGGTCGCGCGGGAGGACGCGAGCGGCATCGCCCTGCCATCCGGCCGCCGCCTGCTGCTGCCGAACGAAGAAGCGCGGGACCTGTTCAACGAGCGGGGCAACCATTTTCCCACCCTGGAGGACGCAGCCGAAGGCATCGCCGCCGAGCTTGGCGCCAATCCCGCCGAAACCAACCACGCGGTCGCCGAGCGCCTGCGCCGCCGCCACGGCCTCGTGGTCCGGGTGGCGCCGCTGGACGGCGCGCTGCGGCGCTACGACCCGGCGGACCGCGGGCTGACCCTGTCGGAGCAGCTTCCGCGGGAAAGCCGCGGCTTCCACATGGCGTTCCAGCTCATGCTGCTGGAAGCGCGCGACGCGGTGGAGGCGGTGCTGGAAAGCGCCGCGCCGACCACCCCGGAAGCGGCCCAGCTTATCCGGATCGGGCTGCTGAACTACGCGGCGGCGGCCGTGCTGATGCCCTACGCCGCCTTCGCGGCCACCGCGCGGCGGATGCGGCACGACATGGAAGCCGCTTCCCGCCATTTCGGCGTCTCGTTCGAGCAGGCCTGCCACCGGCTGTCCACGCTGCAACGGCCGTCGGCGCGGGGCGTGCCGTTCTTCTTCCTGCGCATCGACCCGGCGGGAAACGTCAGCAAGCGGTTCTCCGGCGCCGGCTTCCCGTTCGCGCGGTTCGGCGGCTCCTGTCCGCGCTGGATCGTGCACGGCGCCTTCGCCTCGCCCGGCACGATCCAGGTCCAGGTGGCGCAGCTCACGGACGGGGCGACGTTCCTGTGCTTCGCCCACAGCGTCACGGGGGTCGCGTCCGCCTGGGGGGAGCCGCCGCCCGTGCACGTGATCGCCATGGGCTGCGATGTCGGCCACGCCGCCGAGATGGTGTATGCGGACCGGATCGATCTCGGCACGGCGGCGGTCGGCATCGGCCTGTCCTGCCGGTTGTGCGACCGGACCAATTGCCGGAGCCGGGCCTTCCCGCCCCTGGCGCACCGCCTGGCGCTGGATCCGCACACCGCGAGCGACAGCCCATACCGGTTCACGCCGGCAGGCACGGGTTTATAACCGTTTATAATCACGCTTGCAGGCTCACGATCACGCTTCTGTGAACAGCTTGGGCTGGCCGTGCCGCAATCCCGCCGCCGTTGCGCGGCTTAAAAAGGGCTGGCCTCGGCCTATGTCACGTAACATCCATGTCGGCGGCACGCCTCCTGTGCCGCCCGGCGAACCAGAAGAGAAATCCAATCATGCCAGATAGTGGCCTGGACGCAGCTAGTACGGGGCGGCGCTTAGGCGTGCTCGTGGTGGGCCTCGGTGGCGCCGTCGCGAGCACGGCGGTCGCCGGAATCGAGATGCTGCGGGCCGGGTCCAACGACCTCGCCGGCTTGCCGCTTGCCAATGTCGGCGTGTCCGGCCTGGCACCCTACCGCAACCTGTCCTTCGGCGGATGGGACCTGCACGCCGACAACCTGGCCGAGGCCGTGCGCGAGCACCGGGTCCTGGACCGTGACCAGACCGAGATAGTCGAGGGCGCGTTGTCGCAGATGAAGCCGTGGCCCGCCGTGGGCAGCCAGGACTTCTGCAAGAACGTCGACGGCAGCAACAAGATCGCCGGCGGCCACCGTGCCGCCGTCGACCAGATCCGCGCCGACATCCGCGGCTTCAGCGACAAGTCGGGCGTGCGCAACCTGGTCATGGTGAACCTCGCCTCCGTCGAGCGGTGGCCGGATCTCAAGCTGGAAGTGCTGCAATCCGCCGTCGCGTTCGAGCGCGGGCTGGACACCAACGACCCTGCGATCAGCCCGGCCATGCTGTACGCCTACGCCGCCATCATGGAAGGCGTGCCGTACGGCAACTTCACCCCGAGCCTGGCGGCGGACATCCCCGCGCTGACCCGCCTGGCGGATGAGCGTTGCGTGCCGGTCGCCGGCAAGGACGGCAAGACCGGGCAGACCTTCATCAAGACGGTACTGGCCCCGGCGTTCCGCTCGCGTGCCCTGTACGTGGAGGGTTGGTTCTCCACCAACATCCTCGGCAACCGGGACGGCCTGGCGCTGGACAACGCCGACAGCCTGCGCAGCAAGCTGAACACCAAGGGCTCCGTGCTGGACGACATCCTGGGCTACCCGGTGGAGGACCACCTGGTTAACATCCAGTACTACAAGCCGCGCGGCGACAACAAGGAAGCCTGGGACAACATCGACCTGGTCGGCTTCATGGGCCAGAAGATGCAGATGAAGGTGAACTTCCTCTGCCGTGACAGCATTCTGGCCGCACCGCTGGTGATCGAGATCGCCCGCGTGCTGGACCTGGCGAAGCAGCGCGGCAAGGGCGGCATCCAGGAGCAGCTCGGCATCTTCTTCAAGGCCCCGATGACCCCCGCCGGCCGCCGGGAGGAGCATTCGTTCCCCGTACAGGAGCGCAACCTGCTCGAATGGCTGAACGCCGCCTGATGGATGGCGGTGGCAGTCGGCCGGGCGGGGTTGGTTCGCTGACCCCGCTCGCAGCCGAGCTGGGCGACCTCAAGCGGATCCGGGACGCATCTTCCCCTGAAAGCCTGGCAGTGCGCGCCTTCCGCCAGGCGTGGGGCCGCCTGGCAGCCGGCGAGGACGCGAAGGCGGTCGCGCTGGCCACGACGGCCGATGCGCTGGCCGCTTGCCGGCTCGGCGGCATCGGCCGCGCCGTGCTGGAAGCGGCCGGGGTCGCCGAGCCGCTTTCCGTGCTGCGCCGCAGCTTCGACGAGGTGACTGGTCCCGTCGCTCCCGGCCTGCGGCAGGAACTGCGGGCCCATCTCGGCGGATCGCCGCCATCCCGTCCGGCTCCGGACTTTGCGGAGGCGTTGATCCGGCAGCCGCGTGCGGGCGCGACCTGCCCCGGCAAGCCGCGGCTCGTGCTGGAACCGCCGGAGAACCACGGCGATCATTGCCTGGTCGTGGCCGTGCTGGGCGCCACGCTGGCAGGCCATTACGGGGCAGACCCGGCGGTGGCGTTCGTCGCCGGGATGGCGCACCACCTGCACAACGCCGTGCTGCCCGACAGCGGCTTCGCTGGCGAGGTCCTGCTCGGGGACGAGCTTGCTCCGCTGATGCGACGGCTGTTCGAGAGGGAGTTGGGCACGCTCGCGCCGCCCGTCGCCGCCACCGTCCGCGCCGCCCTGGCGACCATCGGCGACGCGGGGACGCCCGAAGGCCGCGCCTTCAACGCCGCCGACGTCATGGATCGTGTGCTACAGATGCGGCAGTACGACCGGGTGGCGTCCTTCACCACCTCCCAGGCGCTCGACGACCTGGAACTGGTGCATGCCGGGCCGTTGCAGGCATTTCACCAGGCGGTGTTGATGGAGGCCGGGCTGCCGTGATGCTTCGCAGCCCAGTGACGGGCCGCACGCTGACCGCCGCCGGCCACGCACTCACCGCCGAGGGGGAGCGCTGGCCGCTGGTTGACGGCATCGCATTCCTCCGTGCCGACCGCCGCGCCCTGGCCGATGCTGCGCTGGCGCGGCTGGATGCCGGCGACGAGGAAGGCGCGCTGGTGGCGTTGCTGGGGGACCAGGACGGCTGGGCGCGCACCCCGCCGCCTCCCGAGGAGGCCCGGCGCGAGGCGGTCCGCCGCCGCGACGCGATCAGCTTCCGGGAGGCCATGGACCTGCTGGCGTTCGGCCCGGTGGGCACATACTTCGCCCACCGCTGGTCGGACCCGACCTTTCTGTCCGGTTTGGCGTTGGCGCAATGCTACTGGGGAGCGCCGCGCCGGGTGCTGGAGCTCGCATGCGGCGCCGGGCACTACCTTCGCGCCTTCGCCGGGCACGCAGGGGAGGTCATCGGGGGTGACCTGGTGTTCGCCAAGCTGTGGCTCGCCCGGCACTGGGTCGCTCCCGGCGCCACGCTGGTGTGCTTCGACGCCGCGGCGTCCTGGCCGTTCGCGAACAGCGCCGCGGATCTGCTGTTCTGCCACGACGCATTCTACTTCCTGCCGGAGAAGCCGTTCGTGGCGGCCGAGATGCTGCGCGTGGCAACCCGGGTCCTGGTCGGCCACATGCACAACGTGCTCGTGGACAACCTGTCCGCCGGGGCGCCGCTGGAGCCGGCGACGTACGCCGCGATGTTCCCCGCCCCCGACCTGTTCGACGACCGGGAGCTGACGGCCGCCCTGGTCGAGGCCCGCGTGCCGCGGCGGGCGACGTTGCACGGATTGGCGGACGCGCCAGCCGTGGCCTTCGCCGTTGGAACGGCGCTGCCCGGCCTGGCAGCCGGCCCGCTGACGGCGCCGCCGCCGGGAACCGCGCTGCGGCGCAACCCGCTGTACGAGAGCGGCGAGATCCATTGGCCGTCCGAGCGCTATGCCCGGGAGTACGGCCCCTTGGCGACGTACCCCGTGCGGACGCGGGCGCCGGAGCGGGCAACCGCGGGCGAGACCCCGGATATCGACGCCTTCGCCCGCCGCCGCGAGCTGGTCGACTTGCCGGAGCGCTGGTGATGCTGGCGGCCGCACCCTCCCTTCTTCTCCCTCTCCTTCCGGGAGAGGGCCGGGACACCAGGCCGGCATCATGATCCGCTGGGGCATCGCCGGGTGCGGCTGGGTCGCGCGGGACTACGTGGCGCCCGCCATCGCCGCCTCCGCCAACGGCACGCTGGCGGCGCTGCATGACAACTCGCCCGCCTCGCTCGCCCAGGCCGCCGGGCTGTTCCCGAGCGCGGCGCCTTGTCCGGACCTCGCCGCGTTCTTCGCCGCCATCGACGCCGTTTACATCGCTTCCCCCAACCACGCCCACCGCCCGTTGGTCGAGGCGGCGGCCGCGGCGGGCAAACCCGTGTTGTGCGAGAAGCCGATGGCCACCACCCTGGCCGATGCCCGGGCCATGGTCGCCGCCTGCGAGCGCGCCGGGGTTCCCTACGCCACCGCGTTCGACCAGCGCTTCCACCCGGCCCACCAGCATGGGGCCGGACTGGTGCGGTCCGGCGCGCTCGGCACCGTCACGGCGGTGCGGATCACCTACTGCTGCTGGGTCGGGCCTGACTTCCAGGGTGACAACTGGCGCATCGACCCGGCCCGCGCGGGGGGCGGCGCGTTGATGGACCTCGCACCCCACGGGCTGGACCTCGCTTCCTTCCTGCTGGCGGACGAGCTGGTCGAGATCGCCGCCATGGGCCAGTCCCGCGTGCACGATTACCCGGTGGAGGACGGCGCCCTGCTGATCGCCCGCAGCGCCCGCGGCGTGCTGGTGCAGCTTCACGTCGCCTACAACTGCCCGGAGGCGTTCCCGCGCCGCCGGTTGGAGGTGGTGGGCACGGCGGCGCAGATCGTCGCCACCGACACCATGGGCCAGACTCCGGGCGGCACCCTGGCGCGCACGGATGCCGCCACCGGCGCCACGGCCGTCCTGGACGTGCCCGGCGCGGACCGCTCCCCCTTCCTCAACCAGGCCGAGGCGTTCGCGGAGTCCCTGCTGACCGGCCAACCGTTCCCGTTCCCGCCCGCGCACGACCTGCACATCATGGATCTGGTGCTTCGCGCCCAGCGCCAGGCCCAGCTGGGCCTGACACCGGGCCTG
>CAXTLC010000003.1:12488-64505 GCA_964245075.1 uncultured Acetobacteraceae bacterium
GGGCTGACAACGGGGCTGACAACGGGGCTGACCCATGCCGCTTGAGCGCGCCCGATGACCCACTACCTGCCACCGGACATTCCCGACGCCGCCGCCCGCTACATCGACTCCATGCCGCCAGGCCGGGTCGAGCTGTTCAGCCTGGCGCCGCTCGACCGCACCGGCGTCGCATGCTGGAACGCGATCTTCCTCAACGAGGACGGCACCCGCTTCCACGGCGTGACCCCGCATGGCGTCGGCTACGGCACCACGGATGCGGAGGCGATCGTCGGCACCACCGGCGAGCTGGCGGAAGCGGTGCATTCCGCCGGCGCCATCGCCCGCTTTCCGCGCCGCACCGGCAGCTACGCAGCGCTTGCCGCCGCCGTGGGCGCCCGCCGCATCGCCGACCCGCTGACCTTGTGCCTGGAAGCGGGCAGCCCTGTGGATCACGGCACGGTGCTGGAATGGGTGCCTGCCCAGCGCTGGCCCGGCGGCGAAAGCGTGCTGGTGCCGACGGAGATCGCGGCCTGCTCGGTGGGGGACTTCACGCCGGGCTACCGGCCGTTCACCACGCCGATCACCAACGGGCTGGGCGCCGGGCCGACGCTGGATTTCGCCATCGGCCACGGGGTCTGCGAGCTGCTGCAACGCGACGGCAACGGCATCGGCTTCCGCGCCATGGACCGCGGCATCTTGCTCGACCTGGGCGACGGCCCGGCGGACCCGCGCACCCGCGCCCTGTTGGACCGGCTCGCCGCGCTGGGGATCGAGGTGCTGCCGAAATTCGCCTCCGACGAGTTCGGCGTGGCAGGCGTGTACTGCGTCGGCGGGGAGCGGGACGGGGGGGCGCCGTTCCCCATCATGGTCACCGCCGCCGGGGAGGCCGCGTCCCTCGACCGCGAGCAGGCGCTGCGCAAGGCGTTGTTCGAGTTCGCCGCGGCCCGGGTGCGCAAGATGTTCAGCCACGCCCCGCTGGCGATGATCGAGCACGTCGCCCCGCCGGGTTACGCGGAGCGGTTCCGCGGCTATCACTCGCTGGCGGGCGAGGAAAGCCGGGCGCTGCGGGAGATGGTTGCCTGGTGCGCGGCGGACGGGCCGGCGCTGCGCGGCATCCTGGCGGACAGCGTGCTGTCGCGGCAGGCCACCAAGCGGTTCGACGAGCTGCCAAGCTGGGACGGCCCGCTTTCCGGCACGCCCCTGGTCGCCGAACTGGCCCGGCGCTTCGCGGCAGCCGGCATGGAGATCCTGTTCGTGGACTTCTCCCCGCCCGGCGCGCGGGACGTGCACGTGGTCAAGGCGATCGTGCCGGGGCTGGAAGTGGAAACGATGAGCTACCACCGCATCGGCGAGCGCGGCGTCCGCAAGCTGCTGGAGCGCGGCTCTCCCCTGGCCGGGCTGGGGCCGCCGCCGCCGGGCGCGGCGCCCGTGCTCCTGCCCGCGGGGGCGGCGGAGCGGCTGGGCGGGCCGGCCTGGCTGGACGTGGCGGCGGTGGACCGCATCGTCGGCCCGCTGTATCCCCTGTACCGGGAGCCGGAGGTGCACAGCGCGCCCATTGCCCGGGAAAGCACGGGGAACAACCGCGCATGAGCCTGCGGTTCGCGTTCAACACCAACGGCGCCGCCAATCACCGGCTCGATGACGCGCTGACCCTGATCGCGGAAGCAGGCTACCACGGCGTGGCGCTCACGCTCGACATCCACCACCTCGACCCGTACAACCCGGATTTCCTGCTCAACACGCGGCACTTCGCCGCGCGGCTGCGGGCGCTGAACCTCGGTTGCGTGGTGGAAACGGGGGCGCGCTTCCTGCTCGATCCGAGGCACAAGCACGAGCCGACCCTGCTCGCCGCCGATCCGGACGGCCGCGCCCGCCGGGTGGATTTCCTCACCCGCGCGCTGACCGTGGTGGCCGAGACGGGCGGCGAGGCGATGAGCTTCTGGGCCGGGGTGCCCAAGCCGGGCGTCACGCCCGATCAGGCGCGGAGCTGGCTGCTGGAGGGGGTGACGGAGATCGTCGGCCGGGCCGAGGCCATGGGCGTGGTGGCGGCGCTGGAGCCGGAACCCGGCATGCTGGTGGAAACCGTCGATGACTGGTCGGCCTTGGCGGTACCTGGGCTGCGGCTGGCGCTGGACACCGGGCACTGCCTGGTGACGGGGGAGCGGGAGCCGGCGGACGCGGTGCGGGAGTTCGCACCCCATCTCGGCACCGTCACGGTCGAGGACATGAGGCGCGGCGCGCACGTCCACCTGCCGTTCGGCGAGGGCGACATGGACGTGCCGTCCGTGCTGGGCGCGCTGGAAGCGATCGGGTTCGGCGGACTGGTCTGCGTGGAGCTGTCGCGCGAGAGCCACCGCGCCGACGTGATGATCCCCGCGGCGCTGGCCGCCTTGCAAGCGGCGCAACGATGACCGGCCCGGTCGACGCCGCTGAAGGACCCTCTCCTAGAGGGAAAGGGCTGAGCCGTTAGCCATGCGCATCTGCTTCATCTCCCGCCGGTTCTTCCCCGCCATCTCCGGCATGAGCGTGTACGCGCTCAACCTGCTGCGTGAGCTGGTGGACGCCGGGCACGACGTCACCATGGTCAGCCAGTATCGCGGCGACCCGCTCGGCATCCGCGTTTATGGCGGCGGCCCGCCCCCGCCCGTGCCCGGCGTCCGCGTGATCGGCCTGGAACAGGTCGGCGAGCAGGATAGCGGCGACTTCGAGGCGGACGTCGCCGCCATCAAGGCCACCGTGCTGGCCGAGCATGCCCGCCAGCCATTCGACATCCTGCACGCCCAGTACGGCTATCCCTGCGGCTGGGCCGCGCTGGAAGCGTCGCGGGAAACCGGCGTGCCCAACGTCGTGTCCATCCAGGGCGGCGACGGCCACTGGGTCGGCTCCTGCTGCGAGACGCACCGGCTGGCGATGGTGCGGGTATTGGACCACGCGGGCGCCGTGCTGATCGGCTGCCGCTCCTTCGCCGAGGAGGTCACCCACCGCTTGGGCACCGACCCGGCCCGCTTCACGGTCGTGCCCGGCGCGGTCGACGTGTCCCGCTTCACCCCTGGCGGCAAGAGGCCCGGCGGCCCGCCCGTGCTGCTGTACCATGGCCGCGTGGACGCGCGCAAAGGCGTGTTGGACATGCTGGACGCCTTGGCTCCGCTTGCGGCCGAGGGCGTGCCGTTCGAGCTGCTGGTTTCCGGCATCGGCCCGACCTTCGACGAGACCGCCGCCCGTATCGAGGCGCTGGGGCTGGGAGCGCAAGCGCGCATGACCGGCTACGTCGATTACGCCGAGGTGCCGTCGGTGTACCGCCGGGCAGACATCTTCGTCTCGCCCACCTACGCGGAAGGGTTCTCCAACACCATCCTGGAAGCGATGGCGAGCCGCCTGGCCGTCGTGTCGTGCCGGTCGGTCGGCGTGGTGGACTGCATCCGCCACGGCGAGAACGGCCTGCTCACCGAACCCGGCGACATCCCGGCGCTGACCGTGGCGCTGCGGCGGATGCTGACCCGGCCGGACGAGCGCGCCCGGCTGGCGGAGGCCGGGCTGGAGGAATGCCGGCGCATCTATTCCTGGCGCGCGGTCGGGCGGCAGATCATGGAGGTTTACGGCCAGCTCGCCGGGAGCGCGCCCGATCGGGACTGGCCGCTGGAGCTGCCGCGCACCCCGTGCCGGTTCCGGCTCGAACCGCATCTGCTCTGAGCCGTGCCCGCCGCGCTGTTCCTATCGCCGCACCTGGACGACGTCGCCTTTTCCTGCGGCGGCGTGGCGGCGTTGCTGGCGGACGGGGGGTGGGACACCGTGCTGGCGACGGTGTTCACCCGCTCCGTCGTGCCGGCCGCCGGCTTCGCCCTGGCGTGCCAGCTCGACAAAGGGCTTTCGCCGGACGCCGACTACATGGCGCTGCGCCGGCAGGAGGACAGGCACGCGGCCGGCATCCTCGGGTTCGGCGACGTCCGCTGGCTGGACCTGCCGGAAGCGCCGCACCGGGGATACGGCTCCGCGCCGGCGCTGTTCGGCCCGCTCTCGGCTGCGGACGGCGTCGCGCCCGCGGTGGAGGCCGCGCTGGCAGCGCTGGACGCGGAGCTGCGGCCGGACCTGGTGCTGGTGCCGCAGGGCTTGGGCAACCACGTGGACCATCAGCAGGTGACGTCGGCCGCCCTCCGCGTGCTGCGCGCCGACTGCCTGGCCTTTTATCGGGACACTCCCTACGCCATCCGCAACCCCGCCGCCGCCATGCTCCCCGGCGTCCCGGCCTACGGGGCCGGCTCCTTCCGGATCGGGCCGGCGCTGGACCGCAAGATCGCCGCCGCCCAGGCCTACCGGAGCCAGATCCAGTTTCAGTTCGGCGGGCCGGAACCCTTGGCACGGGCGTTGCAGGATTTCGCCTTGGCTGAAGGCGGCGGCGTTGCGTGCGAGCTTCTCGCAGGCAAGGCTGCGATCATGCTGGCGAAGCGGATGGCCGCCTGACGCTGTTGTTCGATGTTCGAGGATGCTGCTCGCGAGCCTTTCGTCCGACACAATGTAGTGCGACACGCACCGGGCTGGCCATACCGCTATTCCGAGAAGAAATCAGATGACCCGCCTCTCCAATATGCAGGATCGCAACCGCACCGCTCCGTTCTTCGGGTGGGGGACGCAACTGCGCAGCGGGACCGTTCAGCAAGCCCTGCGCAGGCTGTCCTTCATCGTGCCGGTGCTGGCGCTGCCGCTGCTCGGCCTGGGACTTGCCGCGTCGTTGACGTCGGGCGCGCCCGGGCCGTTGCGCCCCGTGCTGCTGGCGCTGCTGTTCGCCAACTTGGTGTTCCTGGCGCTGACCGGCTGGCCCGGCGTGTTGGGGGCCTGCGTCCGGCTGCTGCGCCCCGCCCGCCCGGCGGAGGCGCAGGCGAACGGCAGCAGCCGCACCGCCGTGCTGTTCCCGGTGTACAACGAAGACCCGCGCGCCGTGTTCACTGCCGTGGAGGTCATGGCTCAAGCGTTGGGGGAGCACCGGGTGGAGCGGACCGACATCTTCGTGCTGAGCGACACGCGGGACGCTGCGGTTGCCGCCGCCGAGGAGGCGGCCTTTGCCCGCCTGCGCCCCACCTTCGGGGAGCGCGTGCACTACCGGCGCCGCACGGAGAACGTCCGCCGCAAGGTCGGCAACATCGCCGATTTCTGCCGAACCTGGCAGTCCGAGTACGACTACATGGTGGTGCTGGACGCGGACAGCCTGATGGCCGCGCCGACGGTCGCCACCATGATCGGCCTGATGGACGCCAACCCGCGCACCGGGCTGATCCAGACCGTGCCCTACGCCGTCGGGCGGGAAACGCTGTTCGCCCGCATCCAGCAGTTCGCGGGACGGCTCTACACACCGCTGCTGGTGGAAGGGCTGGCGTTCTGGCAGGGCGGGGATGGCAACTACTGGGGCCACAACGCGATCATCCGCATCGCTCCGTTCATGGAGCATTGCAACCTGCCGGTGCTGCCGGGCCGTGAGCCGTTCGGCGGGGAGATCCTGTGCCACGACGTGGTGGAAGCCGGGCTGATGCGCCGCAGCGGCTGGCAGGTCTGGATGCTGCCCTCGCTGCCGGACACCTACGAGGCGCTGCCCGCCAACATGACCGATTTCGCCCAGCGGGAGCGGCGCTGGTGCCAGGGCAACCTACAGCATCTCGGCGTGGTGGGGATGCGCGGGCTGCGGCCGGTTGGGCGCTACCACCTGGCGCTGGGGGTGCTGAACTACCTGTCCGGCCCCTTGCTGGCGCTGTTTGCCGGGCTGGGCACGTTGGACGCGCTGTCCGGCGGCCAGTTCATGCAGCGGCTGATGGGAACGGCCGGCCTGGAGCGCAACGGCTTCGTGCTGCTCACCTTCCTGCTGCTCTACGCCGCCAAGCTGTGCAGCCTGGGCGTGGCGCTGGCGGATGACGGGGTTTCCGCGCTGTTCGGCGGCAGGGTCCGCCTGCTGGCCAGCGCGGTGCTGGAGCAAGGCTGCGCCATGGTCAGCGCGCCGGTGCTGCTGGTGTTCTACACCTACTTCATCGCCACCATGCTGCTGGGCCGCACGGTCTCCTGGGACGCGCAGCCGCGGGACGACCGCGGCGTGTCCTGGGCAGAGGGGATGCGACGCATGCGGCTGCCGACCCTGACTGGCCTGGCCTGGCTCGCCCTCGCCTCGGCCGCCGGGGGGGCCGCCTTGCACTGGTCCCTCGCCCTGGTGCCCGGCCTGCTGTTGGCGGTTCCCGCCTCGGTCTGGACCAGCCAGCGCAGCCTCGGCCTGCTTGCCCGGCGCTGGGGCCTGTTCCTCACCGCCGACGAGGTCGCGCCCAGCCCCATCCTGCGCGCCTTCACCCGCGCAGCGGCGCGCAACGGCGTCTCGGCCGTGGCCCGCCCGGTGATGCCGCCCTCGTTCGCCTACTTCCGCTCGGCCGAGAAAGCGGAGCCGCGCTAGCCTGCAACCGCCCTGACTGGAAACAGTCAGGGCGCCAGTTGCCAGGCCGAACAAAGACCTAGACCGCGCTGACCGTTCACGGTCAGCCGGAAAGCGGTCTAGCTCCGGACCAGTCCGGCCGCCATCGCGAACCCGGCCGCGATCCGGCGGGGGACGTCCGGGCTGGTGCACACGTAGGTCGGGCTGGGATGCGGCACCCGGATCAGGGCCAAGGCGGGATCGGCGGTGTGCAGCACGGGCTCGGCCAGCCCCGCGACCCGGCCGCACAGCACGGCGCAGCGTAGCGCGGGGAGCAACGGCAGCAGGGCAGGGAGCGCGGCCAGGCCGCGGCGGATCTCCTCGGGCCGGGGCGCCCGGCTCGGCCCGCCGGCGTGGATCACCCAGGGCACGGTGTTCCAGATCACCACGTCCTGCCGGCCGAGTCCCGCCTCGCGAAGGAAACGGCGCAGGTTGGCTGACGTCCCCGTGGGATTGTCCGCCGATACGAGCCCGGTGCGGCCGATCGCCGGGCCGGGCGTTTCCAGCAGGACCAAGATCGGCGCGGCGGTGCCGCCGTCCGCCGGGTCGAAATCCGGCGTGGCGCCGTGCACCGCCCGCAGCCCGGCCGCGAATGCCCGTAGCGGCCCCATCGCGGGCGCATCGAGAGCGGCGAGACGGGCCGCGACGGCCGCAGGGTCGGCGAGCGCTGCCGTCCCGGGGCCTGCGCGCCTCGCCGCGGGCGAGGCTATTCCGCCGACCCCCGGACGCCGTCCTGCACCGCCTGGCGTTCGGCCGTCATCGGGACGAACCCCAGCATCCGGCGCAGCACGTTGTCGTGCTTGCCGAACTCGTGGTGCAGCGCGGCCCCTGCGTGGAGCACGAACAAGCCGCCTATGGCGACGCCGAAGGCGAGGTGCATCCAGAAATACAGCCCCTCATAGACCGAAGACCGGCCCATCCAGTTCGGCAGCTCAGCGTTGAAGAAGTGAACGTGGTCGCCGATCGCGCAGATCAGCAGATACCCGACGACCGGGTTGCAGATGAGCAGGAAGTACCATCCGTAGTGCGTCGCCAATGAGAGCGCCTGCTTGCCGACGGTGAGGTCCTCGGGAACGGCCGGCACCGGATTGGCCCCGCGCCACCCGAGGCGGACGATCATCAACAGGCCGATAAGCAAGCCCACGGTTGGGTGGACGTAGAACCAGATGTCCGGCACGGCGTGCGACGACGCGAGCAGCATGAGGTCGCCGCCCAGCAACTGGCCGATCACCATGGCCGCGAGGGTCCAGTGCAGCGTGCGCTGCACTGCGCCCCATGACCGCACGGTGTTCCCGACCTGCATCGCATCCGCTCCCGACCAAAGAAGCGTCATGGTGCCGAAGGCTGGTTTCTGACGACTTCAGGACCAGCAACGCCCATTCGTCCGGCGGGATGCGAGGCATGCTGGAACGATCGTGTCCACCGGGCGACCTGTGGCGGATATCGGCAGATCCGGCCCTCGAACCATCCCAGGAGGCTATTGGGCGAGAGTTCCCGACCATACCCCGTGCTCCGCGCCAAGCGGCGGCCGGGCGACGCCGTCAACGATGAGGAAGGTGGAACCCGCGTTTCCGGTGGTCAGCCTCAACCCGCCCACCGGCGGCACGGCCCACCCTTCACCGGCCTTGAGCACTCGCGCCACGTAGATCCTGCCGTGCGTGTCCTGGACGCTGACCCAGCTATCGGACCGGGCGCCGACCACCATGTGCGGCGGGTGTGGTTTCGCTTCAGGCTCCTTCACCGCGGATGGCGAGGCGGCTTCGGGCGGGACGGCGGGGGCGGCGGCCGGTGCCGGCTGAGGCGGCGCTGACGGCTCAGCCAGCGCCAGGGCGGGCAAGGAAGCCATTGCGGGAAGCGCGTCAGCCAGGCGCACCGCGCTGGTTTCGGGCGCCGCCGGGGGCGGGATCGGGTCCGCGGCCGGTTCGGCAGGGGCGGGCGGAGCCTCGGCCACGGTGGGCGGCGGCGCTTGACGCGGCGCTGGCGGCGGACCCGGCGGAGGGAGGTTCACCGGACCCGCATCGGCTGCCTTGCGGGCAGGCAGGATCGGTGCGGCGGACGAAACCACCAGAGCCGGCACGGCGGGGGGAATCACCAGAGCCGGCGCGGCGGGGGGAACGGACGATGCCACCACCAGGCCCGATGCTGGCGCCTGGCCGTGCAACAACGCCGGGGCAGTCAGCCAGGCAAGCGAGCCGAACCCTCCGACAAGCAGCAACAAGCCCAGCACTCCCGCCAGGACCGACCCGCGTCCCGCATTGATCCGATT
This sequence comes from uncultured Acetobacteraceae bacterium, assembly GCA_964245075.1. GTDB lineage: Bacteria > Pseudomonadota > Alphaproteobacteria > Acetobacterales > Acetobacteraceae > LMUY01. Next base: position 21,173 of record CAXTLC010000003.1, read on the forward strand.
CGGCAGCTGGACCGGCAGCGGGTCGGACAGTGCCCAGGCGAGTTGACCCGGCGCTCCTGCGTCCGACCTTTCGACACGCTTCACGAGCAGTTCGGAGAGCACGTCCACGCGGGCGCTCAGCGTCGCGATGTCCCGCCGGTCCGCCGTGTTCGCCTCTTGGCCGCGCGACTGGGAGGCTTGGCGCGCCAGCTCGGTCTCGGCCACGTCGATCTGTGCCGTCAACTCCATGAGTTGCTCGCGTGCTGCGCTCTCGCTGCGCGGCGCTGCATCCGTGATCGCGGCGGAGAACTCGTCACGCAGCTTGATCATCTGCGGCAGGGTGATCTCGATGGCGGCGAGCTCGATGATCTCCATCCGCATCTCACGCCCGACAATCCCGAGCCCGCTTCCAGGCACGAGGTTGAGCTGTTGCGACAGCTCGCGATGCACGAGCGACTGCAACCGCAACTCGTATTTCGCGAGCGGCGGCGGCGCCGTGCGCACCATGCTGAAGCGTTCGGCGCTGTACTGCCGGTAGGCACCATCACGCACGACGGGCACGACGACTGATTTGCCCTTCGGAGCACCCATCTCTAGGTCGTCCTTAGACGTCTCAATTGCCATGAGGTCTCTATCTCCACGATCCAGTGTCCTGGCTCGAAGGAGTTAGCGGCAAACCTTCACACCGTGAAGCAGCCAGGCGGACATTTGTCGAAAGAGCTCGGCAAATGCTGGTTTTCTGGAACCACGTCCCGAACGCTGAACGGCCCCACCACTACGGCTGTGTGCGTTGTGGCCGGGGCGGCGTTGCCGCCGGATGATCCCGCCAGCATCGGCCGCCCCTGCGGCCATGCTCTCGCTAAAGCTTTTCCCGATCGAAGTGGATCGGAAGGAAGCTCCACCTTGTTGTTTTCCAGGAGCATCTTTACCCGACGGCTGACCGCGGGCGGTCGGATGATGCTCTAGTTGAGCAGCGTTTCCCGGATGCGCGCGATGAACGTCTCGGGCGCATGGGAGGACATCGGGGACACCCCCTGGCTCGACTGCGCGAGGCCGGCGGCGATGGCGCCCGGCAGGTCCTCCTCGGTCATCGCGACGTGGACGCCGGGCTTGTCGCGCAGCCAGCGGGCCGTGTGCACCTGATGGTCGGAGGTATGCTCCTTGAAGCGCGCCAAGCGGGGCAGCATCACGACCGGGCGCTGCTTCTCGGCGGCGAGTATGAAGCTGCCGGTGCCCGCATGCGCGATCAGGAGCCGGCTTTGATCCACCAGGGCGCCGAACTCCTCGGGCGTCACCAAGCGCATCCAGCGCATGTGGCTGGGCTCGTAGCTGCCCTTGGTGCCGATCTGCGCCACCAGCTCCTCTTCGGGATGCTGGCCAGCCCAGGCGTCGACGGCGCGGATCAGCCGGTCGAATGGAAGCATCGTCCCAGTGGTGACGAGGATCAAATCACTGCGCCCCAGAACTGCGGCCCGCGTTCGGTCTGCAAATTCGGCCATTGGGTGAGCCACACGTCCGACACGTGGCGGGCCAACGACCCGGACATCGACAGTTGCTCGACGTTGGCGATCGAATCGATCCAGATGGTCTTGGCCCGGACCAGCCACTTGGCAAGCGCCATCGCGAACAGCGCCGGCGCCGCGCCCGTGCTGATCACCACGTCCGGACGCTCCTTCAGGATGATGCGGAGGAGCTGCGGCAGAAGCATGAAGATGCCCCACCGGTCCAGCCGGGAAACATCGCGGACAACATAGAACCGATGATTGCTGACTTGTTTCGCGTAGTTCCTGTGGACGCTGACGAACGCAACATCCAAGCCCTCGAATGCTGGGTAGAGCCGGTATAGATCGATCCAGTGCCCGCCGCCGGAACAAACTGCAAGAACTCGTCTGGCCATGCCGCACCCTGCATCAAGCCGAGGGAAAAATCTACCGCCAGCCGCCACCGCGAGTGGCCGCCGGCCCTGGCCGGGCGTTGCGGCCTCCGCCAGGGCGTCGTCCGGCCGCATGCGGCCGGCCGTCGGACGGAGATGCTCGTGAAAACATCGGGCTAGGGCTTTCTTGCGGTCCACTTCGACCGGAAAAAGCTCTAGTCTCACCCGGTCGCCAGCTCACGGGGGAGATTGCGGGATGCTCGAACTGGTTGCCGGAGAGGCGAAGCTGCTGGTCTGCCCGGCCGCGGGGGGCAGCATCGGCGGCTGGACCCGCCGCGGCGTGCCCATCCTGCGGCAAACACCGGAGGAAGCCCTGCATGGCACCAACTCCCGCGTGCTGTCCTGCTTTCCGCTGGTCCCGTTCTCCAACCGCATCGCCTACGGCCGGTTCTCCTTCCACGGCGAGGACTTCCAGCTCGACCCCAACTTCCTGCCCGAGCCGCATGCCATCCACGGCAACGCTTGGCAGCGCGAGTGGGATGTCCTCAGCCAAAACTCCGCAAGCGCCGAGTTGGTGCTGCACCATGACCCGGCATCCGACCCCACCGCCAAGCCGGGCGGCTGCCATTGGCCGTACCGCTACACCTGCCGCCTGCGATACGCCCTGCAACCGGACGGGCTGGCGGTGACGATCACCTTCACCAACACGGACGCCCGCACCCAGCCGGTCGGCCTGGGCCTGCATCCATACCAGCCGCGCACCGCCGGGACGGCGCTCGCCTTCGGGGCCGGGTCGGTCTGGCACACCGGGACGGATGGGTTGCCGGATGCGCGGCTGCCGGCCGACGGGCATTGGAGCTTCGACCCGGGCCACGTCATCACGCCTCCCCCGCTGGACAACTGCTATGCCGCGTGGACCGGCCGCGCCGTCGTGACCCGGCCGGAGCACGGCATCCGGCTGACGGTCGCCGGGGATGACCTGTTCCGCCACCTCGTCGTCTACACGCCGGCGGGGAAGCCGTACTTCGCCGTCGAGCCGGCGAGCAACATGACGGACGCCGTCAACCGGATGGACAGCGTTCCCGACCACGGCCTGCGCCTGCTGCACCCCGGCGACACGCTGGAGCGCCAGGTCCGGTTCAGCGTCGAGGACTTGTGACCGGGTGCCCGGTCAGTAGGTGGAGCGCCCGCCGGTGATGTCGAACACGCCGGCGGTGGAGAACGAGCATTCCTCGCTCATCAGCCAGGCAGCCATTGCCGCGATTTCCTCCACCCGGACGAAGCGGCCCATCGGGATCTTGCCCAGCATGTAGGCGATCTGCTGCTCGCTCATCTGCTCGAACAGCTCGGTCTGCGCCGCGGCCGGCGTGATGCAGTTCACCAGCACGCCCTTTCCCGCCAGTTCCTTGCCCAGGGACTTGGTGAGCGCGATCAGCCCGGCCTTGGACGCGCTGTAGTGGGACGCGTTCGGGTTGCCCTCCTTGCCCGCCACGCTGGCGATGTTCACCACCCGGCCGTAGCCGCGGGCCACCATGCCGGGCAGCACGGCGGCGCTGACCAGGAAAGGCGCGATCAGGTTCACCTCCACGACGGAGCGCCATTCGGCCGCCGGCAGCTCCCAGGTGGGGGCGTTGCCGCCGGTGATGCCGGCGTTGTTCACCAGGATGTCGATGCGGCCATGCGCGGCCTCGGTCTGCGCCGCCGCCGCCCGCACGGCGGCCTCGTGCGTCAGGTCCACGGTGACGGCGGTGGCGCCCGGCAGCAGGGCCAGCGCCTGCCCCAGCCGGTCGGCGTCCCGGTCCCAGAGCGCCACGGCGGCCCCGGAGGCGGCGGCCCGCTGCGCCACCGCCAGCCCGATGCCGCGCGCGCCGCCGGTCACCACGGCCACGCGGCCGTGGAGGTTGATCTGGTTCATCACGCTCATTCCTTCCGCTGCCGCAACCGGCGTGGCCGCCGGGGCGTTACAAGGAGCCATCCCACCCTGAAGAGGTAAACGCTATGGCCGAATACACCGACCGCATAGACGTGGCGGCGCCCGCGGATGCCGTTTTCAAGTTCGTGTCCGACATCGGCAACTTGCCGAAGTACCTGCCCACCGTGCACGGCGCGCATGCCCAGAACGGCGAGCGCGTGGCGGTCGACGGCGCCGCGAATGGCCATGACTACCACTCGGACGGCTGGTTCAAGGTGGACGAATCCGCCCGCACCATGACCTGGGGCTCGGACGGCGAGAACGACTACTCCGGCAGGATGACCGTGAGCGGCGACCCCAAGGCCGCGACCGTCGAGTGCGCGCTGCGGTTCTCGCCCAAGCCGGACATCAAGGAGGCAATGGACAAGAACCAGGGCGGCCCGAGCGCCGCCATGACGGACGGCCTGCGCGCGTCCTTGCAGAGCATCAAGCAGATCTGCGAAGGCACGGGCGGCAAGGAGCCGAGCAGCGCCGAGCAGTAGCGCCCGTGGCGGGCTGCCCCTAATGAAGGCGCATGCCCGCCGCCCTCGTCACCGGTAGCGCCCAGCGTCTCGGCCGCGCCATCGCCATCGCCCTCGCGGGTGCAGGCCACCCGGTGGCCGTCCACTGCCACACGGGCCGGGAAGCGGCCGAGGAAACCGTCGCCGACATACGCCGGGCGGGCGGAACGGCCGCCGTGGTCGCGGCGGACCTGGCGGAGGAGGCCGGCACCGGCACGCTGGTGGCCCGAGCCATCGACGCCGTCGGGCCGCTCGCCGTGCTGGTGAACAACGCCAGCATGTTCGAGCGCGACGAGTGGGATACTGCCGACCGGGCGAGCTGGGACGGGCACATGGAACCGAACCTGCGTGCTCCGTTCGTGCTGATCCAGGCTTTCGCCCGGGCGTTGCCCGACGGCATGGCGGGCAACGTCATCAACATGATCGACCAGCGGGTCTGGTCGCCCACGCCGCATTTCGTGTCCTACACCTTGTCCAAGGCCGGGCTGTGGACGCTCACCCAGACCATGGCGCTCGCCCTTGCCCCGCGCATCCGCGTCAACGCCATCGGCCCCGGACCCGCCTTGCCCAGCTCGCGCCAGTCAGCCGAGCAGTTCGCCCGGCAATGCGCCTCCACCCCCCTCCGGCGCGGCACTGGCCCGGAGGAAGTGGCGCGCGCCGTGCTCGCCATCCTTGCCTTGCCGTCGATGACAGGCCAGATGATCGCGCTCGATGGCGGACAGCACCTGCAATGGGGCCCTGCCGTTCCAGGGGCCGTCCCAGGGGGACCAGAAGAATGATGGAGCCACCGCACCTGGCGAGGAGCGGCCTGCGCCACGTGTTCCTGCGCGACATGGTGTTGCCCGCCTCCATCGGCGTTTACCCGCACGAGCACGACGCGCCGCAACGCATACGCATCAACGTGGACCTGGCGGTCGCGGAGGACGGCAGCGAGGAGGCGGGCCGGGAGGCAGGCATGTCCCGCGCCGGCGTCGGCCGCGATGAGCTCGGCCGGGTGTTGGACTACGAGGGCGTGGCGCACGCCGTCCGCGCCGTCGTATCCGGCGGGCACGTTCAACTGGTCGAGACGCTGGCTGAGCGCCTGGCCGAGACATGCCTGGCGGACCGGCGCGTCGAGATCGCCCGGATCAGGGTGGAGAAGCTTGACGTTTTCGCCGACGTCGGTTCAGCCGGCGTGGAAATCGAGCGGCAGCGGCGCGACTTGTCCACCCGGGTCGATTAACTCGCAATGGAGTCAGCTTGCTAGCGGCATGTTCTCATTATATGACAGTGCCTCAGCACGAAATGCAATGAAAACAACAGGTTGGCTTTGCTGCCCATTTGCTGGGCAGGCTGTCGCAAATCCCGCAGCCCCATGCTGGCCGCGGGCTTCGCCCATCTCCGCCCACAGAGTTATCCACAGCGGCAGGCAGCCTTATCCACCCATAACCGCTGCACAGGCAAGTCATGCCTGAAGCAACTCTCCTGCATGACGCGCCGCAGCCGCAGCTTGCCGGCGTGGCCGTGGTAGCCGCCGCGATGGCGACGATGCCGGCCAGCCCGGGCGTGTACCGCATGCTGGATGCGCGGGGCGAGGCGCTCTACGTCGGCAAGGCGCGCAGCCTGAGGAAGCGGGTGGTCAACTACACGCAGCTTTCCCGATTGGAGGAACGCCTGCGGCTGATGGTGTCGCTGACGGTCTCGATGGAGATCGTCACCACCCATACCGAGGCCGAAGCGCTGCTGCTTGAAGCCAACCTGATCAAGCGGCTGAAGCCCCGCTTCAACATCGTGCTGCGGGATGACAAGTCGTATCCCTGGCTGATGCTGACGGAGGACCACCCTTTCCCGCAGATCACCAAGTTCCGTGGCGTGCAGGCGAAGGGCCGCAGCTACTGGGGGCCGTTCGCCTCCGCCTGGGCGGTCAACCAGACGGTCGTGGCGATGGAGCGCGTGTTCCTGCTGCGGTCCTGCGCGGACACGGTGTTCCGCAACCGCTCGCGCCCTTGCCTGCTGCACCAGATCAAGCGTTGCAGCGCGCCCTGCACTGGGCGGATCGACGCGGAGGATTACGGCAAGCTGGTGGGGCAAGCCCGCGCCTTCCTGCAAGGACGCGCCGCCGGCGTCCAGGCGGAGCTGGCGGCCGAGATGGAGGCCGCCGCGGCCAACATGGAGTACGAGCGGGCCGCCGCCGCCCGGGACCGCATCCGCGCGCTGACCCACGTGCAGAGCACCAGCAGCGTCATCAACCCGGCCAGCCTGGAGGATGCCGACGTGGTCGCCGCGTGGCAGACGGCGGGGCAGACGGGCATCCAGGTGTTCTTCGTCCGCGGCGGCCGCAACAACGGCAACCGCGCGTTCTTCCCCGCCCACGCCAAGCACGAGGAGGCGGGCGAGGTGCTGGAAGCGTTCATCGCCCAGTTCTACGACGACAAGCCGCCGCCGCCGGTCGTGCTGACCAGCCACCCCCTGCCGCAGATGGAGCTGGTGGCCGAGGCGCTGGCGCTCAAGGCGCACCGCAAGGTGGAGATCGCCACCCCGCAGCGCGGCGAGAAGCGGGCGGTGGTGGAGCATGCCGTCACCAACGCGCGCGAGGCGCTGGAACGGCGGCTGGCCGAAGGCGCCGGGCAAGCCAAGCTGCTGGACGGCGTGGCGCAGTTGTTCGATCTGCCGGCCACGCCGGAGCGCATCGAGTGCTACGACAACAGCCACATCGGCGGCACCAACGCGTACGGCGTCATGGTGGTGTTCGGGCCGGAGGGGCCGTGCAAGAACGCCTACCGCAAGTTCAGCATCCGCAACCCGATCACGCCCGGCGACGACTTCGCCATGATGCGCGAGGTGCTGGAGCGCCGCTTCGGCCGCGCCCTGCGCGAGCAGGCGGAGGGCGAGGGTCGCAACTGGCCGGACCTGGTGCTGATCGATGGCGGTGCCGGGCAGCTCTCGGCCGCGCGCGGCATCCTGGCCGACCTGGGCGTGCAGGACGTCAAGCTGGTGGGCATCGCCAAGGGGCCGGACCGGGATGCGGGGCGGGAATGGTTCCACGTGGACGGCCGCGACCCGTTCCAACTGCCCCCGCGCGACCCGGTGCTGTACTACCTGCAACGCGTGCGCGACGAGGCGCACCGCTTCGCCATCACCACCCACCGCGCCGGGCGCTCCAAGGCCTTGGTCACCAGCGAGCTGGACGAGATTGAGGGCGTGGGCGCCGCCCGCAAGCGCGCTCTGCTCAACCACTTCGGTTCGGCCCGGGGCGTGAAGCAGGCCGGGCTGAACGACCTGGAGGCGGCGCCTGGGATCAACCGGGAAACGGCGCGGCGGGTGTACGCGCACTTCCATCCGGGCGCGAGCCTGATGGAAGCGCGGCCGGGCTGAGCCTGCCCGCCAAATGCGAACGCTTCTCATTCGTGTTGATTCTGAGAGTCATTCTCATGTAAACCGACGCTCGTGCCGACAGGAGCAAGCGGTTGAAAGTGTCCACACTAGCCAGCGTTCCACCAGGCCGGGCCACCAGGCCGCGTCCGGGCAGCCGCGTCCGCGTCGCCGGGATGGCCGCCGCAGGGCTGCTGGCCAGCCTTTCCGCCCGCCAGGCGCTCGCCTCGCCGCCGCCGCTTTCCGTTCCCATCAGCTCCGACCAGGAAAGCGACGGCACCCGGGTTTCGGCCGGCTTCCTCGGAAACCTGCAACGGACCAACTTCCTGCTCGGCGACCTGTTCGGCCTGCGCAGCGCGCTCAGCCCGTATGGCGTCACCGTCGCCATCCAGGAAACCAGCGAGGTCCTGGGCAACCCGGTGGGCGGCTCGCGTCAAGGCGCGGACTACGACGGCCTGACCCAGGCGGTGCTGCAACTCGACACGCAGAGGGCGTTCGGCCTGCATGGCGGGCTGTTCAACATCAGCGCGTTGCAGGTCCACGGCCGCAATCTCAGCGCCGACAACCTGCAATCCCTGCAAACGGCGAGCGGCATCGAAGCGGACCGCGCGACCCGGCTGTGGGAGTTCTGGTACCAGCAGAAGTTCCTGGCCGACGACCGGCTGGATATCCGGATCGGCCTGCAAAGCGCCGACCAGGAGTTCATCGTCAACCCGAACGGCGCTTACTTCATCAACACGATGTTCGGATGGCCGGTCGTGCCGTCCTACGACCTGCCCGGCGGCGGCCCCGCGTATCCGCTCTCGGCGCCCGCCATCCGGTTCCGCTACCGCCCGGTGAACGCGCTGGCCATCCTCCTGGGCGCCTACAACGGCAGCCCCGCCTCCACCAACGACGGGGACGCCCAGAAGGCGAACGCCTCCGGAACCCAGTTCCCGGTGAACCGCGGCCCGCTCGTGTTCGCGGAGCTGCAATACAGCTATCCCTCGCTCGGCGGCTTGGAGGAGCCCGGCGCGGGAGCGCCGCTCGGGCACACCTACAAGCTCGGCGCGTGGTTCGACTCGGAGAACTTCAGCGACCAGCGCTACGACAACACCGGCGTGCCGCTCGCATCGCCGGACAGCACCGGCCTGCCGCTCCGGCATTACGGCAACTACTCGATCTACGCCGTCGCCGACCAGATGGTCTGGCGCGACAGCCAGTTCCCGAACCGCTCCGTCAGCGTGTTCGGCCGCGCGATGGGCACGCCGCAGGGCGACCGGAACCTGGTGGACTACAGCTTCAACGGCGGCGTGGTGTACCACGACCCTTTCACCAACCGTCCGGATGACACGGTCGGTCTCGGTTTCGGCTACGCCCACGTGAGCCGCCGGGTCGCAGGCTCCGACCGCGACGCCGCCGCCTACGCCGTCGGCGCGTCCCCGGGGGACTACCTGCCTGTCCGCAGCAGCGAAACCTTCATCGAGGCGACCTACCAGTACCAGTTCTATCCCTGGTGCCAGATCCAGCCCGACGCCCAGTACGTCTTTAAGCCAGGCGGCAGCGTGCAGAACCCGGTCGAGCCCAGCCAGCGCGTCAAGAACGAGTTGGTGCTGGGCCTGCGCACCAACGTCCTCTTCTGAAAGGCAACCCGCATGACCAACGTCTTCCGGCGTCCTTCCTGGCGCTCCGCGCTCTGCCAGGGCGCGCTCGCGGCAGGCTGCGCCTTCGCGTCCGCCGCCGCCGCCGCCGAACCGAAGGGCTTCTTGGAAACGGTCCACCGCCACACCACCCTGTCATCCACCGTGACCGACAACGGCGACCTCAATCCCTACGCGGTCATCGTGGCCCCCGTCTCGGCCGGCAAGGTGATGAAGGACGACGTGCTCGTCGACAACTTCAACAACATCTCGAACCTGCAAGGCACCGGCACCACCATAGTCGGCTACCGTCCCGGCACGGACGGGAGCTACCTGTTCGCCAGGTTGCCGCAGGGCTTGCCGCAGTGCCCGGGCGGCGTCGGGCTGACCACCGCCATGGCCATGCTGAAGACCGGCTGGGTGATCGTCGGCAGCACGCCGAGCAAGGACGGCACCACCGCGACCAAGGGGGACGGCTGCATCCTCGTGCTCGATCCGAACGGCAAGCTGGTGTCGGTGTGGTCCGGCCCGACCGTCAACGATCCCTGGGGCAACATGGCGGTGGTGGACAACGGCGGCACCGCCACGCTGTTCATCAGCATGGCCGGGTTCAACCTGCCGTCGCCGGCGGTGATCGACCGCAGCACCGGCCTTCCCGTCGTGATCCGCAAATCCACCGTCCTGCGGCTGACCCTGTCGATGAAGGACGGCAAGCCGCCGGTGCTGGTGGACCAGACGGTCGTCGCGGACGGCTTCGCGGCGCGCGCGGACATCGACAACTTCCTGCTGGGGCCGACCGGGCTGGCGCTGTCCGGCGACAACACGCTCTACGTCACCGACGGGCTGGACAACGTCATCACCGCCATCCCGGACGCGATGGCGCGAACCGGCAGCGCTGGAACGGGCAGGGTGGTCACGAAAGGCGAGCTGCTGTCCTGGCCGCTCGCGATGGCGTGGTCACCGGAGGGGCACCTGCTCGTCTGCAACGGCAAGGACGGCCGCCTCGTGGAGGTGGACCCGGTGGCCGGCAAGCAGATCTACGCGCAATGGATCAACACCGACCAGGCGCAGTCGCCACCCGGGAACGGCGACCTGTTCGGGATCGCCATGACGCCGGACAACAAAGGATTCTACTACGTCATGGATGACGTCAACTCGCTGATGCGGGGCGGCCGGTGACCGGGCCGGACCCGCGCGGCGGCGCCACCCGCCGCTCCCTGCTGGGCGCGGCGGCGGGCATCGCCGGCGTCGCCGCCAACGCGCGCCGGGCGGGGGCGCAGGCCCCGGCGGACGGTCCGCCGCTGACGAAGACGGCGGCGCTTCCGGCCGGCCGGACCCTGCCGTTCCATGGCCCGAACCAGAACGGCATCGTGAACCCGATGCAGGCGCACACCTATTTCGCCGCGTTCGACGTGGTGGCGGACAAGGTGGCAGGCCTCGCGGCCCTGATGCAGGCCTGGACGGAGGCCGCTGCCAAGCTGACGGGGGGGCAGCCAGTTGCCGCCGACGGACCGCCCGACGAGCCGCCGCCGGATTCCGGCGAGGTGCGGGACCTGCCGCCAAGCCGGCTCACCCTCACGTTCGGGTTCGGTCCGTCCCTGTTCAGCAAGGAGGGCGCAGACCGGTTCGGGCTGGCCCGGCATCGCCCGGCCGCCTTCGTCGACCTGCCGCGCTTCGTGGGCGACCAGCTGGTGCCGGAGCGGACCGGCGGCGACCTGTCCGTTCAGGCCAGCGGCGATGACAAGCAGGCCACGATGCACGCCGTGCGCCAGCTCACGCGCCTTGCCTCGGGGGTCGCCCAGCTTCGGTGGGTGCAGGCCGGGTTCCTGCCGGGCTATGACCCGGCGGTCACCCCGCGCAACCTGATGGGATTCAAGGACGGCACCGCCAACGTGGGAGCGGCCGACGCCGAGGCGCTCGGCAAGTTCGTCTGGGTCGGCGATGAGGGCGGCCCCTGGATGCGGGGCGGCAGCTACGCGGTCGCCCGGCCGATCCGCATCGCGCTCGAGCATTGGGACCGCATGAAGCTCGCGTTCCAGGAGCAGACGGTCGGGCGCCGCAAGGTGTCGGGCGCTCCGCTCGGGGCGGACGGCGAGTTCACGGCGGCCGATCTGGACGCGGCTGATGAGGACGGCAACCTGGTCATCGCGGAGAACGCGCATATGCGGCTGGCGTCCCCGCACAGCAACGGCGGCGCGCAGATGCTTCGCCGGGCCTACTCCTACGACAACGGCGTCAGCATGGTGGCCGAGCGCTGGCCGCCTTGGCGGCACGAGCTGGAACTCGACGCCGGGCTGCTGTTCATCTGCTACCAGCGCGACCCCCGCACCGGCTTCATCAAGGTTTTCGACCGGATGTCCAAGTTCGACATGCTGAACCAGTTCGTCACCCATGTCGGCGGCGGCCTGTTCGCTTGCCCGGGCGGCGTCGCGCCCGGCCGCTACCTGGCGCAGGACCTGTTCGAGCCTGCCTGACCAGGCCGTGGCCCGACGGCTTGCCTAACCTGCGATCGCCCTGGCTGGAAACAGTCAGGGCGTCAATTGCCAGGCCAAAAAGCGGCCTAAGCGGCGGCGGACGCGGCGAACCGCCGTTGCCGGCGTTGCAACATGCGCCAGAACAGCTTGGCGGCGACCGTGGACAGCCGCCCGCGCGATGGCAGGCCGACCGCCTTCATGATCATCCCCATGCTGCGCTCGATGTGGTTGTAACGGTAGAACCCCATCGCCCGCCCCATGTAGCCGGCGATGCAGCGCTCGTGCTCGTAGGCCACGCCGGCGGGGTCGTTGCCGCAATGGTAGGCGAACGCCAGTTCGTCGTCCTCCGACTCGGTGATGCGCCCGGCCGCGATGCGCAGCCGGCGCAGCACGCTGATCCGCTCGCGCGCCAGGTAGCGTTTCATGTGGTCGTAGAACAGCTTCCAATGGCGGTACTCGTCGGCCGCGATCAGCCGGCAGACCTGTTGCAGCACCGGCTCCGCCGTCGCGTCCGCCAGCGCGGTGTAGTACGAGGACGTCCCCGTCTCCACCATGCAGCGCGCGATCAGCTCGCCTGTCTTGGACCCGCGGACCGAGGACATCGCGTCCAGCGGCAGCTTGTAGCCCTCGCGGTAGCGCGCGAACGCCTCGGCGAAGTTCCAGCCCGGGTCAGCCAGTTCCGCCCACCTGCCGAGCGCGTCGCCGTGCTGGACCTCCTCGACCGCCCAGTTGTCGGACGCCTGGCAGAACGCGGGGTCCTCGCGGAAGACGCGGGACAGGTAGATCGCGTAGTCGGTGCCGTTGCGCTCGACCATGGCAGCGGATTTCACCAGCCGCACGATGTCCGGATCGACCTCCGCCGGGTCGAAACGGTTCCACGCGACATCCTCCAGCCGCCAATGCTTCATCGTTCGCCGAACCTCGCTGCCGGACATGCATCTGTCACCGCCGCACCGCGCGGCAAAGCCACCGTGACGTGAGTGTTACAAGCCGCCCGCGGCGCGTGGCGCGGCAGCCACGCTCAGGCGGCAGCCGCCTCGATCATCGCCCGGGCCGACTGCATCCGGTCCATGGCGGCGTCCAGCGCGGCCACGTTCGTCTTGTCCGTGGAGTCGTACTCGCCCTGCGCCTCGGCCAGGCGCCGCTCGCCTTCCGCACGGGACAGCTCGGTGGCCGGCAAGGCCTCGTCCGCCAGCACGGTGCACCGCTCGGGCGTGATCTCGGCGAACCCGCCGCTCACGAACAGCCGGTCCGTCACCCGGCCGCCCTCGTGGATGGCGATCGTGCCGCCGCGCAGCAACACGATCATCGGCGAATGGTTGGGCAGCACGCCCATGTCGCCTTCGGACGCCGGGATGACGACCATCTCCACGTCGCGCGTCAGCAGCAGCTTCTCCGGGCTGACGATCTCCAGCGCGACCGGCATCAGGCCTTCTCCTTCATCCCCTCCGCCTTCTTCACCGCGTCCTCGATGGTGCCGACCATGTAGAACGCGGCTTCCGGCAGGTGGTCGTACTCGCCGTTCACGATGCCCTTGAAGGAGCGGACCGTGTCGGCGATCGGCACGAACAAGCCCGGCGTGCCGGTGAACACCTCCGCCACGTGGAACGGCTGCGACAGGAAGCGCTGGATCTTGCGGGCGCGCGCGACGACCAGCTTGTCCTCCTCCGACAGCTCGTCCATGCCCAGGATGGCGATGATGTCCTGCAAGGACTTGTAGGTTTGCAGGATGCGCTGCACCTCGCGCGCCACGTCGTAGTGCTCGTCGCCGATGATGCGCGCGTCCAGCGAACGGCTGGTGGAGTCGAGCGGGTCGACCGCCGGGTAGATGCCCAGCTCGGCGATGGAGCGGGACAGCACGGTGGTCGCGTCCAGGTGGGCGAAGGAGGTCGCGGGCGCCGGGTCGGTCAGGTCGTCGGCGGGCACGTAGATCGCCTGCACCGAGGTGATGGAGCCCTTCTTGGTGGAGGTGATGCGCTCCTGCAACGCGCCCATGTCGGTGGCCAGGGTCGGCTGGTAGCCCACTGCGGACGGGATGCGGCCCAGCAGCGCCGACACTTCCGCGCCGGCCTGGGTGAAGCGGAAGATGTTGTCCACGAAGAACAGCACGTCCTGCCCTTCCTCGTCGCGGAAATACTCCGCCAAGGACAGGCCGGACAACGCCACGCGGGCGCGGGCGCCCGGCGGCTCGTTCATCTGGCCGTACACCAGCGCCACCTTGGAGCCTTCCGTGGTGCCCTCGCCGAGCTTGATCACCCCGGCGTCGATCATCTCGTGGTAGAGGTCGTTGCCTTCGCGGGTGCGCTCCCCCACGCCGGCGAACACGGACACGCCGCCATGCGCCTTGGCGATGTTGTTGATCAGCTCCTGGATCAGCACCGTCTTGCCCACGCCCGCGCCGCCGAACAGGCCGATCTTGCCGCCCTTCAGGTAGGGGGCGAGCAGGTCCACCACCTTGATGCCCGTCGCCAGCACTTCCGCGGAGGTGGACTGGTCCTCGAAGGTGGGCGCCGCCCGGTGGATCGGGTAGGTCATCTTGGCGTTGACGGGGCCGCGCTCGTCGATCGGCTCGCCGATGACGTTGAGGATGCGGCCCAGCGTTTCCGGGCCGACCGGGACGCTGATCGGCGCGCCGGTGTCCGTCACCTCGCTGCCGCGCACCAGGCCGTCCGTGCTGTCCATCGCGATGCAGCGGACGGTCCGCTCGCCCAGCTCCTGCGCCACCTCCATCACCAGCGTGCCGCTGGCCGTCCTGGTGGTCAGCGCGGACTGGATGAACGGAAGCTCGCCCTCGAACTGCACGTCCAGGACGGCGCCGAGGACCTGCGTGATGCGGCCGACATTGTTGCTCGCCATGTGGTCTCTCCTGTGCGGACGCGGCCCTAGAGGGCTTCGGCGCCCGATATGATCTCGATCAGCTCGCGGGTGATGTTCGCCTGCCGCGTGCGGTTGTAGTTCAGCGTCAGCTTGTTGATGGCCTCGCCCGCGTTGCGGGTGGCGTTGTCCATCGCCGTCATTCGCGCGCCATGCTCCCCGGCGCCGCTGTCGAGCTGGGCGCGGTAGAGCTGGATCGACAGGTTGCGCGGCAGCAGCTTGGCGAGGATCGTCTCCTCGTCCGGCTCGAACTCGTAGGTCGCCTGCGCGCCGGTCTGCTCGGCCGGCCCGCTCTCGGTCATCAGCGGCGGGATGATCTGCAACTCGGTCGGAATCTGGCTGATCACGGACACGAAGCGGTTGTACACCACGGTCGCCACGTCGAACTCGTCGCGGCCCAGCATCTCCACGGCCTGCTCGCCGATCGCCCGCACGTCCGCGAACTCGACCCGCTTCTTGCCGGCGAACGAGATGTCGCCGACGATGCTGGCGGCCATCTCGCGACGCAGGTAGTCGCGCCCCTTGCGGCCAACGGTGATGATCTTGACGGTCTTGCCCTCGCCCATCAGGCGCCGGGCCAGGTTGCGCGCGGCACGGCCGACGTTGGTGTTGAACGCCCCCGCCAGGCCGCGGTCCGCGGTGATCACGATCAGCAGGTGGACGCGGTCGCTCCCCGTGCCCGCCAGCATCCTCGGCGCGGTCGGGCTGCCCTGCACGCTGGCGGCCAGCGCGGCCAGCACGCGCTCCATCCGCTCGGCGTACGGGCGCGCCGCTTCTGCCTGGGTCTGCGCCCGGCGCAGCTTGCTGGCGGCGACCATCTTCATGGCGCTGGTGATCTTGCGGGTGGACTTGACGCTGTTGATGCGCGCCCGCAGGGCTTTCAGGCTGGCCATTGCTTCACGCTTTCTGCTCCCTCTCCCTCTGGGAAAGGGTCGGGGTGAGGGACCGCGCGCAAACCTACGCCGCGAATGACTTGCTGAAGCCCTCGAGGAAGCTCTTCAGCTTGGCTTCCGTTTCCGGCTTGATGTCGTTGTCCGCGCGGATGCTGTCCATGATCGACGGCTCGCGGGAGCGCATCTCGCCCACCATCTGCCGCTCGAACGCGCCGATCTTGCCGACGGCCACGTTGTCCAGGTAGCCGCGGACCCCGGCGTACAGCACCACCGCCTGCACCTCCACCGGCAACGGCTGGAACTGCGGCTGCTTCAGCAGCTCGGTCAGCCGGGCGCCGCGTGCCAGCAGGCGCTGGGTGGACGCGTCCAGGTCGGAGGAAAACTGCGCGAACGCCGCCATCTCGCGGTACTGCGCCAGCTCCAGCTTGATCGACCCGGCGACCTTCTTCATCGCCTTGGTCTGCGCCGCCGAGCCCACGCGCGACACCGAGAGGCCCA
Organism: uncultured Acetobacteraceae bacterium; assembly: GCA_964245075.1. GTDB lineage: Bacteria > Pseudomonadota > Alphaproteobacteria > Acetobacterales > Acetobacteraceae > LMUY01. The sequence goes on from CAXTLC010000003.1 coordinate 37,206, forward strand.
CGTTCACCGCCGGGCGGATGCCGCGGAAGAACAGCTCGGATTCCAGGAAGATCTGCCCGTCGGTGATGGAGATCACGTTGGTCGGGATGTAGGCGGACACGTCGCCCGCCTGCGTCTCGATCACCGGCAGCGCGGTCAACGACCCGGCGCCGTTCGCGTCGCTCATCTTGGCGGCGCGCTCCAGCAGGCGGGAATGCAGGTAGAACACGTCCCCCGGATACGCCTCGCGGCCCGGCGGGCGGCGCAGCAGCAGGGACATCTGGCGGTAGGCCACGGCCTGCTTGGATAGGTCGTCGTACGCGATCATGGCGTGCATGCCGTTGTCGCGGAAGAACTCGCCCATGGTGGCGCCGGTGTAGGGCGCCAGGAATTGCAGCGGCGCCGGGTCGGACGCGGTGGCGGCGACGACGATGGAGTACTCCATCGCCCCGTTCTCCTCCAGCGTGCGCACCAGTTGCGCCACGGTGGAGCGCTTCTGGCCGATCGCGACGTAGACGCAGTAGAGCTTCTTGCTCTCGTCCGTGCCGGAGTTGACCTGCTTCTGGTTGATGATGGTGTCGATGATCACGGCAGTCTTGCCGATCTGCCGGTCCCCGATGATCAGCTCCCGCTGGCCGCGGCCGACGGGGATCAGCGCGTCGATCGCCTTCAGCCCGGTCTGCATCGGCTCGTGCACCGACTTGCGCGGGATGATGCCCGGCGCCTTCTGCTCGACCAGCATCTCCTTGACGTCCGTGAGCGGACCCTTGCCGTCGATCGGCATGCCCAGTCCGTCCACGACCCGGCCCAGCAGGCCCTTGCCGACGGGCACGGACACGATGCGGCTGGTGCGGCTGACCGTGTCGCCTTCGCGGATCGCCTTGTCGTCGCCGAAGATCACCACGCCGACGTTGTCGGTCTCGAGGTTCAGCGCCATGCCGCGCAGGCCGGCGCCCGGGAACTCGACCAGCTCGCCGGCCATCACGTTCTGCAAGCCGAACACGCGGGCGATGCCGTCTCCGACGCTGAGCACCTGGCCGGTTTCGGCCACGTCCTGCTCGCGGTCGAAGCTGGCGATCTGCTGCTTGAGGATCTCGCTGATCTCGGCGGGGCGGATTTCCATGGTTCAGGCGGCTCCCTTCATCGCGTACTGCAGGCGTTGCAGCCGGGACTTCAGACTGGTGTCGTAGAGGCGGGCGCCGACGCGCACGACGAGGCCGCCGAGCAGCGCCGGGTCCACCGATTCTTGTATGTTGACGTTGCCATACCCGGCCTCGATCAGCCGGGCGCGCAACTGCTCGCGCTGCACGTCCGACAGCTTGTGCGCGGAGGCGACGGTCGCGGTCACCACGCCGCGCTTGTCGGCGACCAGGGTGGCGAAGGCGGTGCTGATGGCCTTCAGCGCGGGCAAGCGGCGGTTGTTGGCGATCACGCCCACGAAATCCGTCACCGTCTTGCCGAAGCCCTGCCCGGTCAGCACCGCCTGGACCGCCGTGCGCGCCTGCACCACGGCCACCAGCGGGGAGGACAGCAGCCGGCGCAGCGGCGCGCTCTCGTCGATCAGCCGGCCGAGCGCCCCCATCTGGTCCACGACCGTGTCGAGTTCGCGCCGTTCGCTGGCGAGGTCGTAAAGGGCGGCGGCATACCGCCCGGGGAGGCCGCCGCTCTGGGAAATCGTGCCTTCAGCGGCCACGCGGGGGTCCGTCCATGCTTGCAGAAAAGGGTCAGGAACCGCCGTGGCGGCTATTGGCGGTCGCCTTACCATGCAGGTTTTACCCGTGCAACACAGGTGATCGGCGGAGGGGCGGCACATTCACCCCGAGCATGGGGCGGCAGCTTCGAGCCAGGCACGATCCGCGGTGATCGCCGGAACTGCCCGACGGACCGGCGATCCTACTCTTCCGGACGGAGGCGCTGCATCTCCTCGACGACGCGCCGGTCGTGACCCGCCTGCGCGCGGGCAAGCCGCCCGAAGGCGCCCGGCTTGTCCTCAAGCAGGTCTCGCCCGTCGTGACGCAGGATATCGGCGACTTTGGAAAACCAGTCCTGCACGTCAACCTCGGACGTGATCGACAGGCCTGGTGGAAGTGACAGCGACTCAGAACGGCCTGCCATGAAGACTATATCTTCCAGGAAGTAATGCCCGGACGGATCAGATGTCTGTTTCAGGCTACAGCCTGAATAGGCCACGCTGGGCAAGCCGAGATCAAGGACGACCCGGCCTGAGGAGTAGGTGGCGACTGGGGCAGTTCCGTCGACAGGCGCAAACCCGTACTCGGCAAGAAAAGCAAATGTTCCACGAGCTATTCTTTGCGAACCAAGATAACCATCCGGGTCCACCTCGTGCCGCTTCGCCTCGTCAAAGATCGATCTGCCCAGTTCGATGATCCTCGCGTAGCGCCGGTCGCCGTCCAACGCCTTGCCATAGAGCAGCTTGAGTTCGGCAAGAAGCTTCTTTTCATCCAGCGCGGATCTCTTCAGATCGTACCAGGGCTGCGCTTTCAGTAGATCTTCCCCTAGGTGCTTCCAGTCCTCTGCCGCCTCGGACATGTCATTCACGATGGCAGTCCTTCGATAATCCGCTAATTCAGCAGAAATCTTTGCGAGTTGCTCGACCGCCTGAGTTGTTCTTTCCATGGTTGCACGATCACCGTCGTCTTCTCTAATCCGTTTTTGCCTGGAACGCGGTAGTTGATGTGGTATTCGTGATGGGTGCTACGACCGCCCGGGGGATGACCTGGCTCTGCGCGATCAAAAAATCCACCTCCTTCCTTGATCATTCGTTCTGCCTCCCGCGTTGGAACACGGCCATTCAAAGTCGTATGCGTACCTGGCCGCATGATCTCCTCCATCGCTTGTCTGTATGCCTTGGTATTGTTGTAGCCCCATGGCGTCATGAACGGCGCAACAGCGCCACCCAGCAAGGGTGTGTGCCGCTGCCCCCGCGTCTCCTTGTCGAGTGCGAGCACCTCGTCGTCCGACATGGCATCCACGTCCAGCTTCGCGCCGTCCCGCAGATAGACGAGCCCGCCCTGCGACCCCATCGCGCGGCGCAGGTCGATGGCCTGCTCGTGCCGGGTCTTGGCGAGCCCAAGCCCGTGCAGCCACCACCAGACCTTGCCATGCTCCGGTTCGGCGGCCACGCCCGCCGGGGCGCCGCCGGGCGCGGGGACCACTGGCGCCGCGGCGGCCTTGGACCTTGCGGCAGGAGCCGGCTCGGCGCTCGGCGGCGGCACCGCAGCCGCGACGGCGGCACGCGTGGCTGGGTCATCCGCCCGGTCCTCGGCATCCGCCAGGAAGCGGTTCCAGTTGCCGAGGCCGACGGACTCGGCTGCGTCCGCCACATGCCCGCACGCTGCCCGCAGGTCCTCGTGGCCCGATGCGGATGCCGTCCGCTCCGCCGCCATCCGCAGGGCCTGCACGACCCTGCTGTCCGGACCGCGGCCGAAGGAATGCGCGGCGAAGCTGGCAGGACCCAGCCGCGACGCCTTCGCCCATTGCGGCAGCAACCGTTGCAGCCGCGCCGCGCCGCCGGAAGACCACACCGTGTCGGCCAGCCGGCGGCTGTCGCGTGGGAAGGCCGCGACCGCGGCGTAGGTCACGGCCGCCGCCCGGCCGTCCACCTGCTCGGGGCCGAGCCGGCCGCCAGGCGCGAACTCCAGGCGCGAACTCCGGGCCGTACCGGGCGATGTCCCGCGCCGCCTTGCCATGGCCGGAATACCCGTGCTGCCGCCGTCCCTGATCAACCCGGACAATATCGCCTCAGATTAGAACAAAATGTGAACAAACCCCAAGCAGGCACCGCGCAGGCCGTTCCGGGCTCAGCCCAGCACGCCTCGCCCACCCGCCCGGATGACGCGCCGCCCTGCCGCCCCTATAACGCCGCCATGATCCTGCTCACCGGCGGCGCCGGCTTCATCGGCTCCAACCTCAACGCCGCACTGGCGGACGCCGGCCACGAGGTCGCCGTCGCTGACTGGCTCGGCTCCGAAGGCAAGTGGCGCAACCTCGCCAGCCACCCGCCTTCCTTGATGCTGATGCCGGACGCGCTGGAGCACTTCCTGGCCACCGAGCCGCCGCTGCGCATGGTGTTCCACCTCGGCGCCATCAGCGAAACCACGGCGGCGGACGGCGACATGGTCTGGATGACCAACGTCGAGCTGCCGATGATGCTGTGGAACTGGTGCGCCGCGCACGGGGTGCCGATGGTGTACGCGTCCTCCGCCGCCACCTACGGCGATGGAACCGCCGGGTTCGAGGACGACATCGAGGCGCTGGGCACGCTCAAGCCGCGCAGCCTGTACGGCTGGAGCAAGCACGCCTTCGACCTGCGGGTCGCCAAGATGCTTCGCGCCGGGTCGGACCGGCCGCCGCAATGGGCCGGGCTGAAGCTGTTCAACGTGTACGGCCCGAACGAGTACCACAAGGGCTCGATGGTGTCCGTCGTGAAGGTCAAGCATGACGACGTGCTGGCCGGCCACGCCCCCAAGCTGTTCCGCTCCACGCAGCCGGGCCTGGCGGACGGGCAGCAGATGCGGGACTTCATCTGGGTGGGCGACGTGGTGGACGTCATGCTCTGGCTGCTCGCCTCGCCCGGCGTGAGCGGCCTGTTCAACGTCGGCACCGGCAACGCCCGGTCCTACCAGCACCTGGCCGAGGCGGTGTGCCGGGCGTCCGACATGCCGGAGCGGATGGAGTTCATCGACATGCCGCCCGGGCTGCGGGACGGCTACCAGTCCTTTACCCAGGCCACCACCGCCCGGCTGCGCGCCGCGGGCTTCGGAGGCCAGTTCACCGTGCTGGAGGAAGGCGTGCGCCGCTACATCCAAGACTACCTGGCCACGCCGGACCCGTACCGCTGATGCCGCCCCTGATGCCGCCCTCGAGCGACGTGCTCACCTTCCCGGGGTTCGACCCGGTGCTGCTGCACCTGGGGCCGCTCGCCATCCGCTGGTACGCGCTGGCCTATATCGGCAGCCTGCTGCTGGGCTGGCAAGTGATGCGCAGGCTGGTGCGGCGCAGCCCCGCCGTCGCCACCGTGGAACAGACGGACGATTTCCTGACCTGGGCCACCTTGGGCGTCGTGCTCGGCGGGCGGCTGGGCTACGTGCTGTTCTACCAGCCGGGCAAGTTCGCGGCCAACCCGGTCTCCATCTTCGCCGTGTGGGAAGGCGGGATGAGCTTCCACGGCGGCGCGTTGGGCGTGGTGGTGGCGCTGCTCCTGTTCTGCCGGCGGCAGAGCATCCCCCTGCTGGGCTTCGCCGACCGGATCGCGGTGGTGACGCCGATCGGCCTCGGCTTCGGCCGCGTCGCCAACTTCATCAACGGCGAGCTGTGGGGCCGCCCGGCGCCGGATTGGGTGCCCTGGCGCATGGTGTTCCCGCGGGTGGACGACGTGCCGCGCTACCCCAGCCAGCTCTACCAGGCTTCCATGGAAGGCTTGCTCCTGTTCATCGTGCTGTGGCTGCTGGCCCGGCGGGAAAGGGTGCGGGCGCGGTTCGGCGTGCTGACGGGCGTCTTCCTGGTGGGCTACGCGGTGGCGCGCAGCACCGGCGAGCTGTTCCGGCAGCCGGACGACTTCCTGGGCTACCTGTGGGAAGGCGCGACCATGGGCCAGTTGCTCTGCATCCCGATGCTGGTGGCCGGCTTGTTCCTGATCGCCCGGGCAAGGCCGCGGACGGCCGCCGTCCCCGCTTGATGGCCCCTGCTTGATGGCCCCCGCCTGATGGAACCCCTGGACGCTTTCATGGCCCGCGCCAACGCGGCCTATTACGCGAGCCACGACCCGTTCGCCGACTTCACCACCGCGCCGGAGATCAGCCAAGCCTTCGGCGAGGTGCTGGGCGCCTGGGCCGCCGTGTCCTGGGAGGCGATGGGCCGCCCGGACCCGGTGGTGCTGGCCGAAGCCGGCCCCGGCCGCGGCACGCTGATGGCCGATGCGTTGCGCGCCGTGGCCCGGGTGGCGCCCGCGTTCCGGGCGGCAGCGCGGGTGCACCTGGTGGAGTCCTCCGCCCGGCTGCGCGCCGTGCAGGCGGCGGTGCTGCCGGGGGCGACCTGGCACGGCCGGGTGGAGGATGTGCCGCCCGGCCCCGCCATCCTGCTCGCCAACGAGTTCCTCGACGCCCTGCCGATCCGGCAGTTCGTGCGGCGGGACGGGGGCTGGGTGGAACGCTGCGTGGCGGACGGCGGGTGGGCGGAAGCCAGCCTTGCCCGCGGCGCAGGAGATCCCTTGCCAGCGGAAGGGGAAGAAGGCGCCGGCGGGGAGGGCGAGATCCGCGAGCAGCGTGACCCGGCGCTCGCCCGCCACCTCGGCGCCCGCTTGCGCGCACACCCCGGCGTGGCCCTGTTCCTCGACTACGGCCCGCTCGCCAGCGGCCCTGGCGACAGCCTGCAAGCGCTGCGGGACGGGAATCCCGCCGACCCGCTGGCGGACCCGGGCAGCGCCGATCTCACCGCCCACGTCGATTTCGCCGCCTTCGCCCGCAACTCAGGCTTGCCGGCCCACGGGCCGATCCCGCAGGGCAAGTTCCTCACCCGGCTCGGCCTGTTCGCGCGGGTGAACCGCCTGGCGCAGACCCTGCCCTGGCGGGACGCGGCCCGCCTCACGGAAGCCGGGCGCCGCCTGGCCGAGCCGGACCGCATGGGCGGGCTGTTCAAGGCGATGGCGCTGACCTCCCCCGGCCTGCCGGTCCCGCCAGGGTTCGAGGAATGACGCCGCCGCATCTCCGGGCAGCGGCGCTCGCCGCCCCGCACGGCTTCTTCACCCGGCAGGGCGGCGTGTCCACCGGGCCGTTCAGCAGCCTCAATTGCAGCCTCTCGGGCGCGGACGACCCCGCCGCGGTGACGGAAAACCGCCGCCGGGTCGCCCACGCGGTCGGCGTGACGTCGCTGGCCGGGCTGACGCAGGTGCACGGCGCGGCGGTGGTGGCGGTGGAGGAGCCCTGGCGGCCCGGCGCCGGGCCGCGGGCGGATGCCATGGTCACCCGGCGGCCCGGCCTGGGCCTGGCGATCGTCACCGCCGACTGCGCTCCCGTGCTGTTCACCGCCCCCGGTGTCGTGGGCGCGGCCCATGCCGGCTGGCGCGGCGCGCTGGCGGGCGTGCTGGAAGCCGTGGTGGCCGCCATGGGCGGGCAGGGCGTCACGGCAGCCGTGGGCCCCTGCATCGGCGCCGCGTCCTACGAGGTGGCGGCGGACATGCGGGATGCGGTGCTGGCCCGGAACGAAGCCGACGCCCGCTTCTTCGCCGACGCCCGGCCCGGGCGCTGGCGGTTCGACCTGCCGGGATACTGCACGGCCCGGCTGCTTGCCGCAGGCGCCGCGGCCACGGCGCTGGACGCCGACACGCTGCCCGACGAGGCGCGGTTCTTCAGCCACCGCCGGCGCACGCTTGCCGGAGGCGGGCCGATCGGCCATCAGGTCTCGGTGATCGCATGCCCTACATCCCGATCTTCGTCGCTCTCCTGATGCTCCTGTTCGTGTTGTTCGGCTGTGTGCTTAGCTGACCGCCTGCTGGTGGCGGCCGTCGCCACCGTGGCGCTGGCCGGGTGCGGGGACCTGCCGCAGCCGTTCCTCGGCCGCCCCGGCGCCACCGCCATGCGCTTGTCGCAGCCGCCGCCGTCGCGGCTCGCCGTCCCGCCGCCCAGGGACGCGCTGCTGACGGACGCGGCCGCCCGGACGTGGTCGGGCGCGGTGGCCAAGGCGCTGGTCGCCATGCAGTTGCCGGCCAATGCCGCGCCGGCGTCCCGGGGGGATTGGCGCCTGGTGCTGACCGCGTCGCTGAAGGACGGCGCGGTCATCCCGGCCTACACCATTCTGGACCCGCAGGGCGCGCCGCAGGGCACCAGCCAAGGCCCGCCGGTGCCGCCGGGGGACTGGGCCGCCGGCGGCGCCGGCACCCTGAACGCCGCCGCCGACGAGGAAGCGCCCAAGGTCGTGGACCTGCTCACCGGCATTGAGGCCCGGCGTCAGATGAGCGACCCCCACAGCCTGCTGAACCGGCCGCCGGTGCTGTATTTCAAGGGCGTGACCGGCGCGCCGGGCGACGGCGACACGTCGCTGGCCAAGCAGATGACCACGCGGCTGCCCACCCTCGGGGACGTGGTGCAGGACACCGGCCAGGGCGCGGACTTCAGCGTGGAAGGCCAGGTGAAGACCGCGCCGGGCGCCCGCAAGACCACGCGGATCGAGATCCAGTGGATCGTGGTGGACGCGAAAGGGCAGGAGCGGGGCCGCGTGGTGCAGCTCAACGAGGTGCCGCCGGGTTCGCTGGACAGCTACTGGGGCGAGGTCGCGATAGCCGTGGCGGCGGAAGCGGCGGGCGGCGTGCACGAGGTTGTCGTGCAGGCCAGCGGCCGGGCCGGCCCGGCGGCTCCAGCCTCGTCGAAGCCGGAGCCCGCGCCGGAAGGATGACAGGCCGCTGACTGGCTGCTAGAACCCGGCCCACGCAGCCGGATCGGGACCGCGCCCCATGAAGATCGTTGCCTGCAACAGCAACCGGCCGCTGGCCGAGGCAGTGGCCGCGAGCCTGAACCTCACGCTGACCCGTGCCTCCATCCGGCGCTTCGCCGACATGGAGGTGTTCGTGGAGATCCACGAGAACGTCCGCGGCGAGGACGTCTTCGTGCTGCAATCGACCTCCTACCCGGCCAACGACAACCTGATGGAGCTGCTGATCACGCTGGACGCGCTGCGGCGGTCGAGCGCCCGGCGGGTGACGGCGGTGGTCCCGTACTTCGGCTATTCCCGGCAGGACCGCAAGACGTCCTCCCGCAGCCCGATCAGCGCCAAGCTGGTCGCCAACCTGATCACGGAGGCCGGGGCCAACCGGGTGCTGACGCTGGACCTGCACGCCGGGCAGATCCAGGGCTTCTTCGACATCCCGGTGGACAACCTCTACGCCGCGCCGCTGTTCACCGCGGACATCCAGCAGCGTTTCGCCGGGCGGCAGGCGATGATCGTGTCGCCGGACGTGGGCGGCGTGCTGCGGGCGCGCAACCTGGCATCCCGGCTGAACTGCGACCTGGCCATCGTGGACAAGCGGCGGGAACGCGCCGGCGTGTCGGAGGTGATGAACATCATCGGCGAGGTCGAGGGCGCGGACTGCATCCTGGTGGACGACATCGTCGACTCCGGCGGCACGCTGTGCAACGCCGCGACGGCGCTGATCGCGGAAGGCGCGCACTCGGTCAGCGTGTACGTCACCCACGGCGTGCTGTCCGGGGGCGCGGTGGCGCGCATCGCCTCCTCGCCGATCGAGATGATGACCATCACCGACAGCATCGAGCCCACGGCGGCGGTGCAGGGCGCCGCCAACCTGCGGACCTTCACCATCGCCCCGCTGCTGGCGGAGGCGATGCGGAGGATCAGCGACGAGAGCAGCGTCAGCTCGCTGTTCGACTGAAAGGAACGCGCCCATGAAGCTGTACTACGCGCCCGGCGCTTGCTCGCTGGGCATCCACGTCATCCTGGAGGAGATCGGCAAGCCGTACGAGACCGAGAAGGTCAGCCTCAAGGACGGCGAGCAGTACCAGCCGGCGTATCTCGCGGTCAGCGCCAAGTCCAAGGTGCCTGCCTTGCGCCGGGACAACGGCAGCGTGCTGACGGAATACGGCGCAATCGCCACCTGGCTGGCGCGGACCAACCCGGACGCCAAGCTCCTGCCGGCCGACCCGGACGGGGAAGCCCGGGCGATCGAGGCGATGGACTACGTCGTGGCCACCGTCCACATGCAGGGCTTCGCCCGCGTCACGCGGCCGGGCAACTTCGCGCCGAACGAGGCGGACAGGGAAGCTGTGCAGGCCCGGGGGCGGGACATCTTCGCCAAGGGCCTCGGCTTGCTGAACATGGCGCTTGCGGGCAAGGACTGGGTCGCGGGCGATTACTCGGTGGCGGACCCGACGCTGTTCTACGTGTCCAGCTGGGCGCCGCGCGCCGGGGTCGAGCTGCCCACCCACGTGGCGGCGCATTTTGCCCGCATGAAGGCCCGCCCGGCGGTGCGGCGCACGCTGGCCGCCGAAGGGCTGCCTGCTTGAGCCTTGGCGGCCTGAACACCCTGCCGGCCCGCGCCTTCTGGTTCCTGCGCCACGGGGAAACGGACTGGAACGTGCAGGGGATCAGCCAGGGGCGCACGGACATCCCGCTGAATGCCACCGGCGTCGCCCAGGCGGCCGCCGCCGCGCAGGCGCTGCGCGGGCGCGGCATCGCCAGCATCGTCAGCTCTCCCCTCGGACGCGCCCGCGTCACGGCGGAGGCCGCGGGCACGGTGCTGGGGCTGCCGGTCTCGATCGTGGAAGACTTGCAGGAGGTGTGCTTCGGCGTGCACGAGGGCACGTTGCAGCATGCTTCCTGGTTCATCGCCTGGATCGCCGGCGAGCACACGCCCGAGGGCGCGGAAAGCTTCGCCGAACTGCGCCGCCGCGCCGTGGCCGGGGTGGCGGCCGCCTTGGCGCAGCCTTCCCCGGTGCTGGTGGTGGCCCACGGCGCGCTGTTCCGGGCGCTGCGGGCGGAGATGAACCTGCCGGCCGACATCCGCACGCCCAACGCGCTGCCGCTGTTCTGCGAGCCGGGGCGGCACCCGGGGGAGCCATGGTTGCTGACCGCCGTCACAAATAGCGGCCCGGCGAGGCCCGCGAACGCCTGACAGCGCCGGCCGAAGCCCCTAGGTTATGCGGGTGCTGACCGACCTGCCCAACTTGCTGACGCTGTCGCGCATCGGGGCGATTCCCGTGCTGGTCCTCCTTGCCGCGCTTCGCACCCCGGTGGGCGACCTGCTGGCGACGCTGCTGTTCATCGCGGCCGGGCTCACCGACTGGCTGGACGGCCACCTGGCGCGCACCCGCCGGCAGCAGTCGGACATCGGCCGCATGCTGGACCCGATCGCCGACAAGCTGCTGGTCGGCGCCACGCTGATGCTGCTGGCCGGGCTCGGCCGCTTCCCGAATGGCGGGCTGTACCCGGCGATCGTGATCCTGTTGCGGGAGATCATGGTCAGCGGCCTGCGCGAGTACCTGGCCGGGTTGCGCATTGGCCTGCCTGTCACCCGGCTGGCGAAATGGAAGACCGGCTTCCAGATGGGCGCGCTCGGCACGCTGCTGGCGGGAAACTCGGTGGCTGGGCTGCTGCACGTCCCGCTGCCCGTGTCCGCCATCGGGGAGGGCATGCTGTGGGTCGCGGCGGCGCTGACGCTGGTGACCGGCTGGGACTACCTGCGCGCCGGCCTGCGGCACGTGGCTGAGCGGTCGCGCGGCCTCGGAGAACCCAGGCGGGGCGAGCCGAGGCTGGCCAAGCCGAGGCTGGGCGAACCGAGCGGACCCTGATGGCCGCCGTGTTGGGCATCGCCGGCTGGTCCGGCGCCGGCAAGACCACCTTGATCGAGGCGGTGCTGCCCCGCCTGCGCGCGGCGGGCCTGCTCGTCTCCACCGTCAAGCACGCCCATGGCGGCGCCGAGCTGGACCGGCCCGGCAAGGATAGCTGGCGCCACCGGCAGGCCGGCGCGCGGGAAGTGCTGGTCGCGTCGCCGGGCCGCTGGGCCTTGATGCATGAGGAAGAGGGAGCGGAGTGGGACTTGCCCGACCTGCTCGCGCGCATGGGGCCGGCGGACCTGGTGCTGGTGGAAGGTTTCCGGCGCTATCCGTTCGCCAAGCTGGAGGTGTACCGCCCGGCGCTGGGCAAGCCTCCGCTTTGGCCCGATTGGCCGGATGTCGTGGCGGTTGCAACCGACGGGATAGTTCCGGATTGCGGGCGCACGCTGCTTCCGTTAGCCAACGATTGTAAGATTGCCACATGGATTGTGGCATACGTGCAAGGCACGGTCGCGAAACCTTGAGCCAGCCGCGCGCGCAAGGCACATTCCATGTACCCGGCCTTTGGCCGCTTGAGGAGCCTTTTCCGAATGCGGCGTAGCATATTGACCATCTTCTCGGTTTTCGGCGCGGGCCTGCTGTCGGGCTGCACCGGAACGGGAGTGTTCTTTGATCACACGACGCAGTGGTTCTCGCGCGATCCGAACATGCCGGCTGGCAGCAGCGAGACTTTCCTGTCCATCCGCGGCGAGAAGGTGGACATCCCGCCGCTGGTCCCGGAATCCGGAAACGTCTGGCCCACGAACAACAGCCGGGACCTGACGTTGCAGGACGTGCAGAAGCAGCAGGACGAGGAGATCCGCCGCAATGGCGGGCAGCCCTCCGGCCAGCAGCCGGCCCAGCAACCCGGGCAGCCGCCAGGGCCGTCCGCGGGGCAGGCTCCCGGGCAGCTTCCCACCGGCGCCGCGCCAGGCGCCGGGTCGAGCAGCCCGCCGCCGCCCGGCTCCAACCCGAGGGTCAACCGCGCCAACGACGCCGACCGCGGCCTGCCGGGCGTGGCCGCGCAACCGCCGCCGCCGCCATTGCCCAGCAACCGCACGGTGCAAACGCCGAACGGCCCCTCGGTGGACGTCACCGGCCAGGGTACCGGCCGCGGCTACCGGCAGCTCGAGTCGCCCACGCCGGGCGGCAGCGGCATCCTGGTGCCGAACGGCAACGGCACCAGCACCTTGATCCGCCCGGACGGCAGCGTGCAGACGGTGCCGACGCGGCCGTGACGCTCCGCCTCCTCTACTTCGCGGCGTTGCGGGAGCGGATGGGCCGGGCGGAGGAGCGTCTGCCGCTCCCGGAGGGCATCGCCACCGTCGGCGCGCTGGCGGCATGGCTGCGGCAGCGCGACGCGGCGGGCAGCGCCGCCTTCGCGCCGCAGGCGAGCGTGCGGGCGGCTGTGAACCAGGTCTTCGCCCAACCGGCAGCCCCGGTTGCGGACGGGGACGAGGTTGCGTTCTTCCCGCCCGTGACCGGGGGATGACCCCGACCGTCCGCGTCCAGGCCGAGCCGTTCGACATCGCGGCCGAGTTCGCGGCGCTGGCCGCCGGGCGGACGGATGTCGGCGGCATCGGCAGCTTCGTCGGCGTGGTGCGCGACGACCCGGCGCGGCGGCTGGAGAGCCTCACGCTCGAGCACTATCCCGGCATGACGGAAGCCGCGATGGCCGCCATCGTGGCCGAAGCGTGCCGCCGCTGGCAGCTTGCGGGATGCACGGTGCTGCACCGCGTCGGCTGCCTCCGGCCAGGGGACGGCATCGTTCTGGTGCTGGCCGCCGCCGGGCACCGGGGGGCGGCGCTGGAGGCGAGCGCGTTCCTGATCGATTGGCTGAAGACCCGCGCCCCGTTCTGGAAGCGGGAACGCTATGCCGATGGCGAGGAGCGCTGGGTGGAGGCGCGCGCGGGCGACGACGAGGCGGCCGCACGCTGGTGAAGGCTGCCGCGAGCATCGTGGCCGGCGCGCTGCTGCTGATGTGGCCGGCTTTCGTGAATGGCTATCCCATCGTGTTCAGCGACACCGCCGGGCTGGCCGACATGGGGCTGGCCCCCGACATGGGCTGGGACAAGCCATGGACCTACGGCCCGTTGACCGTGCTGCTGGATTGGCGGCTCTCGCTGTGGGGGGTTGCGGCCGGGCAGGCGCTGGCCACCGCCGCGGTGCTCTGGGCCGTGGCGCGGGCAGTGGGGGCGGGGGGGCCATGGCGCCTGCTCGGGCTGTGCGCGCTCCTGGCAGCCGGCAGCGCCGCGCCGTGGTTCGTGCCGTTCATCATGCCGGACATCTTCGCGCCGCTGCTGGTCCTGTGCGTTTTCCTGCTCGGCTGGGGTCGCTTGCCGTCGGCCGGTCCCGTCATCCTGCTGGCGGCGGTGGCGATCGCCTCGCATCTGGCGCACCTAGTCGTGGCGGCCGGGTGCCTGCTCCCCGTGCTGCTGCTGCGGCCGCGCCGCTTGCCCGTGTGCGCCGCGCCGCTGGTGATGGCGCTGGCCTGGCTGCTCGGCACCAACCTGGTCGGCAACGGCGTGCTGGCGGTGTCGCCGTACGGCGCGGTGTTCGCGCTGTCCCGGCTCCAGGGGGACGGGCCGGGGGCCGACTACCTGCACCGGGTCTGCCCGGACGCGGGCTACCACGTGTGCGCGTGGTCGGACCGGCTGCCGATGGACAGCGACGCGTTCCTCTGGGCGCCGGAAGGCCCGGTCTGGGCCAACAACACGTTCGGCCCCATCCTGTTCGCGCCCGAGGCGTCCCGGCTGGTCACGGAGATCGTGCGCAGCGAGCCGTGGCCGGTGCTGCGAGCCGCCTTCGCCAACACGCTGCGGCAGCTCGGGCGGGTCCGCGTCGGCGACACGCTCGAACCGTCGTACCTGACGGACACGGTGGGCCCCATGCTGAGGACGTACTTCCCGGCGGCCGAGCTGCGACGGTTCGAGGCGGGCCGGCAGGTCGCGGGAACCCTGCCGGCCGCCGCCGCCCCCTTGGCGCCGCTGCGCCTGGCGCTGCTGGTGGCCGGGGTGGCCGGAACGCTGCTGGTGGCGCCTCTCGCCTGGCGGCGCAACCCGGCGCTGGCCGGCCTGGCGGGCGTCGTGCTGGCCGGCGTGCTGGCGAATGCCTTCGCCACCGGCGCGCTGTCCGGCCCGCATGACCGGTATGGCGCCCGCATCGCCTGGCTCCTGCTGCTGCCCCCGGCATTGGCGCTGATGAACGCGGGCCGGGGAAGGGCGTTGGGAACCGTTGTCAGCAGCGAAGGACGAGCATGATGGCCGAGCCCCCCACCGAGAACCCGGTCCCCGCCGGCACCGCCCCGGTCGATCCGACCAACGTGGCGCCTGAGATCGGCGCCCGGCGCATGCAGGAAGGCGCGGAAGCTGCCGCCGACGCTGCCGGGGCCGAAGGAGCCGGGCCGTCAGACCCGGTCGGCGGGGAAGCGACGGTCGCCGCGACGTCCTGGGGCGGCGCCGCCGACGAGGAACTCGAGAAGTAAGGCCAGCCGCGGCCAAGCCGCGGCTTCCGGCACGGACGCCCTTGCGTTTTGCCAGGCCCGGGACAGTGTCTCTCCCATGCAGCCCCCCGTCGCTCCACGCCGCCCCGTCACGACCGAACAACTCGGCCGCACCCGCACCGACGATTATGCCTGGCTGAGGGACCCGAACTGGCAGACGGTGCTGCGCGATCCGGCGGCGCTGCGGGCCGACATCCGCGACCACCTCCTCGCGGAGAACGCCTACACCGAAGCCGTGCTGGCCGGCACGCAGGCCTTGCAGCAAACGCTGTTCGACGAGATGGTCGGGCGCATCCGGGCGGACGACGGCACCGTGCCGTCGCCGGACGGCGCCTGGGCCTACAGCCGCCGCTACGCGCCCGGAGCGCAGCATCCGCTGCTGGTGCGGGTGCCGGCGGCAGCCCAGGAAGACCGTGGAGCCGAGCAGGTGCTGCTCGACGTGGACGCGATGGCCAGGCCGCACGCCTACTTCCGGCTGGGCGGCGCCGAACACAGCGCCGACCATCGCCGGTTCGCCTGGGCCGAGGACCGGCAGGGTTCGGAGGTTTACACCGTCCACGTCATGGACCTCCAAACGCGGGCGGCGCTGGGCGAGGCGGTCGAGAACTGCACCGGCAACTTCGTCTTCTCCCCGTGCGGCACGTACCTGTTCTGGACGCTGCGCGACGACAATGGCCGCCCAGCCGCCGTGTTCCGCCGGCCGGTGGGCGGCGGCCCGGCGGACGATGCGCTGGTGCACCGCGAGGCCGACCCGGGGTTCTTCCTCAGCGTCGGCGTCGCCTCGTCGCGCCAGTGGATCGTGCTCTCGCTCGGCAACCAGGAAACCAGCGAGGCCTGGCTCGTGCCGGCCGCCGACCCCGCCGCAGCGCCGCGCCTGGCCGCCGCGCGCGAGACGGGGGTGCGCTACAGCATCGACCACTGGGGCGACCGCTTCGTCATCCGCACCAACGCCGGCGGCGCGCTGGACTACAAGCTCGTGACGGCGCCTGCGGACGACCTGTCCCGGGCCGCGTGGCAGGACCTGGTGCCGCACCGGCCGGGCCGGTTCATCACCGGCTTCGCGCTGTTCGCCAGGCACCTGGTGCACGTCGAGCGGGTGGACGCGCTCGACCGCATCGTCATCACCGAACGGGCCACGGGCCAGGCCCGGCCACTGGCGGTGGACGGGGAGGCGTACTGCCTGTCGGTGGTCGGCGGCTACGAGTACGACACGGACGTGCTGCGCTACGCTTATGACAGCCCGCGCGAGCCGCGCCAGGTGTTCGACCACGGCATGGCGACCGGCGGCCGCGTGCTGCGCAAGACGCAGGAGATCCCGTCCGGGCATGACCCGAGCGCCTACGTCGTGCGCCGGCTGCAAGCGACGGCGCCCGACGGCGCGGCCGTCCCGGTCACCGTGCTGGCCCGGCGCGATGCGTGGGACGCGGGCGCCTGCCCGGTCCTGCTGTACGGCTATGGCGCCTACGGCCATTCCACCATGCCGCACTTCTCGATCCAGGCGCTGAACCTGGTCGAGCGCGGCTGGATCTGGGCCACGGCGCACGTGCGCGGCGGCTCGGAGAAAGGCTGGGGCTGGTTCCTCGACGGGCGCGGCCCGGCCAAGCCGAACACCTTCTCCGATTTCGTCGCCTGCGCCGAGCATCTGGTGGCGGCCGGGCATGCGACGGCCGGGCGGATCGTCGCCTACGGCGGCTCGGCGGGCGGGCTGCTGGTGGGCGCCGCCCTGAACATGCGGCCCGACCTGTGGGCCGGGGCGGCGGCGGCGGTGCCGTTCGTGGACGTGCTGAACACGATGTCGGACGCCACCCTGCCGCTGACGCCGCCGGAATGGCCGGAGTGGGGCAACCCGCTGACGGATGCCGCGGCCTATGACGTGATCGCCAGCTACTCGCCGTATGACCAGGTTGCCGCGCGCCGGTACCCGCCGGTGCTCGCCCTGGGCGGCCTGTCGGACCCGCGGGTGACCTACTGGGAGCCGGCGAAGTGGGTGGCGAAGCTGCGCGCCCACACCGCCGGGCCGGCGCCGATCCTGCTGCGGATCAACATGGCGGCCGGGCATGGCGGCCGTTCGGGCCGCTACGAGTACCTGCGCGAGCCGGCGCTGGTCCAGGCCTTCGCGCTCTGGGCCATGGAGCGCGCGGGCACGTGACCTGCCGTGCCCGTCCACGGCGCGCGGGTCAGAGGGTGGCGTAGATCCGGGTCGCCGCCTTGATGTCGGTGAAGATCCGGCCCCGGCCCCCTTGCAGCACCAGGGCCTGGGTGCAGTAGGTCTCCACTATATCCGCCGCATGCACCGCCAGGATCATGCTGTGGTGCCGGCGCTTCTCGAAGATCTCGTGGAAGCACTTGCGCTGGAACCGCGCGTCGCCCACCACGATCACCTCGTCGATCAGCAGGCATTCGAAGTCGATGGCCAGCGACAAGGCGAGCGCCAGGCGGGCGTGCATGCCGTTGGAATAAACCCGCACCGGCTCGTACAGGCTCTCGCCCAGCTCGGTGAAGTCGGCCACGAACTCCAGCACCTCGCGCCACGGCGCGTTGTAGATCGTGGCGATGAAGCGGATGTTGTCGTAGCCGGTCATCTCGCCGGCGAACCCGCCGCTCAGCCCCAGCGGCCACGACAGGCTGAGGCCGCGGTGGATATGGCCGCCCGTCGGCCGTTGCAGCCCGGCGAGGAGCTGGATCAGGGTCGACTTGCCGGCCCCGTTGCGCCCGAGCACGGCCAGCCGCTCGCCTTCGCCGACGCGGAAGCTGATCCCGTCCAGCAGGCGGCGGGGGCCCTGCTCCGTGCGCACGTCCTTGACCAGGTCGGTGACGACGACCGCCCGCCCGTCGCCCTCGGTGCGGGCGCGGCGCGGCGCGGCCTGGAGCCGGGGGCGGCGCACCAGGTCCCGCAGGCTCATGCGCCGTGCAGCCGGCGCGGCGGCAGCGGCGAGGCCGGGCGGAACAGCCAGCACAGCAGCAGCCCGGCGCCGAGCGTCACCGCCGGCCACAGCAGCCGGAACGGATAATGCGGCTGGTCGGCGAGGTACGGGGTGACCACCTGCTCCAGGTACGCCGTCTGCCGCTCCCCATCCAGGCGCGTCATCTGCAACAGGGTCAGCGCCGACACGTAGCGCTGCTCGGCGAAGCTGCGCAGCAGCACCAGCCGCTCGTACGCGGCGATCTGTGGCGCCAGCGAGCCGTCGCTGCCGGCCAGCACGCCCCGTTCCCGGTCGATCTGCGCGCCCAACGCGGCGATCCGCCCGCGCAGGGGCGGGATTTGCGGGCCGTTCGGCGAGGCGTGGACCGCCACATCCAGCTCGGCCGCCGCGTTGACCAGCTCCTCCGACAGGGTCGTGATGGTGCTCAGCACGGTTTGCGAGAACTGGAGCGGATCGATCACGTGCTCCCCGTTGCGGTAGGCGGTCAGCGCGTCCTGGGCGGCGAGGGCCGCGGTGCGGCTGCCCGCCACCTCCGCTTCCGCCACCCGGATCGCGTCCGTGCGCGCCCGCTCGTCCATGCGGTTGAGCAGCGCCTCGGCGCCGCCGAGCAGGGCCGTGGCGATGCGCTGGGCGTCCGCCGGGCGGAATGCCTGCACGGTGAGCGTGCTGACGTTGGTGCCGCTGTCGTAGTCCAGCGAGACCAGGCGGCGGTAGTATTGGAACAGGTCCTCCTCCGTGCCGCCGTTCAGCGGGCCGGGGAAGCGCCACGCCGGGTCGCTGGCGGCGGGGCGGAGCAGGGCGGGCAGCCCCACCGACTGCTCGACCAGCCGCATGGCGTCCCGCGACAGCACGAAGTCGTGCACCGCGTAGGAATCCTCGTCGCCGCTGTTCTTGGGCAGCTCGGACACGGACGCGGAAGGCAGGGACATGCGCCCGGCGGCGTTCGGCTCGTGGATGACGAAGCGCGCCTCGGTGACGTAGCGGTCGGCGGCGACGAACCAGAAATAGCCGGCGGCCAGCGCGGTCGGCAGCACGGCGAGCAGCAGCACCCGGCGCAGCGTGCGCCAATCGCGCCGCCGCTTGACGCGCAGCGGCGTCATGGGGCGCGACAGCTCCAGCAGCTCGGTCACGTCGGTCCAGGCGTCGGGGGCTTCGGGCATGGCGCAATTCCGGGGCACGCTTGGGGAGGAAGCCACGGACAGTGGCCATTTCTCGGTACGGACGCTAGCATCCGGGCTTGCGGAAGTCGATGAACGGGATGGGCCGCCGATGCAGCAGTTGTTCACCGAGCAGGCGCGCACCGAGCGGCTGGCGCGGCTGTTCCCCGGCGTGCCAGCCCGGCCCCGCCCGCGGCGTCGGGTGCGGCTGGGCGTGCTCCTGCTGCTGCTGCCGACGCTGCTGGCAGGGCTGTACTACGGGCTGATGGCCGACGACCGCTACGTGTCGGAGGCGCGGTTCCTGATCCGCAGCGGCGCCAAGCCGGTCGGCCTGGGCGGGGTGGGCGCGCTGCTGCAACTCGCCGGGCTGTCCAAGTCGCAGGACGACGCGTACGTGGTGCGGGACTTCCTCCAGTCGCGGGACGCGCTGCGGGAGCTGGCCGGGAAGGTCAACCTTCCCTTGATCTACCACCACCGCGATGCCGACCTGCTGACGGACTACCCGTCCCCGCTCTACCCGGCGACGCAGGAAGGGCTGTACCGCTACTTCAAGCAGCGGCTCTCCGTCATCGTGAACATGGACAGCGGGCTGACCACGCTGCGGGTGGAGGCGTTCCGGCCCGCGCAAGCGCAGCAGATCGCGGCGGCCCTGCTCGGCATGGGCGAGGACCTGGTCAACCGGCTGAACGAGCGGATGCGCAACGACACCATCCGCGTGGCGGCCGACGAGGTGGGGCGGGCGCAGGAGCGGCGGATCGCCGCCGAGGTGGCGATCACGAAGTTCCGCAACCAGGAACTGATGGTCGACCCGGGCAAGAGCTCGGCCATGGTGCTGCAACTCATCGGCAAGCTGGCCGTGCAGGAGGCGGAGCTGCGCGCCCAGGTCGCGGCCTTGCAGGCGAGCGCGCCGACGAGCCCGCAATTGCCCCCGCTGCTGCGGCAGGCCGCGGCGATGCAGGAGCAGATCGGGGTCGAGCAGGCGCGGGTCGGCAGCGGCTCGGACGGGCTGGCGGACAAGATCGCGGCCTACGAGCGGCTGATCCTGGACCAGGACTTCGCCACCAGGCTGCTGACCCAGAGCATGGCCGCGCTGGAAGCGGGGCGGGGCGAGGCAAGGCGGCAGGCGCTGTACCTGGAGCGCGTGGTGGAGCCGGGGCGGCCGGACGAGGCGGCGGAGCCGGAGCGGGTGGCGATGGTGCTGACCGCGTTCGGCTTCAACGTGCTCGGAGTGGGGCTGCTGTGGCTGCTGGGCACCGGGCTGCGGGAGCACGCGGCCGGGACTCAGTTGACCTGGATGCGGTCCCGGACCCGGTAGATGGCGCCCGCCCCGGCGAGGGTGAAGGCGGTGGACCAGGCGGCGAGGTACCAGGCATTGTAGTGCGTCGGCACCGCGTCCCCGAAGAAGCCGGCGCGGAAGATCTCGTAGCAGTGCACCGCCGGGTTGAGCAGCAGCAGGTGCTGGACCCCGGGCGGCATCCAGTCGACCATGAAGAAGGCGGCTGACAGCGGCATGGCCAGGTACTGCATCGGCTGGACGAACTTCTCCGCCGGCTCCCAGTACTCGGTCCAGGCGGAGGCGAGCATGGCCACGCCGCCGTAGAACCAGGCGGTGAACAGCCAGCCCGCCAGCGCCAGGGACCAGTCCTGCACCGGCTCGACGATGCCGAGCGACAGGGTGACGAAGTAGATGAACACCAGCGCCGCCGTGGACGACAGCACCTCCAGCACGACGCGGGCGACCAGGATGTCCGCATGGCGGACGGGGCGGTGGAAGAACAGGCTCGCGTTGCTGCGGCCCAGCCGGGACAACGGCCCGATCAGGTGGCGGGACAGGGTGAGCGGCAGGTAGCACGTGATGGCGAAGGTGATGATGCTCACGCCATGCATCCCGGAATCGTGGATGACCGACCAGATGATCATCACCCCGGTCGCCAGCATGACAGGCTCCATGACGACCCAGAAGAAGCCGAGGCTGTTGCGGCCGTAGCGGGCCAGCATGTCGCGCAGGATCAGGGCCTTGAGGATGGTCAGCCGGCTGGCTGGTGCGTTCACGCGCGCCTCGCTGTGGTGGGTGCGCAGTCCTGGCCGGTGCTGCGGGGGCCGTCAACTCCGGCCTGCCCGGATTTGACTTAGGCGGCACGAAACCTGCACGGAAAACGAGTCACTAAATCGGGCCTGCACGTGGCAGCATGTATGACGACTGTAACAGCGTTCTTCTTTGCGACGGGCCTCACGGCCGCTAAGCTGAACCGACAAGCCAAGCTTCTGTCTGGAGAAACAGGTTGAAGAACACTGTCCACCGTTGGCTTTCGCCCGTTGCCGGCCCCGAGGCGCGGCGCACCCACCGTGACGCCGGCGACGCGGCCCGCGACATGAGGGAATGGACCAAAGCGGAGGAGGCCTACCGAAGCCATCTTGATGCGAAGCCGGAAGATGCGGAGATATGGGTTCAATACGGACATGCGCTGAAAGAACAGAACAAGCTTTCGGAAGCGGAGGCCGCATACCGAACGTCGCTGTCGCTTTCTCCTGACAACGCGGATAGCCACCTGCAACTCGGACATGCCTTGAAGTTGCAAAGGAGGCTTGGAGAAGCGGCGGAATCTTACGAGCGGTCCTTGGAGCTGAAGCCCACCAAAACCGCCTTCGACGAACTTCAGTTTTGCGGCCGCAAGCCCACGGACCTTGCGATCTCGTCCATGTCGCGGAAAAGCATCGCGCAGGACACCACCTTCTTCGAGGTTGACGACCTCCTGGGATACTTGAGCGCACACAGCACGCTGTCAGGAATCCAGCGCGTCCAAGTGGGGATCTTGCAGTGCTTGCTGGCGGCAGACGGTTCCGAAGACACGTCGAATCATGTTTTTGTCCGAAGCCGGGCCGACGGCGCTGTCTTCTGGCAACTCGACGCCGGGTATCTAAAGACCTTGGTGGATTACTGCATCTCCGAGCACGTGGAACGTAACTTCATCACCACGCTGCTTGCCCAGCTTGAGCAAAGCGCGGTGTCGGTCCAGCCGTCACGCGGGCAGTGCTACTTCATCATGGGGGCTTTCTGGGGCTTCAACGGTGATGCGACCCGCTACATGAAGCTGAAAGCCGCCGGCGTGAGCGTTGGCGTTTATATCTACGATCTCATACCGCTCAGCCATCCCGAGTATTGCGACGCCCACCTTGTCAGCGATTTCGCATTGTCGCTCGGGGACGGGTTGGCGGTGTTTGATTTCGTGCTGACGATCTCGGAATACACAGCCAAGGAGATGCGGAAGTATATCTCCCGGCATGGCCTGCGTGAAATTCCAGTGCAAGCGGTAATACTTGCTCACGTGCTTACCGACAACAAGGTTTCCGCAGCACGGCCGTTGACCCAGTGGACGAGATCTATACAGTTCCTTCGCGATCAACCGTTTGTGCTAAGCGTTTCAACCATCGAAGGGCGCAAGAACCACGCCTACCTGATCAGCATCTGGAAGATGCTGCTTCAGGAAGGGTTGGACCTGCCCCACCTCGTGTTCGTGGGCCGGCAGGGCTGGCGGGTGAACGACCTGATGGAGCAATTGCGTGCCACGGATTACCTGAACGGCTACGTTCACATACTGCATGACCTTTCCGACGCGGAATTGGAAACACTTTACGACAAGTGCTTGTTCACCGCTTTCCCCAGCTTCGTCGAAGGCTGGGGCTTGCCCGTCGGCGAGAGCCTGACCCACCGCAAAGTCTGTGTAGCCTCCGATACATCCTCGATACCGGAGGTCGGGGGGGATTTGGTTGACTACGTTGACCCGTACAACACCCGCAGCGGGATCGAGGTTTTCCGCAAGCTCATCGTCAACCATGCCTACCGCGAAAGCAGGCAAAGCAATATCCAAACACGATTCCAGCCTCGTAGCTGGAGGCAGGTCACCCAGGATCTGCTCAAAGCCCTCGCCGAGCATCGGTCCGGAATGCAGGGTAGCTGGCGTGCGCCGCTGTTGCGTCCCGGCGAGGTTTTCCGGCCCGGCGATTTGCGGCTCGGCCACACAGTCCCAGCAAACTACCCGTCACGGCCGATCAGGCTGATCCTCGCACAGGGCTGGTTCACCGCAGAGTCCTTCGGTGTCTGGATGCGCGAACCGGATGCCGTCATCCGGTTCGCGACCGATCTGGCGCCTGGGACGGAGATCGTGGCATACCTGCAACTCGCCGGCTCTCCCAGCCACACGGGCGCCTTGCTCACGATATCAGCGAGCGACGACGCGAAGGCATCGCGCCGGGTTCAGTCCTTCCCGGCTCAGGCCATGCTGCCGTCCATCACGCTGCCGGTGGAGAACAACAAGCCTTTTTCCACGCGGCTGCTTGGCAAGGTCGGTGCAAGCGGGGAAGTCACGCTCAACTTCTCTGTCGATGGCATTATACCTTTCGTCAGCGCCACCGACCAACGAAGGCTATCCGCAGGACTGATCGGGCTGGCCTACGCGCCGCGCTCGGATGCGTCGGTCCGCGCGGATATTCGCGACAGCCTGCAACTCGGTTAGAGCTTGCGAGCTCTACGGCGCGAGGCAGACCGCTGGTGCCATGATAGCAGTCGAGGGTTCTGCAGAACGAATAAAGCCGCCGTAGAGGCGCGTGGCCAATAACCGTCTAGACACGTTCTCCCATTGGTCCGACATTCGTATTCCACGTGCCAGGACCACTGATGCCGGCCACCCTGATCCGCAGCGCCCGAGATGCCGAAGCGCTCGTCACTAGCATTTACCAGGCTCTCCTAGGTCGCGCGCCCGATCCCGGCGGCCGGGCTGTCTATGTTGAGAGTCTCGTGACAGGGCGTCTTTCTCCTGCCGATATGGTTGGAGCCATACAGACTTCCGACGAGGCTGTTGCACGCGCTGAAGCGGCGACGGCCGGTATCCTGCCAGTCACGATGAACGATGCGACTTATCAGGTGTCCGGCAACATGGCTGACCCCTATTTCCAAGAAGTCGGCGATGCTGGACGTGGATTCGAGACGATGCGGTCCGTCCTGTCGCGCTTCTGCCCCCAGGACTGCCACGTGATCGATGTCGGTGCGAATATCGGTTTGTCGACGCTATTCGCCTCGTCGCTGCTACCGAAGGCTCAGGTGCTGGCGCTTGAGCCCAGCCCGACGAATTTTGCCTACCTCGAGCAGAATGTTGTGCGAAACGGGTTAGGGAACGTCCGTATCCGCAATGTCGCTGCATCAGATCAGGTCGGAGTGCTAGAGCTTCACGAGCAGGCCAACTTCGGTGCCGGTAATTACGTGGTAAAGGAGAACCGAATCGGATCGATTGGTCTGTCACTGGTTAAAGTAGAAGCCAAGCCATTGGATCTTATTTTAGAAGAAGAAAAGGTCGAGCGAGTCGATTTTATTAAAATCGATGTGGAGGGGTCCGAACTTGACGTGCTGAATGGCATGCAGGAAACGCTGCGTCGCTTCCGCCCAATCGTGTTCATGGAAATCAACACTTGGGCGCTGATTGCTTGGCGCAACATGACGCCTAGGACGTTGCTTGACCGCTTCCTCGCGCTTTGTCCCTGTGCGTTCTCCTTCGATGGTCAGGCACTAATGTCTCTTGCTGGCGATGGTGAGCGAACGCACTTTCTGCACCGCCATCTGTTTCAAAACGAGTGCGTTGAGGATATCGTTGGATCGCCCGATCCGGCCCGTTTGCTCGTCGCCAACGTGCCAGGGTAGGCGTTAAGCAATCGAGCCGTCGCCGTTAACTCAACGACTATCGCGCAATGGCTGAGTTCGCGTTGGTTTGACCGTTGACGGGGGGCGCCCGATTGCCTGGGAGAGGCTGCAACATCGGTACGGTGCCGATGCGGAACACATGGGTTCTCCCGCTCGGGACATTCTCCATCTGGAATGGCGTCCCGCCATACTCGCGGGCAAAAATGGACTGAATCTGCAATTGGCTGCCCACGCTGGTATTGGCCAGCCAGGCAACATGCTGGTCGGTCACCTCGGACATGGCGGAGCCGATCTGCAAGATCGCCCCCGGGCCATCCACGAAGAGCATGGCAGAACCCGGGATCGCCGGCAGCGGCAGCTTGCCTGCCAGGCTGCCGGCCCAGGTCGCGGATTGATGCGTGAGCGCCCCCACCTGCATCGTGACGCCCGTGCCGCTGATCCAGAGCGCGTACTTCGACCCGTCGCTGCCGAGCCGGCCGACCGAGAGCTTCGTCGCGGTCCCGCCGGGCTGCCCGGCGGCGGCCGGCGAATCGATCACGTGGATCACGCTGCGCAGGCCGATGCCGAACACCGCGTCAACGAACGCGGTGTCCTGCCGGCCAAGCACCAGCGCGTCCGTGTTGGCCTGCTGGTAGGCCATGACGTTCACGTCGGCGGACCAGTACGGCCACACGTGCACGTTGCTGATGCGGTCGCTGTCGTAGCTGTAGGCGACGCTGAGCATGCTCTGGAACACCTGGCCGTAAAGGCCGTCGATGTTGAGCCGCCCGCTCCCCGTGGCTGACACGCAGGCATAGACGCCGTTGCAGAGCACGTTGCGCAGGGAGGTGGCGCCGGCCGTGCCGCGCATGACGAAGACCGGTGGGTACGCCCTGGGCTTCCAGCCGGGGGCGGGCGGCGGCTGCACCTGGTGCACCGCCAAGTCCCGGAACACCGTGCCGCGCGCGTGCGGGCCGGACAGCGTGAACGGCGAGATGTCCGGGTTGTCGTGCACGATGTACGTCCCGCCATCGCCGAACGTTTCGGACCAGCCGACGCCTTCGACGCGCACCGGATGCGCCGAGATGACGACCGGCGAGGCGATGCGGTAGGCGTGCGGCCCGAAGCTGACGGCCTCGAACTGGCTGACGCAGTTCTGCACCGCGGGGCCGTCGTCGGTGCTGCCGTCCCCCTTGGCGCCGCACCGCTCCACCGGCACAGGTTCGGCCTGTCCCGGGCTGGCGGTGGTCAGCGCCGGCAGCGTGTCGGCCGAAGCGGGCGCCGCCGACAGCAGCAGCAGGGCAGCAGCCTGCCGCCACCGCGCCGCCCGGCGGCTCAGCCCGCCCCCATCCGCACCGCCAGGTCCGCGATGCTCACCCGCTTGGCCTCGACCTCCGCCAGCGCCGCCGCCGTCGCCGCCACGGCGTGGCGGATCTGCTCCGGCTCGTGCAGCGACGACACGAAGAACCGCAGCCGCGCCCCGCGCTCCGGCACCGCCGGCACCATGATCGGCTGCGCGTTCACCCCGCGCTGGAACAGCAGGTCCGCCACCCTCGCCGCCTTGACCGAGCTGCCGACGATCACCGGGACGATCGCGGCGCCGACCGAGGACCCGGTGTCCAGCCCCGCCGCCTGCGCCTCGGCCAGGAACAGCCGGCTGTTCTCCGCCAGCCGCGCCACCCGCCAAGGCTCCTCCAGCATGATCCGCAGCGCCGCCTCCGCCGCGGCGGCCAGCGGCGGCGCGAGGCCGACCGAGTACACGAAGCCCGGCGCGGCGCAGCGCAGGTAGTCCACCAGCTCGGCGCTGCCGGCGATGTAGCCGCCGCAGGAGCACAGCGTCTTGCTCAGCGTGCCCATCCAGATGTCCACGGCGCCCGGCGCCACGCCGCAGCGCTCGGCGATGCCGCGGCCGGTGGCGCCCAGCACCCCCAGCGAGTGCGCCTCGTCCACCATCAGCCACGCGCCGTGCGCCCGGGTGACGGCGGAAAGCGCCAGGAGGTCCGGCACGTCGCCGTCCATGCTGTAATGGCCCTCGACGGCCACCAGCACCCGGCGCGCCCGCAGCCCGCGCAGCACCCGGTCCAGCGCGGCCGGGTCGTTGTGCTCGAACGGCATGCGGTGCGCGCCGGAAAGCTGCGCGCCCTGGGCGATGCTGTTGTGGGCCAGGGCGTCGTGCACGATCGCGTCGCCGGGGCCGACCAGGCTGCTGATGGCCGACACGTTGGTGGCGTGGCCGCTGACCATGGCCACGCAATCCTCGGCGCCGTGCACCTCCGCCAGCGCCCGTTCCAGCGTGCGGTGCACGGGGCGCTCGCCCGAAACCAGGCGGCTGGCGGAAACCGAGGTGCCGTAGCGCCGCATCGCCGCATCGGCCGCGTCCAGCACCCGGGGGTCGCCGTTCAGCCCGAGGTAGTTGTACGACACGAGGTTGAGCAGGCGGCGGCCGTCGATCACCGTTTCCGCGCCGGCCAAGCCCTCGTGGGAGCGGAAATACGGGTTCTCCAGCCCCAGGATGCGGCCGGCCTCGCGCAGCCGGCGCAGCTCGCCCCGGGTGTCGTCGTCGCCGAGCGGCAGGCGGACGGGGCTGATGGCCGCCAGCGCCGGGCGCTCGCCGCCCCGCTGCGCGAGACGTTGCAGCAGGGTGGCCTTCGCCTCGCCGGATAGCCCGAACGGCTTCAATCGCCCAACTCCGGCTGCAAGGCCCCCTGCGGCAAGTCCCCCTGCGGCA
>CAXTLC010000003.1:64605-74772 GCA_964245075.1 uncultured Acetobacteraceae bacterium
TCCCCCTGCGGCAGGCCTTCATGGCGCAGGATGGTGGCGGCCACGTCCTCGGCTCCAGCCCCGGCGGCGTCCGGCGCGTCCGACTGGATCACCTGGCGCAGCCGCGCCGCCACCGCCCGCAGCGTCGTGCCCGACGTGAGCGCCAGCAGGGGAATCTGCACGCCGAGCTGCGCCTCCACCGCCGTGCGAAGCTCCACCGCCATCAGCGAATCGACGCCGAACTCGCCCACCTGCCGGTCCACCCTGATGGAAGCGGGCGGAAGCTTGAGGATGCTGGCCAGCGCCTCCACCAGGACCTCCAGCAGCGTGGCCGTCGCCTGCTCGGCGGGCAGCTCGGCGATCCGGCCGCGCAGGGCCGCGCCGCCGCCCGAACGCAGGGCCGCGGCCGGCATCTCAGACCAGAACGGCCCCGCCAGGCCCGGCAGCCGGCCGCGCAGCTCGCCCCAGGCGACGTCGGCCACCCCGGCCACCGCCACGCCCGAGGCAAGCAGCGCGGGAAGCGCGTCCAACGCCCCCTGGGCGGTGAGGTGGGAGCGGCCCAGCATCTTGGCCAGCATCTCGCCGACCCGGGCTTCCCGCGTCAGGTAGCCGGCGTCGCCGATCGGCCCCCATTGCACGGCGAGCCCGGGAAGCCCGGCCGCGTGCCGCCGCGTGGCCAGCGCCTCCAGCGCCGCGTTGGCGGCGACGTAGGCCGCCTGGCCCGGCGTGCCGATGACGGTGGTGACGGACGAGAACAGCACGAACAGGCTGAGCGCGTCCTGCCGGGTGAGCCGGTCGAGCGCCAGGGCGCCGGCAAGCTTGGGCCGCAGGACGGCGGCGAAGCGGGCCGCGTCGAGGTCGGCGAGCAACGCGTCGTCCAGCACCATCGCGGCATGCAGCACGCCGGCGATCGGCCCCGCCGCGCCGCGAAGGTGCGCCAGCACGTGGGACAGCTGCGCGTCGTCGGCCACGTCGCAGGCGAAGGCCTGCACACGGACGCCCGCCGCGGCGAGCTCGGCCAGCGCCGCCGCCGCGCCGGGCGTTTCGGCGCCGCGCCGGCCGAGCAGCGCCAGGGACTTGGCGCCGTGGCGCGCCAGCCAGCGCGCCGCTTCCAGCCCGAAGCCGGACAAGCCGCCGGTGACGACGTGAACGCCGTCCGCCGCGGTGAAGCAGGCGCGCGGCGCCAGGGCCGGGGATGAAGCAGGGGTAGGCTCCGGCCGCAGCACCAGCTTGCCGATGTGGCCGGAGGATTGCAGCAGCCGGAACGCGTCCACCGCGTCGGCGAAGCCGAAGCTGCGGAACGGCAGCGGCAGCAGCTTGCCTTCCGCGAGCAGCCCGGCCACCTCGTCCAGCACCCGGCGGCCCAGGTCGGGGCGGCGCGCCACCAGCTCGTCCGTGTCCACCGCGAAGTAGCTGGCGTTGTGCCGCAGCGGCCGGATGCCGACCGCGGTGTTCTGGTAGAGGTCGCGCTTGCCGATCTCGATGAAGCGCCCGAACGGACGCAGCAGCCGCAGGCTCTGCTGCATCAGCTCGCCGCTCAGCGAGTTCAGCACGACATCGACGCCTTGCCCGCCGGTCGCCGCCAGCACGTCGTCGGCGAAGCCGGGGCTGCGGCTGTCGAACACGCCGGCCACGCCGAGCTGCGCCAGCAACTGGCGCCGCACCGGCACGCTGGCGGTGGTGTAAACCTCCGCCCCCTTGTGCAGGGCATACTGGATGGCGGCGAGGCCAACGCCGCCGGCGCCGCCGTGGATCAGCACCCGCTCGCCGGGCAGGAGGTGCGCCAGGTGGCCCAGCGCGTAGGCGACCGTCATGAAGGCGACCGGCACCGTGGCGCCCGCCGCGAAGCCGACGCCGTCCGGCAGGCGCATCACGCCGTTGCTGCGGGTCACCACGTGGGTCGCCAGCGCCGCCGGGGCCACGGCCATCACCCGGTCGCCCGGCGCCAGCCCTTCCACGCCCTCGCCGACCGCGGTGACGGTGCCGGCGCATTCCAGGCCGAGCGACGCGCCGCTGAACCCGTCGAGCAGCGCCTCGTCCGGCAGCAATCCCTGCGCCCACATGACGTCGCGGAAGTTGAGCGCGGCGGCGGCGACGTCGATGGCCACCTCGCCCGCGCCGGGCGGACGCGGGGATGCCGGCACCCATTCCAGCGAGCCGATCAGCCCGGGCCGGGTCACCTCGAGCCGGCGCGGGCCGCCCACGGGGGGGCGCGGCGGCAGGCCGGAGCGCAGCCGGGGCACCAGCCGGCCGCCGCGCGTCCACCACGCTTCCGGCTCGTCATCGGGGCGCGCCACCTCGGCCATCACCCGGTCGGCCGCCGCGTCGGCGGACAGGCCGGGATCGAGCCCGAGCGTGCGGCAATCGAGGCCGGGCAGTTCGTTGGCCACCACCCGGCGCAGCCCGGCCATCGCGGCGGCCAGCAGGGACCCGTCCGGGGTGCCGCGGCTGACCAGCCACAGCCGCGTGCCGCGCTGCCATTGGCCGAGCGCGCCGGCGATGTCGCCCAGCAGCTCGGCCAGCGCTTCGGCCCAACCGGCTTCCTCGGATTCGGGCGGCACGAGCACGACGGTCTGCTGCCGGTCCAGCCGCGCGGCGGCCCGCAACGCCTCGCCCAGCGCCTCGATGGGGAGCATGCGCGGCAGCGTCTGCCGGGCGGCCAGGGCCGCCGCCAGCGGGTCGTCGGGCGCGGTGAACACCATCAGGTCGGCCGTGTCCACGACCGGCGGCGCGGTTCCCGCCCTGGCCGCCAGGACGGCGAGCGGCCAAAGCGGGGCGGCCAGCTCGCGCACCGCCGTCGCTTGCGCCCCGGCCCGGACCAGCGCCTCGCGCCAGGGCTGCGCGCCCCGCGGCCGGGCGCCGGGGAACAGCAGGGCTGCCGTCCGGCTCTGCGCCGGCTCGACCGCCAGCAGCAACCCGCCGGGCGCAAGCAGGCCGAACAACGCCTCCGGCTCAACGGCGGCCAGCGCAGGGAGGCCGAGCGCCACGTCGAAGCTCTGCCGGTGGTCGGCGCCGACCTCGTGCCAGAGCAGGGTGGAGAAGCCCGGCGCCGCCTCGATCAGCGGTTGCAGTCCGGCCAGGCCCTCGGCCGTGTCCGCCAGCGCCACCAGCCGCAGCCTCAGCTCGCGCCGCGCCGCCCAGTCGGACACCCGCCGCAGCAGCGCGGGCGAGACGGCGCCAGCCATCGCCAGCCGCAGGCTCACGCCGGGCTGCAAGTGGCTGGTGGCCTCCTCCAACCCGCGCAGAGCTGCCGCCGCGGCCAGCGCCGCGGCTGGGGAGAACAGCAGCGCCCCGTCGCGCAACGCCGCCGGCAGCTTGAGCGGGGCAGGGTCATCCGCGTCCAGCCAGGGACCGACCGCGGCCAGCAGGGCGCATTCCGCGGCGGCTTCCGGAAGGTCGAAGAACAAGGTCCGCCAGAGTTCGCCCGCCGGCGGCAGGTCGTGCGCCGGGACAAGGCGCCAGCCGTCCCCCCCTGGCTCGGCCCCCCCTGGCTCGGCCAAGCCGTCCTGCACCAGCCAGGACAGCGCCTGGGTGTGATGGGGCGCCAGGCCCGCGGCGTCCAGCCTGCCGTCCGGCCCGGCGCGGCGGCTCAGCGCCTCCCAGGCGGTCGCGGCAAGGTAGGCGTCGGCCAGCAGGACGGTGCCCGCCGCACCTTCCTCGCCCGTGGGCAGCGCGGCCAGCAGGTGCGTGAGCTGGTCCTCCGTGACGGGTTCGGGAAGCGGCTGGGGGCGCTGCCGCAGGCTCGGCACGTGCGCGGTCCACAGCCCGTGCCCGGCGGCCGCGGGGCTGGCGCCGGGCACGGCGACGAACCAGCATTCCAGCAGCTCGGCGACGATGTCCCCCGCCGCATCCGCCAGCGCGATGTCGGCGCAGACCGAACGCGGCCCGGCGTGGCGCGGGCGCAGCAGCGCGCGCGTGGGGTGCGCGCCGGCCGGGCGCAGCAGCCGGACCCGGCCGAAGCGCCAGGGCACCACGGCACAGCCCGCCGGCAGCCGCTGGTCCGCCAACATGACCAGCAACGCTTGCAGGCAGCCGTCGAGCAGCGCCGGGTCGATCGCGTAGCCGAGCGCCACCCGGTCCAGCGGCGGCGGCGCCAGGGTCGCGACGCTGTCGGCCGCCGCGCTGCGGTGGACCCCGGCGACGCTGCGGAACGCCGGACCGTATTGCAGCCGCATCGCCGCCGCGATGGCATAAACGGCGTCGGCGGTGATGGACCCATCCGGGTCCCCGCCCGGGGGCGCCGGGTCCCACGCCAGCACCGGCGACCGGCGCTGGCTCCCGAGCACGCGGCAGGTCGCGTGCTGCACCGGCGCTTCCTCCACCAGGCGCTTGCGGCTGTTCAGCTCGAAGGCGCCGTCCGGGCCGACCACGCTGCGGCAGGCACGGTCCGTGCCCCGCTCCAGCAGCAGCGGGCGGCTGATCTCCAGGTCCTGCAACTCCAGCACGGCCGCTTCGGGATGCAGCGCCCGCGCCGCGGCCCACGCCATGTCGATGATCGCCGCGGCGGGCAGCACCGGCACGGCGTCGACGACGTGGTCGGCAAGCCACGGCTCGGTGGCGGTGGACAGGTCCGCGGTCCAGGTGGCCGGCGCCAGGGGGTCGCGGAAGCCGAGCAGCGGGTGCTGGCGGAGCGGGTTGGCCAGCTCGACGCCCTCGGCGGTGCGCACCGGGCGGAACTGCTGGTGCTGCCAAGGGTAGCGCGGCAGCCCGCGGGGGGAGAACGCGCCGGCCAGGGCGGGAGCGGCGCTGATGTCCGCGCCGGCAACGTGGCAGGACGCGGCGATGGCGGCGAACGGGTCGAGCCCGGCGGGCCGGCGCGACAGGGACGGAAGCACCTGGCCGGGCTGCCCGGCGCGCACCAGCGCTTCCCGCAGGAAGGATTGCAGCACCGGCTGCGGCCCGATCTCCAGCATGATCCGCGCGCCGCCGCCGGCCAGCCGGTCGAGCGCGGCGCTGAACAGCACGGGCTGGCGCACGTTGTTCCACCAGTACTCGGCATCCAGCTCGCCCGCGCCGACCGGCTCGCCCGTGACGGAGGAGACCATGAGGCCGGATGGCGCCGCCGACACGACCGTGCCGAGCCGCTCCAGCAAAGCCTCGCGAATCCCGTCCATGGCCGGGCTGTGGAAGGCATACTCGAGGTCGAGCATCGTGAACGGCCAGTCCTCGGCGTCGGCGATGTCGCGAACCCGGCGCAGCGCCGCGTCCGGGCCGGCCAAGGTGACGGAAGCGCGCGCATTGATGGCGGCGACCGCGAGCGGCAGCCCTTCCCGCGCGATCAGCTCGGAGGCGGACGGGGCGTCGAGCCCCAGGACGCCCATCCGGCCGGCGTCATGAGTCGCCTGCTGCGCGAGGCTGCGGCACACCACGACGTGGCAGGCGCTGTCGAGCGAGAGCGCCCCGCTGGCCCACGCAGCGGCAACCTCGCCGACGCTGTGGCCGGCATAGGAGGTGGCATGGACGCCCCACCGGCGCAGCGCCAGGACGCTGGCGACCTGCGCCGCGAACAGGAGTGGCTGGGCGACGCTGGTGTTGCGCAGGTCGGCGGCCAGGCCGGCATCGGTCAGGCGCCGCAACACGGACCAGCCGAGTTCCGGCGCCAGCCTGGCGTCCACCTCCGCCACCGCGTCGCGGAAGTCGGTGCTGAGCGCCAAGGCTTCCTGCGCCATGCCGGGCCACTGGCTGCCATTGCCGGAAAAGACGAAGGCGAGCCCGCCGCGCTCGGCCTGGCCGGTGGCGAGCCCCGGCACCTGCCCTGGGACAGGCCCTCCATCCGCGGCGAGGAAGCCGGCAAGCCGCCCCGCCATCTCCGCCGCGCTGCCGCCGGCGACGGCGACGCGGTGGGCATGGTGCTCGCGGCCATGCGCGGCGGCGCGGAGCAAGGGCGGCAGATCGGCGTCCGGCGCGTTGGCCAGCCGGTCGCGCCAGGACTGCGCGAGGGCCTGCAAAGCCGGGGCGCTGCGCGCCGAGATCAGCAGCGGCGCCGCACCGGACGGCATGGGGTGCGCGGCCCCGGCAGGCGGTGCGGCGCGGGGGGGCGCGGCGATCACCGCGTGCGCGTTGGTGCCGCCGAAACCGAACGAGTTGAGGCCGGCCAGCGCGCCGTTCCCGTCCTCGTCCCCGCCCCCGTCTGGCAGCTCTGGCAGCAACGGACGCACCGCCGTCACCACCTCGATGTTCAGGTCGTCGAAGGGGATGCGCGGGTTGGGCACGGTGAAGTTGAGCGAGGCCGGCAGGGTGCCGCGCCGGAAGGCGAGCAGCAGCTTGAGCAGGCCGGCCAAGCCGCTCGCCGGCTCCAGGTGGCCGATGTTGGACTTCACCGAGCCGATCGGCAGCGGGCGGCGGCGGCGGCGGCCGAGCGCCTCGCCGATCGCGCCGGCCTCGATCGGGTCGCCGACGGCGGTGCCGGTGCCGTGCGCCTCGAAGTAGCAGAGCGCGTCCGGATTGATGTCCGCCGTGTCGTAGGTGTGGCGGAGCAGCGCCACCTGGGCGTCCCGGCCCGGCAGGGAGAAGCCGTTCGTGCGGCCGTCCTGGTTGATGCCGGTGGCGCGGATGACGCCGTGGATGGCATCGCCGTCGGCCAGGGCGCAGCCGAGCGGCTTGAGCATCACGACGGCGCCGCCCTCGCCGCGGACGTAGCCGTCGGCGCCCGCGTCGAACGGGCGGCAGCGTCCGTTGGGCGACAGCATGGTGGCGCGGGCGAAGCCCACGAAGGATTGCGGCGTCAGCAGCAGGTTGACGCCGCCGACCAGGGCGCAGCCGATCTCCCCGCGGCGCAACGCCTCGCAGGCCAGGTGCAGCGCCACCAGCGAGGAGGAGCAGGCGGTGTCGACGGTCAGGCTGGGGCCGCGAAGGTCGAACAGGTAGGAGATGCGGTTCGCCATGGAGGACAGCGCCGCGCCCTGCATGGCGTACGCGTCGAGCGCCGCCGCGTCGGCGAAGGACCGCGCGGCGAAATCCCACGACGAGCCGCCGACATAAACGCCCACGCCCGACCCGGCGAGGCGGGACGGCACCGCGCCGGCATCCTCCATCGCCTCGTAGGCGAGTTCCAGCAGCAGGCGCTGCTGCGGGTCGATGCTGACCGCCTCGCGCGGCGAAACGCCGAAGAACCCGGCGTCGAACCCGTACACGTCAGGCAGGGAGCCCGCGGCGAAGGTGTAGGTCTTGCCAGCCTGGCCAGGGACGGGATGGAAGAAGCGCGGCTTGGACCAACGGTCGTCCGGCACCTCGCCGATCGCGTCGCGGCCCGACCAGATCAGGTCCCCGAACGCGTCCAGCCCATTGCTGCCGGGCAGCCGGCAAGCTGCCCCGACGATGGCGACCGCCGCTTGCGTCGTCACGCGCGTGCGGCGTCCCGGTTGCGGCAAGGCCGCCCACGCCGGGTAACGAGTCGATCGGTCATCTCACACGCCCCTAACGCATAAACAATCAGACGTCAGCCCGGCCTGGCGGCGGCCCAGTGCAGCGGCCAGGCCAATCCGGTCTGAGCAAGGAACAGTCGGCCGAACAACTTTGCAGGATTTTTATATCGGTGGGCGCTGGCGGGGGTAGTGTCGCGGTCTGGATCAGAAAGCATGCTTTCATCGGTGATCAGGCGGCAGCGTCTGAGTCCAGTCCTTATCGCGGAGTTCCCGGGCGTTGCGGCCAACCATCATAGCAGCGTCACAGGAATATGTCGGGAACGTGACCAAGTTGCAACACAGGCCCGGTTTGTCCCGGGGCAGCTTCAGGTAGGCTGCCGTGCATGGACGCTTAAGCGTCTCCCACATGCGTCAGCACGATCTGGCGCAAGCCGAGCTGGCCGGAGATCGTGCCGCTCAGCAGCCAGAGGCGGAACTCGATCCGCTCCTCCGGCCGATCGACCGTCAGGTTCATCGACGCTTGGAACAGGCCGCCATGCGTCGGCCGGAACTCCACGCGAGCCAGCTTGGTGCTGCCGAGCACCTCGGCAGCCAGCATGGAAGCTGGCACGTCATTGGGAAAGAAGAGCTGGACGTCCACGCGCCAGCGCCCCGGTGGAAGGTGGAAGTACGGCCCGTAGTACAGCACCCGGGCCGGCCCCGTCGTGTCCATGATCGGCGATGCCTGCTCGCCGGGCTGGTCGCCCGAGTAGAAGCAGGTGAGCGGCAGCACGATCGGCCCGCAGGCCGCGCCGGTGGCCAGCGCCAGCATGGGCGCCAGCACCTGCCGGGTTAGGGCGAGCGCCTGCCCGGTGAGCTGCGGTTCCGGGTCGTGGAGGTCGAGCGCCGCCTCGCAGGGCATGGCGCAGTCCGGCGGCGGCATGCCGGGCAGGAGATGGCCGGCGATGGCCCGCCGCGTGGCGGCAAGATCCATGGAGGACGAACGCTGGACCAGCAGCGCGCCGCCGGTCTGCAACGCGGCCGCGAGCGGGGCCAGGGTGGCGGTGAGGTCGCGCGCCACCTCGACCGGCTCGGTGCGGCGGAGCAGCAGGCCGCCGACGGCGGCGGCGGCGGTATCCAGGAAGATGACGCTGCGGCCGCCTTGCGGCGCCGGGACGGGAACATGGCCGAAACCGATCCGCAAGCCGGGTGCGGCGTCTTCCAGCGGAACCACCTGCGTTTCGAGCCCGGCATGCGCCAGGATCTCGCGCACCCAGGACAGGCCCCAATCGGCGAAGGCGCCGGGCAGCCCGATGACCCGCAGGGTTGAACGCAGCACGTCGTGAGAGGGCGGCGGGGGGATCTCCAGGTCGGGCGACATCATGCCGGCGCCGTCCTCCGCACGGCGGCGCCGTCCTGCCTTGCCGGCCCGGCTTCCGCAAAGCCCGCCAGGAACGCGCCGGCGCGGTCGAAGTACTCGGCCTGCGTGAACGGCCGGAAGGCCGCCACCCGCCGCCGCAGCGCTGCCAGGGCCGGCCCGCCTTCGGCAAGGGCGATGATCTCGGCCGTCCAGGCAGCCTGGTCATGCGGGTCGAGGTAAACCGGCAAGCCGCCCCCCGCCTCGCGGTGCGCCGGCAGGGCGGAGGCGAGCACGGGCGTGCCCAGGGCCAGCGCCTCGATGATCGGCAACCCGAACCCCTCGGCCAGCGACGGCATCAGCAACGCCCGGGCATGCGCCATCAGCGACCGCAGGCTGGGACTCGGCAGGTTCGCCACCGCCACCACGTGCGCCCCCGCCGCCCGCAGCCGTTGCAGGATGGGCGCGCCGCCATGGGCAAGCGCCCCGGCAACCACCAGGAAAGGCGTGGCGGCGCCGCGTTCCCGCCCGAGGTCCCGCCAGATGTCGAGCAGCATGGACAGGTTCTTGCGCGGCTCGATCGCGCCGCAGACGAGGAAATACGGCCTCTCCGCCAACGCCGGGTCAGGCGGCACGGGCGACAGGAACACCGGCCACACCGGCAAGGGGATGCGCGCCGTCGGCACGGGGGCGTGCCCGCGTTCCGCCAGGGCCGACAGCACCGACTGCGCGGCGCTGTCGGTGGTGACGATCAGGCCCGCGGCCCGGCGGGCGACGCTGTGCAGCATCATGCGGTGCGTCCGGTGGCCAAGGCCGGACACGAGATCGCGCCGCTCCACCGGGATCGCGTCGTGCAGCATGAACACCGGCCGGATGTCGGGCCGGCGGCGCAGCCAGCGTGTGGTGAACGGCGCAGCCCAGCCGAGCTGCCCGACATTGAGGTACACCGCGCCGCGCGGCGCTTCCGTGACGGCTGCCTTCCCCCTGGCGATCCCGGTTGCCGCCAGCAAGGTGCGCAGCCGGGGCAGGGCGGCGAGCGAGTTGGGGCTGGACGCCCGCGCCACGGGGGAAGCCGGCCGCCCGGCAAGGCGCGCCTGCACGTGGGCGAGAACCGGGTCTTCCGCGGTGTCGGCATCCTCCTGCCAGAGCGTCTCCAGCCGGTCGAGGCCGCGGAGCACGCGGGCGCGGTCGATCAGCCGCGGTCCGTGCGGCGTGGGCAGCACGCCGAAGCAGGGACCGGGCCACCCCGAGCAGAGGAAACGGGCGTAGGCGTGGTCCACCCGGTCGATGCCGCGCGGCGTGCGCCCCGTCGCGCCGAGGAACAAGCGCAGCACGTCGTGCAGCACGGGGGGCGCGGGTGCGGTCAACGCCTGGGAGCTAACGCGCCGGCTTCCGCTCGGCGGCGTGGGGCGGCAACGCTTCCAGGGTGCCGCGGGGCGGCAACGCTTCCAGGGTGCCGCGGGGCGGCAACGCTTCCAGGGTGCCGCG
>CAXTLC010000003.1:74872-88759 GCA_964245075.1 uncultured Acetobacteraceae bacterium
GGGGCGGCAACGCTTCCAGGGTGCCGCGGGGCGGCAACGCTTCCAGGGTGCCGCGGGGCGGCAACGGCTCCAGGGCCGAGAGCCGGCGGCTTTCGGTATAGACCCCAGCCACGAACATCACGACGACGACGCAGAACGTGACGGCCACGAACGCGTCGATCGGCGAAAGCGGCCCGACCGGCGTCACCACCGTGAACGGCTTCACCAGGAGAAGGGCCAGCGAGTAGCCCAGCAGGCCGAGGCGGATCTCGGTCGGGCCAATGCCGAGGTAGCTTATCTGGAAGGTCTGCGTCGCCACGGCGCGGATGAAGGTGTAGAGCGCGGCCAGCCAGTAGCTGAGCAGGGCGAGGCAGGCGATGTCGAACCGCATGTAGGGCGACAGGCCGAGGCCGAAGAAGATCAGCATCTGCGAGACCAGGTCGAGGCTGTGGTCGACGAAGAAGCCGTATCGCGGGCGCTCGAGGCCGCGGAAGCGGGCCAGGCTGCCGTCGAGGGAATCGCCGAACCAGTTCAGCACCAGGCCCGCGCCCGTCAGCCACAGCATGGCGGGCGAACGCCAGCAGGCGACATAGGCCGCGCCGCAGATCAGCGACCCCGCCACGCCGAGCAACGTCAGGTGGTCGGAGGTGACGGAAGCGGGCAGCCGGGCAGCCAGCCAGGTGAGCATCTGCCGCTCGTGATGGGCAAGCCAGGAGCGATGGACGCGGGACACCGTAGCCTGTTGCGGCATGCGCGCTCCTGATCCTGGCCCGCCGGGGCGGGCTATGCTGAGTTACACGCGCGTAAGTCCGCCGCAACCTACCCCGGCTTTGCCGATCCGGGCAACCGCTGGCCTCAGCCCGCCGCGCGCCGGCTCAGGCCGGAGCTGGATCGGCCCGCGGGGTCACTGGGCCGGGCTGCCGTGCGGCAAGGGAGTGGGCCTTCTCGTAAACCGCCTGCTCAGCGGCGATCAATGGCGCAAGGTCCGGGTGGGTCCGCAATTCCTCGAACTGCTCGCGGTGCTGCGCGCGATGCTCCGCGGAGATGCGGGTCCTATTGCGGTGAGGCAGCTTGGGAGAGGTTTCCGCGCCCATCTGGGCGGCAAGGCGCTGGACAAGCTGGTCGGATGTCGAGGGCATCGCGACCGCGTGCATCTCCCCAAGGTATTCCAAGACGGACGGCAAGCGGTCGAGGAGATCCTCCGTGCGGGCGATAGGCTGGTCCTGTATCCCGACATGCAGCGAGGCCGTCTGGTAGATCGCGAAGTACGGGTGCGCCAGGATGAAGTCCCGGAAGCTGAGCCGCATCGCCGCGTGATGGTCCGGCGTGTCCTTGCTCTTACGCGACCAGAGATAGTTGGAGATCACCTGGTCCCGCGGGTCCCGCAGGACCGTGATGATCCGGGCACGGCCGCGCAGGCGCAGCATCGCGCCGGTGAGGGGGTGGCCGTAGATGAACTGGCGGGACCGCAACCCCTCCGCCAGCAAGTCATCGACCAGCCCCGTGGAGATGTTGCCGCCGTCCGTGCGGCACAACTTGGCTGCGGTCAGCGCACGCAAGGCCCGCACGAGGCTGGTGCCGCCTGTTTTCGCGACGTGGTGGAAGCACAAGGGCTGCCCCAGCGGCTCGTCGGCCGTGCCACGGGGGCCCAGCCATTGCGCGAGTTGTTCGCCCCGCAGCCGGAGGTAGTCCACCAGGTGGT
Organism: uncultured Acetobacteraceae bacterium; assembly: GCA_964245075.1. Classification (GTDB taxonomy): domain Bacteria; phylum Pseudomonadota; class Alphaproteobacteria; order Acetobacterales; family Acetobacteraceae; genus LMUY01. The sequence continues at coordinate 76,554 of CAXTLC010000003.1, forward strand.
CCAGCATCATCCTGCCGTGCAGGTCCGGCGCGTCTTCCCGTCCGCCTGGAACGGACAGCGGCCCGGGCCTCGGCTGGCTTCCCCCGCCCGTCCAGCCGCTTGAGATGGCGTTCGATTGCTGCATGACTGCCCTTGCCTGCTCCCCATAAGGTGACAAGCTCGGGCATGGTCCGTCTAGCCTCCATCCTGATGATGGCGCTCACGCTGTGCGGCCCGGCCCGCGCACAGCCGAGCCCTGTGCAGCACATGGAGGTCGGCGGCCTCAGCCGGGCCTACCTGTTGGACCGCTTCGGCGCCGGCCCCCCGCAGGGCCGCCTGCCCATCGTCATCTACCTGCATGGGCTCGGCGCCTCCATCACCGACGCGGTGCCCGCGCGGTTCGACATTCCCTTTGCCGCCGAGCCCGGCATGGAGCCGGCGCTGATCGTGCGCCCGCAAGGGGTGCATCGCCAGTGGGACACCAGGACTGGCCGGATCAGCAGGTGGTCCCTCCTGGCAACCCTGACCGGCGGGCCGGCGGACGACATCGCCTTCATGCGCGCGCTGATCGCCCACCTGGTGGCGGACGAGAACGGCGACCCTGCCCGGGTTTACGTGGCGGGCGTTTCGGCGGGCGGCTACCTGGCGGCCCGCGTCGCGTGCGAGATGGGCGGGGAGGTCGCGGCGGTCGCGGACGTGATCGCGACCGCAGCAGAGGCCGTGCTGCAATCCTGCAACCCGCGCCCGGTGCCGTTCGCGCTCCTCGCGAGCACGACCGACGAGACGGACCCGTATGCCGGCACGGGCGGGAGCGGCCGGACGCGGCTGGTGTCAGCGCCGGAGATGGCGTTCTTCTTCGCGCAACACAACGGCTGCGCCACGCGCTCCGAGACGCCGCTCCCGCACGCCGGACAGGACGGCCATTCGACGGTGTCGCTGATCCGGTTCAGCGGCTGCACGGACGACGCGGAGGTGCTGTTCTACCGGGTCGACGGCTCCGGCCACAGCGTTCCCTCGATGGCGCCGGCCGAGGCGGCGGGGTGGGACGCGTCCGGCCGGCGCAACCGCGACATGGAAACGGGGCGGGCGCTATGGGCGTTCTTCCGCGCGCACCGGCTTGCGCCGGTTCCTGCAGAGAAACGCTGATCGCGCGGTGGTGGAGCCAAGCGGGGTCGAACCGCTGACCTCCTGAATGCCATTCAGGCGCTCTACCAACTGAGCTATGGCCCCACACGCGGCCCCAACGCGGGGCAGAGCGGGCTGCTTAGCGCCCCCGCCGCGCCGTATCAACCCGCCTTGATCACGCCAGGCCCGGATGCACGCTGAACGGCGCCTCCGTCCTGGCGCGGATCTCGTCCACGCTCACGTCCGGCGCCTTGTCCACCAGCAGGAGGCCAGGGCGGCCGTCGCGGCTCCCACCGCGGCCCACGTCGAACACCGCGAGGTCGGACACGATCAGGTTCACCACCCCTGTCCCGGTCAGCGGCAGGGTGCAGCGCTTGAGGATCTTCGGCGTGCCGTCCTTGGCGGCGTGCTCCATCAGCACCACCACCCGGCCGACGCCGGCGACCAGGTCCATGGCGCCGCCCATGCCCTTGACCATCTTGCCCGGGATCATCCAGTTCGCCAGGTCGCCGTTCTCCGCCACCTGCAACGCGCCCAGGATGGAGAGCTGGATGTGCCCGCCGCGCACCATCCCGAAGGATTGCGCGCTGTCGAAGAACGAGGTGGAAGGCAACTTCGTCACCGTCTGCTTGCCGGCGTTGATCAGGTCGGGATCTTCCTCGCCCTCGAACGGGAAGGGGCCCATGCCCATCATGCCGTTCTCGCTGTGCAGCTGGATGGAGATGCCGTCCGGGATGTGGTTGGCCACCAGGGTCGGGATGCCGATGCCGAGGTTGACGTAGAAGCCGTCCTCCAGCTCGCGGGCGGCGCGGGCGGCCATCTGGTCGCGGGTCCATGCCATGGCGGTTGCTCCTGTTCAGGCGGCGTGCTTGCGGGTGGTGCGCTGCTCGATGCGCTTGGGGACGCCGGGCACGGGGACCATGCGGTGCACGAAGATGCCCGGCGTCACGATGCTGTCCGGGTCGAGCGCGCCGGGGGCTACCATCTCCTCCACCTGCGCCACCGTGACGCGGGCGGCGGTGGCCATGACCGGGTTGAAGTTGCGCGCCGTCATCCGGTAGGTCAGGTTGCCTTCCGGGTCTCCCTTCCAGGCGTGGATGATGGCCAGGTCGGCGGACAGCCCGGTTTCCATGACATACTCGCGGCCGTTGAAGGTGCGGACATCCTTGCCCTCGGCGATCTGCGTGCCGACGCCGGTGGCGGTGTAGAAGGCGGGGATCCCGGCGCCGCCCGCCCGGATGCGCTCGGCCAGCGTGCCCTGCGGGTTGAACTCGATCTGCAATTCCCCCGCGAGGTACTGCCGGGCGAAGGTGGCGTTCTCGCCCACGTAGGAGCTGACCATCTTGCTGATCTGCCGGGTCACCAGCAGCATGCCCAGCCCGGCGTCGTCCACCCCGGCGTTGTTGGAGATCACCGTGAGGTCCCGCACGCCGGATTCGCGGATCGCCTCGATCAGCACCGACGGGATGCCGCACAGGCCGAACCCGCCGGACATCACGGTCATGCCGTCCCGCAGCACGCCCGCGAGCGCTTCCGCGGCAGTTCCGTAAAGCTTGTTCACCGCCATATGCCCAACTCCCAGCGGCGGATACGCTGCCACCGCCGCCACGCGGACGCAATCTGGCACGCTGCGCGCATAGATGTCCCACCGCTTACCGTGAGGAATGTCCATGAAGATCCTGGTCCTCGGCGCCGGCGTGGTCGGGACCACCTCTGCGTTCTTCCTGCAACAGGCCGGCCACGAGGTGACAGTGCTGGACCGGCAGCCGGCGGCGGGGATGGAAACGAGCTTCGCCAACGCCGGGCAGGTGTCCCCAGGCTACTCGGCGCCCTGGGCCGGGCCGGGCGTGCCGCTGAAGGCCATCAAGTGGATGATGATGACCCATCGCCCGCTGGTGATGCGCCCGCTGCTGGACCCGTTCATGTGGCGCTGGACGGCGCTGATGCTGCGCAACTGCACGCAAGCCGCCTACCACGTGAACAAGGCGCGCATGGTGCGCCTGGCGGAATACTCGCGTGACTGCCTGCTGGCGCTGCGGGCGGAAACGGGCCTGCGCTACGACGACCGCCAGGCCGGCACCCTGCAATTGTTCCGCACGCAGAAGCAACTGGACCACGTGGCGGAGGACACCGCCGTGCTGGAGGAGGGCGGGGTGCGGTACGAGGTGCTGGACCGCGCCGGCTGCATCGCCGCCGAGCCCGCGCTGGCCCATGCCAGGGGCCGCTTCCTCGGCGGCCTGCGCCTGCCCGGCGACGAGACGGGGGACGCCCACCAATTCACCCAGCGGCTCGCCGCGCTGGCGGCGGAGCGGGGCGTGTCGTTCGAGTACGGCCGCACGGTGGAACGGCTGCTGGTGGAAGGCGGCCGCGTGGCCGGCGCGGTGGCGGACGGCGCCACCCGGGCGGCGGACGCGACCGTGCTGGCGATGGGCAGCTATTCCCGCCGCCTGCTGGCGCCGCTGGGGATCGACATCCCGGTTTACCCGGTGAAGGGCTACTCGATCACCGTGCCGGTCGAGAACGAGGCGGGGGCGCCGGTGTCCACCGTGATGGACGAAACCTACAAGGTGGCGATCACCCGCCTGGGCGACCGTATCCGGGTAGGCGGCACGGCGGAACTGGCCGGGTTCAGCGCCCTGCTGTCCGAGCCGCGCCGGGCGACGCTGGCCTACTCGGTGGGCAACCTGTTCCCCAAAGGAGGCGATGTCCGGCGCGCGAGCTTCTGGACCGGCCTGCGCCCGATGACGCCGGACGGCACGCCGATCATCGGGCCGACGCGGCTGGACGGGCTGTGGCTGAACACCGGGCACGGCACGCTGGGGTGGACGATGGCCTGCGGGTCGGCCCGAGTGTTGGCGGACCTGGTGTCGGGCAAGCGGCCGGAGATCGGCTTCGAGGACTTGGCCGTGGGGCGGTATGGCTGAGGCCGCGCTTCCCGCCTTTTCCAGTTTTCTCCGCGCCGATTGGGGTTGGTTCCGGGAAAAGCTGGTCGGTTCCGACGAAAGTCAGGCGAAGATTGCTCGTTCCGACTTTTCCTTGTGGGTTCCAATGAAAGGCGTTGTGCGCCCGCCGTTTTGGATAGATCCGATGGGGACCAACCTTCCGGGACGTCCTCCGCACAAATGTCGGCACCGACACCGCCTTTCTCTACCGTTGCTTCGACACGGCAGGCGGAGTGCCTTGCAGGCGCACCGTTGCGAGTGCCTGAACGTACTGTTCGCTCACATCCTTTCGACGGCCCCGGCGTTATATTTTCACGACTATAGCGTGGACATCGCGACGGGGCTGGCTCCTAACTGCCGCCGGAAACAAGTAGAACTGGTCGGCAAGACATGCTTGGCGCTGCAACCACCCGGATGTCCCTGGCTGCCCTGCTGGCAGGCTCTGCCCTCGCCAGCCACAGCCCGGCGAGCGCGCAGACCGCCTGCAGCACCAACCAGCCGCCGCTGATCATCTACCATGCCGGCAGCCTGTCGGCCGAGTTCACCGCCGTTGAGCAATTGTTCACCCAGCAGACAGGAGCCTGCGTCACCGACGTCGCGGCCGGCAGCCTGGACGCGGCGCGGCGCATCACCGCCGGCGGGCAGCCGGCCGACATCTTCGCCGCCGCCGACTACCTGGACATCGAGTACCTGCTCAAGCCCGCGCACTACGCCAACTACGACATCGTCTTCGCGACGAGCCGCCTGGTGCTGGCTTATACGACGGCCAGCCGGAATGCCGGCACCATCGCGGCAACGGGCATGCCGTTCAGCCCTCCCAACTCGGTGCCCCAGGCGGCGGCGGACTGGGCGGGCCAGGTCGTGCAGGATGGCGTGCTGATCGGCGGCACCAACCCGTTCCTGGACCCGACCGGCTACCGGATCGACCTGGTGTTCCAGCTTGCGGCGCAACTGTACCCGGCGACGCCGGGCCTGTACAACACGCTGCTCAATCACTACGCGGTCCTCCGGCCGGCCGACGTGCTCGGGACCACCTACGATTACCAGATCATCTACGAGAGCAGCGCCCTGGCGGCGTACCGCGCCAATCCGTCCACGTACCGGTACGTGGCATTGCCGGACGAGGTGAGCCTGGGCGCGCCGTCCCAGGAGCAGCGTTACAACCAGGATGTCACGGTCGTGCCGGGCCTGGGATTGCAGCAGCCTGTGTCCCACGTCGCGATCCCGGGCACCCAAGCCGCCTGGGGCGTGACCATCCTGGAAACGTCGGAGCACAAGGCCGCCGCGGCCGCCTTCTTGCAACTCCTGTTCAGCGCCCAGGGTGAGGCGTCCCAGGCCGCGCTTGGACCAACGCCGATCAACCCTCCGGTCGTGAGCGCGACGGATTACCGGCGCCTGCCGGCGTCGCTGAAGAACCTGGTCAGCATCCAATAACCGGCCCTCCCGCCGAGGGAACGCCATCCCTGGGTTGCCCAGGGTTGCCCGGAGCTGTATGTACGAAACCGTATGCTAAAGCGGTGCGCGCTTGGATCATGCGGGAGTAGTCCATGGACTGGAGCACAACCGTCGAGGACTACTATCCCGTCAGCCCACGGCCGCGGTGGGGCTACGGCCAGGAAACGCAGCCGCAGATCGCGCAAGTCCTGGCCCGCGGGCTGCCTGGGTACCTCAATACGCTGAAGGGTTTCCTGAGCCATCGGCGGTTGGTGACCAGCGTGGCCGATTACGCGCCCGGCGAGGAAGTGAAGCCGTTCTGGAACAACGGCTGGTTCAGCACCCTCGATGCGGCCGCGCTGATGTGCTTCATGGCGACCGAGCGGCCGGTGCGCTACGTCGAGATCGGCTCGGGCTTCTCGACCAGGTTCGCCCGGCACGCCATGCGGGAACTGGGACTTGCGACGACGATCACGTCGATCGATCCGCAGCCCAGGAAAGCCATCGACGACCTATGCGACGTCGTGATCCGGCAAGGCGTCGAGACGTGCGGCCTGGATCTGTTCGACTCGCTTGAAGCGGGAGACATCCTCTTCTTCGACGGCTCGCACCGGGTGTTCACGAACTCGGACGTCACGATCTTCTTCTTCGAGATCCTGCCGCGCCTCAAGCCCGGCGTGCTCGTCCAGATCCATGACATCTTCCTGCCGCTGGACTACCCGGCCTCCTGGAACGCGCGGTTCTACTCGGAGCAGTACCTGCTGGGCGCCATGCTCATGTGCGGGCAGCGCCCGTTCGACGTGGTCCTGCCGCATTGCTTCCTGTACACCCAGCAGAGCTCGTTCGCCCTGATCTCCGAGCTGCTGGCCAGCGAGGGCGAGTTCGGGCCGTCGTCGGTCTTCTACAACAATGGCCACGATACGCCCGGCGTCTCGTTCTGGCTGAGGAAGACCGGGCCGCTTTGATCCTAGGCGTGCGTCACGACAGGATCACCCGGGCATCCCGCAGGAAGCCCAGCAGGGGCACCATGGGCAAGCCCAGCACGGCCGCCCAGTCGCCGTCGACGCGCTCGAACAGGTGCGCGCCCAGCCCTTCCAGCCGGTACGCGCCGACGCAGCCGGACAGTTCGTCCCCTTCCGCATCGAGGTAGCGGTCCAGGAACCCTTCCGAGAACGCCCGCATCGTCAGCACCGGCGATGCCAGGTGCCCCCACTGCCTCGCGCCGCCGCGCCAGCACGTCACCGCCGTCGCCAGAGAGTGCGTCCGGCCGCGCAGCCGCAGCAACTGGGCGCGCGCCGCCGCACGGTCCTCCGGCTTGTCGAACCAGCTCCCTTCGCAGTCGAGCAACTGGTCCGCCGCGATCACCAGCGCCCCCGCATGGTCCGCGCTTGCGGCCTTGGCGTCCGCCAGCGCCATCGCCGCCTCCCCGGCCGGCACGCCCCGGGCTTGCAGCGCCGCCTTCAGCGCCGTCTCGTCCACCGCCGCCGGACGCACCGTGAACCGCAGCCCGGCCGCTCCGAGCAACGCCCGCCGGGCTGCCGAGCCGCTCGCCAGCACGAGCGGCGGGGCGCCCGGCGCCATCACGGCGGCGCGGCCCCCTGCTTCTGCCGCAGGTGCCAGGAATCCATCAGTTGCAGCACGGTGGCGGCGGTTTCCTCGATGGAGCGGCGGGTGACGTCGATCACCGGCCAGCCGCGCCGGTTGCACATGCGGCGGGCCCACAGCAGCTCCTGCTTCACCGAGTCCCCGTCGATGTACTCGTTGCTTTCCTGCCGCATGGCGCCGCCGTGGGCGATCATGCGGAGGCGGTGGCGGCGGATCTCGATCAGCGCCTGCGGGTCCAGCGTCAGGCCCACCACGGGGCAGCGCGGCTCGGCTAGGCCAGGCGGGTCCGGCAGGCCCGGCACCAGCGGCACGTTGGCCGCCTTCACGCCGCGGTTGGCCAGATAGAACGACGTAGGCGTCTTGGAGGAACGGGACACCCCCACCAGGATCACGTCCGCTTCCGCGATCCCGGTCTGCGCCTGCCCGTCATCGTGCGCCAGGACGAAGTGCATCGCGTCGATGCGGCGGAAATAGTCGGCGTCCAGCACGTACTGCCGCCCGGGGCGGGACGCCGCCTGCGCCCCCAGCTCCACCTGCAACATGCTCAGCACCGGGTCCAGCACGTTGACCACGGTCAGCTCCAACCGGGTGCAGACGCGGGAAAGGTCTTCCCGCAGGCCGGTGTCCAGCAGGGTGGAGAGCACGGGGCCGGGCTCCGCCTCGATGCCTTCCAGCACCCGGTGCAGTTGGAAGCGGGTCCGGATCAGGCTCCAGCGATGGTAGATGATCGACACGTGCTCGAACTGCGACACGGTCGCCCGCGCGATCGAGTTGAGCGTTTCCCCGGTGGCGTCGGAGACCAGATGTAGGTTGAGGCGGCCGCTGGGCATGATTGCGAGGATAACGGGGATAACCTGGGCTGCCAGCACTTTTCTGGCGGGCTCCACCGAATAACGGGGATAAGTCCACCGTTTCGCGGTACGGGGGATAGTACGCGGCCCGTCCCTGTGCTATCCTGGGACAAACCCAATTTCGCCAGCAAAAACAGGGTGTTGCTGGTATGCCAGCTTGTGGACAATGCTGTGGGCGGTTGCTGCGGAGTCGGGGTACCCGGCTATCCACAGGGTACAACCACCTTCCACAGCTAGCTTAAAAGACTTTCTACTTTATAGAGGGAGCGTGACTTCTCCCCTGCTCCGCACGCTGGCCGGCGAACCGGTCTGGCCGCCTCCCGTCTGGCTGATGCGCCAGGCCGGACGCTACCTGCCCGAATACCGCGCCATCCGCGCGAAGGCGGGCGGCATGCTGGACCTTTGCCTCAACCCAGCCTTGGCGACCGAGGTCACGTTGCAGCCGATCCGCCGCTACGGCTTCGACGCGGCCATCCTGTTCAGTGACCTGCCGCTGCTGTGCTGGGCGTTGGGGCAGGATCTGCGCTACGCCGAAGGCGAAGGCCCCGTTCTCTCGCCGATCCGCGACGAGGCGTCCTTCGCCAAGCTGGATGGCGCACGGGTGCCATCCGCTGTCGCCCCGGTGCTGGAAGCTGTCGGGCGCATCAGGTCGGCGTTGCCGGCGGACTGCGCATTGATCGGGTTCGCCGGCAGCCCGTGGACCGTCGCCTGCTACATGGTGGAAGGCCACGGGTCCAAGGAGTTCGCGGCCGCGCGGACCATGGCCTACAACGACCCCGTCCTGTTCAACAAGCTGATGGACCTGCTCGTCGAGCAGACAGCCGCCTACTTGTCGCTGCAGATCGGCGCCGGCGCCGACGTGGTCATGTTGTTCGACTCCTGGGCCGGCGTGCTGCCGGCCGCCCAGTTCCGCCGCTACGTCATCGAGCCGACCCGGCGCATCGTCGTAAGGCTGCGCGAACGCCATCCCGCCACCCCGGTGATCGGCTTCCCCCGCCTCGCCGGCGCCCTGCTGGCCGAGTATGCCGCCGCTACCGGAGTCCAGGCAGTCGGCATCGACACCGCAGCCGACCCGGCGATCGCCGCCGCCACCGTGCCGCGAAGCATCGCGGTGCAGGGCAACCTGGACCCGCTGGCCCTGGTGGCCGGCGGCGACGTGATGGCCGACGGCGTGGCGGCGGTGCTGTCCGCCTGGCGCGGCCGGCCCGCCATCTTCAACCTCGGCCACGGCATTGTCCCCGGGACGCCGCCGGACCATGTCTCCGCCCTCCTGGAGACCATCCGCCGTGCTTGACGCCGCTGCCGTCCCACCCCCTCCCGTCACGGTGTCCGCCACGGCCAAGCGGACCCGCTTGGCCGTGGTGCTGTTCAACCTCGGCGGGCCGGACACGCCGGCGGCGGTGCGGCCGTTCCTGCTGAACCTGTTCAGCGACCCGGCGATCCTGCGGGTGCCGTTCTTCGTCCGCCCGCTGCTCGCCCGCATCATCGCCGCCGCGCGCACCAAGCCCGCCACGGCCAACTACATGATCCTTGGCGGCAGCTCCCCCTTGCTCCGGCTGACCAAGGAACAGGCGGGGGCACTGGAAGCCGCGTTGCCGGAGTTCGACGTGCGCTGCTTCGTCGCCATGCGCTACTGGCATCCGTTCAGCGACTCGGTCGCACGCGAGGTGCGGGATTGGGCGCCGGACGAGGTGGTGCTGCTGCCGCTGTACCCGCAGTATTCGACCACCACGACCGGCTCCTCGTTGACCGCCTGGCGGGACGCCGCGGCCAAGGCCGGGCTGGTGGCGCCGGTCACCACGCTGTGCTGCTACCACGCCGACCCCGGCTACGTCGCCGCCACCGCGGAGGGGGTGCGCCGGGCCTACGAGGCGGCGCTGGCGAGCCTGGACGGCAAGAGCAGGCTGCGCGTGCTGTTCTCCGCCCACGGCCTGCCCGAGACCATCGTCAAGCGGGGCGATCCCTACCAGTTCCAGGTCGAGCGCACGGTGGCCGCCACCGTGCGTGCGCTGGGCATTCCTGGGCTGGATTGGTCGGTCTGCTACCAATCGCGCGCCACGCCGCAGAAGTGGCTCGACCCGAGCACGGAGCACGCGATCGAGCAGGCCGCCGCCGACAAGGTCGCGGTGCTGGTGGTGCCGATCGCCTTCGTGTCCGAGCATTCCGAGACGCTGGTCGAGCTGGACGTGGAGTATCGGGATTTCGCGGCCGAGAAGGGCGTCCCCGGCTATTTCCGCGCCCCCGCGCAGAATGCCGATCCGGCCTTCATCCAGAGTCTGGCCGGCTTGGTCCGCGGCAGCCTGGCGCGCGGACCCGGGCTGTGCAGTTGGGTCGGCGGCCGTACCTGCCCCCGCGACCACCGGGACTGCCCGCACGCCCGTGCCGGCTTGCCGGCCCCCATGCCGACCTCCACGCCGGCTTCTGAACCCGTCGCCGTCGCGGCCGAATGACTCCGCAACCGCTGCGCCTGGTGATCTTCGACTGCGACGGCGTGCTGGTGGACAGCGAAGGGCCGTCCAACCGGATCGTGGCGGAGGCGGTCACCGAGCTCGGCTGGCCGATGACGGCGGCGGAAAGCTGCTCCCTGTTCATCGGCTACCGCTTGTCCGACATCCCGCCGGCCGTGGAAGCGCGGACCGGCCGCCCGGTGCCGCCGGGCTGGGTCGAGAGCCTCCGCGCCCGCATGATCGCCGTGCTGTCCGCGGAGGTGGAAGCCATGCCCGGCGCGCACGATGCCCTGCGGGCCGTGCGGACGCTGGGGCTGCCGTACCGGATCGCGTCCAACTCCTCTCACGAGGAGATGGCGGCGAAGTTCGCCCGCGTGGCGATGACGGAGCTGGTGGACGGCGTGGTGCACAGCGCGCGGGACGTTTCCCGCGGCAAGCCGGCGCCGGACGTGTTCCTGCACGCCGCCGCGGCGGCCGGGGTGCCGCCGGGCGCATGCCTGGTGATCGAGGACAGCGTCCCCGGCGCCCGCGCCGCCCGCGCCGCCGGCATGGCCTGCGTCGGCCTGGCGCCCCACGGCGACGACCCGGCGCTGCGGGAGGCTGGCGCGGTGCTGATCCGCTCCCTGGCCGAGCTGCCCCCCCTCCTGCGCCAGGCCATGGCGGGCGCCGGATGAGGACGGTCGTGCTCCCTGACGGGACGGCGGTGCCGGTGCTGGGCCAGGGCACCTGGCGCATGGGCGAGAACGAGCGCCCGCCTGCCGCCGAGGCGAGGGCGCTGCGGGAAGGCCTGGACCTCGGCATGACCCTGATCGACACCGCCGAGATCTACGGCGATGGCGGCTCCGAGCGCGTGGTGGCGGAGGCGATCGCCGGGCGGCGGGACGCGGTGTTCCTGGTCAGCAAGGTGCATCCGAGGAACGCCAACCGCCGCGCCATGGCCCGGAGCTGCGAGGCGAGCCTGAAGCGGCTCGGGACCGGCTGGCTCGACCTGTACCTGCTGCACTGGCGCGGCGGCACGCCCTTGGCGGAGGTGGTGGAAACGTTCGAGCGGCTCCGGGCGGCAGGCAAGATCCGCCGCTGGGGCGTGTCCAACCTCGACGTGGACGACATGGCGGAGCTCGGCCCGGGCGCCGCGGCCGACCAGGTGTTGTACAATCCGCAGAGCCGTGGCATCGAGTTCGACCTGCTGCCCTGGTGCGCCGAGCGGCGCATCCCCGTGATGGCCTACTCGCCCGTGGGCCAGGGCGGCGGGCTGCTCGGGCACCGGGCGTTGGAGGAGGTGGCGGCCCGGCACGGGGCGACCCCGGCCCAGGTGGCGCTCGCCTGGTCGATCCGGGCGCCGGGCGTGATCGCCATCCCCAAGGCGTCCGACCCGGCCCACCTCCGCGCCAACGCGGCGGCGGCGGGCCTTGCGCTGTTGCCGGACGACCTGGCCCTCATCGATGCCGCCTTCCCGCCGCCCGGGGGTCCGCAACCGCTCGAGATGCTGTGACGGTCGCCGCGGTCGGTCTGCCCGTGCTGGGCGGAGTCGTCGCGGTGCTTGCCTTGCTGGCGCTGGCCTCGCCGTTCCTGCCGGCACGCTCGCTTCCCCCCGCGACGGCCGCGCTGTGCCTCCTGGCGCTGCTGCTCGCCGTTGCCGTGCTGCTGTCCGGCGGACGGGCCGCGCTCGGGGGCGGGACCCTGGCCATCGACCCGCTTTCCGCTTTCTTCGCCATCCTGCCGGCGCTCGCCGGGCTTGCGGCCAGCGGCGCGGGGGTCGGCGGCCGGCTCTCGCCGCTGCTGCCCGCGACGGCGGCGGCGTCGCTGGGCGTCGTGCTGGCGGG
>CAXTLC010000004.1:0-8756 GCA_964245075.1 uncultured Acetobacteraceae bacterium
ATCGCTGCCGTTCCCGGCCATCCCGTGCTGGGCACCAAGCGTCAGATTTAACTATTAGGAGGTACGACCTTGGTCGAACGTTCCACTGATCAATGATGTGGATGCCTTGTGCGTCCTGCCCAGGGTAGATCGCGGCGTGTCCGACGTAGTGGCCGTTTGCATTGAACGTGGTGATGGCTGCCTTTACGGCTGGCACGGCGTGGATGGCCGGATCAAGCCCGGCCGTGGCAGCGTCACGACGAAGCGGACGCCGCCACCAGCTCAGCGAAGTGGCACGCGACCAGCCGCCCCTCCACCTCCCGCAACGCCGGCCGCTCGGCGGTGCAGCGCGCGGCGGCGTAGGGGCAGCGGCTGGCGAATGCGCAGCCGGGCGGCGGGTCCACGGGGGAGGGCAGTTCGCCGCGCACCGGCACGCTCGCCCGGCGCCGCGCCGGGTCCACGAAGGGCGTCGAGGACAGCAGCATCCGCGTGTAGGGGTGCAGCGGCCGGTCCAGCACGGCGGCGCGCGACCCCTGCTCCGCCGGGCGGCCGCAGTACATCACCAGCACGTCCTGCGCCATGTGGCGCACCACCGCGATGTCGTGGCTGATGAACAGGTAGGCGATGCCGAGCTCGTCTTGCAGGTCCCGCATCAGGTTCAGCACCTGCGCCTGGATCGAAACGTCCAGGGCGCTCACCGGCTCGTCGGCGGTGACCACGGCGGGGCGCAGCATCAGCGCGCGGGCGATGGCGATGCGCTGCCGCTGCCCGCCGCTGAACATGTGCGGGTAGCGGTCATACGCTTCCGGGCGCAGGCCCACGCGGTCCAGCATCGCACGCGCCGCCGCCACCCGCTCCCGCCGGGAGCCGCGGCGGTTGATGGTCAGCGGCTCCACCAGCGTGGCGCCGACCGTGCGGCGCGGGTTCAGCGAGCCGAACGGGTTCTGGAACACCATCTGGTTCTGCAATTGCAGCCGGCGGTCCGCGCCGGCCGGCTTGCCCGTGACCGAGACCGTGCCGGAGGTGGGCGGCTCCATCAGGGCGCAGAGCCGGGCGAGGGTGGACTTGCCGCAGCCGGACTCGCCCACCACCGCCAGGGTGCGCCCGGCGTCGAGCTGGAAGCTCACGCCGTCCACCGCCTTCAGCAGCTTGCCGCCGCCCACCTGGTAGTGCCGGGTGACGTCGGCTGCCGCCAGCACGCTCACGGCTGCCACCCGGTCGGCTGCCCGGCATCGTCCAGCGGATAGTGGCAGCGCACGCGCGCGCCCAGGACGGGACTCGGGGCAGGACTCGGGGCGGGACGGAGCTCCGGCCGCTCGAAGCTGCACCGCATGGTGCGGAAGCGGCAGCGCGGGGCGAACAGGCAGCCGCCGGGCCGGTCGTCGATGCCGGGCACCACGCCCGGGATGGTGGGCAGGCGGGGCTTGCCCTCCGCCCGTTCGGGCAGCGCGTCCAGCAGGGCGGCGGTGTAGGGGTGGCGGGGGTGGGCGAACAGGGCGTCCGCGGTCTGCTCCTCCATGACCTGGCCAGCGTACATCACCTGCACGCGGGTCGCGGTCTGCGCCACCACGCCCATGTCGTGGGTGATCAGCACCAGGCCCATGCCGGTGTCCCGTTGCAGCCCGACCAGCAGGTCCAGCACGCCTTTCTGCACCGTCACGTCCAGCGCGGTGGTCGGCTCGTCGGCGATCAGCAGCGCCGGGCCGCAGGCGATGGCCATGGCGATCATCACGCGCTGGTTCAGCCCGCCGGACAACTGGTGCGGGAAGGCGCGCATCCGCTGCTCCGGCGCGGGGATGCCCACTTGGCCCAGCAGGTCCAGCACCCGGCCGCGCAGCTCGCGGCGGGGCAGCATGCGGCGCACGCGCAGGGCTTCGCCCACCTGCCAGCCGACCGGGTAGCAGGGGTTGAGCGAGGAGGTCGGCTCCTGGAACACCATCGCCACGTCGCGGCCCACCAGGCGGCGGCGGGCGCGGGGGGAGAGCGTCCGCAAATCCGTGCCGCGGAAGGCGATGGCGTCCGCCGTGACGCGCCCGGCTGGCGGCAGCAGGCCCATCACGGCCAGCATGGAAACGCTCTTGCCGGAGCCGGACTCGCCGACGACGCACAGCACCTCGCCGGGTGCGACCGTCAGGCCGACCCCGTCCACCGCGTTGAACCGCCCGGCCGCCGTGTCGAAGGCGACGCTGAGGCCCTGGACGTCCAGCAGAACGCCGTTCCCAGGGAGGTTCCCAGGGACGTTCCCAGGAGCGCTCATCGCCGCAGCTTCGGGTCCAGCGCGTCGCGCAGCCCGTCCCCCAGCAGGTTGAACGCCATGACGGTGACGAGGATGGCGATGCCCGGGAAGAACAGCAGCCACCAGGCGCGCTGGTAGAATTGCAGCGCGTCGGCGAGCATGGTGCCCCATTCCGGCGTGGGCGGCTGCGCGCCGAGGCCGAGGAAGCCGAGCGCCGCCGCGTCCAGGATGGCCGAGGAGAAGCCCAGCGTGGCCTGCACGATCAGCGGCGCCAGGCAGTTCGGCAGCACCACCAGCAGCATGAGCCGCCCCACGCCCGCGCCGGCCGAGCGCGTGGCCACGACATACTCGCGCGCCATCTCCCCCAGCGCCGCCGCGCGGGACAGCCGGACGAAGGCGGGGAGCTGCACGACCGCGACGGCGAGCATGGCGTTGGTCAGCCCCGGCCCCAGGATGGCGACGACGACGATGGCGAGCAGCAGGGACGGGAACACCAGCAGCACGTCCATCAGCCGCATGATCACGACGTCCGTGACGCCGCCGGCGAAGGCCGCGAGGAGGCCCAGCAGCGTGCCGGCGCCGAGCGAGAGCGCCACCACCACGGCGCCGATCAGCAGCGAAAGGCGGGCGCCGTAGATCAGCCGGGTCAGGATGTCGCGCCCGAGGCTGTCGGTGCCGAGCGGGAACGTCGCCTCGGTGAACGGCGGCGTCAGGAAGGATTGGCGGAACTGCTCCGCCGGCCCGTGCGGCGCCACGGCGGGGGCGGCGGCGGCCAGCAGGACGAGGACGACCATGACGGCGAGGCCCGCGACCGCGCCCCGGTTCTCGAACAGCCGGCGTGCGAGGGCGAATCGGGGCGGGCGGCGGCTGAGGGTGATGCTCATGGCCGAGCGTTGCAACAATCGTGCTGCGAAGCTACCGGGTTTCGTGCCGGAGGGCGCCGCAGCCGAGCCTCAGCTTGCCGGCACGAGGCCCCAGGTGCGGGCGATGTGCCAGGTGGATGGGATGCTGCTTTCCAGCACGTGCGGCAACGCGTGGCCCACCCCGCGGTCCCCCGGGGCGCCGGGCGTGACCGGGGTGCCGTGCCCCAGGCCGGGCACGGTGAACAGCTCCACCCGCACCGTCCCCCCGGCATCGCGCCAGGCGCGGTGGGGAACGCCGTCGACGGTGTCGGGCCGGCCGTCCGCCTCGCGCAGGCCGTGCACGTCGCACCATTGCTTGGCGTGCTCGACTGCGGCAGCGGGGGACACGGTCGCGTCCGCGTCGCCGTGCCAGATCGACACGACCGGCTTGCGCTGCGGCGCGGGGCTGGCCCGGCGGACCTTGGCGCCCCAGTCCGGCGCGGCGAGCGCCGGGGGGCGCCGCATGGCGCCCAGCGCTTCCCCCACCCCGGCCGCGCAGCCGAACGGCAGGCCGGCGATGATGGCGCCGGCGGCGAACACGTCCGGGTAGGTCGCCAGCATCGCCGAGGCCATCGCGCCGCCTGCCGACAGGCCGGTGACGAACACGCGGGACGGGTCATGCCGGCAATCCGCCGCCATCTGCGCCACCATGGCGCGGATCGAGGCCGCCTCGCCGCCGCCGCGCGCGACGTCGCCAGGCTCGAACCAGTTGAAGCAAGCGTTCTGGTTGTTGGACCGGACCTGCTCCGGCGCCAGGACCGCGAAGCCGTGCCGTTCCGCAAGGGTGGACCACCCCGTTCCGCCATCGTAGCCGGACGCGGTCTGGGTGCAGCCGTGCAGCACCACGACCAGCGGCGCACCCGGAAGGAGGCCGGTCGGCACGTAGCGCAGCATCCGCAAAGCCCCGGGGTTGGCGCCGAAGCTGGAAACCTCCTCGAGCCGGCCGCTATCCCCGCCGAAGCCAGCCATGCCCGGCAGCGAACCCAGGCCGCGGCGCAGCCGGGTGAGGTCGGCCAGGCTGGTCCGCATGGTGGGCAGGCTGGCCCGCATGGTCGGCAGGGATAGGCCGGGGATTTTCATTCAATCGACATGGTGCGGTGCAGCATCGCGAACAAGGCGGGCACCCGCCCGGGCGGTGGCGCGGGTGGACGTGTCCGCCCGCAGGGCGCACCTGGCAGCAGGCGGCGCCGGAACACGGGGCGGCGCGGGGCGGACGCGCCGTGGGCCTGGACGCTTTGGACCGCCACCGTCACGTTGCGCCCGGGCCGTCACGAGTTGGCGGCGCGCGCCTGGGACGATGCCGGGCAGACCCAGCCTTCCGCGGCGGCCGAGGTGTGGAACTGCAAGGGGTGCCTGAGCACGGCGTGGCACCGCGTGGCCGTTTCGGCAGGGCGACGCGCAACCGTTCCGGGCCGGCTGCCGTAACCCCCATGCCAGCGGGGTCAACGTCATGCGCGCGCTTCTCATCATCTCGTCCCTTCTCGCCGGTTTGTGCGGCACGGCCTGGGCGCAGGCACGCCCGGTGCCGGCGTCCGACGCGGCTGCGATCCACTCGGTGATCAACCGCCAGATCGAGGCGTTCGGCCGCGACGATGCCGCGGCGGCGTTCAAGCTCGCTTCTCCCAGCATCCAGGGGGAGTTCGGCTCGGCGGACCAGTTCCTGGACATGGTGCGCCGGAGCTACCCCCCCGTGTACCGGCCCCGCTCGGTCGAGTTCGCGGCGTTGGGCGAGGTGGATGGCGATGTTGTGCAGAACGTCGAGCTTATCGGCCCGGACGGATTGGCCTACACTGCGCGCTACACGATGGAAAAGCAGGCGGACGGGTCCTGGCGGGTCAGCGCCTGCGAGCTGCTGCAAAGCCGGCGCCTCGGCGTCTGATGGAGAGACCATGACCGGAGCCGTGACCCGATGAACGTCCGTGTAGCGCCCCAGACGGTCCGCGTGGGCGTCGTTCCGGCCGTGGGCGCGGCGGCCGTGCCCGGCACGGTGCTTTCCATCCTGCTGGCGATCAGCTTCTCCCACACGCTGAACGACCTGATGCAATCCCTGCTGCCGTCGATCTACCCCCTGATGAAGACCAAGTATGGCCTGAGCTTCCTGCAACTCGGCGTGCTCACCCTGGTGTTCCAGACCACCGCCTCGCTGTTGCAGCCGCTGGTGGGCATCTACACGGACAAGCGGCCGATGCCCTACTCGCTGGCGGCCGGGATGGCGTTCACCCTGGCCGGCCTGCTGATGCTGTCGGAAGCGCACGGCTACGGGACGCTCGTGCTGGCGGCGGCGGTGGTGGGCGTCGGCTCCTCCGTGTTCCACCCGGAATCGTCGCGGGTGGCGCGCATGGCGTCCGGCGGGCGGTATGGCTTCGCGCAGTCGGTGTTCCAGGTCGGCGGCAATGCCGGGCAGGCGATCGGTCCGCTGGCCGGCGCCTTCGTGGTCTCGCACGGGCAATGGAGCGTGGCGCTGTTCGGCGTGCTGGCGGTGATCGGGATGGGCCTGCTGTCCGTCGTGGGCCGCTGGTACGGGGCCACGCTGGTGCTGCGCAGCCGGGCCAAGCAGGCCGGCGCCGTGGCGCCGGACCTGCCGCGGCGCCGGGTGGTGCTGGCGATCTGCACCCTGCTGGCGCTGATCTTCAGCAAGTACGTCTATACGGCGAGCCTGGGCAACTACTACATCTTCTACCTGATCGACCGGTTCCACGTCACGGTGCAGCAGGCGCAGGTGGATCTGGCGATCTACCTGGGGGCTTTCGCGCTCGGCACCTTGCTGGGCGGCCCGGTCGGCGACCGGATCGGCCGCAAGTACGTCATCTGGGGCTCGATCCTGGGCGTGCTGCCATTCACCCTGGCGCTGCCCTACGTGAACCTGTTCTGGACGGTGGCGCTGACGATCCCGATCGGCCTGATCCTGTCTTCCGCCTTCTCGGCCATCCTGGTCTATGCGCAGGAGCTGCTGCCCGGCCGGGTCGGCATGGTGTCCGGGCTGTTCTTCGGCCTGGCATTCGGCATCGCCGGGGTCGCCGCGGCCGTGCTGGGCCGGGTGGCCGACCATTACGGCATCACGGCGGTGTACGAGGTGTGCGCGTTCCTGCCGCTGATCGGCCTGGTGGCCGCGTTCCTGCCCAACCTCGAGAGGCCCCGCCATGCCGTTTGACGAGACTGGCGGCCGCCGGCCCGGCCGCAACGTGCTGGGTGGCCGGTTGCAAAGCTGCTCCATCTCGCCCTTGACCGGGTTCTACCGGGACGGCTGCTGCAACACCGGGCCGGAGGACGCCGGCAGCCACACCGTCTGCGCCGTGGTCACCGCCGAGTTCCTGCGGTTCAGCGTGGAGCACGGCAACGACCTGTCCACCCCGCACCCGGACTACGGCTTCCCCGGGTTGCAGCCCGGTGACCGCTGGTGCCTGTGCGCGCCGCGCTGGCAGCAGGCGCTGGAAGGCGGCTGCGCCCCCGCCGTGGCGCTGGAAGCGACGGAGGAAGGCGCGCTGGCGCATTGCAAGCTGGAGGACCTGGAACGGCACGCGGCGAAATGCTGACGGTCCACCACCTCAACAACAGCCGCAGCCAGCGCATCCTGTGGATGCTGGAGGAACTCGGCGCCACCTACGAGGTGGTCCGTTACGAGCGTGACCCGGCCACCATGCTGGCGCCCCCGGCGCTGCTGGCGGTCCACCGGCTCGGCAAGTCCCCGGTGATCGACGACGGCGGCGTGGTGGTGTCCGAGTCCGGCGCGATCGTGGAGTACCTGGCCGAGCAGTTCGACGGCCTGCGCCCGCCCGGGGCGGTCGAGCGGCGCCGGGCGACCTACTGGGTGCATTTCGCCGAAGGCTCGGCGATGACCCCGCTGCTGCTGAAGCTCTACCTGCGCCGGCTGGGTGGGGCTGGCGCGCCCTTGCTGGCGCGGGTGGACGGGCAGATCACGGCGATGCTGGCGCATGTCGAGGCGGAGCTGGGCGACGGGTTGTTCCTGGCCGGGAGCGATCTCAGCGTCGCGGACATCATGATGTCCTACCCGTTGGAGGCCGCCGGCGCGCGGGGCGGGGCGGAGCCGTTCGGGCAGGTCCGGGCGTACCTGGACCGGCTCCATGCCCGGCCGGCGTACCAGGCGGCGCTGGAACGGGGCGGGCCGTACCAGATGCTGGGTTGACCCGTCAGCCGGATGTTTCTGCCATGGGCCACCTACAAACTGATAGATGCTGCGTTCGATGTGACAGTTGCGACGGCTAGGCCGTGTCGTCTCTCGTGGATGTCGAATACGATACCGTAAAGGATGCCAGCAACGTCGCTGAGCATGGCGTATCGTTGGCGCTGGGACTGTTGATCCTTGAAGGCGCGCTAGCCTCGATCGTGGATGACCGGCAGGATTGTGGCGAGGTCCGCGCCAACGCATTCGGGCTGGTGGCAAGCCGCCTCTATGTCTGTGCCTACACCGTGCGGGTAGCGCTTACCGGATCATCTCGGCTCGCAAGGCAAGCAAGCGGGAGCAGGGGCTATGGCGATCGTAAAAGTCACGCCGCAGATGGTGCGGCAGGCAGTTGAGGCAACTGACTGGGCTGCTCAGGACGCCTTGACCGACGCCGACATCGCAGAACGTGTTGAGGGAGATCCCGATGCAGCACCGCTGTTGACGGAGGGGGAAACGGCCGCTGCCCTGATTTGCACCGTGCGGGCGCGGCTGGGTCTCTCGCAACCAGCATTCGCGCAGCGTTACGACATCGCGCCCGGGACGCTGGAGGATTGGGAGGGGGGCCGCAAGAAGCCGGACCGGACCGCGTTCGCCTACCTGCGCGTAATCGCCGAGGAGCCCTATGTCGTGGCGCGCGTGCTCAGAAGTGGTCCTGCCGAGTAAGCATCCCGCTTCTGCGACGGGGCGACATCTCCCTCACGGCCGGCTGACACGTGATGCCTACGACTCCAGCCACGCCCGCACCGCGTCCCGCAGGAACGCCGCGTCAACCGGGTTGCCGGACGGATTGCCCGCGCGATGCCCCCAGATGCTCGGGATCGGCCTCAGTTCGGCGTGCGCGAGGTGCTCCAGTTCCGCCGCGTTGTCGGCCACGCGGAAATACAGGTCCGTCTCGCCCGGCAGGAGCAGCACGCGCGCCTCGATCGCCCGCAACGCCGCCGGGAGGTCGCCGCCGTAGAGCGGGTTGCCGCTGATGTCGCCCGCGTCCCAGGTCCGAAGCTGGGCATGGAGGTCGGCGGCAGGGCGCTGGGCGAAGCGGTCTTCCCAGCCCGTGCGAAGGTAGGTTTCGAGGTCGGGCGCGCCTTCTGCGCTCTGGTGCAGGTTGGCGCGGTAGAAATCCTGGCTCAGCGCCCAGCCGGCGTAGATGCGGCCGAACGCGCGCAGGGCCGCCTTGGGCTCGGCGCTGAAACGGCCGCCGCCCTCGTGCTCGGGCGCCGCTTCCAGCACGGCGAGCAGCCCGGCCAGGAACACGCGGTTATGCACCGCCGTGCGCGCGCTGCCGCAATTGATCACCGCGCGGGCGACTGCCTGGGGGAAGCGCGCCGCCCAGTGATAGGCCTGCTGCGCCCCCATGGACCAGCCATAGACGGCGTGCAGCGCCTCGATCCCCCACTGGTCGCGCAGCAGCCGGCGTTGCGCGCCCACGTTGTCCCAGGCGGTCACCAGGCCGGGCCAG
>CAXTLC010000004.1:8856-54145 GCA_964245075.1 uncultured Acetobacteraceae bacterium
GGGGTGTTGCCCGGGGTGTTGCCCGGGGTGTTGGACGGGCTGGACGACAAGCCGTTGCCGAACATGTCCGGGATGACGATGAACCAACGCCCGGGGTCAAGCACGCCGTCCGGGCCGATCAGCCATTCGAGGTCCGGATGCCGGGCGGAATAGCTGGTCGGGTAGAGCACGACGTTGTCCCGGCCCGGGGCGAGCGTGCCGTGCGCCTTCCAGCTCAGCGCCGCGCCGGGCAGCACGGCGCCGGATTGCAGGGGCAGGTCCCCGAGGGCGAACCGGCCGGACGCTTGGGGCCAGTCGGTCATGAAGGCTCCTGGTGGAGAAGCTCTTTGGGAGGGGAAAGCGTGGCGGACTGGTGCAGGGCCAGCGCTGCGCCGGCGTAGGTGACCGCGCCGATCAGGAACGGGGCGCCGGACCATGGTCCCCCGCCTGCCTGCACGGCGAAGTGGAACACGGCGCCGGCCACCATCGGAGACACGATGGCGGTCAGGCCTTCCACCGACGCCAAGCCGCCCTGCAGCTCGCCCTGCCGTTCCGGCCCGATCCGGGCAGACAGCAGGCCGCGCAGGGAAGGCCCCGACATGGACCCGAACGCCTGGATCACGATCCCGGCGTAGATCACCCAACCGGCCTGCGCCAAGCCGAAGCAGACATAGGCGACGGCCGCGACGGCCAAGCCGGTGAACGCCGCCCGGCGCTCGCCCAAGCGGCGGATGATCGGGCGGATCAGCGCGCCCTGCACCACCGCCTGGCTCACGCCCATGGCGGCGAGCGCCCACCCGTTATGCTGGGTGTTCCAGCCGAACCGCAGCCCGTTGGACAGCACGAACGAGCCCTGCAACGCGCCCAGGCCGAACCACGTCAGGCTCCAGGCGAGCGCCAGCCACGCCATTGGACGCTCCCCCGTGAGGGCGCGCAACGAGCCGACCGGGTTGGCCCTGCGCCACGAGAATGGGCGGCGGCGCTCGGGCGGCAGGCTTTCCGGCAGCACCAGCGCGCCATAGGCCGCGTTGGCGAGCGCGAGCCCGGCCGCCACCAGGAAGGGCAGCCGCAGGTCAACCTGCCCCAGCAGGCCGCCCATCGCCGGCCCCAGCACGAACCCAGCGCCGAAGGTGGCACCGACCAGGCCGAACCGGGCGGACCGCTGCGCGGGCGGCGTGATGTCGGCGATGTAGGCGTTCGCCGCCGAAGCGCTGGCCGCCGTCGCCCCGGCGAACACCCGCCCCAGGAACAGCCAGGCCAGCGTGGGAGCCCAGAACAGCAGCAGGTAGTTCAGGGAAACGCCCAGCACGGACAGGATGATCACCGGGCGGCGGCCGAACCGGTCCGACAGCCCGCCCAGCACGGGCGCCGCCAGGAACTGGGTGGCGGCGAAGGTCGCCACCAGCGCCCCCACCCACACGGCCGCCTGGCTCCGGTCCCCGCTGGTCAGGCTGCGAACCAGGTCCGGCACGATCGGCACCACGATGCCGAAGCCGAGCGCGTCCACGAACAGCGTGATCAGCACGAAGACGAGCGAGGCGTGCCTCATGCCGCGTCCTCCGCCACCCGCACGCATTTCCGCATCACGGTCGGCAGCGCTTCCCCGGCCAGCGCGTCGGCGGGGCGCAGGAAGCCCTCGGCCTGGATCGCGGGCACGGCCGCGGCGTACACGTCGATCGACAGCTCGAAATGGGTGAAGCCGTGGAACGCCTGGCCCGCCCGGCGCCAGGGGGCCGGCATGGGGGCTGCCGCCACCGCCTCGGGCTCGGGCCATGGCTCGGGGCGCCAATCGGTGCCGGGCAGCTCGGTCATGCCGCCCAGCAGGCCGCGCGGAGGACGCCGGCGGAGCAGCACCTGGCCGTCCGCGTCCGTCAGCCAGTAGTGCGCGCCGAAGCGCCGCGGCCGGGGCTTCTTGGGGGCCTTGTGCGGCAGCTCGCCGGCGATGCCCTCGGCGCGGCCACGGCAGCCCCGCATCACCGGGCACAGCGCGCAGGCGGGCGCGGCCGGGGTGCAGATCGTGGCGCCCAGGTCGAACAACGCCTGCGCGAAGTCGGATGGGCGGGCGCAGGCGTCCGGGTCCTCGCCCAGGCGCGCGGCGGCAGCGGCGATGATGTGCCGGCCGAGCGGCAGCGGCGTGGTGACGGCGAACAAGCGGGACACGACCCGCTCCACGTTGCCGTCGATCGGCACCACCGGCACGCCGAACGCGATGGCGGCGACCGCGGCGGCAGTGTAGGCGCCGATGCCCGGCAGCGCGCGCAAGCCGTCCACCGTGTCCGGGAAGCCGCCGGACGCCGCCACCTGCTTGGCGCAGGCATGGAGGTTGCGGGCGCGGGCGTAGTAGCCGAGCCCCGCCCACGCCGCGAGCACGTCCCCCTCCGGCGCCGCCGCCAGCGCCCCCACTGTTGGAAAGCGCAGCAGGAAGCGCTCGAAGTAAGGTATCACGGCGGCGACCGTGGTCTGTTGCAGCATGATCTCCGACAGCCAGACGCGGTACGGGTCGGCCGGCCCGCCACCCCAGCTACGCCAGGGCAGGTGGCGGCGGTGGCGGTCGTACCAGCGCAGCAGGCCGGCCGCCGAGAACATGTCGAGGAGCACGCGGAGCGGTATGGCGGGGGACGAGGGGGAGAACAAGCGGCACGTGTGGGGACCGCGCCCGGTGGGCGCGCTGGTTCCGGCGCTGACCCGGCCGGCCTTCCGCGCCCGCTCGCCGGCCGCAGCGCAGTTGATGGCCGACTGGGCCACGGTGGTCGGCCCGGCGCTCGGGGCGGTGACGCAGCCGCGTCGCCTGTCCGGCAGCACGCTGACCCTGAACTGTTCCGGTCCGGTCGCGCTGGAGTTGCAGCACATGTCGAGCGAGCTGATCGCGCGGGTCAACGCCCATCTGGGCCGCACGGCGGTGACCCGGCTGCGCTTCGTGCAGCAACCCCTGCCGGCGCCGGCCGTGACGCCGCAGCCGGTGCGGGAAGGGCCTGCGCCGCCTGTGCCGGGGGTGCCGCCCGGCCCTTTGCACGACGCCCTGGCACGCCTGGGCCAGGCGATCGGCCGCGGCAAGCCGGACTAGCCAGGAAGCGTCCTGCCCGGCACACCGTTGCAGGAAAGCAACTTCGTACGGAAACCGACGTTCGGATCGATCCCGTTATGGCGGCCCGAGCCGTGATGGTGGCATCGTAACGGTATCGGTTCGGCCGTAAGGGCGATGCATGTTCATCAGGGTTCGCGATCTTGCCGTTCTCCTCGGTATCGGGCTGCCGGGCCTGGCGGGCGCCCAGCCAAACCCGCTGGCCCGTGCGGCGATGGCCGGGGCCGGCGCGCCGGCGCCGGTGCTGGCGACCACACCGCCGCTTTCCGCTGGGTTCTATCAGCCATCCGCGCCGGCGTTGATGCCGGGGATGATCCGGCCGGACTCGCTGCCGGAGCCGTCAGCCCCGCCTGATCCGGTCGCCGTCGAGGCGCTGCGGGCGGACATGCGCGCGGCGGTCGGCCGCGCGCTGCTGCCGGACATGCCCGCATCCACCGGCAAGTCCCTGGAAGCGGCACAGGCAATGCTGGACCGGCTGGGCTACCGCGCGGACACGCCGCAGGCCGTGCTGGTGGTGGACCGCTCGCCGCACGTTCAGCGTCTCTGGGTGGCGTTGGCGGGGCCGGGAAGCAGCGCGCTCCAACCGCTCGGCGCCGTGAAGGTCAGCACCGGCAAGCCTGGCCGCAAGGAACATTTCCGCACGCCCGTCGGCGTGTTCGACGATGACGCGTCCATCCTCGGCTACCGCGCGCTGGGCACCTACAACGAGAACCACATCCGCGGCGTCGGGACCAAGGGAATGCGGGTGTGGGATCTCGGCTGGCAGACCACGGACGACTGGCGCAAGCCCCACGTGCTGACGGCCGTGCGGCTGGAGATGCACGCCACCGACCCGGACGTGCTGGAACGGCGGCTCGGGCGCCGGGACTCGGAGGGCTGCATCCGCATCCCGTCGCAGTTCAACAGCTTCCTGGACCAATCGGGGCTGCTTGACGCCAAGGAACGGGACGCGGCCCGCACGGATCGCCGCTTCGCCGCGCTGCTGCCCCGCAACGCCGCGCCGAACGCCCTGGCCGGGCACCTGCTGGTGGTGGTGGACACGTCCGACCCGGATGCCGCGCCGTCCGACCCGATCCGCGCCGCCGCCATGACGCACAGCGGGGGGCGGGGCCCGGAGCACGACGACGCCGGGTGATTACCCGACGGCCCGCCGCGCGCGGATCGCCGCGCTGAGCGTGCCGTCATCCAGCACGTCCAACGCGCCGCCGATGGGCATGCCGTGCCCGACCCGGGTGATGGCGGCGCCGAACGGGGCGAGCCGTTCCGCCAGCCAGTGCGCCGTGCTGGCGCCCTCCACCGTGGCGCCAAGGGCCAGGATCACCTCCGCCACCCCGCCCCGCTCCAGGCGGGCGAGCAGCGGACGCAGGTTCAGGTCCTCCGGCCCGATGCCGCCCAGCGCCGAAAGCGTCCCGCCCAGCACGTGGTAGAGCCCGTGGTGCACGGACGCGCGTTCCAGCGCCCAAAGGTCGCCCACGCCCTCCACCACGCAGACCAGCGAGCGGTCGCGCGCCGGGTCGGCGCAGACCGCGCAGGGATTGCGGCTGTCCAGGTTGCCGCATTCCCGGCACGGCGCCACGGCGCGCGCCGCCTCCGTCAAGGCGCGGGCGAGCGGGAGCATGCGCGTGTCCGGCTGTTGCAGCATGCGCAGCACCGCGCGCCGGGCGCTGCGCGGGCCGAGGCCGGGAAGCTTGGCGAGCAGCTGGATGAGGCCGTCGATCTCGGGGGAGTTCACGCGACGGGAGATGGCGAGTGCGGGCGGCGGTGTCCAGGCGCGGCGCCGCCCGCCGCTACACCGAGAAGTACTTCGCCCGCGGGTGGAGCACCACGATGGCGCTGGTGCTCTGTTCCGGGTGCAACTGCCACTCGTCGCTGATGTCGACCCCGATCCGCTCGGCGCCCAGCAGTTGGAGCAACGATGCCTGGTCCTCCAGCTTGGGGCAGGCCGGGTAGCCGAAGCTGTAGCGGCTGCCGCGGTAGGACTGCGACAGCATCTTCTCCATGTCCCGGTCGTCCTCCGCCGCGAAGCCGCATTCGGCGCGGATGCGCTTGTGGGTGTACTCCGCCATCGCCTCCGCCATCTCGACCGACAGGCCGTGGAGGTAGAGGTAGTCCTGGTAGCGGTTGTCCTCGAACCAGACCCGCGCGGTGTCGGACGCCTTCTGCCCGACGGTGACCACTTGGAGGCCGATCACGTCGCGCTCGGCGTCGTCCACGTCGCGGAAGAAGTCGGCGATGCATTCGCCATCCTCCTTGGGCTGGCGCGGCAGGGCGAAGCGGGCGCGCTCGGTCGTGCCGTCCTCGTCGAACAGGATGAGGTCGTTGCCCTGCCCGGCAGCCTTCCAGTAGCCGTAGATCGCCTGCGGGCGCAGGATGCCCTCCGCCTCGCACAGCGCGAACATGCGCTTGGTGATCGGCCGCAGCTCCTGCTTGGCCCAGCCCAGGAAGTCCTCCAGCGTGCGGCCCTGCTTGCGGAAGCCCCACTGGAATTGGTACAGGCTGCGCTCGTTGAGGAACGGCAGCACCGCCTTGGGCGTGCTTTCCAGCATCCTCGCGCCCCAGAACGGCGGCTGCGCCACGGGAACGTCCTGCGTGAGGCGCCGCCTGCGCTCCCGCACGGCCGCCAGGTCCACCGGGCGGAACGCTGCGGCGTCCGCCTGGCCCAGCTTGCGCTTGGTGTTGCGCGCCTTGCCGCTGCGCTTGGCCTGGATGGCACCCAGGTAGTCGTCGAAGCCGTTGCCGGTTACCCGGTCCATCAGGTGCAGGCCGTCGAACGCGTCCCGCGCGTAGGCCACCCGGCCGCACGCGTAGGATTGCACGCAGTCATCCTCCACGTAGTTGCGGGTCAGCGCCGCGCCGCCGAGCATGACGGGGATGTCCAGCCCTTGGCGGCTCATCTCCTCCAGGTTCTCCCGCATCACCACGGTCGATTTCACCAGCAGGCCGGACATGCCGATGGCGTGGGCGCGATGCTCCTTCGCCGCGGCGACCATGTCGGCCAGCGTCACCTTGATGCCGAGGTTGACCACGCGGTAGCCGTTGTTGGTCAGGATGATGTCGACCAGGTTCTTGCCGATGTCGTGCACGTCCCCCTTCACGGTGGCGAGCACGATCGTGCCTTTCTCGTGCCCTTCCAGCCGCTCCATGTGCGGCTCCAGGTGGGCCACCGCCGCCTTCATGGTTTCGGCGGATTGCAGCACGAAGGGGAGCTGCATCTTGCCGGCGCCGAACAGCTCGCCCACGACCTTCATGCCGTCCAGCAGGATCTCGTTGATGATGGTCAGCGGCGGCAGGGTGCGCAGCGCGTCGTCCAGCTCGTCGGCCAGGCCCTTGCGGTCGCCGTCCACGATGCGGTCCTTCAGCCGGCCTTCGACCGTGTCGGCGCGCGCCTTCTTGGCCACGTCCGCCAGCTTGCGGTCGGCGAACAGCTCCAGCATCCGGTGCAGCGGGTCGTAGCCTTCCGCCCGGCGGTCCAGCAGCAGATCCTCGGCAACCTTCACCTCTTCGGCCGGGATGAGATGGAGCGGCCTGATCTTGCTCACGTGCACGATCGCCGCCGTCATGCCTGCCTTGACCGCCAAATCCAGGAACACCGAGTTCAGCACGGCACGCGCTGCGGCGTTCAATCCGAAGCTCACGTTGGACAAGCCAAGGACGATCTGAACGTCCGGGAACTTGTCGTGGATCGCCCCGATGCCTTGCAGGGTCCACAACGCGAGCTTCCGGTCATCCTCGTTGCCCGTGGCGACGGTCAGCACGAGCGGGTCGATCATCAGGTCGGATTGCGGCAGGCCGTGCTTGCCGCAGCAGAACGCAACCAGGCGCTCGGCGATCTCCAGCTTCCGGTCCGCCGTCTTCGCCATGCCCGTCTCGTCGATGGTGCCGGCGACGATGGCGGCGCCGAACTTGCGGGCGAGCAGCAGCCGGGCGGCGGCGTGATCCTCGCCGTCCTCGAAGTTGATCGAGTTGATGATCGGCTTGCCGCCGTGCAGCTTCAGCGCCGCCTCGATCACGTTCGTCTCGGTGCTGTCGATCACCAGCGGCGCGTTCACGCTGGAGGTGAAGCGGGTGATCACCTGGCTCATCTCCGCCAGCTCGTCACGCCCGACGAAGGCGGTGCAGACGTCCAGGCTGTTGGACCCTTCGCCCACCTGCTCGCGGCCGACCGCCACGCAGCCGTCCCAATCGCCGCGTTCCTGCAATTCGCGCCACTTGCGGCTGCCGTTGGCGTTGCAGCGCTCGCCGATGGAGAAGTAGCTGTTCTCCTGCCGCAGCGGCATCTGCCCGTACAGGCTGGCGACCGACGGCACCCAGTGGTGCGTGCGCGCCACCGGCGCCGGGCGATGCTCTCCCAGCTTGCGCAGCATCGCGTCCAGCGCCTCGGTGTGCGGGACGCTGGTGCCGCAGCAACCGCCCACCAGGTTCAGCCCGTCTTCCAGCACGAAGCGCTCGACCCAGCTCGCCATCTCCGCGGCGCCGAGCGGGTAGTGGGTCGCGCCGTTCACCAGCTCCGGCAGCCCGGCGTTGGGCTGCACGCTCAGCAGGCCGGGCCAGTTCGCCGCCAGCCAGCGCACGTGCTCCGCCATCTCCTGCGGGCCGGTGGCGCAGTTCAGGCCCATCAGCGGCACGTCCAGCGCGTGGATCACCGTCGCGGCGGCGGCGATGTCCGGGCCGACCAGCAGGGTGCCCGTCGTTTCCACCGTCACCTGCACGAAGATAGGCGTGTCCGAACCGGCGGCGGCGCGGGCGATCTTGGCGCCGTTCACCGCCGCCTTGATCTGCAGCGTGTCCTGGCAGGTCTCGATCAGGATCGCGTCCACCCCGCCGTCGATCAACCCGGCGGCCTGCTGCGCCAGCGCCTGCTCCAGCGGGTCGTACGCGATGTTGCCCAGCGATGGCAGCTTGGTGCCCGGCCCGACCGAACCCAGCACCCAGCGGTGCCGCCCGTCGGCGAAGCTGTCCGCGGCTTCCCGCGCCAACTCGGCGGCAACCTTGTTGATCTCGTGCGTGCGGTCCTCGAGGTCAAACTCGGCCAGCGTGATCGGGCTGCCGCCGAAGCTGTTGGTTTCCACCATGTCCGCGCCGGCGGCGAAGTAGCCGCGGTGGATCTCGCGCACCATCTCCGGGCGCGACAGGTTCAGCACTTCCGTGCAGTTCTCCCGCCCCCAGTAATCCGCCTCCACGTCCAGGGTCAGCGCCTGCACCCGGCTACCCATGCCGCCGTCGCACAGCAGCACGCGGTCACGCAGGGCATCGAGCAGGTGGGGACGGGTCATGCGAGTTCCTTGACGGCAATGGGGGAGGGGGCGAGGGCGGGGACGGCGGCGGGCCACACGGACACGGCGAGCGGGCCGGGCACGGCCACGGAGGCGCCGGGCGCCAGGCCGGCCGCTTCCATCAGCGCCGCCATGGCGGCGTCGGTGAAGCCCGGCCAGCGGTGCGCCAGGCGCTCCCCCAGCTCCGCCCGCCCGTGGTGCTGGAGGTCCACCACGACCAGCCGGCCGCCGGGGCGCAGCACGCGCGCGGCCTCGGCCACGGCGGCGGCCGGGTCCTCGGCGTAGTGCAGCACCATCTGCAACACGGCGGTGTCGAACGTCCCATCGGCCAGCGGCAGCCGGTACATGTCGGCCTGGCGCACCGCGCAATGCGCCAGCTCCGGCTTGGACAGGCGGGAGCGGGCGAGCGCCAGCATCGCGCGGCTGGCATCCACCCCCAGGCCGCGCTCCACCCGGCCGGCCAGCAGTTCGAGCAGCCGCCCGGTGCCGGTGCCGATGTCCAGCAACCGGCCGGGATGGGGGCCGGCGGCGTCCAGCACGGCGTGCTCGATGGCGGCCACGGGAAGCGCGAGGGCCTGCGCCTCGTCCCAGTCGGCCCCTTGGCGGCGGAAGAACTCGGACGCGACGCGGGCGCGTTCGGCCAGCACCCGGGCGGCCTGCCGGCGGTCGGCTTCCAGCACCGGGTCGCCGGGGGGCAGGCGGGCGAGCAGGTCACGGGCGAGCCCCGGGCCGGGCGGCAGGGCGAACCACACGTTGGCGCCCTCGCGCATCCGCTCCAGCGCCCCCGCTTCCACCAGCAAGCGCAGGTGGCGGGACAGGCGGGGCTGCGACTGGCCCAGGATCTCGGTGAAGTCCATGACGCAGAACGCGCCCCGCCCGGCGAGCGCCAGCAACCGCAGCCGGGTCGGCTCCGCGCAGGCACGCAGGGCGAGGAGGAGATCATCCATGCTGTTGCTATGACATAAAGATATCCTTATGTCTATGGGATGGCCGTGTTCATCGATGCCCGCATTCCCGTCGTGTTCGGCGTGGAGCCCAGCGAGGGCGATGCGGTGCTGCCGGCGCAGGCCGGGGCCGCGGCGCACCCCGCCGGCTGCGCGTGCTGCGTGGCGCGGGCGCCGGGCACGGCGGGCTTGGACCGGTTGTTCCTGGACCGGGTGCGGGGAGCGGTACCATGGTTCCGCCGGGTGGTGGTGCCGGAGGATGACCCGGCGCTGCGCGCGGCGTTGGAAGCAGACCCGGTGCTGAGCGCACGGTTTCGGCTTGGCTGACCTGCTTCGGCCGGGCAGTTGCTTGCCAGCGGCCCTGCATGCCTGACAGATACCCGGCAAGAAAATCCGGGAAGAACCATGTTCCACCAGTTGCTCACCCCCATCGCCGGCAGCTTGCCGCTGTCGTTCCTGGTGGCGGCAGTGCCGATCGCCACCGTGCTGGTGATGCTGGGCGTGCTGCGCCGGCCGGCGTGGCAGGCGTCGCTGGCAGGGCTTGCGGCCGGGCTGGTGATCGCCGTGGCGGGCTGGCGCTTCCCGCCGGGCCTGGCGTTGGACAGCGCTGCGGCCGGTGCGGCGTTCGCGCTGTGGCCGGTGATGTGGATCGTGTTCAACGCCCTGCTGCTTTACAACATCGCCGTGGTGTCCGGGCGCTTCGACGCGTTCCGCGATTGGGTGCTGGAGCATCTGCCCAACGACCGGCGCATCGTGCTCGTCGTCATCGGCTTCTGCTTCGGCTGCCTGCTGGAAGGCATCTCCGGTTTCGGCACGCCGGTCGCGATCACCAGCGCGCTGCTGATCCTGGTCGGCTTCCCGCCGCTGGAGGCGCTGACGTTCACGCTGATCTTCAACACCGCCCCCGTCGCGTTCGGGGCCTTGGGCGCGCCCGTGACGGTGCTGGGCCAGGTGACGGGGCTGGACCCGGTTCGTCTCGGCGCCATGATCGGGCGGCAATTGCCGTTCCTGGCCGCCCTGCTGCCGTTCTACGTCATGGCGATCTATGGCGGCCTGCGCTCGGTGCGGGCGCTGTGGCCGGTGCTGCTGGCGGCGGGCGGCAGCTTCGCCCTCGGCCAGTTTGTGTCGTCCAACTACCTCGACTACGCGCTGACGGACGTGCTGTCCTCCTTGAGCGCGCTGGTCGTCACCCTGCTGTTCCTACAGGTGTGGCGCCCGGCCCCCGACGCGGCGTTCTCCGTCAGCGCCCGCATGGCCCCCAAGGCCGCGTCCAGGGTCGCATCCAGGGTCGCACCCAGGGCCGCCCCCAGGGCCGCCGGGGCGGACGTGGTGGCTGGCGCCGAGGCAGCCGGCGCGGTGGCGGCTTGGCAGGGCTGGATTCCGTGGGTCGTGGTGTCCGCCGTCGTGATCGCCTGGACGCATTTCAAGGTTTTCGCCATCGGCCAGCAGGTGATCCCCTGGCCGGGCCTGCACAACCAGGTGCTGATCACGCTGTACGGGGACAAGCCGTACGGCGCGAACTGGGTGTTCCAGCCGCTGGCGACCGGCACGGCCATCCTCCTGTCGGCCGTCGTCACGGCGGGCCTGGTGGGCGTGGGGCCGGGCCGGTTCGCGCAATGCATGGCGGCGACGTGGCGCCAGAGCCGCATCGCGATCCTCACGGTGGCGCTGATCGTGGCGCTGGCCTACCTGATGAACTACTCGGGGCTGACGTACACGCTGGGCCTGGGCGTCGCGTCCATGGGCATCGTGTTCCCGCTCCTGTCGCCGTTCCTGGGCTGGGTGGCGGTGTTCCTGTCGGGCAGCGACACGTCCGGCAACGCGCTGTTCGGCAACCTGCAAGTCGTCGCCGCCAACCAGCTCGGGCTCAACCCGGTGCTAATCGCGGCCACCAACTCGTCGGGCGGGGTGATGGGCAAGATGATCTCGCCGCAGAACATCGCCACCGGCGTGTCCGTGACGGCGCTGAAAGGCCGGGAAGGGGTGGTGTTCGCCCGCACCTTCAAGCACAGCATCGTGCTGACGCTGCTGCTCGGCGCCCTGGTGGTGGTGCAGCAGTACCTCGTGCCGTGGATGATCCCGTGAGCGGCGGGCGGCGCCCCGGCGCGTTTCCGCCATCGCCGGCGCCGGGCCTTGCTCCCCATGGCACGCGGCGCGAGGGCGAAGGACGGCTCAGGGACGATCTATGAAGAGGGTGGCAAGCCCGCGTGTGGGTCAACGGGCGGAGCGGCCGGCGCCCATTCATCCGTGATCAGGGCCTGGTCCCGGCTGATCTCGGCGACGGCTTCCGGAGAAGGCGGCGGGGGCACGCCTTGCTCGCGGCCGGGCCAATCCTTCTGGCCCTCGGGTAGTGCGGTGGGCTGTCCGTCGGTCGACATCGCTGTTTCCCTGGTGCGATGCCTGAGAACCCGGGGCGGCGAACGGAGTTCCAGCGAGCGTTGGCGCTGTCGGCTTGTCCCCCCGTGTCGCGGGCAGCAGCCTGGCGACGCGTGGCGTGCGCGCTGGCGGCTCAACCGTTCCAGGTGCCAGTATCCAGGTGCCAGTATCCAGGTGTCAGATCCGGGCGCTAGATCCATGGCCAGCGCCCTTGGATGGCGTGTGCCACGTTCCTGCGTTCCCAACCGTACATACGTAGTTTAGCATCCCCCGTTCTGATACGGTGTCCGCAGCGCCGGGCACGGCATGGTTTTTGGAATCCAACATTGCTCGGGGCACGGGTGGGAACGCAGACGCCTGTTGATCCTTGGTGGAGGGCAGTGTGAGGCTCGGGTTGCCTCTCCTGAGCCTGCGCACTCGTTTCGCCTTTGCCCTGGCCGCGCTGGTCTTCATCGTGGCCGGGTTGTTTGGCGGCCTGATCGGGCAGCATTCCATCAACCAGTTGCGGGAACGGATCGGCCAATCCCTTGCCGTGGACGCGCAACGCGTGGCTGACCGGCTCAATGGAGGGATGGCTGAGCGGTCCAGGGACCTCAGCCTGCTGAGCAGCCTGGAGGCCATCCGGAACCTGCAGGACGTCGCCGGGGTGCAGGCCGTGCTGGACAGCGTCCGGCGCAGCGAGCCAGCCTACCTCTGGCTGGCGGTCACGGACGTGGCGGGCAACGCCGTGGCGGCCACGGACGGCGGGCTGGTCGGCAGCCAGATCAGCATCGCCCATGATCTGCGCGAGCAATTGCGGGGCCGGCCGAACAGCCTGTCGGACCCTCTCCGCATCGTCCGCCCTGGCGAGACGGCAGCGCCGCCGGTCGAGCGCCAGCAACAGATAAACATCGCTCATCCAATCCGTAGCCCGGACAGCTCCCCAGTCGGCGTGCTCGTGGCGCAGTTGGGCTGGGAATGGATGCGCGAGTCGGTGCAATCGCTGCTGATGCCCGATGAGGACGGGAGGGTGCAGCGGCAGATCATCGTTGTCTCGGACTTTGAAACGGTGCTGATCGGTCCGCCAGGCATGGTGGGCACGCGCCTGGTCCTGCCGGAGATCAGCCGCGCACGCGCTGGCATATACGGCTGGTCGGCTTCGGGCTGGCCCGATGGCAAGCGATACCTCGCGGGAGTGAACTTCGCTGCCGGGGAGGGCCAGTTCCCGGGCCCGGGAAGTTTGCCGATGCGCTGGACCGTCCTCGTGCGCGAGGCGGAGGATGCGGCCTTTGCTCCGGCTCGTCAGTTGCGCCTGGCCATTCTGGCGACAGGCACCGTGTTGTCGTTGCTGGTCGCCTCGCTCGGCTGGGTGATCGCCGGAATCATCACCCGGCCCCTGCGTCAGATCGCCGCGGCGGCTGACCGGCTGCGCCGTGGCGAGAACGTCGAACTCCCCAACCTGCGGAATTCGATCGAGGTTGAGACGTTGTCGGCCTCGTTGCGGGCGTTGGTTGCAACCCTGACTTTCAAGCAAGTCAAGCTGGACGAGTTGGAGAATGCGACGCGGCACGACCCCCTGACCGGCTTGTTGAACCGATCCGGCTTGCAGATGTGGCTTTCGGGCACTTTGGCGCAAGCTCGGGTCGAGTCTTTCGGCTTCCTGGTGATGGTGGGAGACCTGGACGGCTTCAAGCAGGTCAACGACACCCGGGGGCACTCGATGGGGGACTTGCTGCTGCAGCAGGTCGCGCAACGGCTGCAATCGGCGGTGCGTGCGCGGGACGCCGTAGCCAGGATGGGCGGGGACGAGTTCGTGATCGTCTTGCACGCCCCGCTGGGCCTCGGTGATCGGCTTGCCGTCGAAACTTCGCAGCGGCTATGGTCGCGCGTCACGGAGCCGTACCTGATCGGGGGGGAGACGGTCGTGGTCGGGTTGAGCCTGGGCGGCGCCGGCTGGCCGGAAGACGACCGTCAGCTCGACCTGGTCCTGATCAAGGCGGACGCCGCGCTGTATGCCGCCAAACGCGGCGGCAAGGGCCGGATCGTCTTCCACCGGGAGCCGGCGTTGGGATGACCGCATGTCATGCAGGAGCGGATGTGATGCTGGCTGCGCCGTTTCGGGAACGCCTCCGGTGATCAAGCCGGTCCTCGATCCAGCAAGGTCCGCCGCATGACGTTCTCGCTCGCAGGCCGCTGCGCCCGCACCGGGATGCTGGGGACGGTGATCGCCACGTCCAGCATCGCGGTCGGCAGCCGCTGCATCCACGCCAGGGCCGGGGTGGGCGTCGTGCTGACCCAGAACCGCACGGACCCGCGCCTGGGGCCGCGCGGGCTCCTGCTGCTGGCGGGCGGTTGCAGCCCGGGCGAGACGGTGGCGGCCCTGGTCGCGTCCACGCCGCATGCCGGGTGGCGGCAACTGGCCGTGCTGAACCACGAGGGCACCGGCGCGCATTTCTCGGGCGGGCATATCCTGTCGAAGCACGCGGGCGTCGTGGGGCCGGACTGCGTGGCCGCCGGCAACATCCTGCGAGACCCGGGCGTGCCCGCCGCGATGGCGCAGGCGTTCGCCGCCGGCGCGGCGCTCCCCTTGCCGGACCGCCTGCTGGCGGCTTTGGAAGCCGGGGAGGGGGCGGGCGGGGAGGAGCGGCCGTTGCGTTCCGCCGCCCTGCTGGTCGTGCACGGGCAGGACTTCGCCTACGCCGACCTGCGCGTGGATGCCGCCGACGCGCCGATCACGGCTTTGCGAAGGCTGTGGGAGGAGTACGCTCCGGAGGCCGACGACTACGTGGCCCGTGCGGTTGAGCCGGACCGCACTGGCCCGGCCTTGTCCTGACCGGCCCGGTCAGGACCAGGCCGGTCAGGCGGGGCGGACGTTCCAGAACGTCGCGGCGCCGCTGAGCACGCCGGTGATGCGGTCGCGATAGGCGGTCGGCTGCTTGTGTTGGCCGATCGGGTAGAACGGCACCTTATCGAAGGCAGTGCGCTGAACAGCACGGCAGGTGCGTTGCTCTTTCTCCGTTCCCGGCGCCCTCCAGGTTCGGCCCCGGCTGCCCATCCACGCCGGCCCCGCCCTTGCCCCCTTGCTCCCCCCGTGCGGCTTCATGCGGCCCCGCGAGGGGTTCGTCCTGATCCCGGCATGATCGTCGACCCGCACGCAATGCAGCGGAACGCGATCATTTGATTGCTTGCGGCCTGAACCTCGCGTTACTGGTCAGGCAATGAGAACGCTGGCTAAGCCTCCGCCGATCGTCGTTCCCGACTCAGGAAGCCCAACTGCCCTGCATCCACCGAGGACGGCGGCTCTCGGCAACAACAGCACCGCCTTGCTCGACCTGCTCCGGGCGGCTGCGGCCAACCTCGTCCTGTTCGGCCACGCCGCCGACGTGTTCCGGGTCCAGAACCGGGTGCCTGCCGGGTTGCTCGGCGTGAGCGTGTTCTTTATCCTGTCCG
Organism: uncultured Acetobacteraceae bacterium; assembly: GCA_964245075.1. GTDB lineage: Bacteria > Pseudomonadota > Alphaproteobacteria > Acetobacterales > Acetobacteraceae > LMUY01. The sequence continues at coordinate 23,940 of CAXTLC010000004.1, forward strand.
GGTTCCTGATCCTGCAATCAAGCCTGGCCCGCATCGCGCGGCCGGGACCGTTCTTCCTGCCCTACCTGATCGACCGGTTCGCCCGCATCTTCACGGCCTACATCCCGGTGCTGATCCTCGTCGCGGGCGTGAACGCGCTCGTCGACCTCGGCCACTGGGGGCAGGGCGGCACGTCAACCGGGCCGGAGGCGTTCACCGGCAACATGCTGCTGCTGCAGGACTACCCGTTGTTCCAGATCGGCCACCGGCTGGTCGGCGACACGCCTTTCATCCGTCCCTACAACACGGCCGAGCCGTTCTGGACCATTCCGATCGAGTTCTGGATCTACGTGGTGTTCGGCCTGGGCTTCTTCGGGCTGGCGGTGCGCGAGCGGATCGGTTGGACGCTGTCCCTCGTTCTCGGGCTGGTCGCCGTTCCGGTGGTGGCGTGGAACGCCGCCGCGGGTGGCGGCAATGGCCTTTCGCTCGTGTGGCTCGTCGGAGCGGCGGCGGGCTACGTCTGGGTCAGCGCCTGGCATCGCAGCGGGCACAAGATGCAGGTCGGGCTGGCCGTGCTGGCTGTCGCCTGCGTGTGCCTGGTGGGCCGCGGGCTGAAGCTCGGCTGGAATTTCCAGGATCTCGGCCTGGTGCTGTGCGAGGCGGCCCTGCTGCTCGGCGCCTTGTCGGTGATGGAAGCGGCCCGCGACCTGCCGCAGCCCGTGCGCCGCGCCTGCACGGTCCTCGCGTCGTACAGCTACACCCTCTACCTGGTGCACAACACCGTGCTGGTGATGGCCCGGCAGTGCTTGTCGGGCCTGCTCGGCGCGGCAACCCTGCCGGTGGCGCTGGTCGCCGCGCACGCGGCCGCGTTCGTGCTCTATCTTCTGTTTGAACGGCACTACCGCCAAGTCGGCAGGGTGCTGAAGCGGCTCGCCTATCCTGCCGGCACCGGCCGCGTGCAAGCCTGAGGTCCCGGCGGCGTCATCTCAGGCCATTGACCGCCGCCGCGCGGTAATGGTCCGGATCGGCGATGTTGCCGTACCAGCCCGAGATCTCCTGCACCACGATCGTCCAGCCGTCCGGGATGCCGTCGTTGTCCTTGGCGGACGAGGCGCCGCGGGAGAAGCCGGGTATCGCCTGGTTGCCGATCATCAGGTGCATGGCGACCGTTTTGCGCTGGCCGTCCGCCGGGTCGGGGTAGGTTTCCTGCGGATACTCCATGTAGGCCGTGACGACGAGCCTGCCGTCCACGATCAGGTCGACGAGGTTGCTGCCGTCGCCGCGCCAGTTGCCGACCAGGTCGTGGAAGCCATCGGACCAGTTGAACGGCGTCCGCTCGAACTCCGGCCCGTAGGACTGGCCGTAGTAGCGCCAGCCGTTCGCGTCCGCCCAGTACACCCCGTGCGGCTTGGTGGTCCACTTGGTGCCGTAAATGTCGGGCGTGCCGAAATCGATCTGGCAACCGGTCGGAACGCCGTCGCCGAAGCGCGAGAAGTTGTCGTTCCAGTCGATTTCGAAACTCGTGCCGCTCGCGCGGTACAGCGCCCGCGGCCCGCCGAAGCCGGCATAGGGATTGCCTTCCGGCCCGGGTGATTCCTGCTGGCCGGTGAACATCCAGATGGGCGCCCAGGAATGGTTTCCCTTCGGGCTGCGGTAGCGCACCTTCAGCGTCGTGCCCGGGCGCCACTCGAACGGCAGCCGGACCATGGCGCCCCAGACATGGCCGGGCGTGCAGTCCGTGCGGTTCTGCGAGCAGATCGCGCGCAGGTGCATGCCGTCGGGCGCCATGACGTGCAGGTCGTTCGGATCGCCCGCGCGGTAATGCCGCGCGACGGCGGCGAAGGTGTTGTTGTTGGCCTGGCCGGTGTCGGCCGGGCTGCCGATCGCGGTGTTGAGGTCGCCTTCCATGTAGTTGAGGAAGAAGCGGTCGCGGATCGACTGCCCTGTGGTCATGTTGGCGCCGCTTTGCCCGCTTCCCATCACGAGCGAGAAGGCGTTGCGCGAACCCGGCGTCATCGTCAGTCCATCGCCGGGGGACGCACCCGGGATGACCGGCAGCGGCGCGGCGAGCGGGTTGTTGGGCGTGGTCAGGAAGCCCATCGTGCCGTCGCGCGTGAAGGCCGGCATGTCGGTGGGCGCGGGGTTCCCCGTGGTGATGGGGCTCTGGGGCGCCACGGAGGGGAACAGGGCGCGGAGCCGGGCCGTTTCCGCGTCGAGCTGGCCGATGGAAGGCGCCTGCGCCGCGATGGCCAGCCAGGCCACGTCCATGGCGCAGCCGTTCAGCACTTCCAGCACCTCCGCGCCGTCCTGGCCGAAGCCGCCGCCGGCGAAGTCCGGCGTCACGGCCGTGCGCACGCCGTCACGCAGCAGCCATGACCGGTGGCCGTCGTGGATGTAGAACAGGATGTCCCATTGGTTCAGCGCTTCCGCGCTGGCTTCCGTCGCCGTGCCCGGGCCGTCGTTCTGCCCGATCAGGATCGCGCCGCCCGGCGTGGAAGAGAAGTGCAGGTGAGTGCCGTTCCTGCCGTAGAGCTTCATCATGTCGCAGGGCACGTCCGCCCGGCGCCGCACCACCAGTTCCACCGTGAACGGCTGGCCGCGCCGCGCCGCGATCGGGTCGGCGGCGGCCGGGTCGAACACCAAGCTGTCCCATCCCCCGGCGTCGCCGGCAGGGTTGGAGATGACCGGTCTGCCGTCCAGCCCGGCTGGTAGCAGCGAGGACCGTCCCGACCCGCGCCGCAGCAGGGCGCCCGAGCCGGCAAGCCGCATCGCGATGATCCCGCCGGCGCCATCGACCTGCATGCCGGGCGCCGGGCCGAGCGGCTCCGTGCCTGCTGGAAGGGCTGGATCAACCTCGTAGATCACGCCGGGCAGCAATGATCGGGCGTCCGCCCCGCCGTTCGCCGCCGTGAGGAAAAGGGCCGCGATGGCGGCGCGCGCCGCCGGAGCAAGCCGTGTCCGCTGCCGCTTCGATCCCACGCTGGCACTCCATGGACGCCGGCCGCAGCATCGGCGACCCCGCAACGGGGTGCAAGGCCGCACCGTGATTGCAAAAAATGTCATTTTGAGTGAACTTATCTTTCTAAGGCTTTGCTAGAACGCTAGAAATAAGCAGGCTTGCTGGGAGATGGACGTGAGAACTCGTTTCGGCTGCATCGTAGCTCTCGCCGCGGCGGTCCTGGCCGCGCCGTCCGCCTCGCATGCCCAGGGCGCGCAGCAGGAGCTTGTGGACCGCGCCACCCTGGCCGCGCAGGATATGCTGAACGAGCGCGACGGCACGGACGCGCAGCGCCTGCTGCGCCGCGCGCGCGCCGCGATGATCTGCCCGCAAGTCCTGCGCGCGGGGTTCCTGTTCGGCGGCCAGGGCGGAAACTGCGTGCTGGTCGCACGGGATGGCAGCGGGTCCTGGTCATCCCCGGCGTTCTACACCCTCGCGTCCGGGTCCTTCGGCTTTCAGGCCGGGTTGCAGGACAGCGAGATCATGCTGATGATCCTGACCGAGAAAGGCCTGCGCGCGGTGATGGATGACCAGTTCAAGCTCGGCGCGGACGCGGGCGCGGTGTTCATCCAGTGGGGCGGCGGAGTGGAAGGCGCCACCACCGCAGCGGTCGGCGCCGATATCGTGGGCTTCACCCGCTCGCGCGGCTTGTTTGCGGGCATCACGCTGTCCGGCAGCGTCATGGCCAGCAAGAGCGGGTGGAACCGGCTGTACTACGGCCGGGAGGAGGCGGCGCAGCAGATCGTCATCTCCATGGACGCGAACAATCCGGGGGCCGCGCCGCTGCGCGAAGTGCTGGGCCGCTTCGGGAGCACGGCCACAGCCGCGGCCCCCGTCTCGGTCGCCAGCGCCGCGCCTGTCCAGGCGGCTCCCGTGCCGCCGCCATCCAGCTACGCGCCGGTGCAGCGGCAACCCTTGCCGCTGCCGCCGCGGTCCCCGCCCCGCTACTAGCGCATCAGAAGAACGGTCCCCTCGCTGTCAGGACCCTTCCCCTTCCGGCACGGCCGCCTCGTGCTCGGCCGGCGCGTGAGGGGGGGTTGCCGAGACCGCCAGCAACCTGGCGGCAGCGAGCTGCTGGCGCAGGCTCTCGATCTCGTGCTGCATCGCGGCCACCTCGCCGTTCTGCGGTGACGCGGCGTGCTCGGGCTTCGACTCGTTTCCTCCTGCGGCGCCGTTGCGGTAGAACGGCGCGAACAGGCTCATCGCCTGCTCCATTATCGCCATGTTCTGGCGGCTGATGTCCTGCATGCCCGGAAACAGCGTGCCCACCGTCTGCTGCATCGCCGCCCGCATTTGCTCCTGCTGCTGCCCGAACGACGTCATCGCCTGTTCCAGGTAGGGGGGTACGAACTGTTGCAGGCTGTCTCCGTAGAAACCGATGATCTGCCGCAGGAAGGCTGTGGGCAGCATCGCGCGGCCCTTGCTTTCCTCCTCGACGATGATCTGCGTCAGCACGCTCCGGGTGATGTCCTCTCCCGTCCGAGCGTCATAGACCACGAAATCCCGTCCTGCCCGTATCATCCCGGCCAGGCTGTCCAGCGTGATGTAGCTGGAACTTTCGGTGTTGTAGAGCCGTCTGTTGGCGTACTTCTTGACCACGACGGGAGTCTGCTCGGGCTTCGCGGCGGGCGAGCTGGGCGCGGAGACTGACATAGGACCCTCCATGCAGTGCGGCATGGCACGGCGGCGCGAGCACTGCGTCGTCTGGCCTTGGGGAAACGCAAATGGGAACGACTTGGCCCGAAAACATCACCCCGCCGGGCTGCGACCCGGCGGATTGGGCGACCTTATGGCAGAGCGAACTCGCCGCGCTAGCTGTGGACCGCGAAGTTCAGGAATATATCGCTGCGGCCGCACGCGCCTGGTCCCTGCCGCATGACCGGGGCGGAGGGCATGACGGACCGCCCGGACGCGCCGGCTCCGATGCGCCGGCGGGGGCCACGGCCGCTCCCGCTGCTCCTGGCGCTGGCGGCCAGCCGGTCGAGCGGCGCGGCGCCTGACGCGGCGCTGGTACGCGGCATCGCCGCCTACCGCCGCCACCCCTACCGGCGCACCCTGCCGGACCCGCCTGCGGTCTGGGCCGAGGGCGGCAGCCGCCTGCTCGACTACGGCGGCGACGGCCCGCTCGTCCTGGTCGTGCCGAGCCTGGTCAACCGCGCCTACATCCTGGATCTGGCCCCGGGCCGGTCCATGCTGCGGGGCTGGGCCGCGGGCGGCGTGCATCCCGTGCTGCTCGACTGGGGCTGGCCGGGCGCGGAGGAGCGCCGGTTCGACCTGACCAGCTACATCGCCGGCCGTCTCCGCCGCGCGATGGAAGCGTTGCCCGGCCCCCTCGTGCTCGCCGGCTACTGCATGGGCGGCCTGTTCGCGCTGGCCGCGGCGTTGCGGCAGCCGGAGCGGGTGCGCGGCCTGTTGCTGCTGGCCACCCCGTGGGACTTTCACGCTCCGTTCCCCGTCCCGTCGCTGTCCGCGCCCCCCATGTCGCCGCTGGCCGACGGCGCGCTTCCGGTGGACGCGATCCAGGCGATGTTCACGGCGAGGGACGTGGACGCCATCGCCGCCAAGTACCGCTCCTTCGGCACCCTCGACCAAGGGGGCGAGCGCGCCCGCAGCTTCGTGGCGCTGGAGGATTGGCTGTCCGACGGCGTGCCGCTCGCCGCCCCCGTCGCCGCCGAGTGCCTGGCTGGCTGGCACGGCGCGAACACGCCGGCAACCGGCCAGTGGCGCGTGGCCGGAGAAGCGGTGGACCCGGCGGCCCTGCGGGTGCCGGCCCTGGTGGCCTTGACGGCGCGGGACCGGGTCGTCCCGCCGGAAAGCGCGGCCCCGCTGGCGCACCTGATTCCGGGAGCGGCGGTGCTGCGCCCCGCCTTGGGCCATGTCGGCATGATCGCCGGGTCCCGCGCGGAAGCCATGCTCTGGCAACCGGCCGCGCACTGGCTACGTTCGCTCTGACGACCTATGAACCAGAATCAAAACAAGGGAGTCCGCCAACCATGTCCGCTTCCGCGAACGACGACATCGTTATCGTGGCCGCTGCCCGCACCCCGGTCGGCAGCTTCAACGGCGCGTTCGGCTCCGTTCCGGCGCACGTGCTGGGCACAACCGCGTTGAAGGCCGCCATGGAGCGCGCGCGCCTGGAGCCCGGCCAGGTGGACGAGGTGATCCTGGGCCAGATCCTGACCGCGGGGCAGGGCCAGAACCCGGCGCGGCAGGCCGCCATCGCCGCCGGCATCCCGGACAGCAAGACCGCCTTCGGCATCAACCAGGTCTGCGGCTCCGGCCTGCGCGCCGTGGCCCTGGCCGCGCAGCAGATCCGCACGGGCGAGAGCAGCATCGTGGTTGCGGGCGGACAGGAAAGCATGAGCCTGGCGCCCCACGCCGCCTATCTCCGCGCCGGGCAGAAGATGGGCGACCTGTCCATGGTGGACACCATGATGAAGGACGGCCTGATCGACGCCTTCCACGGCTACGCGATGGGCAACACCGCCGAGAACGTGGCCAAGCACTACCAGATCACCCGCGAGCAGCAGGACAGCTTCGCCGACGCCTCGCAGAAAAAGGCGTCCGCCGCGCAGAAGGCCGGCCGCTTCAAGGACGAGATCGTCTCCGTCACGGTCAAGACCCGCAAGGGCGAGACGGTGGTGAGCGAGGACGAGTACATCCGCCATGACAGCACCCCGGAGATGATGGCCAAGCTGCGCCCCGCGTTCAGCAAGGACGGCACGGTGACCGCCGGCAACGCCAGCGGCATCAACGACGGCGCCGCCGCGCTGGTGGTGATGAGCGCCGCCGAGGCCGCCCGCCGCGGGCTGACCCCGCTGGCCCGCATCGCGTCCTTCGCCACGGCCGGCGTGGACCCGGCGGTGATGGGCACCGGCCCGATCCCCGCCAGCCGCAGGGCGCTGGAGCGGGCCGGCTGGAAGGCGGACGCTCTGGACCTGATCGAGGCCAACGAGGCGTTCGCCGCCCAGGCCTGCGCCGTGAACAAGGACCTCGGCTGGGACACGGAGCGGGTCAACGTGAATGGCGGCGCCATCGCCATCGGCCACCCGATCGGCGCCTCGGGCGCGCGCGTGCTGGTGACGCTGCTGCACGAGATGGGCCGGCGGGACGCCCGCAAGGGGCTGGCCACGCTGTGCATCGGCGGCGGCATGGGCGTCGCCATGTGCGTGGAGCGCTGACGCCCGGCCCCACGCTCGAAACGGCGCGGCTGCGGCTGCGTCCGCCCGTCGAGGCGGACCTGGACGGCTGGGCCGCGCTGATGGCGGACGATGTGGCCGCCCGCTTCATCGGCGGCCCGCAGCCGCGGGCGATGGCCTGGCGGATCATGGCGGTGCACGCCGGAAGCTGGGCGCTGCGGGGCTTCGGCATGTTCTCCGTCATCGAGCGCGAGACTGGCTGCTGGCTAGGCCGCATCGGGCCGAATTTCCCGGAAGGCTGGCCCGGCCCTGAGATCGGTTGGGCCTTGCGCCGCGAAGCCTGGGGCCGTGGCTACGCCACGGAGGCCGCCGTTGCCACGGCCCAGTGGGCGTTCGACTCGCTTGGCTGGAGCGAGATGGTGCACGTCATCGCCCCCGGCAACGACGCGTCGGCCGCCGTCGCCCGCCGGCTCGGCTCGCTCAACCGCGGCCCGGCGGCGTTGCCGGCGCCATTCGAGCGTGAGGGGGCCGACCTATGGGGCCAAACCGCCGCGGTGTGGCGCGCAAGGCATTGACCGCATTGCCCTCCCTGGGCTGCCGGGTAAGGATGACCAAGGCCTAGCGCGGACTCAACCGCGGGGCTGACCAGACAGGAGGAAACGAAATGGCACGTGTAGCCTTGGTCACCGGCGGAACCCGCGGCATCGGCGAGGCGATCAGCGTGGCGTTGCATGCCGCCGGGCGCGCCGTGGTCGCCAGCTATGTCGGCAACGAGCACGCCGCGAAGAGCTTCAGCGAAGCCACCGGGATCGCCGTGATGAAGTTCGACGCGGGCGACTTCGCCTCCTGCGAGGCGGCGGTGAAGGGGATCGCCGAGCAGCAGGGCCCGGTCGAGATCCTGGTCAACAACGCCGGCATCACCCGGGACGGCACCATGGCCCGCATGACGCGCGACATGTGGGATGCGGTGATGGACACCAACCTCGGCTCCTGCTTCAACCTGTGCAAGCTGACCTTCGACGGCATGCGGCAGGCCAAGTTCGGCCGGGTCGTCAACATCGGCTCCATCAACGGCCAGGCCGGCCAGTACGGGCAGGTGAACTACGCCGCCGCCAAGTCCGGCATCCACGGCTTCACCAAGGCGCTGGCGCAGGAAGGCGCGCGCTTCGGCATCACGGTGAACGCGATCGCCCCCGGCTACGTGGACACGGAGATGGTGCGCGCCGTGCCGCCGGACGTGCTGGGCAAGATCGTGGCGCGCATCCCGATGGGCCGGCTGGGCCATGCCAGCGACATCGCGCGCGGGGTGGTGTTCCTGACCGGCGACGACGCGGATTTCATCACCGGCTCCACGCTCTCGATCAACGGCGGGCAGCACATGTACTGACACTGAGCGGCGGCGAGGGCGTGGGCCGCCGCGTCAGTACTCGAACTGGTAGCTCAGCCCGACGCTGTTGCCGCCCGAGCCGGCGCCCACGTCCGTTTCCGCCTTGAGCCCCTTGTAGATGTCGACCTGCACCACGGCCTGGGTTTGCGCGCCGGTCGTGCCCTGCTTCGCGCCGACGTACACGCCGTTGGCGACATACTTCCCTCCCTCGATCGTGGCCGCGCCGCCGCTGCCGCCCGCGCCGCCGCCGCCGACGGAAAGGCGGTCCAGCCCCAAGCCCTTCCGCACGCGTTCCAGCGGGTTGGCCGCGCCGCCCGTGGTGCCCGACAGGTCGGCCAGCGCCGCGGCGATCTCGGCGTACTGGAATGGCCCGAGGTCCTTGGCGCTGCGCCCGAACAGCAGTTGGGCCAGCACCTCGTCCTGCGGCAAGGCCGGGGAAGACGCCAGGGTGATCTTGGGCGCGCTGGCGAACCCGGTCACCAGCAGCATGGCGGTCCCTGCGCTGGTGGGCGAGTCCGCCTCGAAATCCAGCGACGGGTCGATCTTGTCCGTCACCCCGGCGCCATCGAAGCTCACCTTGCCCCGCGCGAAGGTCAGGGTGGTGCCGGCCAGGCTGAACGTGCCCCGGCGCATGGCGAACCCGCCGGTGATCTCGGGCTTCGCCGTGGTGCCCGCCAGATGGAGGCTGCCGCCCAGCACCGCGTCCAGCCCGCGTCCGCGCACGAAGATCTGCCCTGGCGTGTTCAGTTGCAGGTCCAGCCGCACCACCGGGCCGGGCTTGGGCGGCGGGGGGGCCGGCGCGCCGGCGATCCGCACCGGCAGCACGGCGAGGGAGGACGGCAGGTGCTCCGGGATGTTGATGGCCACCCGTTGCAGGGCGATCGTGCCGGACGCGGCGAGCGTGTCGCCGAGGCCGCCGCGCAAGGCCAGGTCCGCATCCAGGTCCGCCGTCAAGCGCTCGCTCGCCAGCGGGCGGGCGTTGCGCATGGTGACGTGGAGGTCGACCGGCCGCGTCCCCGCGAGCCCGACGCTGCCGCTGACGCCGATCGTGCCGGCGCCGGCCTTCCCGGTCAGGTTCACGATCCGCACGGTTTCCCCGCTCGCCTCCATCGTGGCGGCGATGCCGGTCACGCGCACGCCCTGGCCGAAATCCTGCACCTCGCCGCCCGCCAGGGTCAGCGTGCCATTCACTTGCGGCGCGGCGGCCTGCCCGGTGATGCCGGCGTCCAGCCTCACCTGGCCGCGGGCGCGGCGGCCGTCCGGCGCCAGCACGGGGTCCAGCATCGCCAGGTCCACCCCGCCCGCCGCCCGCAGCGCCAGCGGACCGGCCCCGAGCGGCGCGCGGCCGGTCACCGCCAGGTTGGACTGCCCCGCCGCGAGCCGCAGGTCCACCGCAGCCGACTTGCCGGCGAGCTGCACGTTCGCGGTGAGGCTGGCGGGCGGCAGCGCGTGGGCCGGGCCGGTGCGCATCCGCAGCCCAGCCGCGGTCAGCCGGACCGTCCCGGCGGGGGCGGCCGTCGTGCCGGCGAGCTTCGCTTCCGCGCTGATGTCCCCGGCCGCGTCCAGGCCCGGCGCGAACGGCTTGGCCAGATCCGGCGTCACGCCGCGCAAGGAGGCTTGCAGGTTCAGCGCCGGGCTCACCCGCCCCGCCACGTCCAGCACCGCCCCTTGCAGCCCAATGCGCAGCCGGTCCACCGCCACGCCGTCGCCGAAGCTGACCCGTGCCGGGGCGAGCAGCCGCAGCGCCTGTCCCTTCCAGTCCGCAGTCAGGGACGCCAGCTCCACCGTCTTGCCGGGCACATTCAGCGTGGCCGCGGACGCGACCGTGGCCGGCGCACCCGCCACGCCTGCCAGCGCCGCGTTCAGCCGGATCGCCAGCGCGTCCTCCGGCCCGTTCGCCGCCAGCTTGGCGGAGCCGCCGATCCCTCCGGCCTCGATGCCGTCCGCGTCCAGCGTCGCCGCCACGGAGGGGTGGCCGGCCGGGTCCGTCACCCGCGCCGCCAGCACCGCCCGGCCGACCGAGCTGCCCGGGATGCCGACGCCCTTGGCCTGGAGGTCGAGCTTGGCGAGGCTCTCGCCCAGCGCCAGCTCCGCCGTCACGCTGCCGCTGACCGCCTGGCCCACCAGGGCGCGCAGGTCGTCGAGCCGGGTCATGCGCAGGCTGACCGTGCCGTCCGGCAGCTTGGCGCCGGATGCCATCGTGAGGGCGCCCTCGGCGTGCAGGCTTTTCCAATCGGCGCGGTCGATGGCGGCGTGCAACGTGCCGTCGGCGGAGCGCTCGGCCCGCAGCGCCAGGCTTAGCGGGGCGCCTTCCAGCGTGCCTTCCGCGGTTACGGTGCCGGCGGGCTTGCCGGGCAGGCCGGTCGCGTCGACGGTTGCCCGCACCGGGCCGCGCGGCACGGCCTTGGCGCCGACGTCGCCGGCCAGCTCGGCCGCCACCGCCAGGTTGTCGGCCGGACCCTTGGCGGTGCCGGTGACCGTGGCCGCGCCGTTCACGGTGGAAGCCAGCGCGGACAGGTCCGCCAGCGCCAGCCTGTAGTGCAGGTCCAGCACGCCGGCGTTGTCCGTCCCGCCGGCGTCCAGGTTCAGCGCCTTGCCGGCGACCTGCGCCCGGCTCACCGTGACCATGCCGCCCGCCAGCGCCGCCGTCACGCCGACCGTCGCCGCGTCTCCCAACAGGGCGGGCGCCGGGGCCGTGCCGCCGGTCACCGCCACCGTCCCGTCCAGCTTGACCGTCGTGACGCCCCCCGCCACCGCCGCGTCCACCGTCAACGCCGTGCGGCCTTGCAGGTCCAGCCCGCCCGCCGCAGCCAAGGGTTGCAGGTCCGGCGCGCTCAGGTCCACGTGCGCGGCCATGTCGCCGCCCGTGTTGGCGGTGCCGGTGTTGGCGGTGCCTCGGGCCTGAAGCAGCGGATGCGACAGGCTGAACGTCACTGGCCGGGCCGGGGTGTCCAGGCGCGCATCGGCTTGCAGCACCAGCGGCGCGCCGGCCAGCAGGTCCGGCTTCGGTCCCGGGATGCGCAGCCCTTCGGCCGTGGCGTGCAGCCCGGCCGCGCCCCCGTTGCCCCCCAGGTCGGCCGACAGGCTCGCGACCGACGCCCCCGCCGCTTCGAGCCCCGCCAGGCGGAGCTGCCCGGTGGCGTCCGGCCCCGTGAACGGCCCGTGCACGTGGGCGTCCAGCGCGAGCGACTGCCAGGACACGCCCGGCGCCGGGGTCATGGCCGGAGCGCGGGCGCCCACGTCCAGGTCGGCGGCCCGGTTCTGGATGTCCACCGTGCCCTTCGCCGTCGCGCGCAGGGGGCCGGCGGTCAGGTCAAGAGCCGTCGCTTCCGCCGTGCGCGGGCCGTCCACGCTGGCCACCAGCCCGATCGCGCCGAGATCCGGCAGCTTGGCGATCTGCGCGATCAGCCCGTGGGCCGGCTCCGTGACGTGGAGGCGGGCGGCCAGGTGCGCCGGGTCGATGCGGCCGTGCACCTCGTAGCTGCCGGGCCCGTCGAGCCGGTCCACCGTCGCGTCCACGTCCCCGTCCTGCAAGGAGGCGAGATGCGCGCGGCCGTCCAGCGCCAGGGACGCCGCCACCCCCGCCACCGGGGCGCCAACCTCCGCCCGGATCACGTGCAACGCCGCCACCGTCACGGCTATCGGCAGGGAGAACGGCTTGCCGTCCGCCGGGGCGGGCTTCGCCGGGGCGGAGGACACCGGCAGCCGCGCCACCGTGACCTGGGCGGCTTGCAGCAGGTCCACCCTCGCTTCCCGGTGCAGCAACGCGAGCGGCGACCAGTCCAGCACGACGTTGTCCAGCGTCAGCCAGGCGCCTTCCGCATCGTGCACCTCGGCGTGGCGCAGCCGCAGCGCGTCCGGGAAACGGCCGCCCAGCCCGGCGATCACCACCTGGCCGCCCGTCAACTGCCCGGCCAGCCGCTCCACCAACCGGCGGCCCGGGTCCGTGTTGAGCAGGACCACCGCCGCCAGCACCGCGAAGACGGGGATCAGCACCAGCACGCCCCCCAGCCAGCCAGCCACGCGAAGCACGGTCCGCATCAGAAAGCCTGCCCCAGCCCGATGTACGCTTCCAGGATCGCGTCCTTGCGCCGTTTGTCCAGCGGAACCGCGACGTCGAGCCGGATCGGCCCGATCGAGGTGTAGTACCGCGCGCCGACGCCCGCACCCTCGAACAGCGTCCCGGTGAACGGCGCCGAGCTTTGCCCGACCTGCCCGGCGTCCACGAACGCCACCGCGCCGAGGCTCGCCCCGAAGCGCTGCCGGAACTCGACCGTCCCCGCGGTCACGGACGTCCCGCCGGTCGGGCGGTAGTCGGCGAAGCGCGGCCCGACCGACTGGAAGCGGTAGCCCCGCACGGTGCCGCTGCCGCCCGCGTAGAACCGCTGGTCGGGCGGGATCTGGAACGTGGTGGCGCCCTGCGCCGTGCCGAGGAGGCCACGCAAGGCGAGCACGCTGCGCCCCTCGGTGGACGCCAGGTTGATGTAGGTGGAGCCGCTGACCTGGATCAGCGTGAAGAACGAGCTGCCGCCGCCGAACGGCTCGGTTGGCGTGACCAGCAACTGGCCCTTGATGCCGTGCGTCGGGTTGAACACCCCTTCCGGCCCGGTGCTGTCGTACCGCAGGCCAAGCGGCAAGGCCACGAACTCGTAGGACCGGGTCACCCCTTCCTGGTCCACCCGCTCCTGCACGCCCGACACGCCGACCGAGGCGTTCCACACGTCCGACAGCTTGCGGGTGAGCGTCACGCCGCCCAGCACCGCCTTGCGGCTGTAGGCGTAGAGGTTCTCCTTCAGGTAGGCGGCGTTGTAGGTCAGCGACTGGTCCCGGCGCTGCCAATCCGGCTGCACGAAGGCGACGTTGAAGTTGTAGCCGGGCGCCTGGACCAGCGCTCCCGTTTCCGCCTGGGTGATGGCGGCGCCGAACGTCAGGGTTTCCGCGTTGCCGAACACGTTGCGGTAGGTGAAGGTCGCGCTGGCGGCCGGCCCCAGGTCGGTCGAGTAGGAAACGTTGAGCGCCACGGCGTGCCGCAGCCGCTCGGCCACCGTGAACAACAGCGGGATGGTGCCGTCCGGCGCCAGTTGGGCCGGGATGCCGGCATTGACCGACGAGAACACGCCGCTGGCCGCAAGGTCCTGCCGCGCGCGCTCGATGGCGGCCGGGTCGTACTGCTCGCCCGGGTGCACCAGCAGGCGGCGGCGGATGTAGCTCTCGTTGGTGACCTTCTCGCCGGTGATGCTGATGGCGCCGATGTCCACCCGCGGACCCGGGTTGGCATGGAAGGTGATGTCCAGCACGTGCTCGGCCGGCGTTTCCACTGCGTCCGGGTCGCTCACGGTCGCCAGGGCGTGCCCGCTGTTCCGCAGGGAGTCGAGCAGGTTGCCCTGGGCCGCCAGCACCTTGGACGCGACCGCCGGGTCGCCGGGGGCGATGCCGAGCTTGGCGCGGTCCGCTTCCGGCACCGGCCCGTCCACGACCACGTGCCGCAGGTGGAACAGCGGCCCGCGTTCCACCGCCACGGTGATGGCGGCGCTGCTTCCCGCGGGCTTGGCGGCCAGCGCGTCCGGCAGGCCCGGGTCATCGGGCGCGCGCCCGTCGATCCGGATGGCGGCGCGGCCGTCGTAGTAGCCGAAGCTGTGCAGCGCCGTCTCGAACCGGCCCGCATCGCCCTGCGCGCGGGTGATCAGGGCGAACGGCCCCACCGGCGCGCTTTCCCGCAACGAGACCAGGGTGGAGCTGTCGCGCAGCGCCCCGTCGATGGCCGCATCGCCGGTCGGCGCGATCGTCACGGCATAGGGTTGCGGGTCGGCGGCGCGGGCCGGGACGCGCTCGGCGACAGCCGCGGCGGCGAGCAGGGCCAGGATACGGGATGTTCTGCGGCGCGCCACCGCTTCCCTATACAGCCTGGCCGTCACGGGAACGAGCGGGACGCTGCATTCGCGTGCATTATGTCGCGGCACGACATGCAACGGTCATGCGGCCGTCATTGTCCTGGCGCCGGACCCGGGTTATTCCCGGACGGCATGCCCAGCCTGTCCCGTGGCCCCCGCGCCTCCGAGCGTCCGTCCACTTCGCGCTTCGCGTCCCAGCGGGAGCCCGGCGCGCTCTGGCCGGACGTGATCCCGCCGAGCCGCAAGGTGATGCGCGGCGCCCGGGCCTGCCGCCGGGGCGTGCTCGCGATATTGTGGACGGTGGCCGCTTGCTCCGTCCAAGCCGTGCTGCTGGTTCTGCCCGGACGCGGCAAGGTCCTGTTCGCCCGGGTGTACTGGGCGGTGTTCGCCTTCCTGATCGGGTTGCAGGTGCGGGTGATCGGCGCAGGCGTCGCGGCCGGGAACGGGCGCCGGGTGATCTACGCGGCCAACCACTGCTCCTGGCTGGACATCCCCGTACTGGGCGGCCGGCTGCACGCATGCTTCGTGTCGAAGGACGAGGTTGCCCGGTGGCCGGGCGTGAGCCTCGTCGCGCGGCTTGGCCGCACGGTGTTCGTGTCCCGCACGCGCGGCGCCACCGGCCGGGAGCGGGACGACATGCGGGGCAGGCTGGCCCGCGGCGACGACCTGCTGCTGTTCCCGGAAGGCACCAGCTCCGACGGCGGCCGGGTGCTGCCGTTCCGCAGCGCGTTCTTCTCGGTGGCGGAGGGCCTCGACCCGCCGCTGGTTCAGCCGGTTTCCGTGGTGTACGACCGCTTGGCCGGACTTCCGACCCGCCGCAGCAACCGGGCCGTCTTCGCCTGGTACGGCGACATGAGCCTGGGCAGCCATTTCTGGCGCCTGGCGCAGTGGCGCGGCATGCGGGTGACGGTGCTGGTGCACCCGCCGCTGGACCCGCTGGATTTCCCGAACCGCAAGGCGCTGGCCCAGGCGGCGTGGAACGCGGTGGCCGGCGGCGCCGCCGCGATGCGGCAGAACCGCGAGGAAGCCGTTTCCCGCGCGGCCCAGCCCGGCCCGTTCGTGCCGGCCGTTGCGTGACGGACGCCCGCCTCCTTCGCCCACCCTTTCTGGGGAATGGCTCCCATCAATCCGGCTGCGACGAAGACTGCTTGACAAGCAACGCTCCCATCCTGCCACTCTGCGTCACCTGACGGAGGGCCGACGCACCTGCGGACCTTGACCCGCCTGCGTGTGACAGTAAGTGCTCCCGCTTTGCCGCCGGGCTCAGCCGGCGGCGGCCGGACGCCCAATTGACAATGCCCGAACCCAAACGGCTGCACATGATCACCTGGGGATGCCAGATGAACGTGTATGACAGCGCGCGCATGGCGGACGTGCTGGCGCCGCTCGGCTACGCGCCGACCCCGGCCGCCGAGGACGCCGACATGGTGATCCTCAACACCTGCCACATCCGCGACCGCGCGGCGGAGAAGGTCTTTTCCGAACTCGGCAGGCTGCGCCGGGTCAAGGACGCCCGCGCCGCCGCGGGCAAGCCCACCGTGCTGGCCGTCGCCGGCTGCGTGGCGCAGGCGGAAGGGGAGGCGCTGCTCGACCGGGCGCCGTACGTGGACATCGTGCTCGGCCCGCAGACCTACCACCGGCTGCCGGAGATGGTCGCCCGCGCCGCCCGCGCCGCCGGCGCGGTGATCGAGACCGATTTCACCACCGTCGAGAAGTTCGACGCGCTGCCGGACGTCGCCGCCAGCCAGGGCCTGACCGCCTTCCTCACGGTCCAGGAGGGCTGCGACAAGTTCTGCTCCTTCTGCGTCGTCCCTTACACGCGCGGCGCCGAGATGAGCCGCCCGGCCGCCGCCGTGCTGGCCGAGGCGCGCCGCATGGCGGCGGGCGGCACGCGGGAGATCACCCTGCTCGGCCAGAACGTGAACGCCTGGGCGGCGCCGGGCACCGACGGCGCCCGCTGGAGCTTGGCGGGCCTGATACGCGCGCTGGCCGCCATCCCGGGGCTGTGCCGCATCCGCTACACCACCAGCCATCCGCGCGACATGGGTGACGACCTGATCGCCGCCCACCGGGACGTCCCGGCGCTGATGCCGTTCCTCCACTTGCCCGTGCAATCCGGCTCGGACCGGATGCTCGCCGCGATGAACCGCCGCCACACGGCGGACGACTACCGCCGCCTGGTGGACCGCCTCCGCGCCGCCCGGCCGGACCTCGCCCTGTCGTCGGACTTCATCACCGGCCATCCCGGCGAGACGGACGCGGACCACGCGGCGACGATGGCGCTGGTGCGCGAGGTCGGCTTCGCCCAGGCGTTCTCGTTCAAGTACTCGCCCCGTCCCGGCACCCCCGCCGCCGGCGCGCCCAATCCGGTGCCGGAGCCGGTGAAGGATGCGCGGCTGCAAGAATTGCAGGCCGCCCTGCGCGAAAGCCAGGCGGCGTTCAACGCGCGCAGCGCCGGGCAGCGCGTTCCCGTGCTCGTCACCGGCCCCGGCCGGCGTCCCGGCCAGCTCGGCGGACGCACCCCGGCGCTGCAACCGGTGCACTTCACCGGGCCCGCATCGCTGATCGGCACGGAACAGACCGTGCGGATCATCGGCACCACCCCCACATCTCTCACCGGACACCTGGAACAGGAGCTTGCCTGCGCTTGACACAACCCGCCCCGGCCCTGGCCGTGAGCTTCCCCCCTGGCGCGCGCCCTCGCGCCATCACCGTGCAGTTCGATGACAACGCCCTGTTGCCGTTGCTGCTCGGAGACCACGACCGGCACCTGGCGAGGTTGGAGCAGGGGCTAGGCGTGCGGCTCGCCTGCCGCGGCAACCGGGTCTCGATCAGCGGCGATCCCACGAAGGTCGAGGCGGCGCAGGCGGCGCTGGCCGGCTTGTGGCAGCGGCTGCGAGGCGGGCAGGGGGTGGCCAGCGCGGACGTGGACGCCGCCATCCGGCTGACCAGCGCCCGCGGCGTCGACCCCGACCCGCGGCTGCCGCTGTCGGACCTGCCGGCCATCCGGACCCGGCGCGGCTCTGTCGGCCCGCGCTCGCCGGGGCAGGCGGCCTACATGGACATGCTCGGCCAGTTCGAGATGGTGTTCGGCATCGGCCCGGCCGGCACCGGCAAGACCTACCTCGCCGTGGCGCAGGCCGTGGCCATGCTCGCGGCCGGGCGGGTGGAGCGGATCGTGCTGTCCCGCCCCGCGGTGGAAGCGGGCGAGCGGCTCGGCTTCCTGCCCGGCGACATGAAGGAGAAGGTCGATCCCTACCTCCGCCCGCTCTACGACGCGCTCGGGGACATGATGCCGGGCGACCAGGTGGCGCGCCGTATGGGCACCGGGGAGATCGAGGTGGCCCCGCTCGCCTTCATGCGCGGGCGCACCCTGGCGCATTCCTTCGTCATCCTGGACGAGGCGCAGAACACCACCCCCGCGCAGATGAAGATGTTCCTCACCCGGATGGGCGAGGGCACCCGCATGGTCGTCACCGGCGACCTCAGCCAGGTGGACCTGCCGCCCGGCACGCGCTCCGGCCTGCGGGACGCGCTGGACACGCTGGAAGGCGTGCAGGGCATCGGCGTGAACCGCTTCGACGTGCGGGACGTGGTGCGCCACCCCCTCGTCGCGCGTATAGTGGACGCTTACGAGCAACGGGCGGTGGCCGAGCGCGATACGCGCGGCCGTGCCAAGCGGGAGAGCGATGGAACCCCCAAGTAGCCGAAAACCCAGTTTCGCCGGGGCGGAGCGGGAGTTGTCCGTCATCGTCGCCGACCCGGCGTGGCGGCGCATGGTTCCCCGGGCAGAGCAGATCGCGGCCCGCGCCGCAGCCGCCGCCGGCGGCGCGGGCACCGTGGTGCTGGCATCGGACGAGATGGTGAAGCGGCTGAACGCCCGCCACCGCGGCCGCAACAAGCCGACCAACGTGCTGACGTTCGACACAGGGGACGTGGTGCTCGCCGCCGGGGTGGTGCGGCGGGAGGCGCTCGCCGCCGGGCGCCGGGCCGGGCACGTGCTGGCCCACCTGGTGGTGCATGGGGCGCTTCACCTGCGCGGCCACGATCATCACGGCGCCGGCGATGCCCGGCGGATGGAGCTGCGGGAAACCCGCATCCTGCACCGGATGCGCGTGCCCAACCCGTGGCGCCGGGCGTGAGCGACGCGCCGCGGCAGAACTTCCTGCGCCGCCTGCGCCTGCGCCTGCGCGGCCGGGGCAACGAGCATGGCCTGCGCGCCAGCATCGCCGAACTGGTGCAGGAAGCCGCGGACGCCCCCCAGGAACCGGGCGTGCTGCCGGAGCTGGACCGGCAGGAACGCGCCCTGATCGCCAACGTGCTGCGCCTGCGCGGCACCACGGCGGACGACGTGATGATCCCCCGCGCCGACATCGTGGCCATGCCGGTGGATGTGAGCCTGAATCAGGCGCTGGAGCACATCCGCCGCGAAGGGCATTCCCGCATGCCCGTGTTCCGCGAGCAGCTCGACGACATCGTGGGCATGGTCCACATCAAGGATGTCCTGGGCTACGTCGGCCGGCCCGAGGCGTTCCAACTGGAGGCGATCGTCCGCGCACCGCTGATGGTCGCGCCGCAGATGCCGGTGCTGGACCTGCTGTTGCAGATGCGCCAGGCCCGCTTGCACCTGGCGCTGGTTGTGGACGAGTACGGCGGCATCGACGGGCTGGTGACGATCGAGGATCTGGTCGAGACCATCACCGGCGACATCGCCGACGAGCACGACGAGGAGGACGCGCCCCTCGTCACCGAGCGTCCGGACGGCACGCTGGACCTGGATGCCCGGCTGCCGGTGGAAGCGTTCGAGCAGCGGGTCGGCCCGGTGCTGACCGAGGACGAGCGCGCCGCCGACGTCGACACGGTCGGCGGGCTGATCTTCACCCTGGCCGGCCGCGTCCCGTCCCGGGGCGAGGTGGTGACCCATGCTTCCGGCATGGAATTTCGCGTGCTGGACGCGGACCCGCGGCGCATCCGCCGCCTTCGCGCCCGGCTTCCCGCCTCGGCGCTGACCAAGGCAGCCGAGTAGCCGGACACCCTGCGGGCGCCGATCACGCGCCCGGCATTGCCGAAAACATAGGCTACAAGGCAGACGCCGCACGTTTTGCAGGCAATCGTGGCCTGATGCGTGAATTTTGCCCATAGATCGATATTTCGTGAGCCAATTGTGTGTGGCACATCCGTGACGCGGCGCAGCAATGACCAAATTCCAGGCATGATGCGCGCAGTTCTGCTGGCCCCAGGGCCGGACTGTCGGAGGCTCCGTCATCTATCGGGATCACAATCCATGAGCGAAAAAGCCACTCGTATCGACTTGTTCAGTTTGCGCACGCCGCAGATGCGCGCCTTCCACCTGACCTGGATCGCATTCTTCGTCTGCTTCTTCGCCTGGTTCGCCACGGCGCCGCTGATGCCGATCATCAAGGGCGACCTGAACCTCACCAACGACCAGGTCTATTCGATCGGCATCGCCGGCGTGTTCGCCACCGTTCTCGCGCGCTTCGCCATCGGCCCGCTTTGCGACAGGTTCGGGCCGCGGCTGACCTACACCCTGCTGCTCACGTTCGGCGCAATCCCGGTGATCGGCGTCGCCTTCGCCTGGGACTACACCTCGTTCCTGGTGTTCCGCCTGCTGATCGGCATCATCGGCGCCAGTTTCGTCATCACCCAGTTCCACACCTCGGTGATGTTCGCGCCGAACGTCGTCGGCACCGCGAACGCGACGGTGGGCGGCTGGGGCAACGCGGGCGGCGGCGTCACCCAGAGCGTGATGCCGATGATCCTGGCAGGCGTCGGCGCCTGGGGGCTCAGCACCGGCATGGCCTGGCGCTACTCGCAGATCGTGCCGGCCGTGCTCATGCTCGTCACCGCCGTGCTGTACTGGAAATACACCCAGGACACGCCCGAGGGCAATTTCTCCGACATGCGCCGGATGGGCTTGTCAACCGCCGTGGGCAAGAAGGGCGGCTGGGACGTCATGAAGTCCGCCGGGCGGAACTACCGCGTCTGGCTGCTGGCCGCGTGCTACGGCGCGTCCTTCGGGGTCGAGCTGTTCGTGCATTCGATCGCGGTGACCTACTACTTCAACCGCTACGCCTTGACGGTCGAGAGCGCCGGCCTGGCGGTGGGCGCGTTCGGCCTGCTGGCGCTGTTCGCCCGCGCGGTCGGCGGCCTGCTGTCCGACTGGGTCGCCAGGACACGCGGCCTGGATGGCCGCACCTGGCTCCTGTTCGGCCTGATGATCGGCGAGGGCGTGTTCCTCATGGTGTTCTCGCAGGCAGGCACCGCGATGGCTGCGATATCGACGATGCTCATCTTCGGGCTGTTCACCCACATGGCGTGCGGTTCGCTCTACGCGCTGGTGCCGTTCATCGACCGCAAGGTGCTGGGCGGCGTGTGCGGCATCATCGGCGCCGGCGGCAACATCGGCGGCGTGGCGGCCGGGCTGCTGCTGCGCGGCACCGGCAACCCGCAGCTCTGCTTCCTGGTGCTCGGCATCTGCGCGATCCTGTGCGCGTGCGGCGCCGCGTCCATCCGCTTCTCCATCAAGCACAAGCAGGAGGAGCAGGCGCTCTACGACGAGGCGGTTGCCCGCCGCATGGCGACGTCCGGCACGGCAGGCCTGGCGATGTCCTGAGCGGAAGGGGTCCACGGGCGGGCAGGCCCGCGGACCCCTTCCCGAACGGCTACAGCGCTCCCTGCACCCAGGCCTTCAACTGGCCCTTCGGCAACGCGCCGACCTTCGTGTCGGACAGCTTGCCGTCCTTGAACAGCATCAGCGTCGGGATGCCGCGGACCGCGTAGGTGGACGGCGTCATCGGGTTCTCGTCGACGTTCATCTTGGCGACCGTCAGCTTGCCCTTCATCTCGGCGGCGATCTCCTCCAGCGCGGGGCCGATCGCCTTGCACGGGCCGCACCATTCCGCCCAGAAATCGACCAGGACCGCGCCCTTGGATTGCAGCACGTCGGCGTTGAAGGTCGCATCGCTGACGGCGACGGTGTGTTCGCTCATGACGAGTCTCCTGCACTGAGCCCCAGGAAATGGGCGTTGGCGACCGGCGGATCAAGCTGGCCCAGGAAGCTGGCCCGGGGCGTGCCCGTCCAGCAGGGCATCGGGCAACGGCATGACGGTGGCGGTCCGCGTCCAGACCAGGCTGCACCGCACCGGCAGCCCGGGGAAGATGCCCCGCAGCACGGCGCGATAGGCGGCCATCTGGCGCAGGTACAGCACGGGCGTGGCCGCCGCACCGTCCGGCGCGTCCCGGTTCGTCTTGTAGTCGGCCACCAGCACCGCATCCGGCAGCACCGCCAGCCGGTCCACGATGCCGGACACCACCGCGCCGTCCACCTCCCCAGTCAACGGCTGCTCCGCCCGGCCGTGCGGGCCGAACAGGGGGGCAAGGGCCGGATGCTCCATGATGGCCAGAACCTCGTCCGCCAGCCCGGCGGAAGCGCCGGCGGCACGCAGGTGACTGCCGATCGCATCCCGCCGCTCGGCGGCCGGCAAGGACGGCGCGTGCTGCAACAGTTGGTGAACGAGGGTGCCGCGTTCGAGCGCGGCGGCGCCGCCCAACGGCGAGGCAGCATGCGGCACCGGCCCCAGCCCGGCGTCATCCGGGCGGCTCGGCGCCAGCGGCGTCGCGCGGCGCGGCTCCAGCGGGGCGGCGAAGGGGCGCCAATCCGGAGCAGTGCCGGCCCAACGGGGCAGGGCAGGATGATCGACGGCGTCCTGGCGGGGCGGAGCCATGGGTGGGGCACCCTGCTCCGTCTCGTGCACCAGCACGTCGCCGTCCCAGGCCTCGCCGACATCGGCCAGCCGGTGCGGCCCGGCGCCGAGCCGTTCCATGCCGCGGCGGACGGCGGCGAACCAGCTTTCCTCGGGTGCGGCGTGCCGGGTCTGCCAGCCGCACACGACCAGCCGGTCCTCCGCCCGGGTGAGCGCCACGTAGAGCAGGCGGTTGTACTCCTCCAGCCGCGCCTTGCGGGCCCCTTCGCGCACCCGGTCCACGGCGGCGCAGCGCAGCTCGGCGCGCGGCGACCACAGCGGCACGCCTTCCTCCGTCCACGCCACCCCGCCCGCATCCGGCGGCAGGGACGTCGTGTCCGGCAGGATCACCAGCGGCGCTTGCAGCCCCTTGGCGCCGTGCACCGTCATCACGCGCACGGTGCGCCCGCCTTCCTCCGCCTGCCGCTTCACCTCCGCCCCCGATTGGCGCAGCCAGTGCACGAAGCCTTGCAGGGACGGCGGGTGCGCGGCGGCGTGCGCCATGGCGGCGCCCATCAGCTCGTCGATCGGTTCGGCCGCTTCCGGGCCCAGCCGGCGCAGCAGCCGCGCGCGGGCGCCGAGCGGACCCAGCGCCTCCACCAGCAGCGCGTGCGGCGTCACGTAATCCACCCGGGCCAGCAGCGCCTCGATCAGCGCCGCCGCGCGGTCCCATTCCGGCCGCTCCGCCCGGCGGCGGCGGAGGGTCGACCACAGCGAGCCCTCGCGCCCGATCGCCAGCGCCATCAGGTCGTCGTCCGTCAGCTCGCCGAGCGGGCTGGTCAGCACGCAGGCGACGGACAGGTCGTCCCCCGGCAGCAGCAGGGTGTCGCACAGCGCCAGCAGATCCTGCACGGCGGGCTGGTCGGTGAGGTAGAGCCGGTCCAGCCCGGCCACCGGCACGTTCAGGCCCTTCAGCCGCCGCACCAGCGCGCGGGCGAAATCGTCGCGGCGCCGGACCAGCACCAGAACGTCGCCCGCCTGCACCCGGCGTCCGCGGGCAGGCAGCTCCACCCTGCCGATCTGGGCGGCGATCCAGTGCGCCAGCGCGTCCGCCAAGCGCTGCGGCGCGGTGAGGAGGCCCAGGTTGCGCTCCGCCACCGCCCACGGTTCCGGCGGCTCGTACGGCGGCAGCGGCACCAGCGGCCACAGCTCGACCCGGCCGGCCTGCCCGGCGCGGTTGGCATCGTGGCGCAGCGCCTCGCCCGGCGCCGCCACGCCGGATGCGGCGACGGGATCGTCGAACACCGCGTCGACCAGGGACAGCACGGCCGCCGTGGAGCGGAACGACACGTCCAGCGCCGTGTCCCGGAACACGCCGCCGGAGCCGCGGACCCGCTCGCCCATCCGCCCCCGCCATTCGTCGAACCCGGCCGGGTCGGCGCCCTGGAACGAGTAGATGGACTGCTTGCGGTCACCCACGGCGAAGACGGTGCGCGCGCCCTCGTGCCCCGCCTCGCCCGCGAAGAACTCGGCGGTGAGCGCGCCGGCGATCTGCCATTGGACGGGCGCGGTGTCCTGCACCTCGTCCAGCAGCAGGTGGTCCAGCCCGCCATCCAGCTTGAACAGCACCCACGCGGCGCCCGGGTCCAGCAGCAGCGCGGAGGTGCGCGCGATCAGGTCGTCATAGTCCATCAGGCCGGCAAGCTGCTTGCGGCGCTCGAACCCGGCCAGCACGGGGGCGGCCAGGGTCAGCAGCGCGTCCGTGGCGGCGGCGACCTTCAGCGCGCGGCGGTCATCCTCGACGGCGGCGGCGCGTTCCGCCTCGGCCACGCAGGCGGCGGCGAGCGCCGGGTCGGACTTGGCCCATTTGCTTCTGCAGAAGCCGCCCGGCTTGCGGGGGGAGCCGTCCTTGGTCAGCAGCAGCTTCAGCCACTCGTCCCAGTGCTCCGCGCGCAGGGCGGGGGGCAGGTTCAGCCAGCCGAACATGCTGTCCGCCAGTTCCCGCTCCGTGGCGGAGCCGTTCTTCTTGAGTTGCGCGACCGCGTGGCGCAGGGCGTCGTCCGGCCACTCGACTCCGGCGCGCAGGAGCGCCGCATCGTCCCCGGACACGCCGGCGGCGCGTTGCAGCCGGGCGAGCCGGGCCGGTGGGGGGAGCGCCAGCAGCGGCAGCAGCCGGGCCGCGTCCCGGCGCAGGTCGGCGACCAACTTGCCGAAATCGCCCTCCCGCAGGAGCCCGGCGACCGCGGCGAGCGCCCCCGGGTCCGCGTCCGCCATCGCGTCCTCCCGCGCGGCTTGCAGGTGGGCCTGGCCGTCCGCGTCCTCCAGCAGGCGGAAATGCGGGGGGAGGGCGGCTTCCAGCGGGAAGCGGCGGAGCATGGATTGGCAGAACGCGTGGATGGTGCTGATCCGCATGCCGCCGGGCAGGTCCAGCACGTCGGCGAACAGGGCGCGGGCACGGGCCAGCGTGTCGGCATCCGGCGTGACGTGAAGCTGCTTCAGCCGTTCGGTGAGTTCGCGGCCATCCAGGGTGACCCACTCGCCCAGCACGCGTTGCAGCCGCAGCGCCATCTCCGCCGCCGCCGCCTTGGTGAAGGTGAGGCAGAGGATGCGGGCCGGGTCCGCGCCCTTCAGCATGAGGCGGAGCAGGCGGTCGATCAGCAGCTTGGTCTTGCCCGACCCGGCGGACGCCGCGACGAAGGCCGACACGGCGGGGTCGGACGCTTCCAGCTGGCGCGCGTTGGCGCGGCCGGAGGCGGTGGAAGCGACGGCGTTCATCTTCTCCTTATCCCTTCACTCGTCGTCCAGCGCCGCCCATTCCGCGACCCGGGCCAACTGCGTGTAGTCCGAGAACCGCGGCGCCTGGCCGGGATGCGGCTGAGACAGGTAAGGGTGCGCGGGGTCGTCAAACTTGGCGACCAGCGCCGAAAGCTTGGCCCGGGCAGTTTCCACCACGGCATCGATGGCGTCGGCGTCCTGCTTGAACAGGTTGGTGACCTCCCCGGCCACGAAGCCGCCGGTCAGGTGCCAGTAGGTCAGCTCGCAGGCGCGGCCCACCACCTCCGGCCCGAACGCGCCGTCGGCGGCCATCGCGGCTTCCAGCAGCAGTTGCGGCGCCAGCCCGGATTGCACGTCCTTGGCCGAGGGCGGGGTTCCGGTCTTGTAGTCCAGGATGGCGATGCCGCCGTCGAACCGCCGCTCGATCCGGTCGGCGCGGCCGGTCAGGGTGAAAGGCAGGGGCGCCGGAACGGGCCAGGTGCCGGCCTGCTCGGACACGATGTGCGCCAGCCCGGCGCCGAGCCGGCGGTCACGCTCCACGCCCGCCACCCAGGCCGCGATGCGGCGCAGCCGGGGACGCCACCAGGCCGCCAGCGCGGGGCGGAGCGCCTGCGCAGCCAGCGCGGCGTCCGTGGCGGCGACCAGCCGCGCTTCCGCGTCCGGCGGGAAGGCGGTGCCCGCTTCCCGCAGGAAGGCATGCACCGCCGCGTGCACGACCGAGCCGTAATCCGCCGCGTCCGCCGGCTCCTCCAGGGGCGCCAGCGCTTGGAGGCCGAGCACGTGGCGGGCGTAGATGGCGTACGGGTCGCGCAGCCAGGTTTCCACCTCCGTCACCCGCAGCTTGCGCGGGCGATGGGCCAGCGCCGGACGGGGCGCGGGCGGCGGGCGGCGCGGGGGCGCCGCCTTCGGCTGGTCCAGCGCGCGGGCCCAGTGCGCGGCCGGATGCTCCGGCAGGGACTGCCCGGCGCCCGCCAGCATCGCCTGCAACCGTTGCAGCCAGCGGGCGGGCACGGCGGGCGCACCGTCACGGCGCAGCGGGCAGGAGAACACCACCTCCGGCGCGGCGCAGGCGGCCATGGTCCAATCGTGCGCGGCCTGGCCCGCCGCTTCTTCCGGCGAAGGCAGGCCGGCGGCGGCGCGCATCGGCCGGCTCATCCACGGCCCGGGGTCGGACGCGGCGGGCCAGGTGCCTTCCGCCAGGCCGCCCAGCACCATCAGGTCGGCGCGTTGCAGCCGGGCTTCCAGCAGGCCCCAGATGAAGATGCGCGGATGTTCCACCCCGCCACGCCCGCGCAGGGCGCGGCGGCTGCGGACAACGGCGCCGGCCATGGCCGCGTCGAGCAGGCCGGGCAGCGTCGCAGGCCTTTGCGGCGGCAGGACGGCCAAGGCCGGCAGCAGCTCGCCCAGCAGCGCCGCGAGCGCCTGGCCGTCCTCCCCGCCCCACAAGCGCTTCCGCCCGGCCTCCTCCGGGGTGGCGGCAAGCCCCTCGGCCGCTTCCACCAGCGCACGGAGCGCTTCCGCCGGGGCGGCGGCTTCGGCGGCGGCCACCGCGAGCACCGGCGCCAGGCACGCTTCCAGCCGGTCCAGCAGCGCCGCGCCGGCCTCCGACCGGGTGACGCCGCGCAGCCCCGCCAGCCCGGGCGGCGGCGCGGGGCCGCGCAGGGCTGCCCGCTCCAGGGAGCGGGCAGCCTGGCGGCACGCCGCAGGTTCGAGGCCGGCGGCGGCCAGCGGGTGCTTCAGCAGCGCCAGCAACGGAACGGGGCGCAGCGCTTCGGCCACGCAGCCGGCCAACAAGCGCAGGAACACGGCGGGCGGGGTAAGGGCGAGCGGCTCGCCGGCGCTGTCGTCGGCCACCACGCCGAAGCGGCCCAGCTCCACCGCCACGCGGCCGGCCAGGTCGCGGTCGGGGGTGACCAGGGCGGCGCGGCGGCCGGGCTGCTCCAACGCGCCGCGCAGCAGCAGGGCGATCGCCACCGCTTCCTCCTGCTGGTCGGCCGGCAGGAGGCGCCACATGCCTTCGGGCGCCGCCGCCGGTACGTCCCGCCACCGTTCCAGCGCGGGGGCAGGCAGCAGCGCCGCGTGGAGGAGGGTGGTTCGGCTGGCCGCCGCCGCCTCGGGCGCGGCCATCGTCCGGGCGTCCCCGCGGGTGGCCCCGAGCCGGATCAGCAAGCGGCGCAGGCCGCATTGCGGGTGGCTGTCCGGCAGCGCGTCCCACGCCGCGTCCGGCAAGCCGAGATCCAGGCCCGGCAGCACCACCCGCCCGTCCGGCAGCCCGGCCACCACCCGCAGCAGCCGCGCCACCGCCGGGATGCCGCCGGTGGACCCGGCGGCGAGCACCGGCATGTCCGGCGCCTGCCGCGCCCAGGCCGCCCCCTGCGCGTCCAGCAGCGCCACCTGGCGGGCGGCCGGGTTCATCAGCCCGTTGTCCCGCAGCCATTGCGGCCACGCCGCCGTGACGATGCGGAGGAAATCGAGCGTGATGCCCCAATGCGCGGCGAAGTCCTCGGCCGCCAGGGTGGGCAGCACCGCCGGCAGGTCCACCTCCGCCCGCTCCGCCTCGTCCATCAGCGCCGCCAGCTCGGCCGCGAGCGGCCACGCCCCGTCCGCCGTCGCGGGCGCGCCGAACCGGCCGTCCAGCGCCATCACCAGCCGGGTGAGCTGCGCCAGCCGCACCGGCGCGGACACCGCGGGCGGCAGGGCGAGCGCCCCGGCCAGGGCCAGCGGCGCTTCATCGGGCGCGCCGATGGCGGCGATGCGCGGCAGCAGGGTCGGCCGGCCGCCGGAAGCCTGGAGGAACGCCTCGGCCAACGCGCGGGCGGCGCGGCGGGTGGGCAGCAGGATCAGCCCGTTCGCCACCGCCAGCGGGTCGCCCCCGGCCCGGTGCAGCCAGTCGGCGGCAAGCGCGTCCAGGAACGCGCCGTGCGGGGGGATGGTGTGGAGGTTCAGCGGCTCCCCCCGGTGGCGTTGTCGTGCAGCGCCACCTCGGCGTCCGAAAGGTCCTGCGGCCGGGACAGGTGGAACCACAGCCCGTCATGCACCACGGCGCGCAACCGGCCGGCGCCCATCGCCCGGTCCCACGGCAGGTTGGTGGAGAAGGGCGGCGCCGGCGGATCGGCGAACAGCGCCGGAGTGGCCAGCTGCACCCCGGCGAACAGGTACGGCGCCACTTCCCGTTCCCTGCGCCGGCGCGGCTTGCCCCAGGGGTCGAGCGAGAAATCGCTCCGCCCGGCGTCGCCCTGCACCTGGAACGTCCGGTGCAGCAGCAGCACGCCGTCCAGCGCCGCCCCGTCGAAGGCGGCTTCCACGCGGGCCAGGGCGGGGGAAGGGCCGTCGAGCCAGAAGCTGTCGCCGTTGATGATGAAGAACGGCGCGTCTTGCAGCGCCCCCGCGCCGAGCGCGGCGGCGACGGCTCCACCCGTGTCCAGCAACGTTTCCTCCGGGCGCAGCACCACGCGCGGCCCGGCGGTGCGCCGGGCGAGGTGGCGGCGCACCAGCTCTCCCTGCCAATGGGTGTTGACCACGGCGGTCGTGACCCCGGCCGCCAGCAGCCGGTCCAGCGCGTGGTCCAGCAGGGTGCGCCCACCCAGCGGCAGCAGCGGCTTGGCGGAGCGCTCCGTCAGCGGGCGCATGCGCGTGCCGTATCCCGCCGCCAGCACCATGGCCTGACCGATCACGGCAGCCGGTCGGCCCAGCCGGAAACGGAGGCGACCCGCCCGGCGCCGCGATGCGACAGCGTCACCTCCAGCGCGTCCGGCGGCGCCGAGGCGCCCAGCCGGTCCGCCCATTCCACCACCACGATGCCGAGCCGCGCCTCGTCCCAGCCCAGCTCGACCACCCCGCTCGGCCCGTCCAGCCGCCAAAGGTCGAAGTGGAACAATGGCCCGGCCCGCGTGTCATATTCCTGCACCAGGGTATAGGACGGGCTGGGCACCGCCAGGTCCGGTTGCGCCGCGGCGGCGCGGATCAGCGCGCGGGCCAGGGCGGACTTGCCGGCCCCGAGCGGCCCGTGCAGCAGGATCGCGTCCCCCGGCCGCAGCAGGCCGGCAATGCGGGCGCCGAGCGCCTCCGTGGCACGGAGGCCGGGCAGGGAAAGGCAACGGGCCGGTCGGGCCGCCACGGTCGTTTCAGACATAGGTCTGTTTTAGCGGGACACCGCCCGGCTCGCCAGCCTCATGCGCTCCCGCTTGCGCGGGCGGTCATCGACGCTAGGTTCCTGCGCATGGGTGAGATCATGGACGCGGACGTGGCAATCATCGGCGCCGGCCCGGTTGGGCTGTTCGCCGCCTTCGAATGCGGGATGCTGAAGCTGCGGCCGATCCTGATCGATGCGCTGCCGGAGGTGGGCGGCCAATGCTCGGCCCTGTATCCGGAGAAGCCGATCTACGACATTCCGGCCTACCCGTCGATCGCCGCCGGGCACCTGATCGCCCAGTTGGAGGAGCAGATCGCCCCCTTCGCGCCGCCCCGCCTGCTCGGCCGCCGGGTGGAGCGGCTCGAAGGCGGGCGCGGCGCCTTCGTGCTGGGAACCGACGGGGGGGAGACCGTGCGTGCCCGCGCGGTGCTGCTGGCGGCCGGCGCCGGCGCGTTCGGCCCCAACCGGCCGCCGCTGGACGGGCTGGCGATGTTCGAGGCGACCGGGACGGTGCAGTACCTGGTGCGCCGGCGGGACGAGTACGCCGGCCGCCGCGTCGTGATCGCGGGGGGCGGGGACAGCGCGGTCGATTGGGCCCTGTCCCTGAAGGACGTGGCGGACAAGGTTTACGTGGTGCACCGCCGCGCGAAGTTCCGCGCCGCGCCCGAAACCGCCGCGCAACTGGACGCCGCCGCGGCGCGCGGCGAGGTGGAGATGGTGATCCCCTACCAACTGCATGCCCTGCACGGCGCGGGCGGGGCGTTGAGCGGGGTGGAGGTCGCCCACCTGGACGGCACGACCCGCGTGCTCCAAGCGGACCGGCTGCTGCCGTTCTTCGGGCTGTCCATGGACCTGGGGCCGATCGCAGGCTGGGGCATGGCGCTGGAGCGGCACCACGTGCAGGTCGATCCCGCCACCTGCCAGACCAGCGTGCCCGGCGTGTTCGCGATCGGCGACGTCGCGACCTATCCCGGCAAGCTGAAGCTCATCCTGCAAGGCTTCAGCGAGGCGGCCATGGCCGCCCACGCCATCCACCCGATCGTCCATCCGGGCGAGGCGCTGCATTTCGAGTATTCCACCAGCAGGGGGGTTCCCGCCGGCGCCGGGTGACATCCGGCCCGCCGCGTCCCATGTTCCGCCCGACCGTCGACGGAGAGATGCCCATGCCCCGCCTCCATGACCCCAGGCTCGATGACCCCAGG
>CAXTLC010000004.1:54245-84881 GCA_964245075.1 uncultured Acetobacteraceae bacterium
GATGACCCCAGGTTCGATGACGAGGACGAGCCCGACTCCCCTGACGTGCCCGAGCCCATGGGGCCGGAGCCGAAGGAGCCGAGCGACAACCGGACGCTCAGCTCGCCGGTCAACGAGCTGGAAAGCCGTCTGTTCAAGCAGCGCAAGGTGCTGGTGTTCGGCGCGATCAACGACAAGGTCGCGCGGGACGTGACGGGCCGGCTGCTGGCGCTGGCCAGCGAGGGCAGCGGCCCGATCGACGTCTATATCAACTCGCCCGGCGGCCACGTGGAAAGCGGCGACACGATCCACGACATGATCCGCTTCGTGGATGCCGAGGCGACGGTGCGGGTGATCGGCACCGGCTGGGTGGCAAGCGCCGGCGCGCTGATCTTCCTGGCCGGCCGCAAGGAGAACCGCTTCTGCCTGCCCAACACCCGCTTCCTGCTGCACCAGCCGATGGGCGGCGTGCGGGGGCCTGCGACCGACATCGACATCGAGGCGCGCGAGATCATCAAGATGCGCGAGCGGATCAACCGCATCATCGCGCGCGAGACCGGGCAGACCTTTGAGCGGATCGCGAGCGACACGGACCGCAACTACTGGATGGGCGCCGAAGAGGCGATCACCTACGGGCTGGTCAGCCGCGTCGTCGCGAGCGCAAAGGAGTTGTAGGGCGAGCTTGCCATAGTCTCCTCCCTGTGTTCCCCCTCTCCCCCTGGGAGAGGGCCGGGGTGAGGGTGCAGGGCAGAACCTGCCGAGTTGCATAACCCCCTCACCCAGCCTTCTCCCAGAAGGAGAGGGCTTTTATCTACGCCTTTTTCAGTTCTTCCGGCCTGTGAACCGCCGGCTTGCCGGACTTGTTGCTCTTCACCACGACTTCCGGATGATCCTTCCTGGCCTTGGCCGTATGGCTCTTCACCTTGGTCGTGCTGGTCACGACCTTCTCCACCATGCCCTTCGTCTCGCCTTGCGAGGTATCCCACTTCACCGTGTCGCCCTTCTTTAGCATTGCCGTCATCGCAGCCTCCTGTTCGCTACGATTCAGCAACGCCCGAAGGAGCGCCAAATTCAGCCGAACACGCCGGGCCACGCGGCCTGCATGACCTGGGTCCGCATCGAGCGGGCTGTCACTTTGAGGGCTCCTGCAACCCTGCACCGCGACGCGATCAACGATGATCACGGGATTGTTTGTTGCGCAACGCTGCCGAGATTGCGGACAGTTTGTTTCGGCTAAGGCAAGTTCGCTGTTACAAAGCGGAGTGTGAAGTGAAGCATTTTAATGCCGATCTTAATGGTAATTTGGATGACAGCGCAAGCATCCAAAATGGCAGCACAGATGTTCAAGATGACACGACTACGCCAATTGCTTCTCAGATGTTGAACATGCCAAAAGTATGGCATTCTCAGACTCAAGTGCATTGCCTTCGTCAAAGGTGACATCTTCGTCTTCTCAGTCTGTGATCGCTCCTACCCCGTCCGATGAGACTCCTACGGGTGGAGATATCTTCAACGGCAGCTTTGACATTCAAGCTAACGTAGAGGGGGATATCACAAGCTCCGCCTACTACATCGGAGCAGGAGATATAGCGGGTGATCTGTACGCTGGTCAAAATGGAGATCCTGGAAACTACGCAGGCGGTGGTGTCGATCAGGTCTTTCAGACCAACATTACACAAATGATAAACGCCGGCGACCCATATGTCGTTAGTGTAAACAATAGTATGAACGCCCTTATAGACGGACCGCCTGCACAGGCCGTTCAGAACTGGCAACAAGGCGTTCAGACAGTCGTTTCTGGCTATAACATTCTGGGCCAGTCAGTGCCAATCGGTCCAGGTAACGCTGCTACGGGATTACAGGAGTTCCTGGCAGCCGCTGGAAACGTCGGTCTCGACATGGGAAAAGCCATGGGCTACGCTGGTGCATCTGCGGCGGCTGGAGCTGTTTTTATAGAGAATCTTAATTTTACTGCCGGAGCGCTTGCACTTACCGCCGCGGCGGGAGCAATCTCCAGCGTTAACGATGCAGTAACGACATTGGAGTCGCCCTTGTCCGCCAACGAACAGGCGACTGTTTCCATGCTTCGAAATGGCATTGCCAGCACCCTTAATCATTTCACACAGGCGGCAGAATCACTCGGCTACGGATCGGGAACAAACCTTCCTATAAATCCGTAAAGGAATGCCTCGTGGAATTGTAATTATCAGATCCATGTCAAAGAATGCTTGCCAATGAATCCTTGTAGTCCTGTGACGGTCACGAAGAACAAGTGGATTTACTTCTGGTTTTTCATTGTGCTTATTCCTGTCTTTATCGGGGTGATTATACACCTGATCATCTTAGAAGTTATCGGAGTTGCAATTGGAAGTTTAGTCTTGTGGTGGGCTGGGCGGTTTCTAATCCTAAAAACTGCGCTATGCCCGGTTTGCAGCGTAATGAACACTTTGAGGTCTACTCGGTTAGAATGCACTAATTGTCATAGTCCATTGATCATAACTAGTGAGCTTAGATTTGGTTTACGGCTCCGTGATCTTTATGTCCGAGAGTATGTCTGTCCAGCCCAGAAATCGTGACCCGGTCACGGCACGAAGCAGCGGAAGGCGCTGGTGATTTGCGGTAGGTGGCAGTGGGCCGCCGTTCGCGTTCGCTGCCACTGTTGTCGGGGTGATTGAGGAGGATCAACAGATGAGCGCGGACTTTGGCGCATTCCTTGGACTGCCTCTGCTTCTGTGACGCGGGAGTGTGCCGCTGGGTTCAGCCGAACACGCCGGGCCATGCGGCCTGCAACGCCCCGTCCGCATCCGGCAGGCTCGCCGTGATACCAAGGGCTTCCAGGCTCGTGACCCCGTGCTCCCGGATGCCGCACGGCACGATGCCGCCGAAATGCCGCAGGTCCGGGCAAACGTTCAGCGCCACCCCGTGCCAGCTCACCCAACGGGTGACGCGCACCCCGACCGCGGCGATCTTGCTTTCGCCGCCGCGCCCGTCCGCCACCCAGATGCCGACCCGGCCAGCCCGGCGCTCGCCGCGCACGTTGAAAGCGTCCAACGCGCGGATCAGCCACTCCTCCAGCCCCCACACGAAGGCCCGCACGTCCCTGGCGGCCACCTGGCCGTGCCGCCGGGTGAGGTCCAGCATGACGTAGGCGGTGCGCTGGCCCGGCCCGTGGTAGGTCCATTGCCCACCGCGGCCGGCGTTGTGGGTCGGGAAGCCCTGCGGGTTGCTCAGGTCCTCCGGCTGCGCGCTGGTGCCGGCGGTGTAGAGCGGCGGATGTTCGAGCAGCCACACCGTTTCCGCGGCTTCGCCGGCGCGGATGGCGGCGGCCCGCGCCGCCATGGCCGCCAGCGCCGCGTCATACGGCACCGGGCTGTCGGTGATCCGCCAGGCCAGGTCAGCCCCGGCATGCAGGCCGGTTGAAAGAAGGCCGTCCATCCGCTATACGCCACCGTCCACGATGCGGTCGTGGCGAAATGGTAGACGCGCAAGCTTGAGGTGCTTGTGGGGGAAACCCTGTGGAAGTTCGAGTCTTCTCGACCGCATTCTGACCACCCCCGTTGCATCCCGGGCCGCTCCGTCCGTAACTGAGCCGCCACAGGGAGCAAATGGCGATGGACGAGGACTTCCGGAAGGCGGCGCTGGACTACCATCGGCTGCCGCGCCCCGGGAAGCTGGAGGTCGCGCCCACCAAGCGCATGGCCACGCAGCGGGACCTGGCGCTGGCCTACTCCCCCGGCGTCGCTGCCGCCTGCGAGGAGATCCAGGCCAACCCGCTGACCTCCTACGACTACACCGCCCGCGGCAACCTGGTCGGCGTCGTGTCCAACGGCACCGCGGTGCTCGGCCTGGGCAAGATCGGCGCCCTGGCGGGCAAGCCGGTGATGGAGGGCAAGGCGGTGCTCTTCAAGAAATTCGCGGGCATCGACTGCTTCGACATCGAGGTGGACGCGGACGACCCCGAGCGCTTCATCGAGGTGGTGGCGGCCTTGGAGCCGACCTTCGGCGCCATCAACCTCGAGGACATCAAGGCGCCCGAGTGCTTCGCCATCGAGCGGACCCTGCGCGAGCGCATGGGCATCCCGGTATTCCACGACGACCAGCACGGCACCGCCATCATCGTCGCCGCCGCCGTGCGCAACGCCTTGCAGTTGCAGGGCAAGAAACTGGAAAGCGTGCGCCTAGTCAGTTCCGGCGCCGGCGCGGCGGCGCTTGCTTGCGTGGACCTGCTCGTCACCATGGGGCTTGACCCGGCCAACGTCACCCTGACGGACATCAAGGGCGTGATCTACGCCGGGCGCGACGCGGACATGCTGCCCAACATGGCGAACTACGCCAACCCCACCGACGCTCGCACCTTGGCGGAGGTGCTGCCCGGCGCGGACATCTTCCTCGGCCTGTCCGCGCCGCGGGTGCTGAAGGCGGAGTGGCTGGGCGTGATGGCCGACAAGCCGCTGATCCTGGCGCTGGCCAACCCGGAGCCGGAGATCCTGCCGGAGGCGGTGCGCGCCGCCCGGCCCGACGCCATCGTGGCGACCGGCAGGAGCGACTACCCCAACCAGGTCAACAACGTCCTGTGCTTCCCGTTCATCTTCCGCGGCGCGTTGGACGTGGGCGCCACCAGCATCAACGAGGCGATGAAGGTGGCCTGCGTGGAGGCGATCGCCCTGCTGGCCCGGGTGGAAGCCAGCGAGGTCGTCGCCGCAGCCTATGGCGGCGCCGCCCCGGTGTTCGGCCCCGACTACATCATCCCCAAGCCGTTCGACCCGCGGCTGATCCTGCAGATCGCGCCCGCCGTGGCGCAGGCCGCGATGCGGACGGGCGTCGCCACGCGGCCGATCGAGGACTGGGCGGCCTACCGGCACGGGCTGGAGGTGTTCGTCTACCGCTCCGGCCAGTTGATGCGCCCGGTGTTCGAGGCCGCCCGCAAGTCCCCCCGCCGGATCGTCTATGCCGATGGCGAGGATGAGCGGGTGCTGCGCGCGGTGCAGACGATCGTCGACGACGGCATCGCCCAGCCGATCCTGATCGGACGCAAGGGCGTGATCGCGTCCCGCGTGGCCGACATGGGCCTGCGCCTGAACCTTGAGGAAAGCGTGCGGGTGCTGGACCCGGCGGTGGACCGGATCGTGTTCGACCCGCTCATCTCCAAGTACCAGCACCTGGTCGGCCGCCGCGGCGTGCCCTCCGACGCGGCGGCCCGGCGCATGCGCAACCGCGCCACGGTGGTCGCCGCCATGCTGCTGCACAGCGGCGAGGCGGACGCCGCCATCGTCGGCGGGGCCGGCGACTGGCAGCGCCACCTGACCTACGCGCTGCCGATCATCCCCAAGCGGGCCACCGTGTCCCGGGTGTACGCGCTTTCGGCGCTGATCCTGAACAACGGCGCGCTGTTCTTCTGCGACACCCACGTCACCATCGATCCCACCGCGGACGAGATCGCGGAGATGACGCTGCTCGCGGCCGAGGTGGTCAAGAGCTTCGGCATCACCCCCAAGGCGGCGCTGCTGTCGCATTCCTCGTTCGGCGCCAGCAACTCGACGACCGCCCGCAAGATGCGCCGCGCGCTCGGGCTGATCCAGGACCAGGCGCCGGAGCTGGAAGTGGACGGCGAGATGCACGCGGACGCGGCGCTGAGCGAGGCGATCCGGGACCGCGCGGTGCCGGACAGCCGGCTGTCCGGCACTGCCAACTTGCTGGTGCTGCCGGGGCTGGACGCGGCCAACATCGCGTTCAACATGCTCAAAGCCAGCAGCGACGGGCTGCCGGTCGGCCCCATCCTGCTGGGCATGAGCCGCCCGCTCCACGTGCTGGTGCCGAGCGTCACGGCGCGCGGCATCGTCAACATCAGCGCGATCGCCGCCACGGAGGCGCTGAGCTCGGTGTAGCGGTCAGGCAATCCGGACGGCAAGGAGCAGCAGGCAGGCGGCCGGCAGCACATCTGCGCCGGGCGCAGCCGCACGAAGCAGCCGGGAACCGCCCGCCGACGGGCGGCAATGGGGTCAGGCACCGCCATGGTCGCGCACCCCAGCATCGCCCCGAGCCGGGACACGGCCGGGCCGCCGCCGTTCCGGCGACCACCGGCAGCCTCGCGGCATGGGCGAGCAGCAGGCTTTCCCAGGGAGCGCGGCGCTTCGGGTCCTCGGCACCGTCGGCGAGGCAGGCGGATGCAACGTCCACGCACGTTTTAACGATGCGGTAACGGCGTTGTCGCATGAAAGCTGTCCGCCGTGACAGCCCGGACGGCGTCAAAATGACACAATGGGGAGGTCCCTTGCTGACAGTGCCGTGTTCATGCCACCAATCGGGCAAAGGGGCGGCACGACCCTGGGCAACAACATGAACCACGATCAGGACACCGCATGAAACCCCTGCGTAAGGCCGTTCTCCCAGTCGCAGGGCTCGGCACCCGCTTCCTTCCCGCAACCAAGGCCACCGCGAAGGAGATGCTGCCAGTCGTCGACAAGCCGCTGATCCAGTATGCCGTGGAAGAGGCGCGGGCTGCCGGCATCGAGCAGTTCTGCATGGTCACCGGGCGCGGCAAGACCGGGCTGGTGGAGCATTTCGACATCGCCTTCGAGTTGGAAGCCACGCTGCGGGAGCGCGGCAAGACCGACATGATCCAATTGCTGCGGGACATGGCGGTGCAGCCCGGCTCCATCGCCACCGTGCGCCAGCAGGTGCCGATGGGATTGGGCCACGCGATCTGGTGCGCGCGGTCCTTCATCGGCGACGACCCGTTCGCGATCCTGCTGCCCGATGACCTCATCCTTTCCAAGGTGCCCTGCCTCAAGCAACTGGCGGACGCCTACGCCGAGACGGGCGGCAACGTGGTCGCCGTGACCGAGGTGCCGCGCCACCAGACCAACAAGTACGGCATCCTGGACATCGCCCACGACGACGGGCACCTGGTGGAGGTGCGCGGCCTGGTGGAGAAGCCGGACCCGGCTTCGGCGCCGTCCAACCTGTCCATCATCGGCCGCTACGTGCTGATGCCGCAGGTGCTGGAGCATCTTTCCAGGATGGAACGCGGGGCCGGCAACGAGGTGCAGCTGACCGACGCGATGGCCAAGCTGATCGGCTCCATGCCGTTCCACGGCCTGCGCTACGAGGGCGAACGGTTTGACTGCGGCGACAAGGTCGGCTTTCTGGAGGCGCAGATCGCATTCGCCTTGCAGCGCCCCGACCTGAGCGAGGCGGTGCAGAGATTCCTCACCAAATATCGCGGGGCTTCATGACCTTCCGGCATGTCTTCGACCCCACCTCCTTGCGCGAGTATGACATCCGCGGCGTTGTCGGGCGCACCCTGCACCCTGCGGACGCTTTCGCCATCGGCCGCTGCTTCGGCACGGTCGTGGCCCGCGGCGGCGGCAAGGCGGTCGCCGTCGGCTATGACGGCCGCCTGTCTTCCCCGGACCTCGAGCCGGAGCTGGTCCGCGGCCTTCAGGCCTGCGGGCTCGACGTCGTGCGCGTGGGCCTGTGCCCGACGCCGATGCTGTACTACGCCGCCACCACGATGGAGACGGCCGGCGCGGTGATGGTCACGGGCAGCCACAACCCGCCCGACTACAACGGCTTCAAGATGATGCTGGGCCGCAAGCCGTTCTTCGGCCAGCAGATCCAGCAGATCGGCGCCATGGCCGCCGCCGGCGACGTGGCGGAGGAAGCCGCCGGCGCCGTGCGGGACGTGGATGTGTCGGCCGACTACATCACCCGGCTGATCAGCGACTGGGACGGCGGCGACCGCATCCTCGACGTGGTGTGGGACAACGGCAACGGCGCGGCCGGCGCGGTGCTGCAACGCCTGGTGAGGAGCCTGCCCGGCAAGCACACGGTACTGAACGGGACGATCGACGGCACCTTCCCCGCCCACCACCCCGACCCGACCGTGCCGAAGAACCTGGAGCAATTGATCGAGGCGGTGCGGACCCAGGGCGCCGACCTCGGCATCGCGTTCGACGGGGACGCGGACCGGATCGGCGTGGTGGACGACAGCGGCGCCATGCTGTTCGGCGACCAGTTGCTGGTGGTGCTTGCGCGCGACGTGCTGAAATCCCATCCCAAGGGCACGATCATCGCCGACGTGAAGGCGAGCCAGGTGCTGTTCGACGAGATCGGCCGCGCCGGCGGCACCCCGCTGATGTGGAAAACCGGCCATTCCTTGATCAAGGCCAAGATGGCGGAGACTGCTTCCCCCCTGGCGGGCGAGATGAGCGGCCACGTGTTCTTCGCCGACCGCTGGTACGGGTTCGATGACGCGCTCTACGCCGCGGTGCGCCTGCTCGGCATCGTGGCGCGCATGGACGGCCCGCTTTCCGCGGTGCGGGAAGCGCTGCCGCAGGTGATCAACACGCCCGAACTGCGGTTCGACTGCGCCGACACGCGCAAGTTCGGCGTGATCGAGGAGGTGGCGGCGCGGCTGAAGCAGGCAGGCGCCACCGTGGCCGACATCGACGGCGTGCGGGTGGCGACCGAGGACGGCTGGTGGCTGTTGCGCGCGTCCAACACCCAGGCGGTGCTGGTGGCGCGCTGCGAGGCAACCAGCGAGGCCGGGCTCGACCGGCTGAAGGCGGAGCTGTCCGCCCAACTCGCCGCGTCCGGGCTGGCGGCGCCGGACTTCTCCGGGGCAAACGCCGGGCATTGACCGACGAAGGCTGGATGCGCCGCGCACTCGCGTTCGCGCAGCGCAACCCGGGCTCGCCGATCGGCTGCGTGATCGTGCGCGACGGCCGCGTCATCGGCGAAGGCCACAACCGGACCGACTCGGATCACGATCCGACCGCGCACGCCGAGATCGTGGCGATACGGCGGGCCTGCGCCGCCGTTGGGGACCAGAAGTTGCGGGGTGCGACGCTGTACTCCACCCTGCAACCCTGCGGCATGTGCAGCATGGCAAGCATCTGGGCCGGCCTGGACCGCATCGTGTTCGGGGCGGAGCGGTGCCAGGTGCACCGGATGTACTTCGAGGACCGGCACCTGAGCACGATGGATTTCATCCGGGACGCCTACCGCCAGGATCTCGCGACCGAGGGTGGCGTGCTCGGCCTGGAGTGCGCGGCGCTGTACTACGGCCCCCATGACGAGCCGCCTGTGGAGGAGCAGGCGAATGTGTGAGGCGGCGCTGGCCCCAGCGGCACCGCCACAAGGGGAACCCTTGCGTAAGGCCGCCGCCGCTGGGATGGCGGACCGGCTGATCGTCGCCCTGGACGTGCCCGCGCTGGACGAGGCGAGGCGCCTGGTTGACGCGCTGGACGGCACGGTCTCGTTCTTCAAGCTCGGCATGTGGCTGCTGTTCCAGCCCGGCGCGGACGCGCTGGTGGACCAGTTGGTTGGCAGCGGGCGGCAGGTGTTCCTGGATTACAAGCTTTATGACATCGGCGAGACCGTGCGCGCCGGCGTCCGCGCCATCGCCGGCCGGGGCGCCAGGTTCCTGACCGTCCATGGCGACCCGCAGACCCTCCAGGCCGCGGTGCAGGGCGCGTCCGGATCACCATTGGGCGTCTTGGCCGTCACCGTGCTGACCAGCCTGGATGACGCAGGGCTGCGCGCGATGGGCTATGCCGGAACGGTTCGGGCGCTGGTCGAGCGCCGGGTTCGCGACGCCGCCGAAGCGGGCTGCGCCGGGGTGATCGCCTCGGCGGCCGACGATCCGGAGGCGTTGCGCGCGATCTCGGGCCGCCCCGACCTGCTGGTGGTGACGCCGGGCATCCGGCTGCCCGGCGACGCACCCGGCGACCAGCGCCGCACCGCCACCCCTGGGGAGGCGGTGGCGCGCGGGGCGGACTACCTGGTGGTCGGCCGGCCGATCGTCCGTGCGGCAAACCCGCGCGACGCGGCCCGCCAAGTGCTCGACGACATGGCGCACGGTTGATCAGGCGGCGTCCTTCACCCCCGCCAGCATCGCCGCCGCCATCTCCCCGCGCAGCTTGGCGATGTCATCCTGATATTTCAGCAGCACACCCAATGTCGCGTCCACCGCCTCCGGCGTCAGCTCCACCCAATCCATGTGGGCGAGCGCGCGGGACCAGTCGATCGTTTCCGCCACGCCCGGCAGCTTGAACAGCTCCGCTTCACGCAACGCCTGCACGAAGGCCACCACCTGCGCGCTCAGCCGCTCCGGCAAGCCAGGGGCGCGGGCGCGGAGGATCGCCCGTTCCCGGGCCGCGTCCGGATAGTCCACCCACTGGTACAGGCAGCGGCGCCGGATGGCGTCGTGCACCTCCCGCGTGCGGTTGGAGGTCAGCACCACCACGGGCGGGGTCTTGGCGTGCACGGTGCCGTACTCGGGCACGGTGATCTGGAAATCGGCCAGCAGCTCCAGCAGGAACGCCTCGAACGGCTCGTCCGCGCGGTCCAGCTCGTCGATCAGCAGCACCGCGGGCGGCAGGTCTGGGTCGATGGCGGACAACAGCGGCCGGGCTTGCAGGTACTCCCGGGCGTAGATGTCCCGCGCCAC
Source organism: uncultured Acetobacteraceae bacterium (assembly GCA_964245075.1). Lineage (GTDB taxonomy): Bacteria > Pseudomonadota > Alphaproteobacteria > Acetobacterales > Acetobacteraceae > LMUY01. The sequence goes on from CAXTLC010000004.1 coordinate 64,678, forward strand.
GCCGGCGGTGCTGCCCTGCGCTTCCGCCAAGCGGATGGCCAGCAGTTGGCGGGCGCGGTCCCACTCGTAGGCGGCGGCCGAGAGGTCCATGCCGTCGTAGCATTGCAGCCGCACCAGCCGCCGCCCGAGGCCGGCGGCCAGCACGCGGGCGATCTCCGTCTTGCCGGTGCCGGGCTCGCCTTCCAGGAACAGGGGGCGCGCCATGACGAGCGAGAGGTGCACGGTGGTGGCCAGCGCGCGGTCCGCCACGTATCCCTGCGCCGCCAGCAGCGCGGCCGTAGCGTCCACGCTCGCCGGCAGCGCGGCGGTCAAAACACGTAGCTGCCGAAGATCATGATGAAGATCACCACGAACACGGCGCTGCCGATCCAGAAGATCAGCGGATAGCCATACGGCGCCTTCGGGATCATCGCCAGCATGTTGACCGCGGCGGGCGCCTGGGGGCCGGGCGGGGTGGCCAGGGCCTGCACCGTGCCGGTGAGCAGGCCGTCCGCGGCAAGCTCGGCCGGGCCGGACACCTCCGCGCTGAAGCGGTCGAAGAACTGGTCCGCCATCTGCTTGGCGGTCGCGTCGATCAGCCGCGCGCCCAGTTGCGCGATCTTGCCGCCGACCTGCGCCTTGACCTCGTATTGCAGCAGGGTGAACGGCCCGTCGTCGGACAGGTGCACGTTGGCGCCGCCGTTGGCGAAGCCTGCGACCCCGCCCTGGCCCTCGCCAGCGATGCGGTAGGAGGTGGGCGGGTTCAGGTCCAGCAGCTGCACCTTGCCGGTGAACTGCGCCGCGATCGGCCCGATCTTCACTGCGGCGGTGGCGCGCATGTCGGTGTCCGAGGTCTTCTCGAGGCTCTTGCACCCCGGGATCGCGGCTTGCAGCACGCGGGGGTCGTTCAGGGCGTCCCAAACCTTCTGGCGCGGCGCAGGAATGCGCCGCTCGCCGGTCATGTCCATCGATCAACTGTCTCCATTGGCGGCCCCAATGTCCGCCATGGCGCGCGCCCGTGCAACCGCGGGAAGACAAGGGCCCGCCCGAGCCTATACCATGAAGGGGCTGACTGTCCTTTCCGGGGTTCGGGCCAGGGTGCGGAACAGGGCCCCGTCTTTCTCGCAGGAGTTCCCCCTTTTGACCTACCTCGTCGCTGCCGACCTCCCCGCTGCGCCTGCCGGTGACCGCCTTCGCGCGCTGCTCGCCCGTCCCGGCATCCTTCGCATGCCCGGCGCCCAGAACGGGATGGCTGCGCTACAGGCCAAGCAGGCCGGGTTCGAGTCGCTTTACCTGTCCGGCGCGGCGATGACCGCCTCCATGGGCCTGCCCGACCTGGGAGTGATCACGGTGGACGAGGTGTGCTTCTTCATCCGCCAGGTCACCCGCGCGTCCGGCCTGCCGCTGCTGGTGGACGGGGACACCGGCTACGGCGAGGCGCTCAACTGCATGCACATGGTCCGCGCCTTCGAGGATGCCGGCGCCGCGGCGGTGCATATCGAGGACCAGTTGCTGCCCAAGAAATGCGGCCACCTGAACGACAAGAAGCTGGCCGACCCGCGCGACATGGCCGCCAAGGTCGCCGCCTGCGCCCGCGCCCGCCGGCACCTGATGGTGATGGCCCGCACGGACGCGGCGGCCAGCGAGGGGATGGACGGCGCCGTGGCGCGCGCCAAGCTGTTCGTGGAGGCGGGGGCGGACGCGATCTTCCCCGAGGCGCTGCACGACGCCGAGATGTTCCGCGAGTTCGCGCGGCGCATGAATGGCAGCGAAGGCGGGGGCGTGCCGCTGCTGGCCAACATGACCGAGTTCGGCCGCACCCCGTTCTTCACTGCCGCCGAGTTCGAGGCGATGGGCTACAAGATGGTGATCTGGCCGGTGAGCGCCCTGCGGGTGGCGAACAAGGCGCAGGCGGATCTGTATGCCGCGATCGTACGCGACGGCGGCACGCAGAACCGGATCGACGCCATGCAGACCCGCAAGGAGCTGTACGCCGCGATCGACTACCACGGCTACGAACGGCTGGACGCGTCCCTGGTGGCGACGGTGACGCCGGAAGGGATGCCGCAGCGGAGCTGATTGGCTGGCGACTTCCAGGGACCGGTGTGGTATCGCAACGTATGGGGTTCGCCCCTAGGCATGGGGCCAAGGACGCGCGTGGCCCGTAGGGCTGCGGCCAGCGGCGGCCCGCTGCCCAGTTTGGTCTGAGCTTGTCCCGCCGGGGCCAGGCCGCAAGGCAAGCCGCCCGGCCGCCATGCGGGTGCCCCGGTTCGCCGCCACCCCCGTGTCCGGGCTGCGGCCCCGGCGGGACGTATCTGCCGGAGGTTTGGGTTGGCGAAGGCAACGCCGGGTCTGCTCCGCAAGGTTCTTGGCTCGTGGGACGTGGTGCATGAGGGTGATGTCGGCCTGCTTTACCGGGCCGGCGTCTACCAGCGGGAACTGCCGCCGGGCCGTCACCGTCTCTGGTGGCGCGAGTCGGTCACGCTCGTTCCCATGCTGCCGCAAACGGTGGTCGTCGCTGGCCAGGAGGTGCTGTCGGCCGACGGGTATCAGCCGAGGCTGACCGGCGTGTTGGTTTACGCCGTCGCCGACGCGCACAAGGCGACGGTCGCCCGCGGCGGCGCTGGTTTCCGGGAAGCGTTGATCTTGGAAACGCAACTCGCGCTGCGCGCCATCGCGGCCGTGCGCACGGCCGAGGATCTCGCGAAGTCACCGCGGCCGGCGCTGGACGGCGAACTCCTGGAAGGCGTGCGGGCGTCGGCGCGGTCGCTGGGCCTGGAGGTCGCGTCCGTGCGGCTGCGGGACGTGGTGCTGCCCGCCGACCTGCGCCGGTTGCTGACCGGGGTGGAGAAGGCCCGGCGGGAGGGACAGGTGGCGCTGGAACGCGCGCATGCGGAGCAGGCGGCCTTGCGCGCGCTCGCCAACGCCGCGCGGATGCTCCGCAACAACCCGGAATTGCAGAACCTGCGACTGCTCCAAGTGCTGGGTTCGGGCGCCACGGTGGTGTTCGGCGCTCCGGGCGCCTTCCTGCCGCTGCGCGCAAGTGAGCCGGACCCGGCGCTGCCAAGCTAGCCGGCCGGCAGCCAGCATGGCCGTGGCCAACGGGGTCCCACGGATCTGGGGTTAGTCTTATTATATGGATAAAATTGGCGCAGGGATCAAATTATTCGCTTTGACGCCGTTTAAGGTGGCGATAGAACGTAGCCATACAGCAACAAGTTGGTTTTCGAAACGAGAGCGGCCTTGCAGCACACCTTATCCGTCCTCACCAGGCATTTTCTTTCCGTCGATGTAGCCTTGATCGCCGCTTCCTGGGTGAGTGCTGCCATCGGGGCGTTGATCTACTACTGCTGGCAAAGCCCGTTCGCCGATAAAAGTGTCCGGGGATTCGTCAGCTACGTGTTTCCGCCCAGCATCGCCAAGCATCCGTCTTGCCGGCGCGATTACCTGTATGCGGTCCTGGGTCGTGTGACGGAACCACTGACGGTTGGACCGATGCTGGTGGCTCTGCCTGCCGTCTCCATCGCCCTTTACAGTTCGTGTGAGTTTCTGTTCGGACCGCATCCGGTTCGCGAGTCGAACATATGCCTGACGGTGCTGATCCTGTTGTTCGTGGTTTTCGTGCAGGACTTCGTCACATGGCTGACCCACTGGGTCGAACATAAATCGGCGGTCATGTGGGAAGTCCACAAGGTCCATCACAGCGTCGAGTTCCTGAATCCGCTCAGCAACCGGCGCCACCATCCCTGGCAACTGGTTTGGGAAGGCGGTCTGAACAACGCCGCCGTCGGCGTGGTGTTGGGCCTGGCCTGCTACAGCCTGCGTTTGCCGCTGATCGACAATGCGTTGCTTGGCACTGACGCGTATTTCTTCGCGAGCGTGCTGTCCTGCTACCATCTCCGCCACTCGCACATACCGCTGCATTATGGGCGGTTCGAGAGATACTTCCTCAGCCCGTCCCAGCACCAGTTGCACCACAGCGTCGAGTTTGCCGATTGGGACAAGAACTTCGGGCTGCTGACGTCGCTGTGGGACAGGCTGTTCGGGACGATCAGCTACACCAAGCCCGGCTACCAGTACCGGCTTGGGCTGCAAGCCGAGGTGGCGGGCGACTACGACCGGGTCTGGAAGTTTTGGACGACGCCGCCGGTGAACATCGGCAAGATCGTCTGGCGCCGCTTCCACGCGGTCGCCTGGCAGTTCTCCGCGATGCCGGCAGCCTCTCGCGAGGGAGGACTGACGGAAAGTTCCGGACCCTAGCTGATCCCACCGTGCCGCCCCAACTTGCGGCAATGTTCCCTGACCCGCGGCTGCGCCCCGTCTATATCGGCAGCGAGATCTATCGTGGCTCGACCTACGGCCCGAAGCACCCGCTGGCGATCCCGCGGGTTTCCACCGCGACCGACCTGGTGCGCGCCATGGGTTGGCTGGACGAGGCCGTGTTCGTCGCGGCCCCCATGGCCAGCGTGGCCGCCGTCACCCGGTTCCACGACCCGGATTACGTCGCCGCCCTGCGCCGGGCGGAGGACCGGCAGGCGGTCAGCGACGAGGACCGCGCGCGTTACCGCATCGGCGCGGAAGGCAACCCGGTGTACCGCGAGATCTACCGGCGCCCAATGACCTCCGCCGGCGGCGTGATGCTGGCGGCCCGGCTGACGGAGCAGGGCGGCACGGTTTACTGCCCCGGCGGCGGCACGCATCACGGCCGGCCGGCCCGCGCGTCCGGCTTCTGCTACCTCAACGACCCGGTGCTGGGCATCCTCACCTGGCTGGATGCCGGGCTTGAGCGTGTGGCCTACCTCGATATCGACGCGCACCACGGCGATGGCGTGCAGGACGCCTTCGCCGAGGATGGCCGCGTGCTGACGATCAGCGTGCACGAGGCCGGGCGCTGGCCCCACACCGGGGACGCCGGTGACCGGGCCGGAGGGGCCGCGTGCAATCTTCCCGTGCCCGCCGGCTTCAACGACACCGAGATGCGCGTGCTCATGTCGGACGCGATCCTGCCGCTGATGGAGGCTCACCGTCCGCAGGCGATCTTCCTGCAATGCGGCGCCGACGCCCTGGAGGAGGATCCGCTTGCCCGGCTGTCGCTGTCCAACAACGCGCATTGGGCGGTGGTGGAGGCGGTGCGGGGCATGGCGCCCCGGCTGATCGTGACCGGCGGGGGTGGCTACAACCCTTATACGGTCGGCCGCTGCTGGGCCGGCGTGTGGGCGGTGCTGAACGACATCCCGATCCCGCCGCGGACCACGCCCGCTGCGGAAAGCGTGCTGCGCAGCCTCACCTACAACCGCGCTGCGGGCCGCAACCCGCCGGAGCACTGGTTCACCACCTTGCGCGACACCCCGCGCGAGGGCACGGTTCGGCCGGAAATCCGGCAGCTCGTGGCCGGGGTGACTTTGGAGCCTGTGTCCGCATGAACCGTCGTCTCGTGCTTGCCGGCCTTGCCCTGCTGCCTGCCATCGCCTCGGCGCAGTCCAGCCCGAACGCCGCGCAGCCGGAGCTGCCGAAAGAGAAGCTGGTCATCGTCACCCGGGATGGCGCCAAGCACGATTTCACGGTGGAGATGGCGATCACGGGCCAGCAGCAGGAAACCGGGCTGATGTTCCGCCCCAGCGTGCCTCCGGATGGCGGCATGCTGTTCGACTGGGGCCGGGTGCGGGACAGCACGATGTGGATGAAGAACACGGTCGCGCCGCTGGACATGCTGTTCATCAACCCGGACGGCACGATCCGGCACATCGCGGAGAACACGACGCCGCAGAGCCTGGCCTCCATCCCGTCCGGCGGCACCGTGCGCGCCACGCTGGAACTGGCGGCGGGAACCGCGTCGCGCCTGAACATCCGGGTCGGCGACAAGGTGGAGCAGCGTATCTTCAACAACGCGGCCTAGCTCCTTGCCCCGCCACCGCCGGGCCTCTAGGGTCCGCGCCGTGTCGGGGCGTGGCGCAGCCTGGTAGCGCGCCTGTTTTGGGTACAGGAGGCCGCCGGTTCGAGTCCGGCCGCCCCGACCACTCACCGCATCGGCGAGAACGCGGTCGGCCGCAGGATGCGGCTGCGCATCTCCGTCACGAAGCCGGACGTCTTGGCGCGGAACGCTTGCCAGGCCGGGTCGGCGTCCATCGCGGCGCGGCGGCGTTCCCGGTCGCCCGCGTCCTGGTAGCGCCACAGGTGCACCACTTGGTTCACCACGCCGCTGTCGGTCGTGAACCAGCCGATCAGGTCACCGAGGTGGGACACTTGCAGCGCCATGCCTTCTTCCACGTAAAGGCGCAGGTACTCGGCCACGCCCTCCGGCTTCAGCGTGTAGGTGCGTTCGTCGAGGATCACCGGGACAGGTCGATCGTGCTGCCGGCCATGTCAGGCAGGGCTGGGATGATCCCGGCGGACACGTACCATTTGGCCACCGCCTCGATCTGCCGTTGCTGCGCCGGACCGACCCCGACCGTTGGCACGGCATCCCGCGCGCCGAACGAGGCAGCCATGGCGGGGGGCAGTTTCAGCTCGCGCGCCCAAATCGCCCCGGCGGCGTCCGGGTTTGCCACGGCCCAGGCGTTGTCGGCCAGCAGCGTGTCGTAGATCACTTGCAGCAGCGCGCGGTGGTGCGCCGTGAAGTCCCGGCTCGCGACCGTCACGATGGCGTTCTCCGACCCCATCGCCGGACCGTTGGCGACCACCCGGGCGCCGTAGCTGTCCAGCGCCACGGTCAGGAAGGGGTCCCAGATGACCCAGGCGTCCACCGCGCCGGAGGCAAAGGCCGGCGCCGCGTCGGCGGGGCCGAGGAACACCCGGCGCACGCTGGCCGGGTCGATGCCGTTCTTCTCCAACGCGCGCACCAGGAGGTACTCGCCGGTGCCGCCGCGGGTCACTGCCACGCTGTGGCCGGGAAGGTCGGCGATCGTGCGGATCGGGCTGCCATCCTTGACCAGCAGCGTTTCCGCGTCGGCGCCCATGTGCTGGTAGGTGAAGATCACGACCGGCGCCTTGGCGGCGAGCGAGGCGACGGACGACGTGGAGCTGCCAACGGTGATGTCGATCGCCCCGGCGTTCAGCGCCTCGACCGCCGGGGCCGCGGCTGGGAAGGGACCATCCCACTCGACGCGGGCGCCGTGATCGGCCAAAGCCTTGTCCAGCGTGCCGCGAGCCTTGGAAAGGGTGACGTCGTTGGTGCCACGCAACCAGCCGATCCGCACTAGGTCATCGGCCCGCACGGGCCGGCCAGCCGCGAGCAGCAGGGCGGTGACAAGCCAGGCGCGGACCATCTGGCGGCGTCTGGCTAGCGCTTCAATCCCTTGCGCCAGCCGGGGACCCACCACTGGACCGGCTCCTGATCCTCCTCGTCAGCCTGGGCCTGGGGCGGCTTCGCCGGCTTGGCCTGGACCGGAGCGGGCACGGCCGCCGCCGCCGCGATGGCCTGCTCGGCATTGCGGCGCTCGGCGGCGAGCGCTTCGGCGTGGGCGATCTCGGCATGGGCGATCTTGGTCTGCAACGCCTGGATGGTGGCATTGGCTTGCCGGAGCGCCGTCTCGGCCATCTCCCGCGCGGCACGCTCCGTTTGCAACGCTTCTTCCAGCTTGGCGGAAGCGGCGACGCCCGGGTCCTTGCGGCCACTCAGGCGAACAACCGGAACATCCCCATCCTGGGCGAATTGCCGCGCTGGACGCGGGCCGTGATGCCCGTCCTGCCTGCCCCGGTTTCCCTCCAGCGTGCCGAGCGCGCGCCGCATGCGGGCCTCGTCCTCCTCCTCGGGGCTGGACAAATGCAAAGTCGTCAAACGATCAATCTCCAGGAAGATAAGGCGAGAACGCTCGAATCCTGCGCGCTTCCCGCAATTCCATAACATGGCTTGCGTTCACCGGTCACGCGCGGCGGATTTAAGCTTCGGGGGAGCCGGAACAAGGGGGCGGGGGTGTCAGCCCGGAGCAGCGCGGAAAACGAACGACCTCGCGTCCCATAGCCGGAACGGCTGCGCCACCGACACTGCCCAGCCATGCGACGCCGCCCAGCGCGCCGCATCCGCACGGTCGGCCGCCTCCTCGCGCCCGTAGGACAGGTTTAGCACGGCCAGCGCCCCGCCTGGCAGCAGCGCCGCCGCGGCGTCCGCCACGACCGCCTCGGCCAGCCCGGCTTGCAGGACGTAGGGCATGCTGTCCGCCAGCAGCACCAGGTCAAACCGCCCGGCGGGCAGGCGGGTTCCGTCCGTGGTGTCGAACCGGAGCCCGGGGACGCCGGCATGGCGGCGCCGGGCCTCCGCCACCATGCCGGCCGACACGTCCACGCCGAGCACGCTGCGGCACCGCGGCGCCAGCGTGGCCGCCACCCGGCCGATGCCGCAGCCGAAATCCAGCACGGCGGCGTCCGGCGGCAGCAACCGCTCGGCACGGAGCCAGGTTGCGACCTCCGCGGTGGCGGCGGCCAGGATCGCCGGGTCTCCCAGGGAGTACAGCGCCACCCCCGCCTCCGGCGAGTGCGCCACGGCGTGGTCGAAGAACGCGGCGATGCCGGGCAGGCCGCCCAGCGCGGTGTGGTCGCTGCCGGTGACGCGGATCTGCCCGGCCAACTGGTCCAGCCCGGCCGCGCGCCCGTCCAGCAACGCCGTCAACGCGCTCCAGGCGGGGCTGGGCGGCTCCGGCCGGGCGGCGGCGACAGCCGCGCCGATCGCGGCGGAGTCCATCCCGCCCAGCAGCATGCGGGCCAAGGCGACCTGCGGCGAGATCTCCCCCAGGAGGCAGAGCGCCACCGCTTCCGTCACAGCCAGCCCAGCCGGCGCAGGGTGGCGCCCTCGTCCCGCACGAAGCGTGCGCCGATGTCGTCGCGCCAGCGCAGGTCGGGCGCGATCACGTTGCGCGCCCGCGCCCGCGCGGCGTCCTGCGCCGCCGCCACGTCCGGCCCGGTGCCCGTCACGATCATCAGGTGGCCGGAGCGGCGGTGGCCCAGCAACTGGCCCGCCTCCCGCCGCATGTCCACGAGGTGGTAGTGCGGCAGCTCGGACGCGTCCGGCTCCACGGCATAGAACACGGGGGGATCGTCCGCGGCGCTGGCGTCGGGGGCCGAGGCGGGGAAGGGCGGCACCGTGAGCACGATGGCAACCGCCCAGCCCGGCAAGGTCCGGAAGCCTTCCGCGCCGCCGAACGCCATGCGGCGCAGCAGGTCACCCCAGCCATCCGCCTGCATGGCGGCCAGGATGGCGAAACCGGGATTGCCGAAGCGGCACGTCAGCTCCAGCGGAAACGGCCCGCGCTCATCCACGATCAGGTTGAGGTTGACGTAGCCCACATGCCCGGCGGCGGCCAGCACGGGGGTGAGCCGCTCCAGCGTCGCCGCGTGGAGGCGCTCGGCGCCCTCGAACGCGGCGAGCGTGCCCATCTCGCCGGTCATCTCGCCCATGTCGCCGGGGAAGAACCGCTTGTGCTCGAAATCGATGCAGGCGGGGTGGAGGAAGCGCGTCCCGTCGAAGTAGCCGCCGATCCCCACCTCGATGCCGCGCAGCCGCTCCATCAGCAGCACCACGCCCCGTTCGGGACCCTGCCGCAGCAGGAAGGCGATGTCCGCCCCGGCGGGGTGCTCGCCGATGAAGGTGGCGCCGATGCCGCCGTCATACTTCAGCACGTAGGCGCCGGGGTTGCGGCCGAGCCAGTCGGCGGCGGCGGCGGGCGTGGCGAAGCCCTGGCTCCAAGCGGTCGGCAGCCCCAGCCCGGCCAGCACGGACTGGCCGTAGGCGCGGTCCGTTTCCAGCCGGTCCCCCAGCGCGCTGCCGCCGACCACGCGGTAGCCCTCGGCACGCAGACGGTCCTGCGCGGCGCCGTGGCCCAGCCCCTCGAACAGCACGATGCCGTCGCGCCCGACCCAGGGAAGCTCCGAGCGCCAGTCCTCGACCGGGTCGATGATGCCGCCGAACGCGCGCAGCGGGGCCGGGTCGATCGCGTGGACGCGCACCTCGTGGCCCTCGCGCACCAGCGCGAGATAGATGTCTCCGAGGTAGATCCGCAGCCCGATGGCGAGGATCCTCATGGCGGCGGTGCCGGGCAGGAGCAGGTCATGACTCTTGATCTAAGGGCTGATCCCGCCGCCGGCCACCGGTATCGACACCCCGAAGGCAACCGCCCTAGGCTTCGCTACCGCAGCATGGAGCCTCCGCATGGCCTATCCACCCGAGATGCTGGCTGCCGAGTTCGACATCCTCATGGCGCGGGCCGGGCTCGCCTTGCCGCCAGGGCGGCGGGAGCAGGTGCTGGTGGCCTATGCCGAGCTGCGGGACCAGGCGGACCTGCTGCGCGGCCCGCGCACGGCGGCGGCGGAACCGGCCAACGTGTTCCGCCTGACGCGGATCGCCTGAGCGTGGACGCTTCCATCGCCGGCATGGGCCGGCAGTTGCGGAGCGGGCAGGTGACGTCCGAGGCGCTGACCCGGGCCGCGCTGGACCGCGTGGCGGCCGTGGACGGCGCGCTGCACGCCTTCATCACCATCACCGCGGAGCGCGCGCTGGAGGACGCGCGGCGGGCGGACGCCGCCTTCGCCGCCGGGCAGGACGCCGGGCCGATGCAGGGCATCCCCTACGCCTTGAAGGACATCTACGACACCGCCGGCATCCGCACGACCTGCCATTCCCGCCTGCTGGAACACAACGTCCCGGCGGCGGACTGCGCGGTGGCGCAGAAGCTGGCGGCGGGCGGCGGCGTGCTGCTCGGCAAGCTGGCGACGCACGAGTTCGCCATCGGCGGCCCGTCCTTCGACCTGCCGTTCCCGCCCGCGCGCAACCCCTGGAACCCCGACTGCATCACCGGCGGCTCCTCCTCCGGCTCGGGCGCCGCGGTCGCGGCCGGAGCCGTGCGGATGGCGATGGGCTCGGACACCGGCGGCTCCATCCGCGGCCCGGCGGCGTATTGCGGCACCGTGGGGATCAAGCCGACCTACGGCCGGGTCAGCCGGCGCGGCGTCTTCCCGCTCTCCTACACGCTGGACCACGCCGGCCCGCTGACCCGCAGCGTGATGGACGCGGCGATCACGCTGCGGGTGATCGCCGGCCATGACCCGCTGGACCCGGCGAGCGCCGACGAGCCGGTGGACGACTACCTGTCCGGCCTGGAGGGCGGGGTGAGCGGCCTGCGCCTGGGCGTGCCCCGCGCCTTCTTCGCCGCCGCCCCCGCCACCGCGCCGGACATGCTGGCCGCGTTCGACCGCGCCTGCCATGCCCTGCGGGAGGCTGGCGCCACCGTGGAAGACGTGACGCTGCCGGACTACGCGCTGTTCAACGCGTGCGGCCGGGCGATCCTGGCCGCCGAAGCGTTCGCCGTGCACGAGTCGGACCTGCGCTCCCGCTTGGCGGAGTACGGCGCCATCACCCAGCAGCGCCTGCTGCTGGGCGCCTGCGTCACCGGCCCCGACCTGGTGCAGGCCTTCCGCGCCCGGCGCGAGCTGACGGACACCGTGAACGGCACGCTGGGCCGCTACGACGCGCTGCTGACCGCGTCCGCGCTGGCCGAAGCGCCGCGGTTCGACGCGGTGCCGGACCCGAACCGCTCCGCCATCGCGCCGATGCAGACCATCTCGTTCAACGTCACCGGCCACCCGGCGCTGAGCGTGCCGACGGGCAAGGGCACGACCGGCCTGCCGCTGTCGCTCCAGGTCGTGGGCAGGCCGTTCGACGAGGCGATGGTGCTCCGGGTGGCGCGGGCGATCGAGCTGGCGACGGGCTGGGACGGGGCGGCGGGCGAGCCGCCGGACGTGCGCGCCAGCTAACCACCCCTAGCCCTTCGTACCCGGAATGGCTACAGCACCCAGCCATGCGCGCCTTCCTGGACTTCGAGAAGCCCATTGCCGAGCTGGAAGGCAAGATCGAGGAGCTCCGGCAGATGCAGGAGCCGGGCGGGATCAACATCGCCGAGGAGATCGCGCGCCTCACCGACAAGGCCGACAAGCAGTTGCGCGCCACCTACGCCCGGCTCACCCCGTGGCAGAAGTCGCAGGTCGCCCGCCACCCGGACCGGCCGAAGGCGCTCAGCTACCTCGGCGCGCTGATCGCCGACTACACGCCGCTCGCCGGGGACCGCGCTTTTGCCGAGGACGCGGCCGTGGTGGGCGGGCTGGGCCGGTTCGACGGCCGCCCGGTGGTGGTGATCGGCACGGAGAAGGGCCACGACACCGAGAGCCGGGTCGCCCACAACTTCGGCATGGCCCGGCCGGAAGGCTACCGCAAGGCCCGCCGCCTGCTGGAGCTGGCCGGCCGCTTCGGCCTGCCGGTGCTCACCTTCGTGGACACCGCCGGCGCCTTTCCGGGCATCGAGGCGGAAGCGCGGGGCCAGGCGGAGGCGATCGCCCGCTCCGTCGAGGCCTGCCTGGCGGCGCCGGTCCCGATCGTGGCGACCGTGATCGGGGAAGGCGGGTCCGGCGGCGCCATCGCGCTGGCCACCGGCGACCGGGTGCTGATGCTGGAACACGCGATCTACTCGGTGATCTCGCCCGAGGGCTGCGCCTCCATCCTGTGGCGGGACGCGGCGCAGGCGGCGCTGGCGGCGGAAGCGCTGCGGCTGACCGCGGAGGACCTGCGCACGTTGCGCCTGGTGGACACCGTGATCCCGGAGCCGCTGGGCGGCGCGCACCGTGACCCGGCGGCCACGGTGGCGGCGGTGGGGGAGGCGGTCCGGGTGGCGCTTGCCGGGCTGGCCGGGCTGGACGGACCGACCCTGCTCGCGCGGCGGCGGGAGAAGTTCCTGGCGATGGGCCGCGAGGCGGTGGTCTAGCCCGGCGCGGGGCGCAGGGCGTAGCCGCGGGACTGCATGCAGGCCACCATGTCCTGCCGCTCCGGCGCGTCGGACGCGAACAAGGCGCGGATGCTGGATTGCGGCGTGGCGTTGGCCGCCCGGGTCGCCTTGGCGGAGGCCTGCTTCTGGCAGCGCTGGAGATCCGTCCTGTAGCGCGCGGCGCCGTGATCCCCGGCGAAAGGCGGGTCGTAGGACGCGCAAGCCGCCAACAGCAGCGCGAGGGCGACGGTCGAACGCGGTATCGTCATGGCGACTCTTCCTGACGGCTGCGGGCCATGAGCAGCCTGCAACGGATCGGGTAGCATCGGACGTAGAAGGAATCACGGCATGCCATGTAACCCGCCCCGAATTCAGGCCGTCCTGCTGCTCCTGACGCTGGCCGGGTGTGCGGCGCAGCCAGGAGGGTCCATCCCGCCGGTCGCGGTCGAGGGCGCGCGGCCGTCCCCGGCGCCGCTCTCTGGCCGGCTGCTGCTGCCATCCGGACCGGGGCCGCATCCGGTCGTCATCCTGCTGCACGGCTGCGGCGGCGTGGGGGCGAACACCGCGCTCTGGGCGGAGCGGCTGCGGGGTTGGGGCTACGGATCGCTGACGCTGGATAGCTTCTCGCCGCGCGGCGTCGCCTCGGTCTGCGCGGCTGGCCGCCAAGCGCTGGTGACCCGGTTCGACCGCGCCGGGGACGTGGTGGCGGCTTCGCGCTGGTTGCAGGCACAGCCCGGCGTGGACGGCGCACGCATCGCGGTGCTGGGCGAGTCGCACGGCGGGGGTACGGCGGCCACGGTCACGCTGCATCCATACGCGGACGAGGCTGCCGTAAAAGGCGCGATCGACTACTACGGCAATTGCCGTAACCCAGGCCGCTACAGCGGCTTGCCGCTGCTTGCCCTGGCCGGCGAGGACGACACCTGGGGCCCGCCGGCGCGGACGTGCAAGGCATTCGGCGATGCCCTGCCCCCGGGCGACGCTTTCACGCTGGTCACCTACCCGGGCGTGGTGCACGCCTTCGACAACCCGAACCTGGTGCAGCGGCGATTCAGCGAGGCCCACCCGATGCAGTACGATCCTTCGGCCGCCGCGGACAGCTTCGCCCGGGTGAAAGCGTTTCTTCAGCGCACAGTCGGCCCTGGCGGCTGAGCGCCGAGCGCCCGTCACTTCTGCAGACGCTGAAGATAGGTGCCTGTTGCCCCGCTTCGGCGCAGGCCGACGTGCCAGGACTGTTCCACGACACCAGGTTCGTCCACGGTGGCCGACCCGGTCGGTTTGAGCATCAGGATCGTTGCGCCCGAAGACAGCGTCACGTCCTCATCGGTGATCCGCAGCACCTTCCAGCCGCCAATCGCCTCACCTTCCTGAACGACCTCGGCCGATGCCGAACTTTGCAGCTGTAACGTAGCCAAGGCGAGGGTCGACGTCCGAACGATTCCGCTCAGCCGTGGAGTCCCAGCGTCCAAGTCCGCTCGACCAGCAATCTGCCCAGTCATGCTTCGGTCCGGCGGAACCAGCGTAGGAAGCTCCTGAGCATAAGCCGAAGCAAATGATAGGACAAAAAGCATTGTCAGGGTTCGTGCAACCATGCTGTATCCTACCCACGTGAGACAATCTCACCAGAGCGAATCATTTTAACCTTGCCGTATTACAAATGACTTCTTGGGGTCTATCCTATGCTGTGTCGCTTTGCTGTATATCTTGTCTGCGCAGGCGTGTCTTTGTCACATGCCGCAAGGGCTGAGACCGCACCGCCGGTTGCAAGCCAGCCCTGTCCGCGGCCTGCAGAGGGCAGCCGAGTTGTAGCGCCGCCCAGCCTATTCAGCGACAACGGCAAACTGGATGTGACCCTGAATTACGAGACGGGCACTGATGCTGCATCCCACACGCTGTTCTGCTTCGTGACGCCGTCCGGCGATCAGTCGCCCACCCTGCACGTCAAGCGCGGCGACACGATCACCATGACCGTCAACAATCATGTCCCGGCGCTGCCGGGCGGCGCTCCGACCGAGATCGTCTCCGATGCTTCGCAGGTGTGCGGCTCGGCAACCATGACGGACACATCGGTCAACGTTCATTTCCATGGCCTGAACGTTTCGCCCGCCTGCCATGGCGACCAGGTGATCCATACGCTGATCAACTCGGGAGAGAGTTTCCAGTATCAGATCGTGATCCCGGATGACGAGCCGCCAGGGCTCTACTGGTACCATCCCCACGTGCACGGCATTGCGGAGCAGTCGGTGCAGGGCGGGGCTACCGGGGCGATCATCGTGGAAGGCATCGACTGGTTCCAACCCTCCGTACTGAACTTGCCAGAGCGTGTCCTGGTTTTCCGCGACCAAGTGCTGGACGTCAATCAGCCGCCGGTTGACGACGTTCCTTCTTGGGACACCTCCATCAACTACGTCCCTATCAAGTATCCAAACTTGCAGCCCGCTTCCATCGTCTCGACGAACAAGGGGCAGGAGTTCTGGCGTGTCGCGAATACAGCGGCGGACAGCATCTATGACTTGCAATTGCTGTTCGACGGTGTGCCGCAACAGCTTCAGGTCGTCGGGCTTGACGGCGTGCCGCTCGGTTCGCAGGACGGCACCGGCATCGGCAAGACGGTATCGGTCACCCATGTATTGATACCGACCGGGGGGCGGGCGGAGTTCATCGTCCCGACACCGCCGCCGGGCACTCGTCAGGCGCAGCTCGTGACAAAGAATGCCGACACTGGCCCCGATGGCGACAACGACCCGAAACGGGTCTTGGCCACGATTGAGCCGAGGGCTGTCGCCCCGTCGCTGGCTGACGCCGTGACGGCGGCTGCGGCCACGCCCGGATCATGGCAGCCTGAGCGGTTCGCCGGCCTGGACAAGCAAGCTGTGACCGCCCACCGTGATCTTTATTTCTCCGAAGTTTTGTCAGACCCGACAAACCCGGCGAGCCAGACAAACTTCTACATCACCGTGAACGGCGCCAAGCCGACGCTGTTCGATCCGAACAACGACCCGGCGATAACCACCCATGTCGGCGCAGTCGAGACTTGGACCATCAGCAACCAAACGTCCGAAGTGCACGAGTTCCACATTCACCAAGTACATTTCAAGGTTCTCAAGCAGAACAATGCGGCGGTTCCAGAAAAGGACCAGCAATACCGTGACGTCGTGGACGTGCCTTATTGGTCAGGAAAGGGATCCTACCCGAGCGTCACCATCCAGCTGGATTTCCGAGGCGCCATCGCCGGGGATCTGGTGTACCACTGCCACATCCTCGGGCACGAGGATAACGGGATGATGGCGGTGATCCGCGTGCTGCCGGCAGAATAGGTGCTTCGCACTATGCGCCATAGCGTATGGTTGGGATGCCTTGCCCTCCTGGCAGGTGGCGCGCTCTGCAGCGGGGCTGCCTCGCGGCTCACACGGCCCTCTTCCGACAGCACGGCCAGCTTGGACCTCCTCCGGGAAGGCAAGCTCGCTTATGTCGGGGCTTGTGCTTCGTGTCACGGGCGCAACTTGCAGGGCCAGCCGTTGTGGCGGTTGCAGGACGAGAACCGGGGCCGCCGTGCTCCGGCCCTGGACGCGTCCGGCTGGGCGTGGCGGCGGTCGAACGCCGAACTTGCCACTCTCATCCGGGACGGGCACGGCACGCCGCGCTACAAGGCTGTTATTCGAGAACAAGACGTGCTGGCCGTGACGGCGTTCATGAAGGCGCGCTGGCCGCAAAGCTTGCAGGTCATGCAGGCAACCCTCAACCCTGGCGGCCCATCTCCTGCCGCAGGTGGGGATTGGCGGTTCCCTCCGGATTGCGCATCCGCGCGCGCGCGGGCCTTGCCACTGCGATGAGCGCAGGCCGGCAGGCGCAACCTCAGACCGCCGGCTCCCCCGCCACCGGTTCCAGGCCCAGTTCCTTGATCAGCGCCGTCACTTCGGTGATCGCCGCCTCCGCTTCCGCCCCGTCCGGCCCTTTCGCCACCAGCGCCACGCCGCTGCCGCTCACCCGGTAGAACGGGTAGGAGCCGAGATCGAGCGCCGGGTGACGCTCCTGCACCGTCCGCAACCCGTCCGCGATCCGGCCTTCCAGCAGCCCGATCGCGTGCACCGCGCGCGAGACGATCGGCGGCCCGCCGGCGAGCGAGGGCGCCAGGGCGTTGAACATGGACTGCATGATCCGCGGCACGCCCGCCATGACGTGCACGTTGCCGATCGTGAAGCCGGGCGCCACCGAGATCGCGTTGTCGATCAGCGTGGCGCCGCGCGGCATGGTCGCCATGCGCTGCCGGGCGGCATTGAACTCGCCCGGCGGGTAGTGCCGTTCCATCCGCGCCCACGCCTCCGGATGCTGCTCCCACGGCACGCCGAACGCGGCGGCGACGCACTCGCTGGTGATGTCGTCGTGGGTCGGGCCGATGCCGCCTGTGGTGAACACGTGGTCGAACCGGGCGCGGCTCTCGTTGACGGTGCCGACGATGGTGTCCGGCACGTCCGGTATCACCCGCACCTCGCGCAACGGGATGCCGATCTCACCCAGCCTGGTGGCGAGGAACTTGATGTTGGCATCCTGCGTGCGCCCGGACAGCACCTCGTTGCCGATGACGAGCAGGCATGCGGTGGGGTTGGTCACAGGAAATCCCTCAGCAGGGGAACGAGCGGCTTGTCGGCGGGCGGCATGTCGTACTCCGCAAGCTTGCTGGGCCGCACCCAGGCCAGCGCCTGGCCCTCCATCCCCGCCGGCGTACCCTTCCAGCGGCGGCACAGGAACAACGGCATCAGCAGGTGGAACCGCTCGTAGTCATGCGACGCGAAGGCGAACGGCGCCAGGCACGCTTCCGCGACGTCGACGCCCAGCTCCTCCCGCAGCTCGCGGATCAGCGCGTGCTCCGGCGTCTCGCCGCGGTGGAGCTTGCCGCCGGGAAACTCCCACAGCCCGGCCATCTTCTTGCCTTCCGGCCGGCGCGCCAGCAGCACGCGACCGTCCACGTCGATCAGCGCGCAAGCGGCGACCAGCAGCAGCGGCTTGCCCGGCGCCGCTTCCGCGTCCTCGGTCGCCGGCGTTTCCACGGCGCCGAACAGGTCCTCCCGCGTCGCCTCGAAGCGGATCACCGGATGCTCGCCGCCCCGGGCGAGGAACGCCGCCATCCCAGGCCCGACCTCCCGCAGCCCCACCCGGTGCAGCACGGCCACCGAGGCAGGGTTGTCTTCCGCCACGTGCGCCTCGATGCGCTGGATCGGCAGGTTGGCCAGCGCCCAGCGCGCGACCCGGCTCACCGCCTCCGTCGCCACGCCGTGGCCCCAGTAGCGGCGGCCGACCCAGTAGCCGAGGTTGCCGATGCCCGGCGTGATGTCCAGCCGCAGCCCGACGCAGCCGATCACCAGGTCCTGTCCGTCCTCCATCCCGGTGATGACCAGGTGGTAGGCGGTGCCGCCCGTGCGCTGCGCCGCGGTGGAAGCGATCCACTCGTCCGTCAAGCTGCGCGGGTAGGGGAAGGGCAGGCTGGAAAGCATGCGGACCACGCTCCAGTCGTTGACCAGCCGGTGCAACTGCTCGGCATCGGCGGCGGCAGGGGGCCGCAACACCAGCCGCTCGGTCCTGAGCGTGGCCGAGCTGTCGGGCGGGGGAGGCGGCCTGGCCGGGGCGCGTCGGCGTGCGGAGGGCATCTGAACGCAAGGTGGCGCAATTGCATCAGCGGGGGAAGGGCGGTTTCGGCCCGCGGCGCGATGCCGGCCCGGGTGCGGCATCGCGATCACGGGTCCGCGGCGTTGCCTCTCCCAAGCTCGGGAATCACGGTGGTTGCAACTCCCCATGGCTTGCCGATGCCGGACAAGGAGTGACGGAAGTGTCCGAGGCATTGCTGATCGACGATCCGCCGATCACCGTCGCCGCTTTTGACGGGTTCCTGGCCAGCCAGGAAGGCCCGCGCCCGTGAGAGCTGGTTGCCGGCCGGATTGTCGGCATGACCAACCCGGGCCAGCGGCACGAACTGATCGTCAGCAACGCAGGCTTCGCGCTCGAGCAGGCGGCGGACGAGCGACGCTGCCACTGGGACACCACCGTGCCCACGCGGCAGGACGACACGCTGGATCTTGACGCGCCCGGCTGCTCGGTGCGGCTGTTTGACGCCTACTCCGGTCTGTGACGGCCGTTTCGCCTGCTACGGGCGGTCGATCACGTAGGTGGTGACCGAGGCGGGCGGCTCACGGTCCAGCAAGTGGCCGCCCGCGCCCACCCGCGACTGGGATTGCACGAGGTCGCCCGTTTCCGTCGTGCGATAAACGGCGACCGGCTGCCCCGGCCGGTCCAAGGAAGACAGATCGATGTCCTCGGCGGCGTCGCCGGCACCGTGGTTGATCGCGACCAGCACCAGCCGGCGCCCATCTGGCGAGAGCGCCGCCGTCAGGCCCCCGCCCTGGCTCCGGAGGACGCTGAAGCCGGGCCGGATGAAGCGCGTGTACTGGGCGATCGCGTAGAACTGCTTCAGCGGGCGCGGACGTCCCGTGCCGAAATCGACCACGCCCCAATCCGGCTGCCAGAAGCACCAAACCTCCGCGCCAAGCTCGTTTATGGCAAGCTCGATCGAGCTTGCCATGAAGAGGAAGCCGTCCGTCTCGCTCCTGTGGTCGAAGTCGAAGCAGCAGCCGACCTCGCTGGCCCAGACCGGCTTGCGGAGCGCCGCGGCCCGGCGGCGCAGCGCCGCCGGGTCGCTCGGCTGGTATTGGTGCACGTTGATCCGCCCGAGCGCCGCAAGGCTCGCCGCATCCATCTGGCCGAGCCAGGCCGTCATCTTGTCCAGGCTGTTCGCCTCCGTGCCGCTCACCAGCGTTCCGGTCCCGGCCAGGTCCTTCGCGAGCGCGGCGACGATCGCCTCCTGCATCGGCAGCGTCGCGAAGCTGCCTTCCTGGTCGTTGCCGGCGACCCACCAGTCGCCGTCCGGCTCGTTCACCGGGCTGACGCTCTCGAACGCGATGCCTTGCGCCCGGAAATGCCGCGCCACGGTCGCGAGATAGGCGGCGAAGGCCGGCACGGCGTCCGCCCGCAGGTTGTTCTCCTTGGCGTGCGCCGTCCCCGCGACGCAGCCGCTCACCGTCATCCACCAGGGCGCGGAGTTGGAGAACGCCTCGAAGATCGTGACGCCGCGCCGCTGCGCTTCCCCCAGCATCCGGCGCTGGCTGGCATCGCGCGACCAGTCGTACGGCTCGCCCGGCCCGGCAAGGAAGCCCTCCATATCGGCCGAGGGCCGCAGCCCGTGCCGCGGCGGCCCGTCGCAGCCCGTCGTGTCCGGCCGTGAGCCGCCGCCGATGTTGTAGCGGACGGCATTGAGCCCGAGGCCCGGCCCGCGCGCCGGGTCGCCGAACAGCAGGTCCATGAAGCGCCCCTGCTCGGCCGGGTCGGGGATGTCCGGCTTGACCCGCGCGCTGCCGTAAACCCGGTTGGCTTCCCAGGCGAGCGCCATGCCCCAGCCGCGCACGGCCTGCTGGCGTTCGGGCGTGACCACGG
>CAXTLC010000004.1:84981-88149 GCA_964245075.1 uncultured Acetobacteraceae bacterium
GCGGGACCAGCCCCGCCCGCGCAGGATGCGAGCAACAGGGCTGCCAAGAGGATCGGCCAAGTGCGGGGAGCGGTTTCGACCATTTGCCGGGATGGCAGCGCCAAATGCGAGCGGTCAAGCGGTATTGCGAACCGAAACCACTTGCCAGGACGCTATGTATCGCTGAGCATAGCGGTGGCCGCTTCGGCCGCTCGCCCGGAGGCAGGCACGTGTCAGGCACAATGAGCATCGCGGGCGCCGTCGCTGCTCCCGCCATCCTTGGCGCCGCCGCGTTGGCGTCTGACTATGCCCCCGTGACGGTGACCCTGGCCAATGGCGACAGCTATGTAGGCGCGTCCGTTTACAGCCTGATCAGCGGGGCGGGGTTCCTTTATCCGACGGGCGCTTCGGTCAAGAACGGCTTCCTGCGGGACTACATCGCCGTTGGCGGCGCGGGCGGCGGCCAGGTCGTGCTTTCCGAGGGCGAAGTGGACCCGGGTTTTGGCGGCGCTTCCTCCACCGACATCATCGCCTACCAGCGGAACGGAGCCGCCATCGCGCCCGAATTGATCGTTCCAGGCGACTTGGGCGGCGGCATCGGCAAGCGCGACGTGACGGGCGTCACCAGCCTGAGCGTGGGCGTCGCGGCAGTTCCGGCTGCCGCCACGGGAGCAGCCGGCGCCGTCCCGCTCACCGTCGGCGGCGATGTTTCCGAGGCGGCCAACCCATATGGCGCCGCCGCGGTGCAAGCCATCGGCCGCGTGGCGCAGAGCGACAGCTTCAGCGCGGGAAGCGCCAAGGCCAGCGTCGGTTTCACCGGGGCCCCGCTGCAATCGGTGCTGAACAGTGCGGGGATCGACGGCACGGCGGCGGGAAACGAGTACGTCGTTGCCACGGGCACGGACGGCTACGGCGTCGTTTACTCCCGTGGCGAGATCGACCCTTCGATCCGCGGCACGCCCGCCGCGCTGATCGCCTACGACGATGGAACGGGCACGTTCCCTTCGGTGGGCGGGATCAGCGGCGCGCTGCGGACAACAGCCCCGGGCGACGCCAAGGGCGGCCGTTACGTGTCCAGCCTCGACAGCGTCACGGTCGGCAGGCCGCAGGACGACGCGGTTCTCCGCCTCTATAAAGGCGCGTTCGGCCGTACGCCGGACGAGGCAGGCGGCGCGTACTGGTCGGGCCTGCTTCAGGACGGCCTTTCCCTGCTGAGCGTGGCGCAGGGCCTGCTCGGCTCTGCCGAGTTCCAGAGCGACGCCGGCGCCGCGGCGGGCAACGCCGGGTTCGTCAAGCAGCTTTACACGAACGAGGCCGGACGCGCGGGCGATGCGGCCGGCCTGTCGTTCTGGACCGGGCTGTTGGATGGCGGAACCTCGCGGGCGGCGGTCCTGGCCGGCTTCGCGTCCGCGCCGGAAGCCACCCTGCACGCCTCGGCCCCGCAATTCGCTCCGTAGCCGCGCCGTTCCTTATCGGCTGAGGCGGGGCGAGGCAGCCAGAACCAGGCGGACGAGATCGGATTGACGGTGCGTGCCAGTCTTCTCGAAGACATGCCGCAGGTGGAAGCGGGCCGTGCTGTAGCCGATCCCCAGCCTGCCGGCCGCGCACCGCAGGTCGAGCCCGCTGGCCAGCAGCGTGGCCAGTTCACTCTCCCTTGCCGTCAGCCCGTAGCAGCGCGCGACAGGCGAGGCATCGACAACGGCGGATGGGTCGGCCTGCGCGATCAGCAGCAAGACGAGCGCCGCCCCCGCAGGCAGCCCGGTGTCGAGCGGCGAAGCGGCGACGGCGAAGGGCGGGCCGCCGGAGGGCCGCCGGACGTGCAGCGCCGATGCCGCGCGCCCGTGGCCGTCGAGCGCGCGCGCGACGGCGCCGCGCAACGCGACGGTGTCGGCAAGGCCGGCGGCAGCCAGGCTGCCGCCGGCGCGGTGCAGCCCGTCGCGCAGGTCCAGCAGACGCTGCGCGCCCTTGTTGGCGAAAACCAGCCGGCAGTCGCCCGTCACCACCACGATGCTGCCGGAAAGATGGTCCAGCGCGGACCGCAGCACCGCCGTCTCGTGTCCGGCCTGGAACAGCGCCATGCCGCTCCGGATCAGGCGGCCGACATGCGGCAGCAGGGCCTGCAACACCCGGATGTCCTCGGGCGAGAAATCATCCCTGCCCATCGGGCGGCCGACGATGAGGTGAAACCGCTGCAGCGGCGTCGCGTGGGGTGTGGTGATCAGGCAGTGGAACCGCCCTTCTGGGCGCACGACGTAATCGAAGAACGCCGAACGGGCGAAATCATGGTCGCGTTGCAGGCTGGCGCGGTCCATCACCATGCCGGGTTGAAGGCCGCGCAGCCAGGCGGGAAGCAGGCGAAGCGTTCCTGCCTGCCTCAGCCGGCTGCCGTAGGCAGGGTTGATCCCCGCCAGCAGCGGCGCCTCGACCTTGCCGTCGGCGGCCCGCTCGGCGAACAGCAACGCATAGGACGCCCCCACCGCGTCCGCAACCGATCCGAGCGGGACCTCGTCGGCGCCCAGCGCTGCGTCCTGCAAACGCCCCGCAGCCAAAGGCAGAGCTGAACCAGCGTTCAATGCCATGCGCTCCAATTGCGATCGCAACGATACGAGCAGGGCGGACATACGCCGGGCTGGTTCGCGTGTCCAATTACAATGCCGGACACGCTGTTTCTCACGAAATCGTGTAATTAGGCTATGGGATTACCTCTCCAGACGAGGGAGGCGTTCCGGTCCGCCTGCGCCCTAGCGTCGCCTGTCACCCATTCAAACAGGCACGCAAGCATGAGGCACACCAGGCAAACGCGTTTTGAGCTGAACCTCCCAAGCCAGGATCAATACTGGCAGGAGAAGCACGGCTTCTGGGCCTTGCTGATCGCGGCGTGGTCGGTGGTGCTGATCAGCATCGCTCTTGTCGCGGCCCCAAGGATATTCCCGGACGCGGAGCAAGCTGCGGGCCTCATGCTGGAGCCGCAGGCTGCCAGCCCAGGCGAGCCGCTCTGACCGACATCGCCGTCACTCACGTGGCGGCCCTTGCTGGCCCGTGATGATGCACTGGCTGCTGTCCGCACTCGGCTCGGGCGATCTTGCCGGCAGTTTCCCGCATGGCCGGGTGCTCGCCCAATACGACGGGCGTACCCAACCGCACTCGTTCTTGATTCGTTCCCCAAGTTAGGTCAGTGTTCCCATCGCG
>CAXTLC010000005.1:0-8225 GCA_964245075.1 uncultured Acetobacteraceae bacterium
GCCGCGTAGGTCAGCACCCGCAGCTCGCGCCGGATCGGGTAGGTCGAGGACGGCGTGAGCTGGGCCAGCAGCACCACGGCCATGTCCTCCGCCGGGTCCACCCAGAACGCGGTGCTGGCGGCGCCGCCCCAGGCGTACTCGCCCGGCGTGCCCAGCACCTGCGCCCGCGCCGGGTCCAGCATCACGGAGAAGCCGAGGCCGAAGCCGACGCCCTCGTAGCTGCTCTCGCTGAAGCGCGGCATGCCCATGGCGGCCATGTCGCCGCGCAGGTGGTTCGCGGTCATCAGCTCCACCGTCTTGCGCCCGACCAGCCGCACGCCGTCCAGCTCGCCGCGGTTCAGCATGAACTGGCAGAAGCGCATGTAGTCGCCCGCGGTGGACACCAGCCCGCCGCCGCCGGAGCAGGCCGCGGGCGGCGACAGGTAGCGGCTGGTCGCCGGGTCGTCGATCAGCGCCAGGGCGCCGTCCGCGCCGCGGGCGTAGTTGGCGGCGAAGCGGTCGTGCTTCTGCGCGGGAACGTGGAAACCGGTGTCCACCATGCCGAGCGGCTCGATCACCCGGCGGCGCAGGAAATCCCCGAACGCCTCGCCGGAGATCACCGCGACCAGGTGGCCCAGCACGTCCGTGGCGATGCTGTAGTTCCATTCGGCGCCGGGCTGGGCCAGCAGCGGCAGCTCGGCCACGCGGTCCACCACCTCGCCCAGCGTGTGTTCGGCGGTCTGGAAATCGATGCCCTCGTCCCGGTAGAGCTCGTCCACCAGGGTGGATTGCATGAACCCGTAGGTCAGCCCGGCGGTGTGGGTGAGCAGGTCGCGGAACGTGATCTCCCGCAGGGCAGGCACCGTGTCGATCTTGCCGCGCTGGCCGCCGGACGCGACCCGCATGTGCCGGAAGCCGGGCAGGAAGTGGTTGATCGGGTCGTCCAACTGGAAGCGGCCCTCCTCGTACAGCATCATGATGGCCAGGCTGGTGAGCGGCTTGGTCATCGAGTAGATGCGCACGATCGTGCCGGGGGTCATGGCGGCGCCGGAAGCGATATCCGCCTTGCCGCAGCTATGCAGGTGGGCGATGCGGCCGTGGCGCGCCACCATCGTGGTCACGCCCGCCAGCCGGCCGTCCTCCACCAGGCGCTGCGCCCAGGCTTCCACCCGGGCGAGCTGGGGGGACGACAGGCCGACATCCTCGGGCCGCGTCGCCGTCACCGTGTCCATGTCGCTCCGTCCATGACGCTCCCCTGCGCGTTCGCGCCACGTTAGCGTAAACCGGGCAGCGCGCCAGGGCCGCCAAAAGGCTCGGCCACGGCTGCAACGAGGGCGGGTGGAAGCATGGCATCGAACGGTTTCGGCGGGCAGTGGGTGGTGGTGACGGGCGCCGCGTCCGGCATCGGCCACGAGACGGCGCTGGCGTTCGCCCGCGCCGGGGCGGACATCGTGGCGGTCGACCTCGACCAGGGCCGGCTGGCGGACACCGCACGGCTGGTCGAGGCGGCGGGCCGGCGCTGCCTCCCGTTCGGGTGCGACGTGAGCGACCCGGCGGCGGTCGGCGCGCTCGCCGAACAGGTCGCGGCCGGGGCCGGCGCGCCGGGCGTGGTCGTGAACAACGCGGGCATCGGCTTCTTCGGCCCGTTCCTCGACACGCCGGCAAGCGCCTGGGACCGGGTGCTCGCCGTCAACCTGATGGGCGTGGTCCATGTCAGCCGGGCGTTCCTGCCGGCGATGATCGGCGCCGGCGGCACCCGGCGGCTGGTCAACGTCGCATCCGCCGCGGGCCTCTACCCGGTTCCCAACCTCAGCGCCTATTCCGCGTCGAAGCATGCCGTGCTCGGGCTTTCGGACGCGCTCGCGATGGAGCTCAGGCACACGGGCGTGGGTGTCACGGTGGTGTGCCCCGGCGTGATCAACACGCCGATCGTCCGCAACCGGGCCGCCGTCGCGCCAAGCGTGCCCGCGTCGGCGCTGGACCAGGTCGACCGGCACTACCGGGCGAAAGGCGCGCATCCATCCGTGGTCGGCGAACGCATCGTGCGTGCGGCCATGCGCGGCGAGGACATCGTGCTGGCCGGCCCGGGAAGCGCCGCGGTGTTCCACGGCCGCCGCCTGTCCCGGAGCCTGCTGAGCAAGCTGAGCATTTCCGGCGCACGCCAGATCGGCTATCTCTGGTAGCACGGCCGTTCCGACGGAGACGGCCCAAGACGCATCGATCGCGGCCCACGCGATCAGGGGGAACCAATCTCATGTCCATTCTCGGGGAAGCGCCGGCGGCAACAGCGGACGGGGCAGCCATCGCCGGCCTGCAAGCCGCCTTCCAGGCCCAGCGGGCCGCCTTCGCGTCGGACCGCTTCCCGTCGCTTGCCGAACGCCGCAAGCGGATCGAGGCGCTCATCGCCATGATGGCCGGCCGCCGCGAGCAGATCCGCGCGGCGCTGAGCGTCGATTTCGGCTCCCATCCCGTCGGGGCTTCCGACCTGATCGAAGTGCTGGGCGTGATCGCGCGCGCCCGCCACGTGCTCGACCGCCTGGAGGAATGGATGCGCCCGTCCGAGCGGGAGGTCGACGCCGCGATGCTGGGCACGGCGCAGGCGCAGATCCGCAGCCAGCCGAAGGGCGTCATCGGCAACATCGTCCCGTGGAACTTCCCGTTCGACCTGTCTGTCGGGCCGATGACCGAGATGCTTGCGGCCGGCAACCGGGTCATCGTGAAGCCGTCCGAGTACACGCCGGCCTGTGCGGCGCTGCTCCAGGAGATGGTGGCCGCCACGTTCGAGCCGTCGCTGGTCCATGTGGCGGTGGGCGGGCTTGACCTCGCGCGCGCCTTCGCGGACCTCCCCTGGAACCACCTGCTCTACACGGGAAGCCCGGCAGTGGGCCGCCAGGTCATGCAGGCAGCGGCGCGCAACCTCACCCCGGTCACGCTGGAGCTGGGGGGCAAGTGCCCGGCCGTGCTCACGCGCGGCTCGGTCACCGCGGAGAACGTCAAGTCCGTCATCGGCACCAAGACCGTCAAGAACGGGCAGATGTGCATCTCGGTGGACTACTGCCTCGTCCCGCGCGAGGACGTCGACAGCTTCGCCACCCTGTCGCTCGACTTCATGAGGAGCGCGGCGCCGAACTACTCGCGGAGCGCCGAGTGCACCGGGATCGTGTCGGACCGGCACCTGGACCGGTTGACCGCCATGCTGGAAGAGGCGCGGGTTCGCCAGCACCGCATCGTGACGCTTGAGGAGGACGATGGCGCCGAACGGACGCTGCGGCGCATGCCGATATCGCTGGTCATCGATCCCGCGGCCGACCTGCGCATCATGACGGAGGAGATCTTCGGGCCCATCCTGCCCGTCATCCCGTACGACTCGCTCGACGAAGCCGTGGCGAGGATCAACGCGGGGGAGCGCCCGCTGGGCCTGTATGTCTTCGGCGAGGACGGAGCGGCGATCGACGCGGTGCTGGGCGGAACGATCTCCGGCGGGGCTGCGGTCAACACCTGCGCTTTGCAGGGCGCGCTGCCATCGCTCGCGTTCGGCGGGGTGGGCATGAGCGGGATGGGGCGCCACCACGGGATCGAGGGATTCCGGGAGTTCTCCAACCAGCGGGGCGTCGTGGTGCGCGGGGCGTCGGGTGACCACATCGACGCCTTCTTCTCCCCCTATGCCAAGGCGGAGGCCATCGCCGACGCGGCTTTCGCGCCGGCCTAGCCGGCATCAGCCTTTTCCGGCCCCGGATCGCACCCCGGGCTGAGTCGGCTGCCCCTTGGACGTTGCGGGCGCCGCCCGCTATGGGCGTGCAACCACGTAGGCAACCCCTCGCCGCTCCTATGCCCGATCGCGCAATCAACCAACCCGGCCTGGCCGACCTCGACGCCTTCGTCGCCGTCGCCCGCGCCCGCGGCTTCCGGGGCGCCGCCTCCCTCGGCGGCGTGTCCGCGTCCACGCTCAGCGAGGCGGTGCGGCGGCTGGAAGCGCAACTGGGCGTGCGGCTGCTGAACCGCACGACGCGCAGCGTGACGCCCACGCAGGCCGGCGAGCGGTTGCTGCAACGCCTCGCCCCGGCGCTCGGCGAGGTGGCCGCGGCGCTTGGCGCGCTGGGGGACGGCCCGGCGGGCGTGCTGCGGCTGAACGTGGCGCCTATCGTCGCCCGCTTGGTGCTGCCGCCGATCGTGGGGCCGTTCCTGGCGGCGCATCCGGGCGTCACGCTGGAAGTGACCGGGGATGACAGCTTCATCGACGTGCTGGCCGCCGGGTTCGACGCCGGGGTGCGCTACGAGGAGCGGCTGGAGCGGGACATGATCGCGGTGCCGATCGGGCCGCGCCGGCAGCGCTTCGCCGCGGCGGCCTCGGCCGGTTACTTGCAGGCGCGGGGGGTGCCGGCGCATCCGGAGGATCTGCTCGGGCACCTCTGCATCCGCCACCGTTTCAACAGCGGCGCCATGCCGGCCATGGAGTTCGAGCGGAACGGCCAAGTGATCCGGGTGACGCCGGCCGGGCCGCTGATCACGAACGACCTCGACGTCGCGCTCGGCGCCGCGCTGGACGACGCCGGGATCATCTACAGCTTCGAGGCCCTGGTCGCGCCGGCGCTGGCCAGCGGGGCGCTCCTGCCGGTGATGCAGGATTGGTGGCTGAGCTTTTCCGGGCCGTTCCTGTATTTCCCGAGCCGCAAGCACCTGCCGCCGCCGCTGCGGGCTTTCGTGAATTTCGTCGCGCGGTCACGGCCCGGCGCAGGCTAGACCGCTTTTTGGCTGACCATAAACGGTCAGCGCAGTCTGCCTCTCTGTTTGGCCCGGCAATTGACGCCCTGACTGTTTCCAATCAAGGCGATTGCAGGCTAACGCGGCTGCGTCACGCAGGCTTGGCACTCGGCCTGTTCCTGCTGGCCTTGCCCGTTCCAGCCTTGCCCGTTCCAGCCTAGGCCGTCCCAGCTTGGGCCGGGCACGGCGGCGGGCATGACGGGCCGACGCCCAGTTGCCGCCCCAAGCTCTAAATCGGAGCCTGTCTGCCTGATGCTCCCTTTGTCCGGCAGAAGGGCGAGGAACACCCGTGCGTCATCGCGCCGGAGTCACGGCTGCCCGGTCAGGTACACCGTGGCGCCGCCGAACTGGCGGGTGTGGAAGGTGATGCGCACCGGCACCGGCGGCTCGCCGGGTGCGATGCGGGCAAACCAGGCGGAACCGTATTGCGGCTTGCGCAACTCCGCCTGGTCCGCGTCACGCAGGAAGCCGGCGAGCTGCCGCCCTTCGAAATCACACCGCAGCGCCGGGCCGTGGAAGGAGGAGCGGCTGGTCTGCTCCAGCACCTCCTCGCCAGCCGTATGCGCCTGGAGCGAGGACAGGCGGCGGCCGTCGAACGTGTTCATCGCCCCGTCGCACCGCCCGGTCGCGGCCACCTGGCGCAGCAGCGCCGCCATCGCGCTGAGCGAGTCGACCGTGTGCGCCTGCTCCGCTGCCGGCACGGGCTCGCGCTCCTCCTCGGCGGGCGGCACCATCTGCGTGATCGTCGGGACGCCGTTCTGCCAATCGATTTGCGTCGTCCGGGCCTGGCCGCCGAACTTTCCGGTGCTGAACAGCTCGCGCGGCACGGCCTGGTTGCCATGGAACTGGCCGTCAGCAACCGAGGTGGATTGGCCGTGGAACAACATGCCCACCAGCCCGGTGATCTGGAGGGACACCTGCACCCGGTATGCCTGCGGCGTGACCGCAATGCCCGCCTGCAAATCCATGAAGTCGAAGCCGGCAGCATAGCCGGCGTAACTCAGCCGGACCGGAAGCGCCGCAGCTTGGGCCAGTGCCGGAAACGGGGCTGCCAGCGAGGCGGCGAGGACAAGGGCGCGTGCGAGCATGGCCGGCACCATAGCCCCAGCAAGCCGTTGCGCCCACCACCAACGACTGGTGCCCCGCCGGCGGGGCGGCTCAGGGCTGCCGTTCCGCGTCGGCCAGCGTGGCGGCCCAGCGCCCCGAGCTGACATCCGCATCCAGCACGCTGTCCACCGCCTGTTCCAACGCCGGGTCGGGCTGCAACAGGAACGCGCCCTCGAAATGGGTGAACGGCGCGGCCACGGCGGCGGCGCACAGCTCCGGGTGAACCAGCGCGTCATGGTCCACCTCCACCCCATCCGTCACCATCACGTCCTGCCGCCCGGCGACGATCTCGTCTGCGATGGTCTTGTTGTCAGGGAACACGGTCACGGCCGCGTGGGAAAGGTTGGCGCGCGCGAACGCCTCGTTGCTGCCGCCGGGATTGACCACCACGCGCACGCCCGGCGCGTCGATGCTGGCGAGCGTCACGTAGCGGCCCTTGTCGGCGCAGCGCGCGACCGGGCGCTTGCCGTCGCTGACCAGAATGGTGGAGAACGCCGCGAACTCCCGCCGGGCCGGGCTGATGGAGATGCCGCCGACGGCGATGTCGAACCGCTTGGCGCGGGCGTCCTCCGCCAGCTTGCTCCAACTGGTCGGCACCCACTGGACCTGGAGGCCGAGCGCCTTGGCCAACCGCTCGGCCTCCGCCACGTCTGCACCGCGATAGCTGCCGTCCGCGCCGCGCAGGCTGAACGGGGCGTAGTCACCGGGCGTGCCGACCCGCAGCACGCCGGCCTGGCGGGCGTCATCCAGTGTTCCGGCTTTGGCAACGCCGGCGACTGCCGTAATCATCAGAAAGAGACTTAGACGGAGCATCTAGCATCCTGCTCGTGAATGGTTCATTAACCCGCGCGCCCATACATTCGCAACAAATCTAGTTGCTAATAGTCATCGAATCCGAGATCATGGCCGCCGGGCGGCACAATCCGTCAGGAACCTTTCTTGCACCAAGCTTTTCGGACCATAGCGCTCGGACAGCCGGACGCGATTGCTGTGGCTGGCGACCGGCCGATCAGTTACGCCAGCCTGGACGGACGTGCAAACGCAGTTGCGCGGGCATTGTGGCAAGCGGGGCTGCGGCCGGGCGGCCGGGCGGCGCTGCTGCTGGACCGCGGCGCCGACGCCGTTGCGGCCATGCTGGCGGTGCGGGAAGCCGGGGCCGCCTATGTCCCGCTGGACCCGGCGCTGCCGCAAACGGCGCGGGACGCCGTGCTGGCCGACGCGGCGCCGGCCGTCCTGATCGCGGACCGTCCGGTTGCCGCCCCTTGCCCAGTCCTGCGGCTGGATCAGCCCTTGCCCGACGCGCCCGCCTTTCCACCCCCGGGCGAGGATCGCGAGGCGCCGGCCTATGTCATGTACACCTCCGGCTCCACCGGGCGGCCGAAGGGCGTGGTGGCGCCCTGCCGCGGGGTCGAGCGGCTGGTGATCGGGGCGGATTACGTCAGCCTCTCGCCTTCGGACGTGGTGCTGCATGCCGCCCCGCTCGGGTTTGACGCCGCGACCTTCGAGGTTTGGGGCGCCCTGCTGAACGGCGCCGCGCTGGCGATCGTGCCGGACGCGGTGCCCTCGCTGGACGCGATCGCGGACGCCATCGCCCGCCACGGCGTAACCGTCGCGTGGCTCACCAGCGGGCTGTTCCACGCCATGGTGGAGCAGCGCCTGTCCGCGCTGGCGCCGGTGCGGCAGTTGCTCGCGGGCGGGGACGTGCTGTCCCCGCCGCACGTGGCCAAGGCGCTGGCCGCCCTGCCCGGCACCACGCTGATCAACGGCTACGGCCCGACCGAGAACACCACCTTCACCTGCTGCTACCGCATCCCGCGTGACCACCCCGCGGACGCGCCGGTGCCCATCGGCCGTCCGATTCGCGGCACCACCGTCACCATCCTGGACCTGGAAGGGCAGCCGGTTCCCCCGGGCGGGGAGGGCGAGCTGTGCGCCGGCGGAGACGGCGTGGCGCTCGGCTACCTGCACCAGCCGGAGCTGACCGCCCGGGCCTTCCGTCCCGGGCCGGATGGCCGGACGCTGTACCACACCGGGGACCGGGCCCGGCTCTTGCCGGACGGCACGGTCGCCTTCGCCGGGCGGGCTGACCGGCAGGTGAAGATCGCCGGCAAGCGCGTTCTGCTTGACGAGGTGGAAGCCGAGCTGAAGCGCGACGGGGCCGTGCAGGACGCCGCGGTGACCATGCGGGACGGACGCGCCGTGGCGTATGTCACCGGCGCGGTGGACGGCCCGGCGCTGCGGCGCGCGCTGCTGGAACGGCTGCCGCCGCATTTCGTGCCGTCGACGGTCACCGTGCTCGGGGCGATGCCGCTGACGCGCAACGGCAAGCTGGACCGGGCCGCCCTGGCCGCACTCCCTTCCACGCCCGCGCCCCTCCC
>CAXTLC010000005.1:8325-31138 GCA_964245075.1 uncultured Acetobacteraceae bacterium
GCAAGCTGGACCGGGCCGCCCTGGCCGCACTCCCTTCCACGCCCGCGCCCCTCCCCGTGCCCCTGCCTGCGCCCGGCACCCAGGACCGCCTGCTCGCGGTGTGGCGGACGGTGCTGGGGGATCTGCCGCCCGAGACCAACCTGTTCGACGCCGGCGCTTCCTCGCTGGACGTGGTGCGCGCCCATGCCGCGATGGCGGATGCTGGGCTGGACGTGTCGCTCACGGACCTGTTCGCCTACCCCTCCGTTTCGGCGCTCGCCGCGCATCTGGACAAGACGGCGCCCGCCGCGCGCCGGGACGGGGCCGCCCTGCCCGCTTCACCCGCCACGCCAGGCGCCGCCGGCAGCATCGCGGTGATCGGCATGGCCGGCCGCTTCCCGGGCGCGGACGACGTCGCCGGGTTCTGGCGCAACCTGTGCGACGGGATCGAGTCGATCAGCCGCTTCCGCCCGGAGGAGCTGGAAGGCACTGCCAGCGCCGACCCTGCCTTCGTCCCCGCACGCCCGGTGCTGGACGGGATAGACCAGTTTGACCCGGCGTTCTTCGGCATGACCCGGCGCGACGCCGAGTTGACCGACCCGCAGGGCCGGCTTTGCCTGGAGATCGCCTGGGAAGCGCTGGAAGCCGCCGGCTACGACCCGGCCGCCTTCCCCGGCCGCATCGGCGTGTTCGCCGGCAGCAGCCCGAACAGCTACCTGCTCCGCAACGTCCTGCCGGACCGCGCGGCGGTGCTGCGCTACACCCAGGACTACCAGACCGGCAGCTACCCCGCCCTGCTCGGCGCCGGTGCGGACTTCCTGGCCACGCGGGTCTCCTACAAGCTCGGCCTGCGCGGCCCGGCGGTGACGGTCGCGACTGCCTGCTCCACGGCCCTGGTCGCGGTGGCGCAGGCGTGCGCCGCTTTGCGCGCCGGGGAAGCGGACATGGCGTTGGCGGGCGGGATCTCCATCACCCTGCCGCAGCGCCGGGGGTACCTGCACGAGCCCGGCGGCCTCGCCTCGCCGGACGGCCACGTGCGGCCGTTCGATGCCGATGCCGGCGGCACCGTGTTCGGCAGCGGCGCCGGGCTGGTGCTGCTGAAGCGGCTGGCGGACGCGGTCGCGGACGGGGACCACATCCACGCGGTGGTCGCCGGGGTCGCCACCAACAATGACGGGGCGGGCAAGGTCGGGTTCACCGCGCCGGGCGTGGCCGGCCAAGCCGCCTGCATCGCCGCCGCGCAGGCGCAGGCCGCCGTCGCTCCGGCGAGCATCGGCTATGTCGAGGGCCACGGCACCGCGACGCCGCTGGGGGACCCGATCGAGTTCGCCGCCCTCCGGCAGGTGTTCGGCGCCGAGGGTCGGTGCGTGCTCGGTTCCGTCAAGGGCAATGTCGGGCACCTGGATGCTGCGGCGGGTGCGGCCGGGTTGATCAAGGCGGTGCTGGCGGTGGAGCACGCGACCGTGCCGGGCACGCTGCACTTCCGCAAGCCCAACCCGGCCATCGACCTGGCGGGAAGCCCGTTCCACATCACCGCGCAAACGGCGCCCTGGTCCGGTCCGCAGCCGCGCCGGGCGGCGGTCAGCGCCTTCGGCGTGGGCGGGACCAACGCCCACGCCGTGCTGACGCAGGCGCCTGCCGTTTCGGCCGCGTCGTCCCGCGCCCACCAGGTCCTGCTGCTGTCCGCCCGCAGCGCCGAAGGGCTGGCGGAGGCGCGCAGCCGGCTGGCGGCGCATCTGCTGACCCACCCCGGACAGCCCCTGGCGGACGTGGCCTGGACCTTGGCCGCGGGGCGGCGGCGCTTCGCCCATCGTCTCGCCGTCGCGTGCAGCAGCCATGCCGACGCCGCCGCCGCGCTGGAAGACGGGCGTGCCGTCCGGGGCGACGGGGGCATTGGCACGGTCGCGTTCCTGTTTCCCGGCCAGGGTGCCCAGCATGCAGGGATGGGATGCGGGCTGTACGGGGCCGAGCCGGTGTTCCGCGCCGCGGTGGACCAGTGCGCGGACGTCCTGCAACCACTGCTGGGGCGGGATCTGCGCGCGGTCATGCACGCTCCGGAGCATGCGGAAGCGCTGCTCGGCACCGGCTTGGCGCAGCCGGCGCTGTTTACCGTCGGCTACGCCTTGGCGCAGCTTTGGCAGTCCTGGGGCCTGCGCCCGGCCGCGATGCTGGGCCACAGCGTCGGCGAGTTCGTGGCCGCCTGCCTGGCTGGGGTGTTCTCCTTGGAAGACGCGCTGGGGCTGATCGCCGCGCGTGGCCGGCTGATGAACGCCATGCCGGGCGGGGCCATGCTTGCCGTCCGCCTGCCGGAGGCCGAACTGCTGCCGCTGCTGGGCGAGACGCTGGACTTGGCCGCCGTCAACGCGCCGTCCTCCTGCGTCGCCGCCGGCCCGGCCGAGGCGGTGGACGCGCTGGAAGCGGCCTTGACGGCGCGCGGGGTGATGCACCGGCGCCTTCACACCAGCCACGCCTTCCATTCCAGGATGATGGACGGCGCCGCCGCTGGATTGCGGGACGCTGCCGGGCAGATGCGGCTGGCGGCACCCGCCATTCCGTTCGTGTCCGGCATGACCGGCGGATGGATCACCCCGGAGCAGGCGACCTCGCCGGATTACTGGGCCGCACACTGCCGGGCCCCAGTGCGGTTCGCGGCCGGGTTGGAAACGCTGGTGACGGGCAGCCGGACCGCCTTGCTGGAATGCGGCCCGGGACGGACGCTGACGACCTTGGCGCTCGGGGGCGCGGCGCGCGGCGGAGTGGCCGTGCCGTCCATGCCGGATACCGGGTCCGCAGGCGACGAGGAGGCTGCGCTGGCCGAAGCCCTCGCCCGCTTGGCCGTCGCCGGCGTGGAACCCGATTGGCCCGCGCTGCACGGCCCGGGCCGCCGCCGCGTCCCCTTGCCCACTACGCCTTGGGAACGGGTCCGCTGCTGGATCGACGAACCC
This sequence comes from uncultured Acetobacteraceae bacterium, assembly GCA_964245075.1. Lineage (GTDB taxonomy): Bacteria > Pseudomonadota > Alphaproteobacteria > Acetobacterales > Acetobacteraceae > LMUY01. Next base: position 11,250 of record CAXTLC010000005.1, read on the forward strand.
GAAACGAAGCCGAAGCCGGAGACCGCGCCCGTTATGGATCATCCCCGTCCTGCCGAGGACAGCTTGTCCGATCTGATCACGCTGTTCGAGGACCTGTCCGGGGATCACCTGGCCGGCGTGGACCCGGCAACGAGCTTCTTGCAGCTCGGCTTCGACTCGTTGTTCCTGGGCCAGGTGGCGCAGCAGGTCCGCGCCCGGTTCGGGGTGGCGTTGACGTTCCGGCAGTTGCTGGGCGAGGCGGGCAGCTTCGGCGCGCTGGCCGCGCTCGTGCACGCCGGGCGTCCGGCCCCGACACCAGCGCCGCCGGCCGTGCAAGCTGCCCCGTCCATAGCCCCGTCCTTGGCCCTGCCCCCGTCTGCGCCATCGCTTCCAGCGCCAGCCCCGGCGGGTGCGGCTGGCCTGATGCAGCAGCAGATCGCCGCCATGTCCGCCCTGTTCGCCCAGCAACTCGCGACATTGGGCGCACCGTCCGCGACCGTTATGCCCGCACCTGAGCCAAGCGGCCTTGCGGCGCCCGCGCCACCGCCATCGAGCGCGGGCGACCGCAGCAAGGCCGGCCATGACGGCACGAACGACAACACCGCCCGCTTCGACGCGTTCAAGCCCGTGGCCCCCGTGGGAAGCGCGCTCACGCCCGCCCAGCGTGCCCATGCGGACGCGCTTGTCGCCGCCACCGTCGCGCGCAGCCCAGCCTCCAAGCGCATGACCGCCGAGGCGCGCCGCCATCTGGCCGATCCCCGCGCCGCTGCCGGGTTCCGGCGGGATTGGAAGGGGATGACGTATCCCGTGGTCGCCGTCCGCTCTGCCGGCCCGCTGATCTGGGATGCGGACGGCAACGACTATGTGGATCTGGTCAACGGCTTCGGCCAGACCGCCTTCGGCCACGCCCCGCCCTTCGTGACGGAGGCCGTTCGCAAGCAATTGGACTGCGGGTTCGAGATCGGGCCGCAGGCGGAGCTTGCCGGCCGGGTCGCCGTCCGCTTCTGCGCCATGACCGGCAACGAGCGGATGACCTATTGCAACACCGGGTCCGAGGCGGTGATGGCGGCCATGCGCGTCGCCCGCACCGTGACCGGGCGCAGCCGGATCGTCGTGTTCGCCGGCAGCTACCACGGCCAGTTCGACGAGGTGCTGGTCAAGGCCACCCCGAAAGGCACGCGCCCGGCGTCGCCGGGGATCCCGGCCGAGTCGGTCGCCAACATGACCGTGCTGGAATACGGCACGGATGCCGCCCTGGACTGGGTCCGGACCCATGCCGGCGAACTGGCCGCGGTGATCGTCGAACCGGTGCAGAGCCGCCACCCGGCGCTGCTGCCCGTGGCCTTCCTGCGGGAGTTGCGCGCCATCACCGCCGACGCCGGCGCCTGCCTGGTGTTCGACGAGGTGGTCACCGGCTTCCGCACCCATCCGGGCGGCATGCAGGCGGTGCTGGGCATCCGGGCGGACCTGGCGACCTACGGCAAGGTCATCGGCGGCGGACTGCCGGTCGGCATCCTGGCCGGCCGCGCCGCCTTCATGGACGCGCTGGACGGCGGGGCCTGGGAGTACGGCGACGCGAGCGCCCCGGAAGCGGCCGTGACCTTCTTCGCCGGCACCTTCGTGCGCCACCCGCTCGCCTTGGCAGCGATGGAAGCGGTCCTCGCCCATATCGAGGTCAACGGTCCGGCCATCTACGAGGCGCTGCCCGCCCGTACCGCGGCGCTCTCCATCCGGCTGAACGACGCGCTGGCTGCCCGGTACCTGCCCCGCTGCGTCGAGCACTACGCGAGCTGGTTCTACTTCAAGCTGCCGGACGCGCTGGCAAGCCTGTTCTACCCGCACATGCGACTGCGCGGCGTGCATATCCAGGAAAACTTCCCCTGCTTCCTGACCACGACCCACGGCGTGGCGGAAATCGAGCGTATCGCCGCCGCGTTCACCGCCAGCCTGGACGCGCTGCAATCGGTCGGCATCCTGCTACCCGCCGGCGCCCCGCTTCCCACCCCGGCCGAAGCGCCGCTGACGGAAGCGCAGATGGAGGTCTGGCTTGCCGCCCAGCTCGGCGACGCGGCATCCTGCGCGTTCAACGAAGGCGTCAGCCTGCACATGCACGGCCCGCTGGACGTGGCGGCGCTGCAAGTCTCGCTCGGCCGGGTGATCGCCCGGCATGACGCTCTGCGCGCCCGCTTCGCCCCCACCGGCGACCGCATGCTGATCGGCCCCGCTGCGCCGCTCGCCCTGACGGTGGAGGACGGTCCGCTCGGCCCGGTGCTGGATGCGGAAGCGCGCACCCCGTTCGACCTGGTTGCCGGCCCGCCGGTGCGGGTCCGGCTGGTCCGCCTGAAAGCGGAGCACCACGTGCTAGTGCTGACGGCCCACCACATCGTTTGCGATGGCTGGTCGATCAACGCGCTGCTGTCGGAGTTGGCCGGGCCCGCCGCGCTGCCGCCCGCGCTATCCTTCGCCGCCTACGCCGCAGCACGGCCGAGCGGCATGCCGAACGACGCCGACCTGCGCTGGTGGCAGGCCCAGTTCGCCACCCTTCCCGTCCCGTTCGACCTCCCGGCTGACCGGCCCCGGCCGGCGCTGCGGTCGTTCCGGGGCGGCACCCGGACCCTGGCGCTGGACGCGGCGGCGCTCAACCGGATCCGCGCGGCGGGCGCGGCCAGCGGCTGCACCCTGTTCGCCACCCTGCTGGCCACGGTTGGCGTCACGCTGGGCCGGCTGGCGGACCGGACGGAGATGGTGATCGCCGTGCCGGCTGCGGCGCAATCCCAGTTGGAGGACGAGGTGCTTGTCGGGCACTGCGCCAACCTGCTCCCCTTGCGCGCAGCCTGGACGCCGCAGACGCCGTTCGCCGACCACCTCCGCGCCGTGCGGACGGCCGTGCTCGACGCTTACGAGCACCAGGACTGCACGCTGGGCACGATCATCCGTGCGCTGGACCTGCCGCGCGACACGGGCCGCCTGCCGCTGACCGGCGTGCAGTTCAACCTGGAGCGGCTGGCCGATCCCTTGGCCGTGGCCAACCCCAAGGCGTTCGTGAACTTCGACCTGTTCCTCAACGCGGTGGAGCGGCCGGACGGCCTCACGATTGATTGCGACTACAATGCGGACCTGTTCGACCCGGACACGGTCGACCGCTGGCTGGGCCATCTCGGCACCGTGCTGGACGCCGTGGCGAGCGACCCGGCGCAGGCGGTCGGCGGGTTAAGGTTGCTGTCCGCGGCCGAGCAGGACTCGCTTCTGCACCGTTGGAACGCGACGGCCGCACCGCAGCCGCACGCGCCGGTGCATCGCTTGATCGAAGCGCAGGCGGACCGCACGCCGGACGCCGTCGCCGCCCGGTTCGGGGCGGAGGCGCTGAGCTACGCGGCGCTGGACGCCCGGGCGAACGGGATGGCGCACCGTCTGCTGGCGCGCGCGGCGCCGGGCAGCCGGGTGGCGGTGATGCTGGACCGCACGCCGGACCTGCTGGCGGTGCTGCTCGGCGCGTGGAAGGCCGGCATGGCCTACGTGCCGCTGGACCCGTCGCACCCCCCGGCCCGGCTCGCCCACATCCTGGCCGACGCGGGCGCCGCGGTCTTGGTGACGGACGGCACCGGGCCGGTGTTGGACGGGCCAGCGCTGGACCTGCGGACGGCACCGGATGCGCCGGCCACAAGGCCGGACGCGGTGGCTGGGACCGAGGCCTACGTCATCTACACGTCCGGCTCCACCGGGCTGCCGAAGGGCGTCTCCGTCGGGCACGCGGCGCTCGGCAACCTGCTGCTGTCGATGGCGCGGGAACCGGGGATTGCCGCGGGTGACACCTGGCTGGCGGTGACCACGGTCGGGTTCGACATCGCCGGGCTGGAGCTGTGGGGGCCGCTCGTGTGCGGCGCGACCGTCGCGGTGGCGTCCCGGGAGGATGCCGGGAACGGCCACCGCCTCCGTGACCTGCTGCGCTCGTCCAACGCCACGGTCATGCAGGCCACGCCCGCGACCTGGCGCCTTCTGCTGGAAGCCGGGTGGACGCCGGGCGGGTTGCGCATGCTGTGCGGCGGGGAAGCGCTGCCCCGCAGCCTGGCGGACCGCTTGCTGCGGGGCGGCGGCGCGCTGTGGAACATGTACGGGCCGACCGAGACGACGATCTGGTCCGCCCTGGAACGGGTCGGCGACGGCCCCATCACGGTCGGGCACCCGGTGGCGAACACGACCCTGCACGTGCTGGACACGGCCGACCGGATCGTGCCGCTGGGCGTGCCGGGCCAGCTCCACATCGGCGGCGCCGGGTTGGCGGCCGGTTACCGCAACCTTCCGGAGCTGACGGCGGAGCGGTTCATCGCGGACCCGTTCACGCAGGGCGGCCGGCTGTATCGCACCGGCGATGCTGCCCGCCGCTTGCCGGACGGCCGGATCGAGCTGCTCGGGCGGCTGGATACGCAGATCAAGCTGCGCGGCTACCGTTTGGAGGCCGGCGAGGTGGAACACGCGCTCACCGCCCAGTGCGGCTTGGCCGAGGCGGCCGTCGCGTTGCGGGACGGACCCGGCGGGGACAAGCGGCTGGTTGCCTGGATCGTGCCGCGTGCCAGCGCGGCGTTCGACGAGGCGGCAATTCGCGCCACCCTGCGCCGGACGCTGCCGGACTACATGGTGCCGTCGCTGTTCACCGCCGTCGCACGCCTGCCGTTCACGCCGAACGGCAAGCTGGACCGCGCTGCTTTGCCGGAGCCGGAGCCCGCGCCCGCCGTTCCGTCCAATCCGCCGCGCACGAAGCTGGAGCATGACCTCGCCGCCATCTGGTCAGCCGTGCTCCGGCGGCCGGTGGGGCGCGATGATGACCTGCTGGCGATGGGGGCAGATTCCATCCACCTGTTCCAGATCACCGCCCGGGCCAACGCGGCCGGCCTTGCCCTGCTGGCGCGCGACCTGCTTCAGCACCGCACGGTCGCAGCCCTCGCCGCCATCCTGGGGGAAGCGCTCCCCCCATCGCCCGCCATCCCGAGCTTGCAGCAGTTCCGCCGGGACCGGCGCGTTGCGGAGGCAGCGGACTGAACGATGGACATCGGCATCTCATACACCGGCAACGAGGTCGGCATCCGCTACCCGGCGTCCCTGGCGCAGACTAGGTTCTGGCTGCTGGACGCGCTGGACCCCGGTGACCCGGCGCTGAACGTGGCCGTGCGCTGGACCGTGCTCGGCCCCGTCACGCAAGCGGCGGCCGAGGCGGCGATGCGCCGGATCATCGCCCGGCACGAAGTGCTGCGGACCGCGCTGGTGGAAGTGGACGGCAGCCCGGTGCAGGTTGTCCGCCCCGCTCCGCCATTCACCTTGCGCCACTACGACCTTTCCACGCGGCCCCTGCCGCAAGCCGAGGCGGAAGCGGATCGGCTGGGCGAGGTGGAAGCCCACACGCCGTTCGTGCTCGACCGGCCGCCGCTGGTGCGCGCAGCCTTGATCACGCTCGCGCCGGGCGTCACGCGCCTGCTGCTGACGCTGCATCACGCCGTGTGCGACGGCTGGTCGATCGGCGTGATCGCGGAGGAGTTCGTTGCCACCCTGCGCGGCGCCTCACCCCTTCCGGACCTGCCGTTGCAGTACGGGGACTACGCGGAGTGGCAACAGGCTTGGCTGCTGAGCCCGGCGCTGGCGGAACCGAGCGCGTACTGGACCACCCAACTGGCAGCTTTGCCCTACGTCCGGGTCAAACCCGACCACGAGGCGGATGCGCGCGGATTGGGAACGATCGCCTCCCTCCTGCTGCCGCGCGCGCTGACGGACGGCATGGCGGCCACGGCGGCGCGCCACGGCTGCACGGCGTTCACGGTGGCGCTGGCCGCCCTGGGCCGGGTGTTGCAGTCCCGCACCGGGGCAGCCGACATCGCGGTCGGCACGCAGGTCGCGGGGCGCACCGAAGTGGAACTGGAAGGCATGGTCGGCGCCTTCATCAACACGCTGGTGCTGCGTTTGGACGTTTCGGGCGACCCCGCCTGGGAAACACGGGTGGAGCGCGCGGCCGCCACGGTGGCCGGGGCGCTGCATCACAGCGCCATGCCGTTCGAGTTGCTGATCCGCGCGTTGAACCCGCCGCGGATGCCGCGGCGCACCCCCCTCTTCTCGGTCAACCTGATCTTCCAGCGATCCTTCGTGACGCCGGACGCGGACGGCGAAGTGACGCTGGTGGACATGCCGAGCCACTCGGCCGGCGCGCTCTACGACCTGAACTTCTTCATGGTCGAGCGGCCAGACGGGTGGCGCGCGTCCTGCGAGTATGATTCCGCCCTGTTCGACCCGGCCATCGTGGACGCGATGCTTGCCGAATGGCGGGCGGCGCTGGAAGGCAAGGCCCCGGCCGACCTTCCGCCGCCGGATGCGGTGCTGGACCAGCTTTCCACGATCTGGCTGGAAGTTCTGGGCGTGTCCAAGGTGGCGCCGGAGGACGGGTTCTTCGAGTTGGGCGGCCATTCGCTGCTTGCCGCACGCATGCTGGCGCGGGTGGAGTCGGTGTTCGGCCGCCGGATCGGCATGGCGGCCCTGTTCTCCGACAGCACGCTGGCCGGGCTGGCGGCGCGCCTGCGCCCGCGCGAGATGGCCGGGACACAGACCGTGTTCGCGGCCATCGGGGAGGTGGCGGACTGGTATGACGTGCAGGAGGCCATGGGGCCGCAGCATGCTCTCGCCTGCCAGCCCAAGGCCTCGCAGCTTGTGCATGGGATCGGCCCGGTCGTGGTCCTGGCTGCCGGGCGGAACGCGCTGCCGGCGTTGCGCCTGGCCCAGCGGCTGCACACCCGAGGCCGCATGGTGACGCTGGCGCTGGTGGAGCCCACGGCGCCCCGCGCTGGCCGCGGCTGGCTGTTCCGCGGGCGCTCGGGCCGCGCGCCTGCGGCCCGATTTGACGGCCGCACGCTGTTGTTCCATCGCCCTTCGACGCCGGCCAACCCGCGGGAAGCGTGGGCCAAGCACTTGCGGGGCGGAATCGACGTGATCGCGCTGCCATCCGGGCGCTGGGCCACCGCCGTTGCCACTCAATTGCAAGCCCTTGCCGCCCGGCAACGGGCTGGATGAGACGCGGTCCCGCTTTCCTCTCGCTCGCACGTGGAGGACGGCGGGCATTGCTTGCTGTCGCCGGGTTCGTCCTCGCCGGCGCCGGGCCAACGGCCAGCACCATCACGGTTCCCGCCCGCGACGGCATCCCGGCGCATGACCTGCGCGTGCTGACTTGGCAGGCGAAGCCCGGCCCCCTGCTGGTCTACCAACCCGGCTGGAGCGGGCGCGCCAACGAGGCCGCGCCACTGGCCGCCTCGTTGGCGGAGGCAGGCTTCACGGTCGCCGCCGTCGATTATGCGACGGCGCAGCCCCCGGCCTTCGCCGCCGGCCTGGCGCGCCTGGCCGAACCGATGGACCTTTCCTCCGATGCCGCCCTGGCGCGCACGGTGGCGCTCGGCGACTGGCGGGCCGTGCTGATGGCGGCGGACTCCGCCGCGCTGCTCGATAGGGCGCACGAGGCGGCGGCGGGCATCTTGGGCTGGTCGTTCGGCGGCGCAGTCGCGTCCGAGGCGTGCCGGCAGGACCCGCGCTGGAAGGCTTGCCTGAATATGGATGGCTGGATGTTCGGCCCGGCGGCGGACAGCCCGCCCTCCCAGCCGTACATGCTCCTGAGCGGAGATCCCTACCCGGCCGAGCCGCATCCGGCGCGGGACCCTGCGTCCATCCTAGACGAACGTGACGCAGCCCGGCTGCGCGCCCGCTTTGCCCGGACCGGCGGCATCTACGCGCACCTGGCCGGGCGCAAGCACGACGACTTCACGGGAAACGATAACGCCGTCCGCGTGCTGGTCCAGGCGTTCTTCACCAAGACGCTGCTGGGCCAGCCCGCGCCGCTGCTGGATCAGCACCTTCCGCTTCCAGGCGTCACCCTGCGCCGCTTCCCGGGTCCGGCCGGATAACCGTCCAGCCCGTGCCGGGAGCGGCCAGCGCGGCGGCATGACCCGGCGGCGCCGGCAGGTCCATCACTTGCCAGCCCGGCAGCGCCGGCTCGGGCAGCACCGTCGTCCGTGCCAGGTCGGCCAGGCTGCCGCCCTGCGCCTTGATCATGGCCTCCTTGCGCGTCCAGCCGCGGAAGAACGCCGCGGTGCGCGCGCCCTCCGGCAAGCCGGCGAGGTAGGCCTGCTCCGCCGCGGTGAACACCAGGCGGGAAACGCCGTGCTCAAGCGGGCGGACTGCTTCCACGTCAACGCCGAGCGGGAAGGCGGCCACGGCAAACAGCGCCACCGGGCCAGAATGGCTGAGGTTGAACTCCGGCCCGCCAGGCAGGAACGGCTTGCCCGCCGGCCCGGCGCCGAGCGGAAGCGCCGAGGCCGAGCCGCCGCGCAACCCGGCCAAGGTGCGGCGCACCGAGGCCCGGCCCGCCGTGAACCGCCGGGCCGCGTGCGGCACGAGGAAACGGTCGGCGCGCTCCCGTTCCGCCTGCGACAGGAGCGCCCGGTCAGCCAGGCCGCCCGCGCCGGGCGCGTCCAGGTCCCATTGCCAGAGCGTGACCGTGCTCATCAGGCGGTCAACTGCCCCCGGCCCGTTGCACGCCTTGCAGCATGACGCCCAGGCTGCGCGCGTCGCCCGGGATGCCGCGGCCGGTTGGCCGGGTGGGGTGGGCGATCCGCAGTTCCACCCGCATGATCCCCGGCTCGCCCGCCGGCAGCGGCAGCAAGACCGTCGTGGGCTGGAACTCGGCTAAGCGCCAAGCGGCGACAGCCTTGCCGTCCACCCACGCCTCGACCGTCTGCGCGCCGCCTGGCACGGGCGCGAACGCGGTCAAGGTGAGCTGCAACACCGGCGCGTCCCCTCCTGGCTGACGGAACACCAGGCTCGCCACCGGCCCCTCGCTCCACACGCCACCGGGCTCGGGAACGCTCCAACCCGCCCCGAGCAGGCGCGAGAAGGCCGGATCGGCCGGTTGCACCGGGCCGGACGGCAGAGGCGCGGCATCAAGCGGGTCGAGCTGCGCCAGCGCTTCGGCGTTCACGGAACAGAGCACGAGGCCGTTGAGCCGGCGGCAGGCGCGCTCGCTGCCGGGCATCCACCAGACGTTGCCGGCATGGGTCACGACCCGCAACTCGCCGGGCTCCGTGGGCGCACCCATCGTGTGGGTCCGATCACAGTCCAGTTCGCCCCGGTCTCGCGCTGTCGCCATCGTGTTGGTCCGCATCAGCGTCTCGGAGGCGATCAACAGGGTCTGCATGTCCACGGGCTGGTCCGCCCCGGAGCCGCAGCCGAAGGTCGGCCACATCGTCAGCTTCCGGTGGGCCGCGAAGATCGGCTCCAGCTTGGCATGGTCCACCATCCAGGCCGTGCCGCCAGCGGCACCCTGGCGCAACCACGTGCGCCAGGCCTGCGTGTCGGCAAGCTGGAGGATCAGGGCGGCAGCCAGCACGGCCATGGACGCCCCGGGTGGCAGCGACCGCGCCGCGACGGCGACCCCGGCCACCACCACGGTGTAGGCGACCGGCCAGAAGAAGCGGGACGTAGCGCGGAACTGCTCCAGCAACGGCGGCACCGGGTTCCAATAGAACAGCGGCACGGTTCCGGCATAGCCGCGGTTCGACAGCGCGAAGACGCTCAGCGCCGCCAGCACCAGCAGCAGGCCCCAGTGCCGCCGCCACGCCCCCGCCCGGCCGCGCACCGCCTGCACCAGCCCCGTCGCGAGCAGCAGCAGGACGCCAAAACCCAGATACTGGCAGCCCTCGAACAACTGCCCGCCGGTCGCGTCGGCCGAAAGGTCGGGAAACATCGAGTGCTTGCCCGGCAGCACCGGCGCCAGGAGGTTCATCGAGTAGTAGCCGAAGCCGAACGAAGGCCGGCTGCCGCCGAAGCCGAACGACCAAGCCAAGCCGCCGGACGCGGCGCACCCGAACAGGATGCCCGCAAGGCCCCGCCGCCACCGCCGGTCTCCCCGCAGCAGCAGGGTGAGCGGAACGGCCGTCAGCACCGCGGCCACCATCGCGAAGATGTAGGGGTGGATCAGCACGCAGCACAGCATCAGCGCCACCGCGGCGGGCCACAGGCGCCTGCCGGCCGCCAGCCGCAGGTACAGCCCGAGCGCCGCCAGGATCGCGGCATGGGTGCACAGCGCCTGGTGGCCGAAGCGGTTGAACAGGGTCGGCATGCTGCAAGCCAGCACCGCCACTGCCAGAGCCGGGACCGGCCGCCGCTCCCCCGCCCCGCGCAGCGCGAACACCGCGGCGGCCGGCTGCAACGCGAAGGCCAGCGCCGCCCACGCCGTGGACACGGACGCGCCGGGCAGCAGCCACGCCCGGAACGGCTTAACCAGCAGGGTGATCAGCGGGATGCTGTCCGTCAGGGCGACGTTGGTGCCGTTCGCGCCCAAGCCCGGCGCCAGGGTCGGCGGCCACAGCCAAGGCCCGGACAGCAGGTAACGCTGGCCGATCACGGACACCGCTTCGTCACCCAGGAAGGCGGTGTGCAGCGGGTCGGCGGGGAAGATCGCGTGCCAGGACAGCAGCCACACCGCGTAGAACAGGCCCGCCAGCAGCGCGCCCGGGTAAACAAGGCGGGCCGGCGCCGTCATGCCACGGCCGCGCGCGCCAGCACCGTCAGCCCGGCGATCCGGTTGCGGCGGACCAGGGGGCGCTCCATCCGGCACGCCGCGCCCAGCACGGCGTTGCTGAGCCGGCCGAAGCGCCGCATGTCGCTGCGCGGCGGCCCCTCCCCCAGCGCCCGGCGGCCGAGGCGCGCCGCCGCCGCCAGCGGCAGCACCGGGCCGTAAAGGTAGCAGCCGAACTCCACGCGCAGCCCGGCCCGCCGCAACAGGCGCTCCAACCCGGGGAGGGTGTAGCGCCGCCAATGTTCCAGGAACACGTCATGCCCGCTCCACAGCCATTGGAACGCCGGAACGGTGACCACCACCCGGGTGCCGGGCGCCGCCGCGCCCATCGTGCCGCGCAGGAGGGCCAGGTCGTCCTCGACATGCTCCAACACGTCCATCATCAGCACCACCGGCGCCACGGCGGCGGGCGGGGCGCGGCGGAACAGCAGGCGGCGGCCGGCTTCCACCTCGTCACGGTCGCCGGGGTAGCCCGGATCGACGCAGACCGCCTCCGTCGCCACGGCCCGTTGCAGCAGGCTGCGGGCGAAGAACCCGGTGCCGGCGCCCAGGTCCATGACCGGGCCTGGCGGCAGGTCCGCCAGCGCGTCGAGCAGGGCGGCGAGCTTGGCGCGGTAGTACCAGTGCCGGGCGACGTCGCCGCCCAGCAGGGCCGCTTCCTTCAAGTCCATGGCAGGTCCATGGACCGGGTCCATAAGGCGGCCCGCCGTTGCCAGGCAACCCGGCTTCCCTCGCGCGCGCCGAACGGGTCAGATGCTTGGAAGGAGACGGGAGGGATGGCGATGAAGGTCACGGTCGAGGTGGAGTGCACGCCGGAGGAGGCGCGGGCCTTCATGGGCCTGCCGGACGTGAAGCCAATGCAGACGGCCATCATGGCGAACCTGGAGCAGCAGGCGCAGCGGGCGGTGGACAGCCTCTCGCCCGAGACGATGGTGAAGCAGTGGTTCAACGCGATGCCGCAGGTATCGAACCAGATACAGGAGATGTTCGGCCGTTTCCTGTCTTCCGGCGGCAAGGGCTGACGCCAGGCGAACGGAAACCCCGACGGCTTCGGCGTCACCCCTCACCCCCGCCCTTTCCCACAGGGAAAGGGCGAAACCTTCCGGCAGGAGGGTGGGGGCGCCCAGCCCTACGCGTACGCCCGCAGGTCCAGCGTGCGCGGCAGCTCGGCGGAGGCGTCGCCCACCGGCGGCTCCATTGGGCCGGGCGAGTGGCCGAACGGCAGGAAGCGGGAGCGGCGGCGCGCCTCCGCCTCGTTGGCGTTCACCGGGAAGCGGTCGTAGGAGCGGCCGCCCGGGTGCGCCACGTGGTAGGTCAAGCCGCCGAGGGAGCGGCCGTTCCAGCGGTCGAACACGTCGAACACCAGCGGCGTCTGGGCGGGAATGGTCGGATGGAGGGCGCTGTACGGCTGCCAGGCCTTGAACCGCACGCCGGCCACGTACTCGCCCGCAACCTCTGTCGGCCGCACCGGCACGGCCACGCCGTTGCAGGCCAGGGCGAACCGCTCCGGCTCCCACCCGGTCACCCGGGCTTGCAGCCGTTCCACCGAGCTGTCCACGAAGCGCACCGTGCCGCTGCCGCCGGACACCTCGCCCAGCGCGTGCCACGGCTCCAACGCATGACGCAGCTCCAGGGTCGTGCCGTGCACCGCGACCTCTCCGATCACGGGGAAACGGAAGGCCAGGTGCGGGGCGAACCAGGCCGGGTCCAGCGCCGCGCCGAACCCCGCGCCGTGCACCGCGAGCTCCTCCAGCGCGTCCAGCAGATCCTGCCAGACGAAGTGCGGCAGCATGAAGTCGTCGTGCACCCGCGTGCCCCAGCGGACAAGGCGGCGGGCGTGGGGCACCTGCCAGAACGCGGCCACCGCGGTCCGCATCAGCAGCACCTGGGCGGCGGCCATCTCCGGGTGGGGCGGCATCTCGAAGGCGCGGAACTCCACCAGGCCGAGCCGGCCGGAGGAGCTGTCGGGCGAGTACATCTTGTCGATGCAGAACTCGGTCCGGTGGGTGTTGCCCGTCATGTCCGTCAGGATGTTGCGGAACAGCCGGTCCACGATCCAAGGCGGCGTGAGCGTGCCCGACTTGACCTGGGCGAAGGCGATTTCCAGCTCGCGCACCGCGTCCTGCCGGGCCTCGTCGATGCGGGGATGCTGGCTCATGGGGCCGATGAACAGGCCGCTGAACAGGTAGGACAGGCTCGGGTGGTTGTGCCAGAAGCCGAGCAGGGAGCGCAGCAGGTCCGGGCGGCGCAGGAACGGGCTGTCTTCCGGGGTGGCGGCGCCCATGACGACGTGGTTGCCGCCGCCGGTGCCGACATGGCGGCCGTCCAGCATGAACTTCTCCGCCCGCAAGCCGCACTGGCGCGCTTCCTCGTAGAGCTGGCCGGTGTTGCGGACGATCTCGTCCCAACCGGATGCGGGCTGCACGTTGACCTCGATCACGCCCGGGTCCGGCGTGACGGAGAACGCGTCCAGCCGGCGGTCGAACGGCGCCTTGTAGCCTTCCAGCACCACGGGCTGCGCCAGGGCGGCGGCGGTCTGCTCCACCGCGGCGAGCAGCGCCACCCAGTCGGCGGCGGCGGTCAGCGGCGGGACGTACACGTAGAGCAGACCGTCACGCGCCTGCACGGTCAAGGCGGTGCGCACGCCGCGGACGGATGCGGGCTCGCCAGGCCCGGGCAACGCGGCGCGGGGCGGCAGGGGAGCGGCCTCGGCCAGCGGATCGGGCTCCGGCTCTTCCTCCAGCTCCTTCGGGTCCACGTAGGGGAGGGCCGCCAGAGGCAGGCGCACGCCCATGGAGCCGTCGCCCTGCACCAGGAAGATCTTGCCCTCGCGCATCTCCCATTCCTCGCTTTGCCAGCGCCGGCCGGGGCCGGCGCCCCAGCGGCGCAGCGGCAGCACGGCGCCGACCACCGCGTCCAGGCCCTGGCTGAAGATGCGCCGCAGCCGGGCGCGTTCCTGCGGGTCCCGGCTTTGGCTGGCTTCCGCCACCACGTTGGCGGGCAGCCGGCCTTCGCGCATCAGGAAATACGGCTGGTCCTCGTAGGCGGGCATGGCGCAGCGTGCGGGCACGCCGAGCGTCTCGGCCAGGCGGCGGGCGAAGGATGCGGCCGTGCCGGCGTCCGCCGCACCCTTCGCGGTGTCCGGGTCGGCAAGCAGCGAGAAATCCGCCCAGACTGGCTCGCCATCCCGGCGCCAGGCGGCGTGCAGCGCCCAGCGCGGCGTTTGCTCGCCCGGGTAGTGCTTGCCCGCGCCGTATTGCAGCGCGGCGCCGGGCGACCAGAGCGCCATCAGGCGGCGGATCAGCTTGCCCGCCTCGCGGCGCTTGGTCGGGCCGAGCGCATCCACGGTCCATTCCGTCCCCTCGGGGTCCGTGTCGGACACGAAGGTGGGCTCGCCGCCCATGGTCAGCCGGACATCGCCAGCCCGCAGCGCCGCATCCACGTTGCTGCCGGCGGCGCGGATCGCCTCCCACTGGGAGAGGGCGTACGGCTTGGTGACGCGCGGCGTTTCTTCTACCCGGGTCACGTGCATGTCGAAGGCGAACTCGGTCTGCGCCGGCTCGACCAGGCCGGAGATGGGCGCCGCGGAGAGCGGCTCGGGCGTGGCGGCGAGCGGGATGTGGCCTTCCCCGGTCAGCAGGCCGCTGGTGGCGTCCAGCCCCACCCACCCGGCGCCGGGCAGGTAAACCTCCGCCCAGGCGTGCAGATCCGTGAAATCGGCGGTGGCGCCGGCCGGCCCTTCCACCGCCGCGACGTCGGGCTTGAGCTGGATCAGGTAGCCGGACACGAACCGGGCCGCGTAGCCGAGGCAGCGGAACGCCTGCACCAGCACCCAGGCGCTGTCCCGGCACGAGCCGCGCGCTTCGGCCAGCGTTTGCTCCGCAGTCCAGACGCCCGGCTCCAGGCGGACGATGTAGCCGACCCGGTCCCGCACGGCGCTGTTCACCCCCACCAGGAAGTCCACCGTGCGCTGCCCGGCCGGCTGGATCGTTTGGAGCAGGGCGGACAGCAGCCTGCCCGGCGGCTCGGCGTGGCGGAAGGCGGCCAGCTCGGTTTCCAGCACCGGGTCATAGCTGAAGGGGACGGTCTCGGCGGCCGGTTCGAGGAAGAAGTCGAACGGGTTGATGGTGGCCATGTCGGCCAGCAGGTCCACCGTGACGTCGAAGTGGCTCACCCGCTCGGGGAACACGACGCGGGCCAGGAAATTGCCCTGCGGGTCCTGCTGCCAGTTCACGAAGTGTCCGGCCGGCTCGATGCGGAGCGAATAGGAAAGGATCGGCGTGCGACAGTGCGGGGCCGGGCGCAGGCGGATGGCCTGCGGCCCGAGCACCACCGGGTGGTCGTAACGGTAGCTGGTCCGGTGGGTGAGGGCTACGTGCAGCGCCATGGGTGCCGAGGGTCCTTGCGATAGGTGGGCATAGGGCGATGCAGCATCGGTGCCAACACGTTTGGCGGCAATCGCGCACGCGCGTGCGCGCAGGTCATGTCCCCCGCGAGAGGAAACGGACCGTGTGGAAGTTCGGAAAGCTCATCGCGGCGGTTCGGGTGTGGGTTTCGCGGTCCAGGGTTCGGCTATGGCTCCGGGGGGGTATAGCCCGTTCTCCCGGGGCTTCTACGGGCCTCACGGCTTCCAGCCCTTCTACGGAGATCAGCCGGCTAGTCTTGCTCGTGGGTGAGCAGGGGCAGGCCGTTGTTGCCGGGCGGCGGTGGAGCGTTGGTGACCGGCCCGTGGTAAGCCGAGCAGGCGGCAACGCCGAGCAGGAGCAGCAAGCCGGCTGCGCCCGGCAGCCACGGCGGCCCGCCACGCCGGCGGTCTGGTCGGGTGTGCAATCTGCTTTCCTTTCCGCGGCATGTGCCGTTCCTCGGCACCAGGCGGGTCAGTTGCTGCCCGCGAACACCTGGCGGTAGAGCGCCACGATCTCCCCCGCGTCGGGCACGCGGGGGTTGTTCGCCGGGCTGCCGGAGGCGAGCGCCTGGTCCGCCATGGTCGGCATCGCCGCTTCCCACTCCTCCCACCGGATGCCGTAGGCCTGCGGCGTGGGCACGCCCAGTTCGCGGTTGAGCACGTCCAGCCCGCGGCACAGCGCCTGGCCGGCTGCCGCGTCGTCGTCCCCTGCCCCGGCGAACCCGGCGGCCCGCGACGCGGCGGCGTAGCGCGCTGGGGCCGCTTCCAGCCCGAAGCGGGTCACCGCCGGCAGCAGCATCGCGTTGGACAACCCATGCGGCACGTGGAAGCGCGCGCCGACCGGGCGGGACATGCCGTGCACCAGCGCCACCGAACTGTTGGAGAAGGCAAGCCCCGCGGTGGTGGCGCCCAGCATCATGCCTTCCCGCGCGGCTGCGTCCTGCGGCTCGGCATAGGCGGTGCGGAGATGGCGGCCGATCAGCGCCATCGCGCCGAGCGCCAGCGCGTCCGACACCGGGTTGGCGCGGCGGGACACGTAGGCCTCGAGGGCGTGGGTCAGGCTGTCCACGCCGGTATCCGCCGTGGTGCGCGGCGGCACGGTGTAGGTCAGCTCGTAATCCACGATGGCGGCCAGCGGCAGGGCGGCGAGGCCGGCGATCAGCATCTTCTCGCCGCGCTCGGCGTCCGTGATGACGGTGAAGCGGGTGCACTCGCTGCCGGTGCCGGCCGTGGTGGGGACGGCGATCACCGGCAGGGCGGCGCCGTCGTTCTGCACCGGGACCTTGAACGCGCGCATCTTGGCGCCGGGACGCTGCGCCAGGATCGCCATCGCCTTGGCCGTGTCGATCGGCGAGCCGCCGCCGAACGCGAGCAGGCAATCGTGGCCGCCGGCCAGCAGGCGCTGCACGCCGGCCTCGATCACGGTGTCCTCCGGTTCGGGGATGGTATCGCTGAACACGGCGAACTCGACGCCCGCCTCCGTCAGCCGGTCGGTGCAGCGGCGCAGCAGGCCGGTCGCGACCATGACCGGGTCTGTGACCACGAGCGGGCGGCGCAGGCCGAAGGTGGCGAGCACGGCGGCCACCGTCGAGACGGCGCCGCCGCCGACATGCATGGCGCGGGGGGCGACGAGGGTGAATGTCATGGATGCTGCCCATCGGGTTCGGGAACGCACGAGCCGCCCAGGGTACCGCCATCCATAAGGTTGTCCATACTGCGCCGCACCCCGCCGCCCCCGCCCGCTGGCAACGAAACTCAGCGCCAGGACACGGCCCTAGAACTCCGGCAGCAAGGACAATTGCTGCCTGCCCTTGGCTGGCGCCACGCGCCGACGCGCCGGGCGGTCGGCCGTGCCGCCGGCGGCGTCGGCGCGCAGCCGCAGCAGCTCGTCCACCACCCGGTCCACCGTCTGCCAGAGCGGCTCGTTGCCGAGTCGCTCCGCCAGGAACACCTTGTGCGCGGCGAGCGTCACGTTCAGCGTGCCACGGGTGGTTTCCGGCCGGGGCGAGCGCATCTGCATCAGCGCCTTCTCGACCTCCTCCAGCCCGGCGCACAGGGCCTCGGCGATCTGCTCCGGCTCATGCCCGGCGCGGCGCATTCGGCGGGCGTGGGCGACCTGCGCCGGCAGCAATGCGACGTGCGGGCGCAACCGCTCCGTGCGCGGGGACATCTCGCCGGCGCCGCTGCCGGGGGGCTTGCCCTGAAACCGTGGCACCGTCGAACCTCCATGGACCGCACCGGACACAGCCATGATCTGGCGATGCGGGGCCGCAGCGGTAAGATGGCCCATCGAAGGAGTTCCATGATTTGACGAAGCGCCAGATGAAGCTCGGCCTGTCGATGCGCTACCTCGGCTACCACGACGCCGCGTGGCGTCATCCGGACGTGCCGGCGGGCGGCTCGTCGGATTACCGCCACTTCCTCCATTGCGCCCAGCAGGCGGAGCGCGGCCGGTTCGACATGGTGTTCTTCGCCGACGGCATCGGCGTGCGGGTCAACGACAACCCGCCCGGCTCGCTCAGCCATTCCAACCGCAACGTGGAACTGGAGCCGCTGACCTTGCTCTCGGCACTGGCGCCGATGACGCAGCACATCGGCCTGGTGTGCACCGCCTCCACCACCTACAACGAGCCATACCACGTCGCCCGCAAGTTCGCCTCGCTCGACCACATCAGCGGCGGCCGGGCGGGGTGGAACATCGTCACCTCCTGGTCCGAGCAGGAAGCGTGGAACTTCAGCCGGGAAAGCCACCTCGACTACGACACCCGCTACGAGCGCGCGCGGGAGTTCGTGGATGTGGTGACCGGGCTATGGGATAGCTGGGAAGCGGACGCGTTCGTCCACGACAAGGCGAGCGGGCAGTTCTACGACCCGGCGAAGCTCCACGTGCTGCACCACAAGGGGCAGCACTTCCAGGTCCGCGGCCCCTTGAGCGTGCGGCCGACGCCGCAAGGCCGCCCGCTGCTGGTGCAGGCCGGCGCCAACGCCATGGGCCAGGAGATCGCCGCGGCGGACGCGGACGTGGTGTACGCGTCGAGCAACGGCTACGGGCCAGCGAAGGAGTACTACGCCTCCGTGAAGGGGCGCATGGCCCGGTACCGGCGCAACCCGGAGCACCTGAAGATCATGCCCGCCCTGGTGCCCGTCGTCGGCGGCACCGAAGCCGAGGCGCAGGCCAAGCTGGCGCAGTTGCAGGCGCTGATCGACCCGCTGGCCGGCCTCGCGCGCATCTACGGGCTGATGGGCGATCTGTCCGGGTACGACCTGGACGGCCCGGTGCCGGAGCCGACCGGGGCCAAGGTGCGCAGCCTGGCCTATGGCTGGTGGGAGCGGTCCAAGCGGGAAGGCCTGTCGATCCGGCAGATGTACGGCGAGTACGCGGTCGGCGAGGGTTTCCGCCTGGTGGGCACGGCCGGGCAGATCGCCGACGTGATGGAGGAGTGGGTGGACACCGGCGCCGCCGACGGCTTCAACATCACGCCCACGCACCTGCCGGGCGGGATCGACGATTTCGTGGCCAGCGTGGTGCCGGAGCTGCAACGCCGCGGCCGCTTCCGCACGGAGTACGAAGGCGCCACGTTGCGGGAGAACCTCGGGCTGCCGCCTTACGCCAGCCGGTGGGAACGCTGAAACCTCCTCCCTTCGGGGAGTGAGGGAGCCTTCTTCCAAAAGGAGAGGGAGTTGCGGACGGGTACGGGCTCCCCGTTTGACCTCCACAAAAGCATTCCCCTACATGGGCCGTTCCCATCGGAGAAACCGCCCTTGCCTTCGCCGCGGCAGATGAAGCTCGGGCTGAACATCGTCGCCAACGGCGCCCACGCCGCCGGGTGGCGGATGCCCGGCGCGCAGGTGGACGCCGCGCTCGACATCCGGCTGTGGAAGCGCATGGCGCAGGCGGCGGAACGGGCCTGCATCCATTTCATGTTCTGGGCCGACGGCATCGCGGTACGCCATTCCGCCCGCGACGACGACGAGCTCAGCTACAACGCCCGCATCGACGTGTTCGAGCCGCTGACCCTGATCGGCGCGCTGGCCGCGGTCACGGAACGGATCGGCTTCCTCGCCAGCGCCTCCACCACCTACAACGAGCCGTACCACATCGCCCGCAAGTTCGCCTCGCTCGACCACATCAGCGAGGGCCGCGTGGGCTGGAACGTCGTCACCTCCTGGAGCGAGCAGGAAGCGTTCAACTTCGGCCGCGAAGCGCACATGGAGCACGGCCTGCGCTACCGCCGGGCAGAGGAGTTCGTGGACGCGGTGTTCGCCCTGTGGGACAGTTGGGAGGACGACGCCTTCATCCGCGACCAGGCCAGCGGGCGCTACTTCGATCCGGCCAAGCTGCACACCCCCAGCCACCGGGGCGAAAGCTTCGCGGTGAAAGGCCCGCTCAACGTGGCGCGCCCGGTGCAGGGCTACCCGGTGATCGCGCAGGCCGGGTCGTCCGGGCCGGGCCAGGATCTGGGCGCGCGCATCGCCGACCTGATCTACACCGCGCAGAAGACCAAGGCGGACGCGCAGGACTTCTACCGCAGCGTGAAGGCGCATGGCGCGGCGGCGGGGCGGGCGCCGGGGTCCATGCTGGTGATGCCCGGCATCCTGCCCGTCATGGGCCGCACGCGCGGGGAAGCGCAGGACCGCTACGGCCAGTTGCAATCCCTGGTGCACGCGCGGCTCGGGCTGCCGATGCTGGCGGACACGTACGGGGACCTGTCCGGCCACGATCCGGACGCGCCCCTGCCGCCGCCGCTGCCAGTGCGCAACGCCATCAAGAGCGCGCACGAGAAGCTGGCGCAGCTCGGGCGGCAGGAGGGCATGACGATCCGCAAGCTGTGGGAGATCATGGCCGGCGCGTCCGGCCACAACGTGGCGGTGGGCACGCCGTCCGACGTGGCGGACCTGATGGAG
>CAXTLC010000005.1:31238-49110 GCA_964245075.1 uncultured Acetobacteraceae bacterium
GTCCGGCCACAACGTGGCGGTGGGCACGCCGTCCGACGTGGCGGACCTGATGGAGGATTGGTTCACCGGCGGGGCCTGCGACGGGTTCAACATCATGCCCGCCTTCATGCCCGCGCCCGCGCACGAGGCATTCGACTGGCTGGTGCCCGAGTTGCAGCGGCGCGGGCTGTTCCAGACCGAGTATGCCGGGGACCACACCCTGCGCGGCAGCCTCGGCCTCCTCCGCCCCGCCCACGGCAGCCACCGCACCCGGCCCGGCCATGAGGAACCGATATGACACGCCGCTTCCGCCTCGCCGCCGGGCTCGCCGTCGCCATGCTGGCAAACCCGGCGATCGCGCAGGTTCCGGCCGAAACGCCGCAGCCCGACCTGGTCAAGCTGCTGCCCCCCGACACCAGGACCTTCACCCTGGCCGTGGCGCTCGGCTCGCCGCCCGATGATTTCAGGGACGCGCAGGGCGAGGTGGCGGGCTGGGAGATCGACATCGTGCGCGCCGCCACGCAATCGCTCGGGCTGGCGCTGGACATCCGCCCGGCTACGTTCGACACGCTGATCCCCGGCTTGCAGGCGCACCGGTTCGACGGCGCGGTGGGCCAGATGGGCATCACCGAGCCGCGGATCAAAGCGATCGACATGATCGGCACGCTGATCGGCAGCGAGCTGTTCGCCGCGCTGGCGGACAGTTCCCTCAAGGTGGACACGCTGGCCGATCTGTGCGGGCTGACCGTGGGGACCACCCGCGGCTCCCGCGAGATGGTGTTCGCCGCCGGGCAGAACCCGCAATGCGAGGCAGCGGGCAAGAAGCCGATCAACGCCCTGGCGTTCAGCGACGGCAACGGCGCGGCGGAAGCGCTGATGAGCCGCCGGGTGGACCTGTACTGGCTGGGCTCGACCGCGATCAGCTACTTCGTGGCGCAATCCCACGGCCGCACCAAGGTGGTGGGCCACTACACCGACCCGAGCTACCTCGGCGTGGCGCTGCCCAAGGGCTCGGCCATGGCGGCGCCGCTGCAAGCCGCGATCCAGCACATCATGGATGACGGAACCTACGCGAGGATCGTGGCGAAGTGGGGCTTGGCGGAGGACGCGGTCAAGCAAGCGCCGCTGAACCCGAGCGGCACGCCCGGCTGATGGACGGTGGCGGGGGTGCCGCGTCCGCGCCGCACCGCGTCGTCCCGCTCCGCCACCCCGGGAGATGGGTGGCCAGCGCCGCCGTCCTGCTGCTGCTCGGGCTGGCCGGGTGGAGCGTCGCCGGCAACCCGGCGTTCGAGTGGCCGGTCGTGGGCCGCTACCTGTTCGACCCGCAGATCCTGGCCGGGCTTGGCCGCACGCTGGAGCTGACGGTCGCGGCGATGGCGATCGGCCTGCTGCTGGGAACGCTGCTGGCGGTCATGCGGCTGTCTCCCAACCGGCTGCTGTCCGTCTCGAGCTGGGCGTATATCTGGGTGTTCCGCAGCGTGCCCACGCTGGTGCAGCTGATCTTCTGGTACAATTTCGGCGCGCTCTACCCGCGGGTCGTGCTGCGGGTGCCGTGGGGGCCGGAGCTGTTCAGCGCCAACGCCAACGCGCTGATCACGCCCATGTTCGCCGCCCTGGCCGGGCTGGGCCTGGCGCAGGCCGCCTACACCGCGGAGGTCATCCGGGCCGGCATCGCTTCCGTCCCGAGCGGGCAGACCAGGGCGGCGCTGGCGCTCGGCATGCGCCCCCTGACGATCTTCCGGCGCATCGTGTTTCCGCAGGCGATGCGGGTGATCATCCCGCCAGTGGGCAACGAGGTGATCTCCATGGTGAAGAACACGTCGCTGGTCAGCGTGCTCGCGCTGGCCGAGCTGCTCTACACCGCGCAGCTCATCTATGCCCGCACCTACGAGACGATCCCGCTGCTGATCGTGGCCTCCTTGTGGTACCTGGCCGTCGTGTCGGTGCTGTCCGTGGCGCAGCATTCCCTCGAACGCCGCTACCGCCAGCGATGAGTTCCCAGCCTGAAAGCATGGTGCGCATCCGCGGGCTGGTGAAGCGCTACGGCGCGCGGGAGGTGCTGCGCGGGGTGGACCTGGACGTGGCGCCCGGCAGCGTGATGTGCATCATCGGCCCGTCCGGCTCCGGCAAGAGCACGCTGCTGTCCTGCATCAACCACCTCGAACGCATCGATGGCGGGCGCATCTGGGTGGATGGCGAGCTGGTCGGCTACCGCGAACGGGCTGGCGTGCTGCACGAGCTGCCGGAGCGGCAGGTGGCCCGGATGCGGCAGCGCGTCGGCATGGTGTTCCAGCAGTTCAACCTGTTCCCGCACATGACCGCGCTGGGTAACATCACCGAAGCGCCGGTGCAGGTGAAGCGCATCCGTCCGGCCGACGCCCGCGCGCGCGGCATGGCGCTGCTGGACCGCGTGGGCCTGGCTGCCAAGCACGCCCAGTTCCCGGCGCAGCTTTCTGGCGGCGAGCAACAGCGGGTGGCCATCGCGCGGGCCTTGGCGATGGACCCTCAATTGATGCTGTTCGACGAGCCGACCTCGGCACTGGACCCGGAGCTGGTGGGCGAGGTGCTGGCGGTGATGCAGGACCTGGCGCGCTCCGGCATGACGATGGTGGTGGTGACGCACGAGCTGGCCTTCGCGCGGGAAGTGGGCGACGAGCTGGCGTTCATGGCGGACGGCGCGGTGGTGGAACGCGGGCCGCCGCGCAGCGTGCTGGCGGCGCCGAAGGAACGGCGGACGCAGGATTTCCTGTCCCGGGTGCTGTGATCGAGCGTGCTGGCTTGGCGGTGCCGTTGAGGATCGGTTTCGCTTGCGGCTTTCTACGCTAGAAGCGTAGTATTGGGGCGTGCGTTTCGACTGGGACTCAGTGAAGGATGCAAGGAACCAGCGGGAGCGTGGGTTTGGCTTCGATTTCGCCTCGTTGATTTTTGAAGGCGGCACGATCGAGTGACCGGACAACCGGCAGGATTATGGCGAAGCCCGTGTACGGGCGATCGGAGAGGCAGACGGTCTGGTGCTCCATGTCGTCTTCACCGACCGTGGCGACGTGCGCCGGATCGTTTCCGCCCGGGTAGCGAACAGGAAGGAGCGGACGCGATGGCGCGCAAGCCGATGACGCTTGAGGAGATCAGGGCAAGCCGCCCGACGGTGGATCGCGCTAAGATCGCTGCGACAACTGAGGCGGACATCCGTTGTCATCAGATTGAGGATGGCGAGGACCCCGACGCACAGTTTCCCCCATTCCGTCCGGCGCCGGACGTGCGCACGATTCGGGCGAAACTCCACATGACGCAGGAAACGTTTGCCGCCGCGATCGGCGTGCCTGTCGCGACCGTGCGCAATTGGGAGCAGTTGCGAACCGGCATGGACCCGGCTGTCCGGTCCTTGTTGCGGATCGTGGAACGGGAGCCTGATGCGGCGATGCGGGCGCTCTCAGGATAGCCGGTCCTGACCACGACGGATCAAGGCTGCGCTGCCGAGAACTGCCGCGCTTCCTCGATCTCCGGCCGTCCGGGCGAGGCGTCGACGGCCAAGGCCGCCGCCTGGGCGTAGCGCCGCCGCGCTTCCCCGTCCTGCCCCAAGGCGCGGGCGGCGCGCGCTGCGCCGAGAAAACTGTGCAAGCGGTTCGGCGCCAAATGCAGGCTGGCTCCGAAGGCAGCCTGCGCCTCTTCCGGCCGCCCGGCTTGGAGCAGGAGATCGCCATACAGCTCGCGTATCGGCAGGAGCTTGTTTTCCAGCAGGATGTGCTTCTCGCGCCCGTCATCCAGCGCCGCCGCGTCGCGCATCAGGCGCAGCGCCCCGTCCACGTCGCCGGCCGCGTACGCGGCCCAGGCGTCGGCCGCCCCGGCGTACACGTCAACGAGCCCGGCCCAGTAGGCGCCCTCGCCCTGCGAGACCGGTTCGCGCAGGCTGCGCAGCGCCGCCACCTCGTCCCGCGCCGCGCCTTGCTGGCCGGAGCGCGCGGCGCCGAGCGCACGCACGAAGCGCACCGTCAATTCCTGAAAGGGCGATTGCACCTCGGTCGGCATGTCGGCGGCATCCGCCCAGTCTTCCCGCTCGAGCAGGTAGCGCGCCGCCACCAACGTGCGCTCGTTGGACGGGCCGGCCATGGCCAGCGCGTCCGCCACCGCCCCGTCCTCGCCGAGCTGAAGGTGCGCGCAGGCGATGAAGTCCATCCCGTGCGGGTCGGCCGCGTCCAGCCAGGCCGTCGTGTGGCCGGCGCCGTGCGCGTGGACGGAGGCGGCGGCGCGGTTCGCCGCGATCGAGTCCTGCCAGAGTCCCAGCATCGAGTAGATGTGCGACGGCATGTGCTGGGCGTGCATGGCGGCAGGCGCGATGCCGGCGTAGGCCCGGGCGGCGGGCAGCGCGCGGGCGGCCAGGGGCGGGTAGTCGTAGGCGTGGATCAGGTAGTGGGGCGCCCCCGGGTGGCTGGGGTGCTCCGCCCACAGGCGTTCGAGGATGCGTCCTGCTTCAAGCTGGCGGGCATAGGTCGTGTCGGTGAGATCGACCGCCTCCAGGATCGCGAGCGCCGCGAAGCTCTGCACCTCCACGTCATCGGGATAGGCGCTGGCCAGTTGGCGCATTGCGGCCTCGTAGGCGCGGGTGCGCTGCGCGTGGTCCTCGCCCGGATCGCGGCAGTAGGTCCGCATCGCCGCGATCAGGCCCGCCTCGCGCGGGGACGCCGGGCCGGCCGCGAGCGCCTTGGCCACGTAGCCCTGTCCGGTTCGGAGCGCCGCACGATCGGGTGCGCCCGCCAGCGGGTTGCCGCGGACCGTCATCGCCGCGCCTCACCACGCGGCCGCGCAATGCGGGTCGGCGGCGGCGACGGCCAGGAAGGCGTCCTCCGGTCCGTCGAAATCGTGCAGGCGGGCGATCGCGGTCTCGAAGTCAGCCTGCACCGGGGGCGCGCAAGAGTTCGGAAAGGACACGGTGCCGAAGCCGGGCACGTCGCGCGCGCGAGCGGGCGCTGCCGCCTGCCAGCCGAGGACGAGCGTGAGGCAGGACCGGACCAAAGCGGATGCCCAACCGTGATTGATGGTAGGATAAATGGTGCGCCTCACGCGGCGCGCATCGCCTCCCAAACCCGCAGCGGGGTGAGCGGCATGTCAAGGTGCGTCACCCCCAGCGGCGCCAGCGCGTCCAGCACGGCCGCCACCACCGTTGGGGGCGCGGCGATCGCCCCCGCCTGCCCGGCGCCCTTCACGCCCAGCGGATTGGCCGCCGTCGGCTCCCCCAGCAACTGGACGTCCAGCCACGGCAGGTCGGCCGCCCGCGGCAGCGCGTAGTCCATGAAGGAGCCGCTCGCCAACTGCCCGCTGGCGGCGTC
This sequence comes from uncultured Acetobacteraceae bacterium, assembly GCA_964245075.1. Taxonomy (GTDB): domain Bacteria; phylum Pseudomonadota; class Alphaproteobacteria; order Acetobacterales; family Acetobacteraceae; genus LMUY01. Next base: position 36,542 of record CAXTLC010000005.1, read on the forward strand.
GTACGCCGCGTGCTCCGTCAAGGCCTGCCCGATGCCCTGCGCCAGCCCGCCCTGCACCTGGCCTTCCAGGAGCAGCGGGTTGATCGCCGTGCCGAAATCGTCGGCGGCCTGGTAGCGCAACAGGCTGACCACCCCGGTGTCGCGGTCCACCTCCACTTCCGCCACGTGGCAGCCGTTGGGGAAGGTGATGCGGTCCAGCAGCGTCCAATGGTAGCTGTCGAGCGCCGCGCCGTCCGCCGCGGCGGCGCGGGCCACCTCCAGCAATCCCACGCTGCGCTTCCCCGCGCTGAACCGCCCGGCGGCGAAGGCCACATCCTCCGCCTGCGCCTGCAACAGCCGGGCCGCGACAGGGCGGCCCTTGCCCAGCACCAGGGCCACCGCGTCCACCAGCGCCGAGCCGCCCATGTGCAGCGAGCGCGCGCCACCATGGCCATTGCCGTCCCGCACCAGCCGGGTATCCGCCTGCACGAACGCGAACGCCTCCACCGGCAGGCCCAGGCGGTCGGCGGCGATCTGCGGAAAGCTGGTCTCGTGCCCCTGCCCGTTGGATTGCGTGCCGAGGTGCAGCGACACGGTTCCGTCCGCCCGGAAACGGATCTCGGCGCCTTCGTTGGGCGCACCGCGCGCGGTTTCCAGGAAGCACGCGATTCCCAGCCCGCGCAGCCGGCCCGCGGCCGCGGCGGCGGCCCTGCGGGCGGGAAAGCCGGCGGCGTCCGCCGCCGCCAGCGCCGGGCCGATGTTGGCGGCGAAGCGCCCGCCGTCGATGGTGGTGGCCATCGGCGTGCGGTGCGGGAAGCGGTGCAGCAGGTTGCGGCGGCGCAGCTCCACCCGGCCTATGCCCGTGATGCGGGCGGCCTCGTCGATCAGCCGCTCCAGCAGGTAGTTGGCTTCCGGCTTGCCGGCGCCGCGGTACGCGTCCACCGGCACCGTGTTGGTGAAGGCGCCCCGTACGGACATGCAGACCGCCGGGATGTCGTAGCCGCCCCCCATGGCGTTGCCCGGCGCGTTGGTGGAACTGCCCGGCCCGCCGGTGGACATGCCGGCGCCGAGGTTGGCGACCGTTTCCACCTCCAAGGCCAGGAAGCGCCCGGCCGCGTCCAACGCCAGCCGCGCGTGCGTCAGGTTGTCGCGGCCGTGCGCGGTGGAGATGAAATCCTCCCCGTGGCCGGACAGCCAGCGTACGGGGCGGCCGAACCGCCGGGTGGCCCACAGCACGGCGATGTACTCGGGATACAGCGGGTTCTTCACCCCGAAGCCGCCGCCCACGTCCGGGCAGGCGACGTCCACCTGCTCATCCGGCACGCCCAGCACGCCCGCCAGGTCCCGCCGGATGCCGTGCACGCCCTGCCCGCTCAGCAACAAGGTGAACACCCCGTCCGCGAACGTGCCCAGCGCGCCGCGATGCTCCAGCGGCGCCACGATCACCCGGTTGTTGACCAGGCGGAGCGCCGCCACGTGCGCCGCCCCGGCGAACCCCGTCGCAACCGCCGCCGCGTCTCCCTTGCGGAAGCGGAACGCCAGGTTGCCCGGCGCTTCCTCCCACAGCAGCGGCGCGCCGGGCAGCAGGGCGGCCTCCGCGTCCACCACGGCGGGCAGCGGATCGTACTCCACGTCCACCAGCTCGGCCGCGTCCTGCGCGCGGTAGGGGGTGTCGGCCAGCGCGAAGGCGACCGGCTCGCCCACGTGGCGCACCCGGCTGCCCGCCAGCGCGTGGCGGGCGGGCACATGCATCGGGCCGTCCGTGGCAACGGCCGCCGTGCACGGGATCGGCCCCAGCCCGGCCAGGTCCGCCGCGGTGAACACGCCGGCCACGCCGGGCGCGGCACGCGCGGCGGCCGTGCCGATCCACCGAAGCCGGGCGTGGGCGTGCGGCGAGCGGACCATGTGCAGGTGCAGTGCGCCCGGCGCCGGGATGTCGGCGATGTAACGGCCGCGTCCGGTCAGGAACCGCCCGTCCTCCCGCCGGCGGAGCGGCTGCCCGACCATCCGGTCCACGCTCAGAAGTCCAGCAGGTTGTCGCGGAACTGCTTGTGGGCGTAGCTGCGCCGCACCAGGCCGCGCCGCTGCAATGCCGGCACCAAGCCGTCGGTGATCTCCGCCACCGTCTTGCGGCTGACGTTCGGCAGCACCAGCAGCCAGCCGTCGCCGCCCACTTCCTGCATCGCCTCGTCCATCTGCGCCGCCACCGTGTCCGGCGTGCCGACCAGGTCCACGCAGCCGCCATGGCTGGTGTAGGAAAGGATCGCCTCCCGCAGCGTGCGCCCGCCCGCCTTCTTCATGAAGTTGGCCAGGCTGGACTGGTGGCCGTTGGTGGTCAGCTCGCCCACCGGCGCGTCCAGGTCATAGCCGGAGAAGTCGATGTTGGTGGTCCAGCCCATCTGCGCGAGGCGGCGCTGCACCTCCGCGGTGGAGGCGACGCCGCGCTGGGCGGCGCGGGCCTGCGCTTCCTCGTCCGTGTTGGCCAGCACGGGCGTGGCCATGAACAGTACCTTGCAGCTGTCCGGGTCCCGCCCGGCCGCCGCGGCGCGGGCGCGCACGTCGTCCCGGTAGTCCCGCATCGCGTCCAGGCCCTTCGGGTGCGCCACGATGGTGTCGGCGTACTGCGCGGCGATCGCCCGGCCTTTCGCCGAACCGCCCGCCTGCGCGATGACCGGGCGGCCTTGCGGGCAGGGGCCGGAGTTCAGCGGCCCGCGGCTGCTGTAGTAGTCGCCCTTGAAATCTATGGTGTGGACCTTCGCGGGGTCGATCAGCACGCCGCTGTCGTGATCAGCCACGATCGCCCCCGGCTCCCACGAGTCCCACAGCTTGGTCACCACGTCGATGTACTCGGCGGCCATGTCGTAGCGGGTGTCGTGCTCCGGCAGCCGGTCCAGGCCGAAATTCTGCCCCGAGTAGTCCGAGCTGCCGGTGACCATGTTCCAGCCCGCCCGGCCGCCGGACACCTGGTCCAGGGTGCCGACGATGCGCGCCGTCAGGTAGGGATGGTAGGCGAAGGTGGACAGCGTCGGCACGATGCCCAGGCGGGAGGTGGCCGCCATCATCAGGGACGCGACCACGGAGGGTTCCTGCCGCGGGACGGACATGCCGTTCTTCAGGAACATGTCACGCGAGTCCTGCCAGTTCTGCCCGACATAGATGGAGTCCTCGATCAGCAGGTAGTCGAAGCAGGCGCGCTCGATGGCGCGCGCCAGGTCGAGGAACGTCTCCGCCGACATCCACTCCTCGCTGATGTTGCCGCTCCACTGCTCGCCCCAGGCCTGGATGCTGGAGCCTTGAAGGAACCAAGCGAGATGGAACGGATTGGCCATGCGTGCGTCCTTCGCGGCAGTTGCCCGGGGATTGTGCACGCGGCGTGCCAGCCCCGGAAAGGCCTTGCGCCCTCCCCGCCGCCCCTTACAATCGCGACATGACCACAACCCGGACGGCACGGATGGGACCGCGGCGGTGAGCGCCACCGCGGACGTGGTGGTGATCGGGCTGGGCGCCGTGGGCAGCGCCACCCTGCACCGGCTGGCGCGGCGCGGCGTGCGCGCGATCGGCATCGACCGGTGGGACCCGCCGCACGACCATGGCTCCACCCACGGCGAGAGCCGGATCACCCGCCTCGCCGTCGCCGAAGGCCCGTCCTACGTGCCGCTGGTGCGCCGCTCGCACGAGATCTGGCGCGAGCTGGAAGCGGAAACGGGCGAGACGCTGTTCCTGCAAACGGGCCTGCTGATCATCGGCGAGGGCGACGGCAGCCCCAGCCACGGCCAGCCAGGCTTCCTCGGCAGCACCCGGGCCATCGCCGACGCGCACGCCATCGCGCACGAGATGCTGGGCAGCGCGGAGGTCCGGCACCGGTACCCGCAGTTCCAGGTGCGGGACCCTGAGCACGCCTTCTTCGAGCCCAGCGCCGGCATCCTGTTCCCCGAGCGCGCCGTGGCGTTGCAGCTTCGCCTGGCCCGCGAGGAGGGCGCCGCCGTGCGGACCGGCGAGACGGTGCTGGCGGTCGAACCGTGCGGCAGCGGCGTCGCCGTGGTGACGGACCGCGGCCGCATCGAGGCGGGCCGGGCCGTGCTGGCGGCGGGCGCATGGCTGCCGGGCCTGGCCGGCGGCGCGATGCCGCAGCGGACACAGGTGCACCGGCAAGCCATCCTGTGGTTCGAGACGGACGAGCCGGCGCTGTACGACCCGGCGCGTTGCCCTCCCTTCATCTGGATGCACGGCATGGGCGAGGAGGATTACCTATACGGCTTCCCCATCCTGCCCGGCGCCGCCGGCGTCAAGGTCGCCACCGAGCGCTACGCCGGGCACGTGGACCCGGACAAGGTTGACCGCGCCGTGCCGGCGAAGGAAGCCCGCGCCATGTTCGACCGCCACGTCGCCGGCCGGCTGCGCGGGGTGACGAACCGGCTCGTGAAGGCGGCCACCTGCCTCTACACGGTCACGCCGGACGCCGGCTTCATCGTGGACCGGCTCTGGGAGAACGGGTCGGTGCTCGCGGCTTCAGCCTGTTCCGGGCACGGCTTCAAGCACTCCCCCGCGCTGGGCGAGCAACTGGCGGCGATGGCGGTGGAGCCGGGCATGGTGGCGCAAGCAGGCTTCGCGATGGCCAGGTTCGGCTAGAACGCGATGACGGCGATCTTCCTCGACTGCACGGATGACATGCTGCCGCTCTGGCACGGCGTGCAGCATCCGGGTGACCCGGCGGTCAGCGTCAACATGTCGCCCGGCCAGCCGGCGGACATCCCTGCCCTGCTCGCCGGCCATGACACCTGCATCGACGACCACAGCTACTTCGACGCCGCCACCCTGGCGCGCTGCACCGGGCTGAGGCGGATCGTGTTCCTCGGCACCGGCGCGTCCTCGTTCATCGACCTGTCAGCCGCCGAGCGCTGCGGCGTCGCCGTGCATACGATCAAGGGCTACGGCGACACGGCCGTGGCCGAGCACACGCTCGCGCTCGTCCTCGCCGCCGCCCGCAGCGTCGCGCGGATGGACCGGGAAGTGCGGGCCGGGCAGTGGCGGCAGATCCCCGGCGTGCAGTTGCTGGGCCGCACGCTGGGCATCATCGGCCTGGGCGGCATCGGGCGCGAGGTGGCGCGCATGGCGGGCGGACTCGGCATGGCGGTGCTGGCCTGGAACCGCACTCCCGTTGCCGGCGCGGGCGCCACGCTGGACGAGGTGCTGACGCGCTCGGACGTGCTGTGCCTGACCCTGGCGCTGACCGAGGCCACGCGCGGCTTCCTGGACGCCGCGAGGTTGGCACGCACCAAGCCCGGCGTGATCTTCGTCAACACGGCCCGCGCGGACATCGTGGACAACGCGGCGCTGGCGCGGCTCCTCGCGTCCGGGCACGTCAGCCACGCCGCCTTGGACGTGTTCTCCCCCGAGCCGCCTTCCCCGGACGATCCGCTGCTCGGCCTGCCGAACGTGACGCTGACGGCGCATGCCGGGTTCATGACGCCGGAAGCGACGATGACGATGCTGCGCCGGGCGCTGGACATCGTGATCGCGGCTGACAGCGCCGGGTAGCCGCACGCATATTGAACCCGTCACGGCGGCCTACGGCATCATTCGACCGCCCGCGGTCAGCCGCCCGGCAAAGGTGCTTGTGAAAACAATGAGTTAGGGCTTTCTTGCGACGCACTTCGGTCGGAAAAGCTCTAGCCGCCATCCTGCTTGGCCCCATCCAGCCGGCGGGCGGCCTGCTCGCGTTCCAGCCGTTCCTTCTGGCGCTCGGCAACCGTGCGGCCATGCCGGGCGCGGTTGGCCGCGGCAGCTTCCGCCTCCTCCTCACGCACCTTGGCCTTGCGCGCCCTGCGCAAATTGACAATCTCACCCATTGCGCACGGTCGCGTGAGAACCCCTTGCGGGATGATGCGTTTCCGTACCGCAACCAACACCGGAAGGGGTGTCAGGCGTGGGTACTATCATCGTCATCATTCTCATCATCTTGCTGCTCGGAGGCGGCGGATACGGCTATAACGCGGGTTGGGGCTACGGCCCGACCGGCGGCATCGGCCTGATCGTGCTCATCCTCGTCGTCCTGCTGGTGCTCGGCAGGATCTAGCCAATCCCTTGGCGGGCCGGGTCACGCGAGCACCCGGCCCGCTACCGCGTCGAGCTTCTCCATCAGCGCCGGGTCCCGCGCGTGCGCCGCGGTGACGATAGCGAAATCCAGCGCCCTGTCGCAGCCCGCCGGGCAAGGACCCCGAGGCGCTCCAAGCACCGGGACCAGCGAGTGGACCAGGGCGCGCGCCTTGTCGGCGTTGCTCGCCATCACCTTCGTCACCTGCTCGACCGTGACATGCCCATGGTCAGGGTGCCAGCAGTCGAAGTCGGTCACCATGGCGATGGAAGCGTAGCAAAGCTCCGCTTCCCGGGCGAGCTTGGCTTCCGGCATGTTGGTCATGCCGATCACGCTGCAACCCCAGCTCCGATACAGCTCGCTTTCCGCCCTGGTGGAGAACTGCGGCCCTTCCATCACGAGATAGCTGCCGCCGCGGCTGATCGGCAGGCCGAGCGACTGCGCCGCCGCGAGTGCGGCATCGCCGATGCGGGGGCAGACGGGATGGGCGACGCTGACGTGGGCCACGCAACCCTGGCCGAAGAAGCTCTTCTCCCGCGCGAAGCTGCGATCGATGAACTGGTCCACGATCACGAAGTGGCCGGGCGGGTAATCCTCCCGCAGGCTGCCCACCGCCGACAGCGACAACACGTCCGTGACGCCGGACCGTTTCAGCGCGTCGATGTTCGCGCGGTAGTTTAGGTGGCTGGGCGACAGGCGGTGCCCCCGGCCGTGGCGGGGCAGGAACACGCACTGCACCCCGGCCAACCAGCCGAACAGCAGATGATCGGACGGCTCGCCCCACGGCGTGGGAACGTGCCGCCATTCCTTGTCTTCCAGCCCGTCGATGTCGTAGAGGCCCGAGCCGCCGATGATGCCGATCACCGGTTGCACGGCCTGCGTGCCGCTCAGTGGACGTCAGCCCAGATTTTCCGCTTCACGGCATAGGTCACCACCGTCATCCCCGCGAGGAACAGGACGATGCGGACGCCCATGCGCTTGCGCTCCTCCATCTCCGGATTGGCCATGTAGGTCAGGAAGGTGGAAACGTCCTTCGCCATCTGGTCCACCGTCGCGGGCGTGCCGTCGGCGTAGTCCACGGCGCCGTCATGCAGCGGCGGCGCCATGGCGATCTGCCGGCCCGGGAAATACACGTTGTAGTTCATCCCGTCCGCCATCTTCATCCCGGCCGGCGGATCGCGGTAGCCGACCATCAGGCCGTAGATGTAGTCCGCGCCACCCTCGCGCGCCTTCTCGATCAATGAGTGATCGGGCGGAAGCGCGCCGTTGTTGGCCGCGCGCGCGGCCTTGTCGTTCGGGAATGGCGAGCGGAAATGGTCAGACGGAAGCGCCGGACGCTCGATCGGCTGCCCGGAGTCGTCCGTTCCCCCCGGGACGGTGATGCCGGCGGCGAACGCCTTCACCTGCTCGGGCGTGAGACCGATGCCAAGCAGGTTTCGGTAGTACGCCTCCTTCATGGAATGGCAATTGGCGCAAACCCCCTGCCAAACCTGCAATCCGCGCTGCTCGGACGCCCGGTCAAAGGTGCCGAACGGGCCGTTGAAGGAAAACGGCACGTTGGGCGGCGCTTCCGGCTCCGCAGACTGCGCCGCCGCCAGGCCCGGCAGCGCCAAGGCCGCCGTCAAGGAGAGAACCGCGAGCCGCATCACATCTTCTCCATCGGCTTGGCCGCGGCACCCTGCGGCAGTGGCCCGCCGCCGGACCCGGACCCGGGGCCGCTGTTGCGCAACACCGGGCGGCTGATGCTTTCCGGCAGCGGCAACGGCCGCTCGACGACCCCGAGGATGGGCAGCAGCACCAGGAAGTGCAGGAAGTAGTAGGCAGTGGCCACGCGGCCGAGCACGACCCAGATGCCTTCCGGCCGATGGGCACCGACGAAGCCCAGCACCACCAGGGATAGCACCAGCACCAGCACCAGTTGCCGGTAGATCGGCCGGAACCGGGCCGAGCGGACCGGCGAGGTGTCAAGCCACGGCAGCAGGAACAGCACCGCGATGGCGCCGAACATCAGGGACACGCCGCCAAGCTTGGACGGCACGGCGCGCAGGATGGCGTAGAACGGCAGGAAGTACCATTCCGGCACGATCTCGGCCGGCGTCGCGAGCGGGTTGGCCGGGATGTAGTTGTCCGAGTGGCCCAGGTAGTTCGGCGCGAAGAACACCAGCAATGCGAACACCATCAGGTAGATGCAGATGCCGACGCTGTCCTTGATGGTGTAGTACGGGTGGAACGGGATGGTGTCCTGCGGGCTCTTCACGTCGATGCCCAGCGGGTTGTTCGACCCGGTGATGTGCAGCGCCACGATATGCAGGAACACGGTGCCCGTGATCATGAATGGCAGCAGGTAGTGCAGCGCGAAGAACCGGTTCAGCGTCGGGTTGTCGACGGAGAAGCCGCCCCACAGCCAGGTCACGACCCCTTCGCCGACCACGGGGATGGCGGAGAACAGGTTGGTGATGACGGTGGCGCCCCAGTAGCTCATCTGGCCCCACGGCAACACGTAGCCCATGAACGCGGTGGCCATCATCAGCAGCAGGATGACCACGCCCAGCATGAACAGCAGCTCGCGGGGCGCCTTGTAGGACCCGTAGTACAGCGCCCGGAAGATGTGGATGTACACGACGATGAAGAACATCGACGCGCCGGTCGCGTGCACGTAGCGCAGCAGCCAGCCGTAGTTCACGTCCCGCATGATGCGTTCGACGCTGTCGAAGGCGAGCTGGGTGTTGGCCGTGTAGTTCATCGCCAGGAACACGCCCGTGGCGATCATGATCGCCAGGTTGATCATCGCCAGCGCGCCGAAGTTCCAGAAGTAGTTGAAGTTCTTCGGCGTCGGGAACGTCCCGTATTCCTTCTGCATCATCGTGAAGATGGGCATCCGGGTATCGACCCAGTTCAGCACCGGGTTTTTGAAATCGCTCTTGTGCAGTCCGGCCACGATGTTCTCCTCAGCCGATCTTGATCTTGGTGTCGCCTTCGAAGGCGTAGGGCGGCAGCGGCAGGTTCGCCGGCGCCGGGCCGTGCCGGACGCGGCCAGACACGTCGTACTGGCTGCCGTGGCAGGGGCAGAACCAGCCGCCCCATTCCCCGCGCGGGTCCGTCGGCTTGTTGCCCAGCGGGACGCAGCCGAGATGGGTGCAGATGCCGACCAGCACGATCCACTGGCCGTGGCCGTCCTTGATGCGGGACTGGTCGCTCGCCGGCTCGATCAGCTGGTTGAGCGGCACGGCCTCGACGGTCTTGATCTCCTCCGGGGTGCGGTGGCGCACGAAGATCGGCTTGCCGCGCCAGACGGTGGTGATGCCCATGCCTTCGCTGATGGAGCTGAGGTCGACCTCGATGGAAGACAGCGCCAGGATGTCGCTGGCCGGGTTCATGCTGTCGATCAGCGGCCAAACGATCGCGCCCAGGCCGACCACCGCGCCGGCGCCGGCCACGAGCTTGAGGAAGTCCCGGCGGGCGCCGACTGGTTCGCCGACGTGACCGAGCGCGGCGCGCATCTCAGCGGGGGAGGTGGTGGACATGCGGCGGCAACCCTTCTCAAGCAGAGCGCGGCTGTTCTAGGGGACGGGGTATCCCGCTGCAACACGCGCCGTTACTCGTTGGCTGATACATTGGAAGGTTCACCCATGGCGCAAGAACCGGAACAGTTCACCACACGTCCCGCAACACACGCGGAGTTGCGCCCGCAAGCCGAAGCGTGGTTCGCCAGCCTGCGGGACCGGCTCTGCGCCGCGTTCGAAGCGATCGAGGACGAGGGCGGCGCCCTGGCCTCTCCCCCAGCCCCTCCCCTGGCCTCTCCCTTGGCTTCTCCCCTGGGGGACCGCCCGGCCGGCCGCTTCACCCGCTCGCCGTGGAGCCGCCCGGGGCTGGAAGGCGGCGGCGAGATCGGCCTGATGCACGGCCGGGTGTTCGAGAAGGTCGGCGTGAACGTTTCCGTCGTGTCCGGCGAGTTCAGCCCGGAGTTCCGCGGCTCGATCCCCGGGGCGGCGGACGACCCGAGGTTCTGGGCCGGGGGCATCAGCGTGGTGGCCCATCCGCAAAGCCCCCGCGTGCCGGCCGCGCACATGAACACCCGCATGATCGTCACCACCCGCGGCTGGTTCGGCGGCGGCGGGGACATCACCCCCATCACGCCCGAGTCGGCGGAAGCGGGGGAAGACGCCGCAACCTTCCACGCCGCGTTCGAGCACGCCTGCCAGGCGCACGACCCGGCCTACTATCCCGAGTTCAAGGCCTGGTGCGACCGCTACTTCTTCCTGCCGCACCGGGGCGAGCCGCGCGGCCTGGGCGGCATCTTCTACGACCACCTCGACCGGCAGGGCGCGGCGGCGGATTTCGCCTTCACCCAGGACGTCGGCCTGGCCTTCCTCCATGCCTACCCGGCCATCGTCCGGCGGCGGATGGACGCGCGGTGGACGCCGGCCGAGCGGGAGCACCAGTTGGTCCGCCGGGGCCGCTACGTGGAGTTCAACCTGCTGCACGACCGCGGCACGCTGTTCGGCCTGAAGACCGGCGGCAACGTGGAGGCGATCCTGATGAGCCTGCCGCCAGAGGTCCGCTGGCCTTGAGGCCGGTTTTCGTGTTTCGTTGGCGACAACCAACAAGGGAGTTTAGCGCCATGATCATCCGGTTCGCCGTCCTGCTGGCTTTCGTGCTGGCCTTGCCCGGGCTGGCCCTGGCACAAGCGCCCGCCCCCGCCCCGCGTCACGCCCCCGTTGCGGCGGCGCGGGCGCCGGCCGCGTCCGCCGGGCCGGCCCTGATCGACGTGAACTCGGCCGACGAGCGCACGCTCGATTCGCTGCCCGGCGTGGGCCCTGCCCGGGCCAAGGCGATCGTGGCCAACCGGCCATACACCGAGAAGCAGCAACTGGTCAGCAAGAAGGCGGTGCCGGCCAACGTGCTGGCGGACATCGGGGACCGCATCGCGCTGGCCAACGTGAACACCGCCACCGCGGCCGACATGACGAAGATCCTGCCCAACGTGGGGCCGGTGCGTGCCCAGCAGATCGTGGACAAGCGCCCCTACGCCGCCTTGCCCGACCTGGTGGCCAAGGGCGCGCTGACGCAGGGCGTGCTGGCCGGGCTGCGCGGGCTGATCACCACCGGGCCGTGATGCCCGCCCCATGGCAGAGCACCGGCTGAGCATCCGGATCGACCTTGCCGGCGGCGCGCGGATCGGGCCGGGCAAGATCGCGTTGCTGGAGGAGATCGCCCGGCACGGCTCCATCTCCGCCGCCGGGCGGGCGATGGGAATGTCGTATCGCCGGGCATGGCAGTTGACGGAAGCGCTGAACAGCGCCGTCGGCGAGAAGCTGGTGGAAACCGCGGCGGGCGGCTCGGGCGGGGGCGGCACCCGGCTCACGCCGGCGGGGCTCCTGCTGGTGCAACGCTACCGCGCCATCGAGCAGGACGCCGCCGCCGCCGCCGCCGGCCACCTCCGGACGATCGTGCCGCCTGCCCCACCGGATAAGTGAGGCTTGTCCGCGACTAATGTTATGTTATACCAACCGGTGCTGACCGGTAGGATCTCGACGATGCGCAAGGCGCTGCTTGCGGAGCTGCTCTTCCTGATGCTCGCAGCCCTCCCTGCCCGGCCGCAGCCGGCCCGGCAGCCCGTGGCGGTCGTCGCGGCGGAGAACTTCTACGGCGATGTCGCCAAGCAGATCGGCGGCGCCGACGTCCTCGTGACCAGCATCCTCACCAATCCGGACCAGGACCCGCACCTGTTCGAGGCCAGCGCCTCCGTCGCGCGCAGCCTGTCGGCCGCGCGCATCGTCGTCGTCAACGGCCTGGACTACGACTCGTGGGCGCAGAAGCTGCTCGCGGCCACAACCGGCGGCGACCGCCAGGTCATCGTGGCGGGCGAACTGGCGGGCAAGGCGCCGGGCGACAACCCGCATATCTGGTACGACCCGGCGACCATGCTCGCCCTCGCCCGCGCCCTTGCCCGGGCGCTGTCCGTCGCCGACCCGGCGCACGCCGCCGGGTTTGCGCGCAACCTGGCCGGCTTCGAGCGGTCGCTGCAGCCGGTGCAGGCGAAGATCGCCGCGCTGCACGGCCGCCTGGCCGGCACGCCCGTGACCGCGACCGAGCCGGTGTTCGGCTACGTGTTCGAGGCGCTCGGCATGGCCGTCCGCAATCCCGCGTTCCAACTCGCCGTGATGAACGACACCGAGCCCGCCGCCGCGGATGTGGCAGCCTTCGAGGACGACCTGCGGACCCACCGGGTCAAGCTGCTGGTTTACAACAGCCAGGCGTCCGATCCGATCGCCGCCCGGATGGAGCGGCTTGCCCGGGCGTCAGGGGTGCCCGTGGTGGGCGCGACCGAGACGGAGCCGCGGGGCCAAGCCTACCAGGCCTGGATCACGGCCGAGCTGGACGCCGTGGATCGCGCGCTGCCGCCTTGAACGTGCCCGCTTGAACGCAATCGAGTTCCGCGATGCGACGCTGGCGCAAGGCGGCCGGGTCGTGCTGGACCGGGTCAGCCTGGCGA
>CAXTLC010000005.1:49210-86789 GCA_964245075.1 uncultured Acetobacteraceae bacterium
GATGCGACGCTGGCGCAAGGCGGCCGGGTCGTGCTGGACCGGGTCAGCCTGGCGATCGGCAAGCGCGAGTTCGTGGGCGTGCTAGGACCCAACGGCGCCGGCAAGACCACGCTGATGCGGGCGGTGCTGGGCCTGCTGCGGCCCAGCCGGGGCAGCGTCCAGGTGCTCGGCCGCCCGGCCGCCCGCGGCAACCCGGCCGTGGGCTACATGCCGCAAAGCCGCGCCGGCCTGGGCGCCGTGCGGCTGAACGGGTGGGACGTGGTGGCCAGCGCCGTGAACGGCCATCGCCTTGGCTTGCCAATACAGGGCAAGGCCGGGCGGGCCGAGGTGGACCGCGCGCTCGACCTGGTGGGCGCCCGCCACCTGGCCGCGCGCCCGTTGACGGAGCTGTCCGGCGGCGAGCGGCAGCGCCTGCTGCTGGCCCAGGCCCTGATCGGCCGGCCACGCCTGCTGCTGCTGGACGAACCGCTGATCAGCCTCGACCCGCATCGCCAGCAGGAGGTGGTGGCGCTGGCGAGGGCATTGGGAGAGGAGCTCGGCATCACCGTGCTGTTCAGCGCCCACGAGATCAACGTGCTGCTGGGCGCGCTGGACCGCGTGCTCTACCTGGGCGGCGGGGCGGCGGCGCTGGGCACGGTGGACGAGGTGATCACCGGCCCCGTGCTTTCGCGCCTGTACGGGGCGCAGATCGAGGTGGTGCGGGTGCGCGGCCGCATCTTCGTCATGTCCGGCGGCCACGATGCGGAGCGGCGTCACCACTCGCGATGCCAGCATGCTTGACTATGGCTTCATGCAGAACGGCTTCGCGGCGGCCACGGCGGTCGCGGTGCTGTCGGGCGCGGTGGGCTATTTCCTGGTGCTGCGCGGGCAGAGCTTCGCCGGGCACGCGCTGTCCCATGTCGGGTTCACCGGCGCCACGGGGGCGGTCCTGTTCGGCCTGGCGCCGCTCTGGGGCCTGACGCTGCTGACGGTGGCGGCTGGAATCGGCATGGGCCTGATGGGCGACCGCTTGGCGCAGCGCGACGTCGCGATCGGGCTGGTGCTGGCCCTGTCGCTCGGGCTCGGGCTGCTGTTCCTGCATTTCTACACCGCCTTCGCCACCCAGGCGACCGCGTTGCTGTTCGGCAACGTCCTGGCGGTGGACGCGGGGACCGTTTGGGCGCTGGTTGGGATCGGCGCCGTCTGCCTGGCGCTGCTGGCAGTCATCGCGCGCCCGCTGCTGTTCGCCACCTTGCAGCCGGAGCTGGCGGAAGCCAAAGGCGTTTCCCTGCGCCGGTACGGCGTGCTGTTCCTGGCGATCGTGGCGCTGACAACGGCGGAATGCGCCCAGATCGTCGGCGTGCTGCTGGTATTCACCTTGATGGTCGGGCCGGCCGCCACGGCGCAACTGCTGACCGGCCGGGTCATCGGGGGCGTGCTGCTTTCGGCGGCGTTGGCGGTGGGGCAGGCGTGGCTCGGCCTGACCCTCGCCTTCTACACCGACTGGCCGACTAGCTTCTGGATCAGCGCGCTGAGCGCCGGATCGTACTTGCTCGCGGCGGTCAATTCAAAACGACTGGCCGGAACACACGGGCTTCCGCATCGTTGACCGCCGGAGCAACCAAGCGGAGGCCACACCATGTCAGCACCCAGCAGCTTGAAGGACGTCTACGCCGACGAGATGAAGGATCTATGGTCCGCGAACGACCAGATGGCCAAGACCGTCAGGACGATGGCCGGCAAGGCGCATGACCCAAAGCTCAAGTCGGAGCTGGAAAAGTCGGTCCAGGGCATCGAGAAGCATACCAGCACGCTGAAGTCCCTGATCGGCGAAACCGGCGAGCCGGTCGAGAAGGAACACTGCAAGGGCATGGAAGGCCTGGTCAACGAGGCCGTGAAGCACATGACGCAGGAAGCGCCAACGGATGGCGAGCTGCTGGATATCACGATCATCTCGCAATACCAGCGCATGTCGCACTACGGCCTCGCCGGGTTCGGCACCGCGGCGTCCTATGCCGGGGCGCTGGGCAAGACGGAGGATGTCGCGAAGCTGAAGGGCATCGTTTCGGACATCTACAAAGCCGATGAGTATGCCAGCACGCTGGCCGAGAAGTCGGCGAAACTCGCGGTCAAGTAGCGCGGCCGGCCAGGTCCGCCGCGTTCCTTCCGGGACACGGCGGACCGTCGCGCTTCTAGCTCAGGTGGAGGCCATGCATGCTGACCAGAACAGCGATCTACGAAGGCACGGTGCAAGCCGGCCGCGAGGAGGAGTTCTTCCGCCGTGTGCGCGAGGAACTCTATCCGCTGTGGCGCCGGTTCCCCCACGTGACGGCCGTGCGCGTGCAGCGGACCCGCTCGGCGGACGCGGATGCCCGGCCGATCGCCATGATCCTGGAGATGGACTTCCCCGACACGGCGGCGCTCCAGGCGTGCCTCGCATCCTCCATCCGCCCCGAGTCGCACGCGGCGACCGAGGCGGTGATGGCGCTGTTCGAGGGCCGCTTCTACCACCTGGTTACCGAGGCGACCGTGCTTCCACCCGGAAGCTGACGACCGGGTGCAGCATGGTTCCGGGCCGGCGCAGCGCGTCCCCAGACAGGCGCGGACGCTGGCAGCCTTGCCCCCGCGGTGCTACGGCATGGGCCGCTCGTTTTGGAGACCCGCTATGCGTCGCCTTGCCCTTCCCTTTCTCGGAGCCTTGTCGATCGTCATGACAACAGCCGCGTCCCCGGACAGTTACACGACCATGGCATCGGGCCTGAAGTACCACGACGAGGTGGTCGGCACCGGGCCGCAGCCCCGGCCGGGCCAGACCGTCACGGTGCAGTACACCGGCTGGCTGGACGACAACGGCAAGCAGGGCCGCAAGTTCGACAGCTCGCGGGACCGCAACAAGCCGTTCAGCTTCACCCTTGGCGCGCAACAGGTCATCGCCGGGTGGGACCAGGGCGTCGCCACCATGCACACCGGCGGCAAGCGCACGCTGGTGATCCCGCCGGAGCTTGGCTACGGCAGCCGCGGCGCCGGCGGCGTGATCCCCCCGGGCGCCACGCTGATCTTCGACGTGGAGCTGCTGAGCGCGAGCTGACCGAGCAGGCGAGGCAACGGGAGCCGTCGCATGGCCCGCCGCATCGTGGACCTGTCGGTAAGCCTCATGGCAGGAATCCGGTCCGATCCGCCGCCCACCCTGCCGCAGATCGATTACCTCGGCCACGCGGCCGGCGCGGCGCAACTGGTCGCGGCGTTCCCGGGCCTGACCGCCGGCGACCTGCCGGGCCGGGAAGGCTGGGCCGTCGAGGTCGCGCGCATCAGCACCCATCACGGGACCCATATGGACGCGCCGTACCATTACCGTTCCCACATGGACGATGGCAGCCCTTCGGCGACGATCGACGCCATTCCCCTGGAATGGTGCATCGGCCCGGGCGTGAAGCTGGATTTCCGGCGGCGTCCGGACGGCCACGTCGTGCAGCCGGACGAGATCGACGCCGAGCTAGGCCGGATCGGGCACGCGTTGCAGCCCGGCGACATCGTGCTGGTGAACACGGCGGCCGGGGGGCGCTACGGCCAGGACGACTACGTCGACCGCGGCTGCGGGATGGGGCGCGCCGCGACCCTGCACCTGACGGGCCAGGGCGTGCGCGTCGTCGGCACCGACGGATGGAGCTGGGACGCGCCGTTTTGCTTCACCCGCGAGCGGTTCGCCCGGGACCGCGATCCCTCCATCATCTGGGAAGGCCACCGTGCCGGCAGCGCCATCCCGTACTGCCAGATCGAGAAGATGGCCAACCTCGACACCCTTCCCCCGCGCGGCTTCACGGTCGTGAGCCTGCCGGTGAAGGTCCACCGCGGCTCGGGCGGGTGGGCGCGGCCGATCGCGCTGATCGATGAGTAGCCAGGTCCGGTCCGGATGATCTCGCTCGTGCTCGCCGCCGTTGCCTTCATCGGCATCCACCTCGGCGTGTCCGGCACGGCCGCGCGGAACCGCCTGGTGGCGCGCATCGGGCTGCGCGGCTACACCGCGGCATTCTCGGTTGCTTCCGTTGCCGCCATGGTCTGGCTCGTGTCGGCCTACAACGCTGCGCCGTACTACCCGACCTGGGGCCGGTTGGAATGGTGGAAGCCGTTCCAGATCGCCCTCATGCTGCCTGCCTTCCTGCTGGTGGTGATCGGCCTCACGACCCCCAACCCGACATCGGTGGCGCAGGAAGCGCTGGCGGGCCAGCCTCCGCAAGGCATCGTCCGCATCACCCGGCACCCGTTCCTGGTCGGCGTGGCGCTCTGGGCCGCGCTCCACCTGGTTGGCAACGGGGATGCCGCGTCCCTGGCGTTCTTCGCCGCGCTGGCCATCGTCGCCGCCGCCGGCACCGTTTCCATCGACGCGAAGCGCCGCCGGGCGCTCGGGAGCCGAGGATGGGACGGGTTCGCTTCGCGCACATCCATCCTGCCGTTCGCCGCCATCCTGCAACGGCGCAACACGCTGGCGCTGGACGAGATGGGCTGGTGGCGGCCGGCAGCCGGGTGCGCGGCCTACGCCCTCATGCTGGGCGGGCACGCCCACATCGTCGGCGTCTCGCCCTGGCCGTCTTAGGCTCGAAAGCCTGGCCATGGCGCAAACCCGGCCTTCATCCCCCCAAACACTGACCATGAGCGCTGAGTGACGGCCCGCCTTTTGGCCTAAGTAGGGTCAGCCTACCCTTCCCCGCCGGAACGAAACCACGGAGATCATCTTGACGTCATTTCTCCGGCGCGTGGGCATGACAATCGGCGCCTGCCTGCTCGCCTTGCCCGCCCTCGCTCAGAATCCGGCCTCGCAGCCGGGCGGAAGCGCGACGTTGGATAGCGTGCGCGCCCGCGGCCAGTTGGCTTGCGGCGTGTACGGGACCGTTGCCGGGTTCTCCCTGCTCAGCGGCAAGGGCGAGATGCTGGGCCTGGACGCCGACATATGCCGGGCGGTCGCCGCCGCCGTGTTCGGGGATGCCAAGAAGGTCAAGTTCGTTCCCGTGTCGGCGGTGAGCCGCTTCACCGCGCTGCAATCGGGCGAGATCGACCTGCTCGCGCGCGAAACCACATGGACGACGACGAGGGAGTCGAACTTCGGGCTGCTGTTTGCCGGCATCAACTTCTATGATGGGACCGGGTTCATGCTGAGGTTCACCCCGGTCCTGATCGACGACCTCAGCACCATCCAGAACGCCCTCCTGTCAGGCCAGTGCGACGCGTATTCGACCGACCGGTCCGGCCTGGCCGCGTTCCGCTCGCAACAGGGCGACCCGGCAGACCTGCTGCTGCTGCCCGGCATCATCAGCAAGGAGCCGGATGGCCCGGTCGTCCGCAAAGGCGACGACAAGTGGTTCGACACCGTCCGCTGGACGCTGTTCGCGCAGTTGACGGCGGAGGAGGTGGGCATCTCGGCTGGGACCGCCGACAGGATGCTGGCCTCGACCAGGCCGGAGGCGCGCCGCCTGCTGGGCACGGACGGCAACGTCGGCAAGTCGCTCCGCCTGGACAACGCTTGGGCGTTCAACGTCGTCAAGCAGGTCGGCAACTACGGTGAGCTGTACGACCGGGGCATCGACCCGCTGGCCATCCTGCGCGGCCTCAACAGCTTTTGGAACAAGGGCGGCCTCCAGTATGCGCCGCCCATGCTGTGACCGTCGCTGGCGCCTACCCGAACGCCCCCACCGAGTGGGTGATCGCCGCGCCGATCTCCCGCACCGCGGCGAACAGCCTGCGGATCGGTTCGAACACCGCCGCGTGTTCCCGCCCGTACGACACCGTGTTGCGGCGGCCCGCGGGCTCGGCGTAGTCGCGGGCCGCCGCCGGATCGGGGGCGGTCGGGAAGATCTCGGCCAGCAGTTGCAGGCACGCGGGCACGTCCAGCCGGATCAGCCGGTCCTCCAGCGCCTGCCGCGTGACGCCGTGGCGGGGAGAGAACTCGGGGATCTCCGTGCCGAGCAGCCAGATGCGCTGGATCGCCGCGATGCGCAGCGCGTGCAGCAGCATCTCCTCCGCCGCCATGTGCGGCGCGTCCGGCCACGCTTCGGCCAGCGCCAGGTAGTCCAGCTGGATGCGCCGGCTCATCGCCGTCACCGGCTGCCACAGCGCCAGCCGGTCCAGGGCGCGCGCCACGGTCATCAGGGCGGCGGCGCGGCCCGGCCGGACGGCATGCGGCACCCGGTCCAGCCACGCGCCCGGGTCCACCAGGCCGACCACGGCCCGGAGCACGTCCAGGTCGGAATGCGCCAGCGCATGGGCCGCGAAGTCCAGCGCGCGGCGGAACCGGGGGCTGCTTTCCAGCAGCGGAGCGAAATCCTCCTCGTGGCGGGATGCCGCGGCGCCCAGCCCTTGCAGCGTGTTGGCGCACCAGCCGAGCTGCTGCAGGATCGCGTTGTTCGGAATCGCCCGCAGCTCGCTAGGGTGGCGGATCGCCGCCGGGCCGCCGCTGTCGGATTGCCGGGCGCTGGGCCGCGAACCGGTGGGGTCGAGCAGCGCCGGGCCGAAGGTGCCCAGCAGGGCGGCATAGCCCGGATCCTCCACCAGCTCGCGCATGCCGCTGCCGATGGTGGCGAAGAAGTCGGCGGCGAAGTCCGGCTCCGCATAGATCGGGTCCTGTCCGGCGGGGATCGCGGCGAAGGCGTGCTCGGCGATGCGGGCGATCGTGGCGCGGGCCAGCGCCGGAGTGCCGAACAGCAGGTAGCCGTCGCCGCCTTGGAACGCGCTTTCCTCCCGTACCGCGATCCCGGCGGCGCTGAACGCCTGGCGGCTGGCGGTGGGCGAGTAGTATTTCAGCCGGTCGGCCAGCGAGCCCGGATGCGCGCCGCGGCCGATGCTCTCGCCGCCGGTGTCGAACAGCACGATCTCGACGCCCGTCAGCCCGTGCTTGGCCAACATCTCCGCCACCTTCAGGCGCAGCCGCTCGATCAGGTAGGAGGCGGCGAGCTGCCCCACGTAGCGTCCGCTGTCGGAATAGCCGAACTGCAAGCAGATCCGGCCCTGGGCGCGCAGGTAGTCGCACCAATGCGGCGAGCGCAGCGCTTCCGCGACCACCCGCGCGCCGCTTTCCAGCGCGTCGGCGGTTTCGAACAGCGGGCTGATCTCGACGTGGCGCTCCACCCCGAACAGCCGCGCCAGCCACAGCGCGGTGAGCAGGGTGTAGCCGCTCTCCGTTTCGGCGATCAGGAAGCGGACGGGACTGGCGGCGTCGATGTGCTTGGCCATCTGCGCCACCGTCATCATCAGCCGCGCGGCTGAGGATTGCTCGGCCAGCAGCGCGCCGAAATCCACCGGCTCGGGCTGCACCGCGTCCAGCGCCTCGCCTATGGCGGCCAGCAGCACCCGGCGGCGGCTGGCATCCGAGGACGGTTCGGCCAGGCCCAGCCGCACGCGCGCCGCGTTGTGCAGTTGCGCCGCGTTCAGCCGCGTGTGGGTGTGCGCCAGCGACAGGCCGTGGCTGGCGAGGCCGGCGCGGGCGACAACCAGCGGCATCGGGTCGTCAGCCGCCGCGATCGCTGCGTCCAGCAGGCGCAGCACCGGCTCCGGCGTCGTCAGCGCCGCGTCCCGCCCGTGCACCAGCGCGGCTGCGAAGGCGCTGACGGCTTCCGGATCGGGCGATGCCGGACAGGCGGCGACCTGGGCGTCCACGGCGTCCAGCGCCTCGTCCAGCCGGGACGCGGCGGCGCCCTCCACCTGGCCGCGGATGCGGGCGAGTTGCAGCCGCTTCATCACCAGGCGCAGGCGCAGCGTGTCCCACCAGCCGATGTCGGTGCGTCCGTCCGTGTCGTAGCCGACCCAGGATGCGAGGGTCACGGGGCGGGGTGAGAGGGAGCGCCAACGGTCCGGCCACACTTCCGCCGCGGCGCGCAGCGTGGCCTCGGTCAGCGCGTCGACCGCATCGCGGCCATGGCTGATGGCGGCCACCGCCTGATCGAACTCCTCCGTCAGCGTGGGCTTGGACGGGCGGTGGGAGGCGAAGCGGGCAGCCGGCTCGCCATCCGCGGCGCGGGCCAGGGCCGCTCCCACGTCCCGCGGCAGGGAGAAGGTGGGGTGGGCAGTGAACACCGCCGAGAAGCGGGTCCGCTCGACGGTGTCCTGGAAGGTGCGGAACGGCACCGGGCTGTCCGCCGGGTCCGGGCGGACCAGGCGCGATGCCACGGCCGCCATGGCCGCGCCGGAGTCCTCCAGGCCGCCGAGATAGGTCCGGGTCCGGGCGGCCCGGGCATCGAACGCCGCGTCCCGCAGGTGGCGCACGACCGCGTCCAGCATGTCCAGGTCCAGCGTGCCGCTGTCCATGCGGCGCATGATCGCCAGGGCCACGGCGAGCAACGGGCTGCCGAACGGGTCGGTCGTGCTGCGCTGACGCGCTTGCTGCACGAGGGAGAGCAGGTCGCGCACCATAAGCCCGGCGCTGTCGGGGGTCACGGTCTGGTCCATGGGACACGATATTGCGTTGCAGCAAGAGGCCTGGCAAGCGCCCCCGGACGCGCTTGTGCTACCAGCGCCCCATGGACTCCCTCCCCTTCGATCCTGACCGGCTTGCCCGGCGCTCCCTGGCCCGGCACCGGGCGTTCGCGACCGGCCTGCTGGTGCTGATGGCGGCCCTGACGCTCGGCACCTACGCGATGCCGCCGGGCTGGGGCACGGACCTGCTGCAAGCGTCGGCGAAGGCCGGGTTCGTTGGCGGCGTGGCGGACTGGTTCGCCGTGACGGCGCTGTTCCGCCACCCGCTCGGCCTGCCTATCCCGCACACCGCCATTATCCCGGCGCAGAAGCAGCGGCTGGGCCGGGCGCTGGGCCGCTTCGTCGCCACCCACGTGTTCACGGAGGCGGAGCTGCGCCGCACCCTGCGGCGCATCGACATGCCGGGCATCCTGCACCGCTTCTTCGCCGACCCGGGCGCTTCCCGACCGGTCGCAGAGGCGGTGGCCGGACTGCTCCCCCGCCTGCTGGCGACGGTGGAGGACGGGCGCGCACGGCGGCTGATCCGGCGGCTGGTGCCCCGCATCCTGGGCGGGCGCGGCGCCAGCGCGGTGGTAGCCCGCGCACTGCACGGCCTGCTGGAAGGCGGGCGGCACCAGGACGTGCTGACCTTCATCCTGCAACAGTTCCGCGTCCTGCTCACCGCCAAGGAGGAGCAGCTGCGCGCCGTGATCGCCGAGCGGGTGCGCGAGCAGGGCGGCCGGCTGATTGGCTGGGCGGTGGGGGCGCAGGTGGCCCGCCGGGTGCTGACGACGCTGAACGGCGAGCTGGACAAGATCGGGCCGGACGGCTCGGACCTGCGGGACGCGTTCGACGCCTGGATGCGGGCCGAGATCGCGCGCATGGAAAGCGACCCGGAGCGCGCGGCGGAGGTCGGCCGCGCCATCCGGCAGGTGGTGGCGCACGACACCGTGCAGGCTTGGCTGTGGGATGTCTGGGCCCGCCTGCGGCTGACGCTGGAAGCAGATGCGAGCCGGCCCGGCGGCCACACGGTGGCATTCCTGGAAGGCGCGCTGGGCAACCTCGGCGGGCTGCTTGAGTCCGACCCCGGGGTTCGCGCCCGGCTGCAAGCCGCGGCGGAGGTGATCGTGGTCGGCGTGCTGCCTTCCGCGCAGGCGTCCTTGTCCACGTTCATCGGCGAGGTGGTCGCCAACTGGGACACCGCGACCTTGGTGGACCGCATCGAGCTGCGCGTCGGGGCGGACCTGCAATACGTGCGGGTGAACGGGACGGTGGTGGGCTTCCTGGCCGGCGGGCTGGTGTACGCGGTGCTGAAGGCGCTGTTCGGGACAGTCAGCTTCTGAAGCGATGACGCCCAGTTCAGCTTGCGGCGACGCCCGCTTGTCCAATCAGCTTCGCGAGGTCCCCGCCAAGCAGGTCGTCCAGCCCAAATGAGCATCTCTCGGGCGGCGGACGCGGTTCGCCCGTGTCATCCCGCCCGGCCCGCACCTGGACCTGGACAACCTTGTAGAGATCGTCCAACTCGATCCGTTACCGCATCGACGGAGAGAAGCGGTCCTCGCGTCGGATGGGAAGCCAACGGCCTCGCCGCGCCAGTGTGCCGCCGCCTGGCTGCCCGGCCTGGCATGGAGCTTGAGCAGGTGGGCCAGCGCTTGGCGCAGCAGGCTTCGGCAGGACCGCAGTTCCGACAACCCCACGTCGCGCAGTTCCTCGATCACGTTGGGCCAGTCCATCGCCTGGTTGACGCGCTCTCCGACGCCAGCCGGCTCAACAAGCCTGCCTGCTGTTCGGCCCCTGCAAGGACGTCATGCTCGTACAAGCTGTCCGGCATAGGAACCAGCCAGGCTCTACCGCCAGCGGACCGCGCGTCCGCCACCGGACGACGCGGCCCGGCGCCGGGCTTGCCACACCCTGAACCGAATGGTGACGACGGCAACCAGCACCGCCAGGATGGCCAGGGGGATCAGCAGCAGCGCGACCCACAGGGCGAGGGCGGCAATCGCCAAGCCTCCCGCCACCACGGCCAGCACCACGGCGCCGGCGATGATGCGCGTGGTGATCGGCAAGCCTCGCGGCGGCTCGCGGAAACGGCCGTCAGGGGTCATGTCCAGTTGCAGGCGGGGATCGTAGGCCATGGGATTCACAGTGGCCCCCGCACCCACTGGGTTCAAGCGGGCTGCCCAGGCTCCGTCCAGGGCAGTCACTTACCCGAGAGCGGGGAACCCAGTCCGCCAGCCGCCGTCTAGGCGCTTCGCAACTAGACGATTGGGACACCAATGGACTCCCCGACCATCCTCTGGGTCACGACCGCGATCATGACCATCGGCGGCCTGGCCATCCTGGCGACGGGCAAGCGCCGCACTCCCTCGGAGGAGATGCAGACGGTGCTGCACGGCATCGTGCCGTTGATCGCCGCGTGCTCCTACTTCGCCATGGCGGCGGGACAGGGTGCGATCGGGCTGCCGACGGCCGATGGGTCGGGCCGCATCCTCTACTTCGCGCGCTACATCGACTGGACGCTCACCACGCCGCTGCTGCTCATCTCGCTGACCCTGATGGCCATGCATGCCGGGCCGAAGCGGGCCGGCGCGCTCACGGGCGTGGTGCTCGCGGACGTCATGATGATCCTGACCGCCTTGTTCTTCGGCCTCTCGGAAAACCCGGTGCTGAAGTGGGCCTGGTTCGCCATCTCCTGCGTGGCGTTCCTGGGCGTTTACTACGTGCTGTTCGTGCCCAACGTGCAGGCCAACGCGGCCGAGCGCGACGACGTCCGGACCAGCTATCGCCGCTTCAGCCTCATGCTGTCGGTGCTGTGGTTCATCTACCCGATCGTCCTGGCCGTTTCGCCGGATGGCTTGGGCACCATGGGCGATGCGTGGGCCGTGCTGCTGATCGCGGTCCTGGATGTGCTGACCAAGGTGGTTTACGGGCTGATGACCGTCGCCGCGGACGCCAAGACCACCGAGCGGGACCTGTCCGAGCAGGCAGCGCGGACGGCGCCGTTGCGCACGGCGGCCTGAGCAAATGGGCCGGGCTGCCGCCTCCGCTGCGGTCCGGCCCGCCGTGCCGTCGCCCAGCCCCGCCCTGCTCACCGGCGGCGCTCTGGCGCTGGCGGTGACGGTGCTGCCAGGGGAAAGCCGGCCCATCGCGTTGGCGGCGATCATCACGCTCGGCGTCCCGCACGGGGCGCTGGATGGCGAGGCGGCGCGGGGCGTGCTGCACCCGCGCTTCGGCGCCCTGTGGTTCGGGATCTTCGCGCTGCCGTACCTGAGCCTGTCGGCATTCGTGCTGGCGGCTTGGCAAGTGGCGCCGCTCACGACGCTGCTGTTGTTCCTCGCGGCATCGGTCTGGCACTTCGGCTCGGAAGAGGCCGAAACGGGACGGCCGGTAGAGGCGTTCGTGCGGGGCGGGCTGCCGATCGCGATGCCCGTGCTGGCGCACCCGGCGGCGACCGCATCCGTGTTCGCAACCGTCGCTGCCGTGCCGCTGCCGCCGTGGCTTCCGTTGGGACTCTGGGCGGCATCCTTGGGCTGGCTGGCGGTCGCGGTCACCTGGGGGCTGGAAGCGGACCGGAGGCGGCTGCTCCTTCCAGGAGTGCTGGCCGTCATGTTCGTCCTGCTGCCGCCCTTGCCCGCTTTCGCGATCTACTTCGTGTGCGTGCACGCCCCCGCCCACGTGGCCGGGGTCATACGGCACCCTTTCCGGGCGCCGCGCGTCCGAGATGCGCGCAGCGCGGTCCGGCTGGCGCTGCCGGTCACGCTGCTCACGGCCGCAATCGGCGCCGCTTTATGGCCATTCTACCCCGGCGCCGGGTCAGCCAGGCTGCTCACGCTGACGGTTCAAGGGCTCGCCGCGCTCACCCTGCCCCACATGGCCCTCGACTCCTGGCTGAGCCGGCAGGAGCGCGAGACGGCTTAGCCCCCGTGCTGTCTGCGTCAGGT
This sequence comes from uncultured Acetobacteraceae bacterium, assembly GCA_964245075.1. Taxonomy (GTDB): domain Bacteria; phylum Pseudomonadota; class Alphaproteobacteria; order Acetobacterales; family Acetobacteraceae; genus LMUY01. The sequence goes on from CAXTLC010000005.1 coordinate 61,570, forward strand.
TAGGAAACAAATCTATCTTCCTGACTTGCCGGCGCTTTATCCGCGGCATCACGCCCAGGCAGTGGAATTGCCTTCCCAGCAGCGATTACGTTCCCTATACGTTCCGCGCGAGAAAGGAGCGGTGGTGGCACGGACCGATACCCTGAACACGTTGCGTGCCCGCATCGCCCGGCTGGAACGGCGTCCGGCAGAGCACGCGGCGAACCTGCTGCGCTTCGGCCTCCCCGCGATCGACGGGCACCTGCCCGGCGGCGGCCTGCTGGCGGGGGCGCTGCACGAAGCGGCCGGCGAAGGGGCGGATCTGGAGCACGGCGCGGCGGCGGCGCTGCTGTTGGCGGGGCTGCTGGCCCGGCGGTGCGGCCCGGTGCTGTGGGCGGTGGCCCGGCCGGACCTGCACGCCCCCGCCCTGGCCGCCAGCGGGCTGCATCCTGGCCGGGTGGTGTTCGCCGAGGCCGGACGTCACGTGCTGCCGGTCATGGAGGAGGCACTGCACCATCCCGGCTTGGCCGGCGTGGTGGGCGAGGTGGGCGAGCTCGGCCTGACCGCGTCCCGCCGGCTGCAACTGGCAGCCGAAACTTCGGGCATCCCCGCTTTCGCGCTGCGCCGGTTCCGCGACGCGTCCGACCCGGCGCTGCGCGAGCCCAACGCGGCAGTCACCCGCTGGCGGGTGGCCGCCCTGCCCTCGCCGCCGCCCATCCCGCATGCGCCGGATGTGCCAGGCCTGGCCCGGGCGCGCTGGCGGCTGGATCTCGTGCGCTGCCGCGGCGGCACGCCCGCAACCTGGATCGTGGAGGCATGCGATGCGTCGGGTCGTCTCACTCTGGCTGCCGACATTCCCGACCGATCGGCGCCGCCGCGGGAGCGCGCTGCCGGCTGACGCGCCGCTGGTCACCCGGCTGCATGACGGGCGCCGGCTGGTCGTGGCGGCGGCCGACGCGGCGGGGGCGGCACTGGGCCTGCATCCCGGCATGGCGCTGGCCCACGCGCGGGCGCTGGTGCCGGGCTTGCTGGTGGCCGACGCCGACTTGGCGGGGGACGCCGCCGCGCGGGCGCGGCTGGCGGCGTGGTGCCTGCGCCTGTCGCCGCTGAGCGCCGCCGACACGGACGGGCTGTGGATCGACGCGACCGGTTGCGCCCACCTGCACGGCGGCGAGGCGGCGATGCTGGAAATGCTGCTCGCCCGGCTGGAAGCGGACGGGATCGCGGCCCGCGCCGCAGTCGCCGACACGCCCGGCGCCGCCCACGCCCTGGCGCGCCATGCGCCCGGCCCTGTGACGGTCGTGCCGCCCGGCGGGACGGCGGCGGCGCTCGCGCCCCTGCCCGCCGCTGCGCTTCGCCTGGAAAACAGCGCGGGCTTGCGGCGGCTGGGGCTGGACACGGTGGGCGCGTTGATGGCGCTGCCCCGCGGCCCGCTGGCCAGGCGGTTCGGCGCCGCTTCCGTGCTGCGGCTGGACCAGGCGCTGGGCCGCGTCGCCGAGGCGATCACGCCCGTGACGCCGCCGGGCATCCCGCAAGCGCGACTTGGCTTTCCCGAGCCGCTGCTGACCGCGGAAAGCTTCGCGGCCGTGATCGGCCGCTTGGTGCCGCTCGTTTGCATCCAGTTGGAGCGCGCGGGACTTGGGGCGCGCCAGTTGGACCTGCTGTTCGAGCGTGTGGACGGCACGGTGGGGGCGGTGCGCGTCGGCGCCGCCCGCCCGTCCCGTGACGCCCGCCACCTCTGCCGCCTGCTGGAGGAGCGGTTGGAAACGGTGGACCCCGGGCTGGGCGTGGATGCGCTGCACCTGCTGGCGCCGTTTGCCGAGCCGCTCGCCTGCGTCCAGGTCGCCAGCCTGGCGGCGCCTGCGGAGGCTGATGTGGCGGCGCTGGTGGACCGGCTGTCCAACCGTCTCGGCCCTGGCCGAGTGTGGCGCGCCGCCCCCGTGGAAAGTGACGTGCCGGAGCGCTCGGTGCGCCGGGTGCCCGCCGTGGCGGCCCCTGGCGCCCCAGTGTGGCCGTCCTGGCCGTCCTGGCCGCGGCCAGCCCGGCTGCTGCATCCGCCGCAGCCGGTGGAGATGCTGTCCGCCCTGCCTGACCAGCCGCCAGCCGCCTTCACCTGGCGCCGCTGCCGCCACCGGGTGCGCCGCGCCGACGGCCCGGAGCGGATTGCCGGCGAATGGTGGCGGCGGGATGCGGAACGGGGGGCGGTGCGGGATTACTGGCAGGTGGAAGACGAGAAGGGCCGGCGGTTCTGGCTGTACCGCCGCGGCGACGGGCAGGACGCCGCAACCGGCGACCTGTGCTGGTTCCTGCACGGGGTGTTCTGAGCATGAGGCGCGTGCCCCCGTGCTGGCATGGTGACGGTCACGCTGGCGAAACCTACGTCCGGCGACCAGGTGCAGTTGCCGCAGCAGGCGCTGGACGCGCCGGCCTGGGCACGCAGCGGCAAACAAGTTGGCGAGCCGCTTTCGGCACCAGCGTCTTCGTCACAGCTTTGGTGTTCGGCGCCCGTTCGGCGTGGCTGCGTGACACGATGCCGATCCGCATCCCATCGGCAGGCTAGGGTGCCCTCGCATGACTGCCACCGTCCTTTCCTTCCCCCCGGCGCAGACTGAGGGCAGGCCTAACCACTGCCCTCCTGCCCGCTACGCCGAGCTGCAAGTCACCTCCAACTACTCCTTCCTGCGGGGCGCTTCCCACGTGGAGGAGCTGCTGCTCGCCGCCAAGGCGCTCGGCCACGAGGCGCTCGCCGTCACCGATCGCAACACCCTGGCCGGGGTGCTGCGCGCGCACGGCCGCGCCACCGAGATCGGGATGCGGCTGATCGTCGGCTGCCGGCTGGATCTGCGGGACGGCACGTCGTTGCTGGCCTATCCCACCGGCCGCGCCGCCTACTCCCGGCTCTGCCGGCTGCTCACCGAAGGCAAGCGGCGGGCGGGCAAGGGAGCGTGCTTTCTCGATTGGGCCGACGTGGCGGCGCACGGCGAAGGGCTGCTCGCCATCCTGCTGCCGGACGGGGCGGAGCCGGACCTTCCTAGGCTGCGGGACGCGTTCGGTGACCGCGCCTACCTCGCCCTGACCTCGCGGCGGCGGCCCGGCGACGCAGTGCGCCTGCGCCAGCTCGCCGACCTGGCGCAGGCCGCGCGGGTCGCCACCGTCGTCACCGGGGACGTGCTGTACCACGCCCCGCACCGCCGGGTGTTGCAGGACGTGATGAGCTGCATCCGCGAGGGCTGCACGATCGACAACGCCGGGCACCGTTTGGAACGTTTCGCCGACCGCCACCTGCGCGCGCCGGAGGAGATGGCGCGCCTGCACGCTGGCTACCCGGAAGCGCTCGCCCGCACGGCCGAGATCGCCGAACGCTGCGCCTTCTCCTTGGCCGAGCTGCGCTACCAGTACCCGAACGAGACCGAGCTGCCCGGGGAGAACGCGCAGCAGGCGCTGGAACGCCACACCTGGGCCAGCGTGCCTGGCCGCTACCCGAGCGGCTTGCCGGCGGCGGTGGAGGCGCAACTGCATCACGAGCTGCGGCTGATCGCGGAGCTGGAGTACGCGCCCTACTTCCTGACGGTCAGCACCATCGTGCGCCAGGCGCGCGCGATGGGCATCCTGTGCCAGGGCCGCGGCTCGGCGGCCAACTCCGCCGTGTGCTACGTCCTGGGCATCACCGCGATCGACCCGGCGGAAAGCAGCCTGCTGTTCGAGCGGTTCGTGTCGGCGGAGCGGCGGGAGCCGCCGGACATCGACGTCGATTTCGAACACGAGCGGCGGGAAGAGGTCATCCAGTGGATCTACGGGCATTACGGCCGCAACCGCGCGGCGCTCTGCGCCACGATCGTGCGCTACCGGTCCCGCGGCGCGGTGCGCGAGGTGGGCCGCGCCATGGGCCTGACGGAGGACGTGACCGCCGCACTGGCGAGCCAGGCAGGGGGCTGGTCGGAAGACGGGGTGAGCGAGCACCACGCCGAGCAGTTGAACCTCAACCTGGCAGACCGCAGGCTGCGCCTCACGCTGGAGATCGCCCGCGAGCTGATCGGCCATCCGCGCCACATGTCGCAGCATCCCGGCGGCTTCGTGCTGACGCAGGATATGCTGGCCGACCTGGTGCCGGTCGAGCCGGCGTCCATGAAGGACCGCCAGGTGATCGAGTGGGACAAGGACGACATCGACATCCTGAAGTTCATGAAGGTCGATATCCTGGGCCTGGGCATGCTCGGCTGCCTGCGCCGCGCGTTCGACCTGCTGGAGCAGCACCGCGGCATCCGCCACGACATGGCGAGCATCCCGCAGGACGACAAACCAACCTACGCGATGATCCAGGCGGCGGACACGCTCGGCACGTTCCAGATCGAGAGCCGGGCGCAGATGTCCATGCTGCCGCGGCACAAGCCGGCGAAGCTGTACGACCTCACGATCCAGGTCGCGGTGGTCCGGCCGGGACCGATCCAGGGCGACATGGTGCACCCCTACCTGCGCCGCCGCGCCGGCCTGGAGAAGCCGGAGTACCCGCACCCGGACCTGGAGCGCGTGTTGGGCAAGACCGAAGGCGTGCCGCTGTTCCAGGAACAGGCGATGCAGGTCGCCATCGTTTGCGCCGGGTTCACCCCGGGCGAGGCGGACCAGTTGCGCCGGGCGATGGCCACCTTCAAGCAGACCGGCGGGGTGGGCCATTTCCATGACAAGCTGATCAACGGCATGGTGGAACGCGGCTACACCGCCGAGTTCGCGGCCAGGATGTTCAAGCAGATCGAGGGCTTCGGCTCCTACGGCTTCCCCGAAAGCCATGCGGCGTCGTTCGCGCTGATCGCGTACGTCAGTTCCTGGGTCAAGTGCCACCATCCGGACGTGTTCTGTGCGGCGCTGCTGAACGCCCAGCCGATGGGGTTCTATGCGCCGGCCCAGGTGGCGCGGGATGCGCGGCAGCACGGCGTGGAGGTGCGGCCGCCCTGCGTCAACGCCAGCCTGTGGGACTGCACGCTGGAGGAAGGCGCCGGCCGCTTCCTGGCGGTGCGCGTGGGGCTGCGCATGGCCAAAGGCCTGTCGCACGCGCATGCCGGGACGATCATCGCCCATCGCGGCGAAGGCTACGCCTCAGTGGCCGACGTGTGGCGCCGGGCTGCCGTTCCGGTGGCGGCGCTGGAGCGTTTGGCGGAAGCGGACGCATTCGCCGCGCTCGGCACGGACCGGCGGGACACGCTGTGGGCGATCAAGGGGCTGGGCGAGCCGCCGCCGCCGTTGCTGGCGGGAACGACACCTCATCCAGCCCCCTCCCAAAGGGAAGGTGCCGGGGCGAAGGACCCGGCGCGTGCGGAACCTCCCGTCACCCTGAACCCGATGACCGGCGGCCAGGAGGTGGTGGAGGACTACCAGTCCACCGGGCTGACGATGCGCCAGCACCCCCTCGCCTTTCTGCGGAAAGAGCTGCGCGCCCGCGGCATGGCCACCTGCGCCTCCCTGGCCGCCGCGCGGGAGGGCCGCCGCGTGGTGGTGCCCGGCATCGTGCTGGTGCGGCAGAAGCCCGGCAGCGCCAAGGGCGTCATGTTCATCACCATCGAGGACGAGACGGGGATCGCCAACCTGGTGCTACGGCCCAGCCTGTTCGAGAAGCGGCGAAGGCTGGTCCTATCCGCGGGCGCCATCGCCTGCGGCGGCCGGGTGCAGCGGGACGGCGCCGTGGTGCACGTGGTCGCGGAGCGCCTGCTGGACCTGTCGCGGGAGCTTCGCTCCGTCGGCGCCCGCACCTTGCCGATCGAGCGCGGCCGCGGCGACGGCGCCACCCATCCCGGCAGCGCCGACCCGCGTGGACAGGCGGCGAGCTGGCGCACGCGGGACATCCACCCGCCGCAGGGCAACGTCCAGGGGAACGCCATCAAGGTGCCCACGCGGGATTTCCGGTGAGCCAAGCCTTCAACCCTCCAGGCGGAAGCCGTGCAGGGCGCCGATGGCCAGCCGTTCCGCCAGGGCCGCGGTCGCGCGGTCCAGCCGGTCGAGCGCTTGCTGCACCGGGTCATCCGCCACCGGATGGGCAGGCGCCATCGCGGGCACCGGCTGGGCGCCCGCGGCAAGGGCGGCGAGCCGGCGCTCGATGGCGCCTGCGCGGGACGCTGCCGCCGCGTCGGGCGTGCCAGCGGCGGCAGCCAAGGTGCGGACCCAGTGCACGCTGTCCAGCAGCGCTGGCGCCGAACGCTCGCTGTCCGGCCGGCGCAGCAGGAACCGCCCGGCCGTCAGCGGCAGCAACGCCAGGCGCAGGTCCGCCACCTGGCGGTCCACCGCCCGCATCGCCTGCACGGGGGGCGTTCCGGACTCCCCGGACAGCACGCCGCGGCAGGCGCCCACGGCGCTCGCCAACGCAAGCAGCACGGCCGTGCCGGATTGGCGCACCTGGTCACGCGTGCGGAGCGGCAGCACGAACGCCGCCACCAGCATCGCCGCCGCCGCGCCGATGGCCGTTTCCTCCAGCCGCAGGAGCAGCAACGGCCCCATGCTTGCGCCGAGCAGGCTGTACAGCAGGCCCAGCAGCACCGTGACGCAGAAGATGCCGAGCGTGTAGGACACCAGGAACAGGTAGTACATCCCGAACACGGCGCCCAGCAGCGCCGTGCCCTGCAAGAGCGGGTTGCCCGCCAGCACGGTGGCGAGCGCCAACCCGGCCGCCAGGCCCATCAGCGTGCCCGCAAGCCGCTCCGCCCCCTTGAACAGCGTGTCCCCGCGGGAGCGGGTGTTGAGGAACACGACGTAGGTGGTGATCACCGCCCAGAACCAGCGCTGCGGCGACAGCGCCATCCCGCCGGCCATCGCCAGCGCAGCGGCCAGGGTGACGCGCCCCGCGATCCGCCATGCCAACGGGCCCGGTGGGGCCGCAGGCGGGATCGAAGGCATTGCCGGAAGCTTGGCGGCCTGCCCCAGGGCGGAGGCGGCCCGCGCCATGTCCGCCAGCGCCGCCGCCATGGCGGAGCGGTGCGCGCCCGCCCCAGCCGGCCGCCGCGGCCAGCGGTTGCGCCGCAGCCGGCGCTGGTGCAGCGCGAGGCGCGCGGCCTGACGCCGGCTGGCCAGGCCGGAAGGAGCGCCCAACGGGGCGGCAGCCAGCCGGGCCGCGGCGAGTTCCAGGTCCATCAGGTGGGCGCGCAGCGCTGCGCTGCCCGCCGGGTCCAGCAGCGCCAGTTGGTCGTCCGCGGCCAGCGCCGCCTCGTTCAGCCGAGCCAGGCTGCGGCGGAGCCGGCGGGCCGTGGACGGTGCGCCGGCCAGCAGCCCGCCCGCATCCCGCAGCACCAGCGCCGCCCGGCCCTGCAAGGACCGCACCGTGCGGCGCAAGGTGGCGTCCGGGCGCAGCGGCACCAGGACGAAGCAGGCGAAGGCGGTGACGGGCACGGCGACCACGATCCCCAGCAACTGCGCCGGAAGCGTCGCGAGCGGCAATTCCAGGTAGAGCCCGACATAGGTGGTCACGATGGCGACCAGGCCGAACGCGATCCCGCGCGGGCCGCGCGCTTGCAGCAGGACGCACAGGAACACCAGCAGCAGGAAGCAGCAATCGCCCACCGGCCCCTGCCCATGCAGCACGGCCGTGACCGCCGCCGCCGCCCCGGCCGGCCCGGTCAGCAGCAGCATGGAGCGTGCGCGTTGCCGCCAGGTCGGCTCCCGCAGCAGGAACGGCGCCATCAGGCTGAACGTCACTCCGGAGGCAAACTCCACTGGCGGAACGCCGAGCAGGTGGGCCAGCACGACGGCAGCCACGGCCGTCAGGAACACCGAGGCCGTTCCCCGCGCCGCCATTGTCAAGCGCAGCAGGCCAGGGTCCGAGGCGACCAACTGATCCCAGAACCCGGCCGCTATCGTTCTGAGCCCCGGCCTTCGGGCAACGCGAGACATGAGCAGCATGGACCTAGGATAGGATGTTTGCTGCACCGCACACAGGGCCTTCGCCGAGCGCGGCCTCAAGCCTCGCCCAATCGCCCGGCGAGGGAAGGCCGAACCGCAGCAGGTCCGGCGCCGCGGCAAACCGGCGAACCAGGATGCCGGCTTCGCCCAGCCGGCCGGCCAGCGCCGCAGCGTTCCCGTGCCGGCAAAGGCGGAACAGCCGCGTGCCCCCCAGCACCGTGCCGCCCGCCGCGCGCAGCAACCCGTCCAGCCGTGCCGCGGCGTTCGCCAGCCGGGCGGCGGCCACGTCCCGCCATCCCGCATCCGGCAGCGCCTGCAACCCGGCATGCAGCGCCGGGCCGCTCACCGCCCACGGCCCGAGCGCCTGGCGCAGCGCGGCGGCCTGGGCCGGCTCGGCCAGCGCGAAGCCGAGCCGCACGCCTGCCAAACCATAGGTCTTGCCGAACGAGCGCAGCAGCAGCAGCCCCGGGCGCGGCAACGCCCCGGCCAGGCTGCACCCTTCCAGGTCGGCGAATGCCTCGTCCACCACCAGCAGGCCGTTGCGCGCCGCCAGCCGGCCGGCCAGGGCCAGCAGGGACGCCGCATCCTCCACCCGTCCGTCCGGGTTGTTGGGGCGCACGACGACCGTGACGACCGCCGCCCCGGCGAGGCTGGGCACGGCGGTGACGGCGTGCCCGGCGGCGGTCCAGGCGGCGGCGTGCTCGGCATAGGTGGGGGACAGCACGGCCACCCGCCGCGGCGGATGGAGGCGCGGCAGCAGGTGGATCAGCGCCTGCGTCCCCGGCGCCGCCACGACCGCAGCGGGGTCGGCGACTCCGTAGGCCCTTGCCGCCGCGGTCTCCAGTGCCGCCACCTGCTCCGGCTCCGGCAGCCGGCACAGCGCGGCGGCCGGGATCGGCGGCAGGGCGTACGGGATGGGGTTGATGCCGGTGGACAGGTCGATCCAAGGCTCCGGCGCGTGCGGGAACCGGGTCCGGGCCGCAATCAGCCCGCCGCCATGCGCGATCGGCATGCTACCTCCCTGGCCATGACGACCACCCTGCTCCTGACCGGCGGCGCGCTGCTGCTGGAGGCGGCGTTCGGCTACCCGTCCGCCTTGCTCCGCCGCGCCGGGCATCCGGTCATGTGGGCCGGCGCCGGCATCGCATGGCTGGACCGCACGCTCAACCGCGGCCGGATGCGGCGGCTGCGCGGAGTGGCCGCGCTGCTGGCCCTGCTGGCCGCCGCCGGGCTGCCGGCCTGGGCGGTGCAGGCGGCGCTGCTGCACGTCCTGCCACGCCCGGCGGCGCTGGTTCTGCTGGCGCTCGCGGCCTCCGCCCTGCTGGCGCAGCGCAGCCTGCACGCGCACGTGGCGGCGGTGGCGGGCGGCTTGCGCACGGGCTTGGCGGAAGGCCGGGCCGCCGTCGCGCACATCGTGGGCCGCGACCCGGACAGCCTGGACGGCGCCGGCGTGGCCCGTGCCGCCATCGAGAGCCTGGCGGAGAACTTCTCCGACGGCGTGGTGGCGCCCGCGCTCTGGTGCGCCCTGCTCGGGCTGCCCGGCATCGCCCTGTACAAGGCGGTCAACACCGCCGACAGCATGATCGGCCACCGCACGCCGCGCCACGAAGCGTTCGGCTGGGCGGCGGCGCGGCTGGACGACCTGGTGAACCTGCCCGCGTCCCGCCTGGCCGCGCTGCTGCTGGCGCTCGGCAGCGGGCGGGGGTTCGGCCGCGCGGCGGGGGCGGCGCTGCGGGACGCCGGGCAGCACCGCTCACCGAACGCGGGCTGGCCGGAAGCGGCGATGGCCGGCGGGCTCGGGCTGCGCTTGGCGGGGCCGCGGGTGTATGGAACGGTCCGCGTGGAGGATGCATGGATGGGGAACGGCCGCGCCGAGGTCGGCGCCGGGGACATCGCCCGGGCGCTCGCCTGCTACCGCCGGGCCTGCGCGGCCGGCACCTTGCTCGTGCTGGCCGGGTGCGCGCTGTAGGCCGGCCATCCAAGGGGCTGCCCGGTGCCATGCCGTCGCAATCAGCCGGTTACATCCCATGTGCTCCATTGTCTTAACCGAGTGTCTTAACCGAGGCGCGCCCTCCGCCAACCCAAGGACTGCCACGCTGCGGAAGCCGCACGCCTCCATTGCCGCCATCCTGTTCGCCCTGCCCGTCGCCGCCTGTGACCTGGGGCCGGATTACAGGCGCCCGGCCTTGGCCATCCCCGCCGCGTTCCGCGCCACCGCCGACAGCGCCGTGGCGGCCTGGCCGGACGCCGGGTGGTGGCGCGCATTCGGCTCGCCGGAGCTGGACCGGCTGATCGCGGACGCGGAAGCGAACAACCAGAACCTCGCCGCCGCCGCCGCCCGGGTGGTGCAGGCGGATGCGCAGGTTGCCATCACCGGCTCCCCGCTGCTGCCCACGGTCAGCGCCACCGGCAGCGCCACCTACAGCCGCATCGGCTCCACCAGGAGCGGCTTAGGCGGCGCGGTGTCGGGGGTGACGACGGGCACCGGCGGGGTCACTTCCACCACCAGCACCGGGTCGGGCACCACGTCCACGACCTCCACGACCGGAACCACCGGCAGCACGGTGGTGACCGGGTCCAGCACCAGCCGGAGCCGCTACACCGACAGCCGCCAGTACAACATCCAGGGCGCCGTCAGCTACGAGGCGGATTTCTGGGGCAAGAACCGCGCGACCTTCGAGTCGGCGCAGGCGTCCGCCCTGTTCAGCCGGTTCGACCAGGCGAACGTGGCGCTGACCGTGGTCACCTCCGTCGCCATCACCTATTTCCAGGCGCTCGGCGCGGCCGACCGGCTGGCCGTCGCCCGCAGCAACCTGCGTTCGGCGCAGGACACGCTCAAGGTTTACCAGGCCCGCGTGGCGGTGGGCACCGGCACCGCGCTGGACGTGGCGCAGCAGGAAGCGCTGGTGGTCGGCCTCCAAGCCCAGATCCCGGCGGAGCAGAGCCAACTGGAGCAGCAGGTGGCGGCGCTCGCCACCCTGGTGGGCCGTCCGCCGGAGTCGATCACCGTCGCCGCCGACACCCTGGCCGGCCTGCCCACCCCCGCGGTCGGCGGCGGGCTGCCCTCCGAGCTGCTGGCGCGCCGCCCGGATGTCGCGTCCGCGGAAGCCAACCTGCTGGCGCAGAACGGCAACGTCCGCGCCGCCCGCGCCGCGTTCTTCCCCGCCGTGCAGCTCACCAGCCAGGGCGGGATCGAGAGCCTGGCGCTGTCCTCCCTGCTCGGCCCCGGCAGCTTCCTGTTCACCGCCGCCGCGTCCGTCACGCAGACCATCTTCGACAACGGGCTGCGGCAGGGCGACCTGGACCAGGCGAAGGGCCGCTTCGCCGAGCTGGTCGCCGACTACCGCCAAGCCACCCTGCAAGCGTTCCAGGACGCGGAAACCTACCTGGTGGCGGTGCGCTACGCCGCCCAGCAGGAATCGCTGGAGCGGCAGGCGGTGGCGGTGGCGCAGCGGGCGAACGACATCGCCCGGGCGCAGCTGGCGGCCGGCACGGTGGACATCACCACGGTGCTGAACACGCAAACGACGCTGTTCGGCGACCAGGACACGTTCGTGCAGGTGCGGCTTGCGCACTTCCAGGCCCTTATAAACCTTTACAAGGCGTTCGGCGGCGGATGGGTGCTGCCTTCCCAGGTTGGATCCACATGAGAATCGGCCGCCTCATCCTCGTGCTGCTCGTGCTGGGCGCCGCCGGCGCGACCGGTTGGTATGTGTTCTGGCGCCAGCCGGCGGCTGAGCAGACGCAGGCGCACGCCGGCCGCGGCCGTGGCCGTCGCGGCGGGGGCGCGGACGGCGACCCGATCCCCGTGCTCGCCGCCGCCGCCGCCCGGGCGGACGTGCCGGTTTACCTGGACGCGCTGGGCACGGTGCAGGCGTTCAACACCGTCAGCGTCAAGCCGATGATCGACGGCCCCCTGGTGCAGGTGCTGTTCAAGGAGGGCCAGGACGTGCGTGCCGGAGACGTGCTGGCCCGCATCGACCCCCGCCCCTACCAGGCGGCGCTTGACCAGGCGGCCGCCAAGAAGGCGCAGGACGAAGCCAACCTGGCCAACGCCCGGGTGGACCTGGCGCGCTACCAGAAGCTTGCGGCCACTGCCTACACCTCCGCGCAAACGTCCGACACGCAGAAGGCCACGGTGGTGCAGGACGAGGCGCTGGTCCGGCAGGACCAGGCGCAGATCGATACCGCGCGCACCAACCTGTCCTACACCACGGTCGCCAGCCCGCTGGATGGGCGGACCGGCATCCGCCAGGTGGACAGCGGCAACATCGTCCACGCCGCCGACGCGACGCCGCTGACGGTGATCACCCAGTTGCAGCCGATCTCCGTCGTGTTCACCCTGCCGCAGCAGACGCTGGGAGCCGTGTCGGCCGCGATGCGGGACGGCGCGCCGGAGGTGCTGGCGCTGCCCCAGGGCGTGGCGAACGACGGCAAGACGGTGCTGGACCGCGGCCGGGTGGCGGTGCTGGACAACACGGTGGACCAGGCGACCGGCACCATCAAGCTGAAGGCGACTTTCCCCAACCCCGACCTGGCGCTGTGGCCCGGCGGCTTCATCAACACCCGCCTGCTGATCGATACGGAGCGGGGGATGGTCACCGTGCCGCCGACCGCGGTGCAGCGCGGGCCGCAGGGCGCGTATGTCTATCTGTTGCAGGATGACGGCACTGTTTCCCGCAAGACGGTGCAGGTCGGCCACGAGGACGAGGCGGTCTCGGTCGTGACCGCCGGGTTGCAGGTGGGGGACCGCGTGGTGACGGACGGCGCTTCCCGCCTGACGGACGGCGCCAAGGTGAAGGTGCAGGACGGCGGCGCCCCTTCGGCCGAGGACCAGCCGGCGCAGCGCCGCCGCGCCCCCGGCCAGGGGCGGCAGCGGGCCGCGGCGACGCCGTGACGGCGTGAACATCTCCGCCCCGTTCATCGCCCGCCCGGTCGCGACCGGCCTGCTCGCGGTGGCCGTGCTGCTCGCCGGGCTGCTCGGCTACGGCGCGCTGCCGGTGTCCGCCCTGCCGCAGGTGGACTTCCCCACCATCGAAGTCTCCACCGAGCTGCCCGGCGCCAGCCCGGAAGTGACAGCCACGCTGATCACCGCCAGCCTGGAGCGCCAGTTCGGCCAGATCACCGGCCTGTCCTCCATGCAAAGCACCAGCAGCGAGGGCACCAGCCAGATCACGTTGCAATTCAACCTGTCCCGTTCCATCGACGGCGCGGCGCAGGACGTGCAGGCCGCCATCAACGCCGCGTCCGGCACCTTGCCGTCCACCCTGCCCTATCCGCCGGTGTACTCGAAGGTGAACCCGGCGGACGCGCCGGTCGTCACCCTGGCGCTGACTTCGGACTCGGTGCCGCTGGACACGGTGGCGGACGCGGCGGACACGCTGTTGCAGCCCAAGCTCAGCCAGATCGTCGGCGTGGGCAAGGTCACGGTGCAGGGCGGTCTGCGCCGGGCCATCCGGGTGCGGATCGATCCCGCGCGCCTGGCCGCCTACAACTTGTCCATGGAGGACGTGCGCACCGCCGTGTCGGCCGCCAACGTGAATGGCGCCAAGGGCGGGTTCGACGGCCGCGCGCAGGCCTTCGCGCTGTCTTCCAACGACCAGCTGCTGACGCCGGACGCCTACCGCACCCTGGTGATCAGCTACAAGGACGGCGCACCGCTGCGTCTGCGGGACGTCGGCACGGTCGTGGCGGGCGTGGAGAACACCCGCGTGATGTCCGCGCTGGACGGCCATCCCGCCGTGGTGCTGGACATCCAGCGGCAGCCCGGCGCCAACATCGTGCAAACGGTGGCCGACATCCGCAGCGCCCTGCCGCAACTGGAGCGCTCGCTCCCCACCGGCGTGCGCCTCAGCGTCGTCACCGACCGGACGGAGACGATCCGCGCCTCCGTGGCGGACGTGCAGTTCACCCTGCTGCTGGCGATCGGGCTGGTGATCGCGGTGATCTACCTGTTCCTCGGCTCCTGGCGCGCCACGGTGATTCCCGGCATCGCCTTGCCGCTGTCGCTGATCGGCACATTCGGTGTGATGTCCGCCCTGGGCTACGCGCTGGACAACCTGTCCCTGATGGCGCTGACCGTTTCGACCGGGTTCGTGGTGGACGACGCGATCGTCATGATCGAGAACGTGGTGCGCTACATCGAGAGCGGGGTGCCGCCGTTGCAGGCCGCCTACCAGGGCGCGGCGCAGATCGGCTTCACCATCGTCTCGCTCACCGTGTCGCTGGTGGCGGTGTTCATCCCGCTGCTGTTCATGACGGGCGTGGTCGGGCGGCTGTTCAACGAGTTCGCGGTCACGCTCGCCGTTTCGGTGGTGGTGTCCGCCGTCGTGTCCCTGACCCTGACGCCCACCATGTGCGGCCGGCTGCTGCGCCCGGTGGACCACGCGCGGCGCCCGGGCCTGGTGGCGCGCGCCTTCGAGGGCGCGTTCCGCCGCACCACCGCCGGCTACCGGCGGACCCTGCGGTGGGCATTGGCCGCGCAACCGCTGGTGCTGCTGGTCGCCGCCGGCACGCTGGTGGGCACGGTGCTGCTCTACGCCGTGGTGCCGAAGGGCTTCCTGCCGGCACAGGACACCGGCGTGATCGTGGCGGTGACGGAAGCGAGCCAAGCCATCTCCATCCCGGCCATGGCCAAGCTGCAAGCGGGGTTCGCGGCGGAGGTGCAGGCGGACCCGGCGGTCGCCAGCGTTGTCTCGTTCGTGGGCGCCGGGTCGATCAACGCCACGCCGAACGCCGGCCGGCTGACGATCGCGCTGAAGCCACGGCCGGAGCGGGACGGGGTGGGCGCCGTGCAGGCCCGGCTGCAAGCGATGGCGGACGGCATCCCCGGCCTGTCGGTGTTCACCCAGCCGGTGCAGGACATCCAGATCGGCACCCGCGTCAGCCGCACGCAGTACCAGTACACGCTGGTGGACACGGATGCCGCCGAGTTGGCCGCCTGGGCGCCCCGGTTGCTGGCCCAGTTGCAGCACTCGCCGGTGCTGCGGGATGTCGCGACCGACCAGCAGGACGAAGGCCTGGTCACCAAGATCACGGTGGACCGGGAAGCGGCGCAGCGGCTGGGCGTGTCGATGCAGACGATCCAGGACGTGCTGTACGACAGCTTCGGCCAACGGCAGATCAGCACCATCTTCTCGCAGGCCAACCAGTACCGGGTGGTGCTGGAAGCCGACCCCTCCTGGCAGGCCGACCCGGCCTCCCTGCTGCGCCTGCGCGTGCCGGGCGTGCTGTCCGCCCAGGGGCAGAGCACCACCAGCGGCGCCACCGTGTCCGGCGCCGCGCAATCGCTCATCCCGCTTTCCGCCGTGGCCTCCATCACCCGCGAGGTCGGGCCGCTGGCGATCACGCACGAGCAGCAGTTCCCCTCCGTGACGCTGTCCTTCGACGTGGCGCAAGGCGCGTCCCTGGAGAACGCGGTGAACGCGGTGCACGCGGCCGAGGACGCGATCGGCCTGCCGGAAACGGTGAACGGCAGCTTCGGCGGCGACGCGGCGGAGTTCCAGCGCTCGCTCGCGTCCGAGCCGTGGCTGATCGGGGCCGCGGTGGTGGTGATCTACATCGTGCTCGGCGTGCTGTACGAGAGCACGATCCACCCGGTCACGATCCTGTCCACCCTGCCCTCGGCCGGGATCGGGGCGCTGCTGGCGCTGATGG
Source organism: uncultured Acetobacteraceae bacterium (assembly GCA_964245075.1). Classification (GTDB taxonomy): domain Bacteria; phylum Pseudomonadota; class Alphaproteobacteria; order Acetobacterales; family Acetobacteraceae; genus LMUY01. The sequence continues at coordinate 77,083 of CAXTLC010000005.1, forward strand.
CGTTCGGGCTGGACCTGTCGCTGGTGGCGCTGGTCGGGATCGTGCTGCTGATGGGGATCGTCAAGAAGAACGCGATCATGATGATCGACTTCGCCGTGGAAGCCGAGCGCGAGCGCGGCCTGTCCCCGGAAGCCGCGATCGAGGAGGCGTGCCTGCTGCGGTTCCGCCCGATCATGATGACGACCTTCGCCGCGCTGCTCGGCGCGCTGCCGCTGGCGCTGGAGCACGGCACCGGGTCCGAGCTGCGCTTCCCGCTGGGGGTGACGATCGTGGGCGGGCTGCTGCTGAGCCAGTTGCTGACGCTGTACACGACGCCGGTGATCTACGTGACGTTCGAGCGGCTGCGGCTGCGCTTCGCCGGGCCGCTGCGCCCGGCGGCAGCGGAATGAGCGTGGCGGGCAGCCGCTAGATGGCTTTCTCCACCCTCTTCATCCTCCGCCCGGTCGGCACGATGCTGCTGGCGCTCGGCCTGCTGCTGGCCGGGGCGGTCGCGTACAACTTCCTTCCGATCTCGCCCCTGCCTTCGGTGGACATCCCCACCATCGTCGTCTTCGCCGGCCGGCCCGGCGCCGACCCGGAAACGATGGCGACCTCCATCGCCGCCCCGCTGGAACGCCGCTTGGGCGAGATCGCGGGGGTGACGGAGATCACCTCCACCTCCGCCATCGGCTCGACCACGATCGTCGTCCAGTTCGACATCGACCGGGACATTGAGGGCGGGGCGCATGACGTGCAGGCCGCCATCAACGCCGCGGTGACGGACCTGCCGTCCGACCTGCCGACCCGGCCGTACTACCGCAAGTTCAACCCCGCCCAAGCGCCGATCATGACGCTCGCCCTCACCTCGGACACGCTCTCCCCCGGGCAGGTGTATGACGCGGCGGACACGATCCTCGCCCAGCGCCTGTCCCAGTTGGACGGGGTCAGCCAGGTGCAGATCAACGGCGCGGAGAAGCCGGCGGTGCGCGTGCGGCTCAACCCCGGCGCGCTGCGGGCGGCCAGCTTGTCCGCGCAGGACGTGTTCACCGCCATCCGCAATGCCAACGTCACCGAGGCCACCGGCAGCTTCGAGGGCCGGGACCGCGCGGAAGACGTCGCGGTCAACGGCCAGATCACCCAGGCGAGCGACTACGCCGGCCTGGTGATCAAGTCGCAGAACGGGTCCGCGCTGCGCTTGTCGGACGTGGCGAGCGTGGTGGACGGCGTGGCCAACAGCCGGCTGGCGGCGTGGAACGGCAAGACGCCGGCGATCCTGCTCTACATCAGCAAGGTCGCCGGGGCGAACGTGATCGACACCGCCGACCGCATCAAGGCGGAGCTGCCCCACCTGCTCGCCTGGATGCCGCCGGACATCAGGGTGTCCGTCATCTCCGACGGCACCACCACCATCCGCGCCAGCGTGAACGACGTGCAGGCGTCCTTGCTGATGTCCGTGGCGCTGGTGCTGCTGGTGGTGCTGGTCTTCATGCGCCGCCTGGTGCCGACCCTGGCCGCCGCCGTCACGGTGCCGCTGTCCATCGCCGGCACCCTCGCCGCCATGTGGCAGCTCGGCTATTCGCTGGACAACTTCTCGCTCATGGCGCTGACCATCTCGGTCGGCTTCGTGGTGGACGACGCCATCGTCATGATCGAGAACATCGCCCGCCATGCCGAGCGCGGCGCCACTCCGCTGCGCGCCGCGATCGACGGCGCCCGGCAGATCGGCTTCACCGTGATGTCCATCTCGATCAGCCTGGTCGCGGTGTTCATCCCGATCATCTTCATGGGCGGCCTGCTGGGCCGGCTGTTCCACGAGTTCGCGATGGTGCTGACGCTCGCCATCGCCATCTCCGCCGCCGTCTCGCTGACCCTGACGCCGATGATGTGCGGTCGCCTGATCCGACCCTACGTGCCGCCAACCGGCGTGTTGGGGCGGGTTGACCGCCGGATCGAGCGCGCCCTCGCCGCGGCGCTGGCCTTCTACGCGCGCACCCTGGGCTGGGCGCTGCGGTGGCGGCGGCTGATGCTGGGGGTGACGCTGGGCTGTGCCGTCGGCACGGTGCTGCTCTACCGGGCGGTGCCGAAGGGATTCCTGCCCTTGCAGGACACCGGGCTGATCCAGGGCGGCACCCTGGCGGACCCGTCCGTCTCGTTCAGCGCGATGGAGGCCCGGCAGAAACGGGTGGTGGACGTGATCCTGGCCGACCCGGCGGTGGAAACCGTCGGTTCCACCGTGGGCGTCACCAGCGGCTTCTCCTCCCTCAACCGCGGGCAGCTTACCGTGCAGCTCAAGCCGCTGGCCGAGCGCCGCCTCAGCAGCGAGCAGGTGATCGCCCGGCTGCGTCCGGCCTTGCAGGCGATGGCGGACGTGCAGACCTTCCTCTACTCCTCGCAGGACCTGCGCGGCGGCGGGCGCAGCGGCGGCAGCCAGTTCCAGTTCATCCTGCTGGACGAGAACCTGGGCGAGTTGCGGACCTGGACGCAGCGCCTGGAGACGGCGTTGCAGCACGTCGCCGGCATCTCGGACGTGACCAGCGACCAGGACCGCTCCGGCCCGCAATCCAACGTGGTGATCGACCTGGACGCGGCCGCCCGGCTGCACCTGTCCACCACCGCGATCGACAACGCGCTGAACAACGCCTTCGCGCAGCGGCAGATCTCCACCATCTACAGCGACCGCAACCAGTACAAGGTCGTGCTGGAGGTGGACCCGGCGCTGCAAACGGACCCGATCATGCTGCAGGACGTCTATGTCGGCGCGCCCGGCGCCACCCAGATCCCGCTCTCCGCGGTGGCACACTTCGAGCGCGGCACCGCGCCGCTCGCCGTGCGGCACCAGGGGCAGTTTCCGTCCAGCTCCATCAGCTTCAACCTGGCGCCCGGCATGGCGCTGGGGGAGGCGACGGGGCTGGTGGCGCAGACCGCCGCCGGGCTGCGCATGCCGGACACGGTACGGACCGACTTCGCCGGCAACGCGCAGTTCCTGCAGAAATCGCTCGCCTCGCAGCCGGCGCTGATCGGCGCGGCGCTGCTGACGATCTACATCGTTCTCGGCGTGCTGTACGAGAGCCTGCTGCACCCGCTGACCATCCTGTCCACCCTGCCGTCCGCCGGGCTGGGCGCGCTGCTGGCCATCATCGTGACCGGGACCGAGCTGTCCGTGCTGTCGGTCATCGGCATCGTGCTGCTGATGGGGATCGTGAAGAAGAACGCGATCATGCTGGTGGATTTCGCACTGGAAGCGGAGCGGGAGCATGGCATGACCCCGGAGCAGGCGATCCACGCCGCCTGCCTGGAGCGGTTCCGCCCGATCACGATGACGACGCTGGCGGCGCTGCTGGGCGCGCTGCCGCTGGCCCTCGCGTTCGGCACCGGGTCCGAATACCGGGTGCCGCTGGGCATCTCGATCGTCGGCGGGCTGGTGGTGAGCCAGGCGCTCACGCTCTACACGACGCCGGTGGTGTACCTGACGCTGGAGCGCCTGGCGCGTGGCCGGCGGGCGCGGATCGTGGCGGCGGCGCCGGCCGAGTAGGCAGCCGGGATCGGCTTGCGACGCGCCCCCGCCGGCCGCACGATGCCCGTCAAGGCCGGCCCCGCAAGCATCCCGCTTGTGCCGAGAGCCGGCTCGGAGACATCGTTCATGCGCATCACCGCGATCCTTGGCGCTTGCCTGCTGCTTGGCACGGCTGCGTCCGCCCAGACCCGCTACCCCGAGTTGGACCCGGCGACCCTGACTCCGCCGCAGAAGGCGATGTATGACGCGATCATCGCCGGGCCGCGGCATTCCATCGAGGGGCCGTTCAACGCCTGGCTCCGCAGCCCTGAGCTGGGCGACCGCTTGCAACGGGTGGGTGAGTACCTTCGCTTCAACACCACGATCCCGCATAACCTGAACGAGTTCGCGATCCTGATCACGGCGGCGGAATGGCATTCCGGGTTCGAGTGGTACGCCCACTATCCGCTGGCGATGAAGGCGGGGCTGGAAGAGACGGTTGCCAAGGACCTGCAAGAAGGCCGCCGCCCGGCCGGCATGAGCAGCGATGAAACGCTGGTTTATGACTTCGCAACCCAACTGCATCGCCAGCACCAGGTGAGCGACGCGGCCTACAAGGGCATTGCCGCCCGGTTCGGTGAGCAGGGCGTCACCGACCTGGTCGCATTGCTGGGCTATTACGGTCTGGTGTCGATGACGCTGAACGTGGCGGAGGTGCAGCCCCCGGCTGGCGCGGGCAAGACGCTGCCGCCGCTCGCGCCGATGACGCAGTAACCGGAACCGTTCAGCCGAACGGCGCGGCCATGGCCCGGCGTATCCAGCGGTGCAGGGCATCATACGGCGCGGCCAGTCCCAGTGCCGCGGTCGTGTTGTCCCACCAATGCGCCGCGTCCTTCAGGGTGGCGGCGCTGTCCGGCAGGCTGTCCGCCCAGGACGCGAGCGCATGGCCATCCAGCAGGAACCCGGCCGCACCGACCAGCAGCAGCACGCCCAAACGCCGGATCGTCACCCCGCGCGCCCGCGGGCCGGCCAGCACGCGGGGGTCCGCGCCCCGCGGCGGCGCGTCAGAACTGGAAGTAGATGAAGGGCGCGACACCGTCCGGCCCCATGGCGTTGATGCCCACGATCAGCACGCTCGCCGCACCCGCGAGCGCCCAGTCAGGCGCACGGAGCAGCCGGCGGGACAGCCGCGCCTGCCAATCCGGCGGCGCGAATTGCAGCAGCAAGCCGAACGCCACCAGGGCGACCGTCGCCGGCCGCGCCTGCTCCATGGTGAGCGAGCCCGATTGCACGAAGGTTTGCAGGTAGATGACCACCGTCCCCATCGTGTCGGCGCGGAACAGTATCCAGGCGAGGCAGACCACGTGGAACACCAGCAACGTGCCGAGCACGGTCCCGGCGCGGCCCTGCAAAGCCCGGGGGACGAACGGGCGCGCCACCCGCTCCGTCACCAGCGCCGCGCCGTGCAGCGCGCCCCAGAGCACGAACTTCCAGTCCGCGCCATGCCACAGCCCGCCAAGCAGCATGGTCGTCATCAGCGCGAACACGGTGCGGGCCTCGCCGTGCCAACTGCCGCCCAGCGGCTTGTAGAGGTAGTCCCGCAGCCAGAACGACAGCGAGATGTGCCAGCGCCGCCAGAACTCCTGGAAGCTGCTGGCGCGGTACGGCTGGTTGAAGTTGGGCGGGAAGAAGTAGCCCAGCAGCGCCGCCAGCCCGATCGCCATGTCGGTGTAGCCGCTGAAATCGCAGTAGATCTGCACCGCATAGCCGTAGGCGGCGAGCAGCAGGTCGAGGCTGGAGAAGCTTGCCGGGTCGAAGAACACCGGGTCGACCAGCTCGGTCGCGAGATAGTTCGCGACGATGGCCTTCTTGAACAGCCCGCCCAGGATCAGCAGCAGCGGCGGCGCCAGGGGCAGGCGCGCGGGCTGCGCGGCATAAAGCTGCGGCAGGAAGAAGGAGGCACGCACGATCGGCCCGGCGATCAATTGCGGGAAGAAGGAAAGGTAGAGCAGCATGTCGTCCAGCCGCCGGCAAACGGCGACGTCCCCGCGCCAAACATCCACCACGTAGGAGATGCCGTGGAAGGTGAAGAACGAGATGCCGACCGGCAGGATCAACCCCAGGAACGGCAACTCCGCCCCGGCCCCCGCGGCATGCAATCCCTGGTTGGCCGCGCCGATCAGGAAATCGCCGTACTTGAACGAGCACAGCACCAGGAGGTGCGCCGTGATCGCCACGACCAGGACGACCCGGGCGAGCGGACGCGGCCAGCGGCTGATCAGCAGCCCGGCGGCGTAGGTCACGACCGAGCTGCCCGCCAGCAGGAAGCAGAACGTCCAGTTCCACTGGGCATAGAAATAGTAGCTGGCGGCCAGCAGGATCAGCTTGCGCGCCCGGTGCTGATGCTCGACCGGCGCCAGCAGCGCCACGGTCACGGCGAAGAACACCAGGAAGGCGAACGTCGGGAACAGCATCAGCGCCGGGCCGCGCTCTCGCGGTAAGAGTCGTAGCCGCGCATCAGAGTGTCGAACAACGCTTCCGCCGTCTGCCGGTAGCCGGGTTTCAGCAGGTGCACGTGGTCATGGGCGGCAAGCGGCGGATCGGTCTCGGCCCAGGGCACGATCGCGCAGTCGCCGCCCATGGCGGCAGCCCAGTCCCAGAAGAACAGGTGATCGCTCTGCGCCACCGCACGCTCGATCCCGCGCACCTTCGGCAGGTTGGCGGGAACGCTCCAGCGCAGCCCGGCCTCGCCCGCGCAGGGCTCGCCCGGCCCGCTGGGGGCCGCGCGCACCCCGCCGAGCGGCCCGGCGATCATGACGGCGGCCATGGGGGCAGCGCGGTGCAGCGCAGCCAGGGCGGCGCGGAAGTGGGCGGGATAGGACACGAGGTCCGTCGCGTCGCTGAAGCCCTCGTTGGTGCCAAAGGCGAGCACGATCAGCGACGGCTGCAAGTGCTTGGCCTCGGCCGCCATGACGCCCGCATCCCAGTTGGCGAGCAGCGTCACCTGGGCGCCGATGGTGCCGAGGTTGGACCAGGTCACGCCCGCCCGCCCGGTTTCAGCGGTCCAGGACATCCACGTCACCGGGCCATCCCCCCGCGCCCGCATCTGCACGGAGCTGGTGTCCTGCCCCGACAGCGCCTGGACGCGGAGCATCGACCGTCCGGCAGACGCGGTGGACACCCTGGTCGCCCTGCCGTCGCTGGTGGTGATGTCCAGCGTGCCGCCGCCGGGCTGGCCGATCACGTCGATGAACAGGCGGTCCAGCTCGGGCGGGCTGGCCGTGATCGCCGTCGTCGCCTGGCCGTCCGCGACCTGGCGCAGCCCGGCGAAGCCGAACGGCCCGGCATCGGCGCCGCTGGGCTCGGCGCGCCAGCCGTCGGCCACGACAGCGACGGTCGCCGGCTTGTAATACCGGTACGGGATGCCCGGCGGCAGCAGCCCGCGTCCGCCATCGCCGAACCGCGCCTGCATCAGCTCCCGCATCCGGCCGCTGAACCCGTCGTTGGCAGTGTGGCTGTCGCCGATCTGCAGCACGGCCACCCGGCTGCGCCGCCCGGCTTGCAGATCCGCCAGCGCGGCGTAGAACGGGCGCAGCGGCGCGTAGAGCCCGGCATCCGGCGCATTGCGCTGGCCATTGGCGCGGCTCTGGCAAGCGTTGAGAAGGATGGCGGCGAGGAGAGCCGGAAGGAATCGGAGCATGGCGGGCACAAGGTCTTTGCTGCAACGGATACCGATTGATCGTCCGCATACGACTCCGTATTGATCGAGCCATAAAGCAACTTCTTTCGTGACGAAAGGCTGACCGTGACTGACCATCCCACGGCACTGTCGCGGCGCGCAGTCATCGGCGCCGCCCTCCTCACGATTGCGGCGCACGGCCTGGGACCGGCCCGAAGCGAGGCCGCCGGGCTGCAACAGCGCATCCTCGTGTTCGGCGACTCCCAGGCCCAGGGCCTCGCGGGGGGAGTGCAGCGCCTTTACCGCGCCAACCACAGCCGCCGGGTGCTGGACCACTCCAAGGTCTCGACCGGGTTGATACCGCGGGGCAACTATGATTGGCCGGCCGAGGCCAAGACCCTCGCCGTCGCCGATCATTATGACGTGGCGCTGGTTCTGATCGGCGCCAACGACCGTCCGCTGGTTCGCAGCGGCGGTCATGTCGATCCCACGCTGCTGGCCCGGTTCACCGACTCGTATGGCGCGCGGGTGGCCGATATCGCCGACGATTTCAGGCAAGCCAACGTGCCGCTCGTCTGGGTTGGCCACCCGATCGTGCGAGATGCGGTCTGGGAGGAGGACATCGCCATCCTCAACAAAATCTTCGAGGACCGCGCGACGGGGGCGGGCGCGACGTTCCAGTCAACCTGGGACATGTTCAAGGGCCCCGATGGCGGTTTCGCCTCCTATGGCAAGGGCACGGATGGGCTGACCACCCGGCTGCGGGCCGATGACGGCGTGCACCTGACGCCGGCCGGATACGACCTGGTCACCGCCGCCCTGGTGCCGACACTGGACCGCTACCGGCCGGGCGCCTCCACTGGTCCGACGGCGTCCGTTCTCTGAGGTGGCGTGCCCGGTATTTGCCTTGGACGGTTGCCGCAGATTATAGGATTGACGGCCCGGTCCAGCCGGCGCGAAACGGAGGTTGACCTTGTTCTCTTGCGCGGCGATCGGGGACAGCATCGCGGTCGGCGTCGGGCAGGCCCGTCCGGACTGCGTGACGACGGCACGGGTCGGGATCACCTCCACCAACTACATCGCCTCGCTCCTGCCGCTCGCCGAGACTGGCGCCGACACGACCATCATCAGCCTCGGGGTGAATGACGGCACCTCGGCGGACACGCTGCAGAACCTGCGCTTGGTCCGGGACCAAGTGCATAGCCGGGTGGTTTACTGGCTGTTGCCCGGCCTCAAGGAGCCGGTGCGGGAGGACATCCTTCGGGTCGCGCGCGAGCATGGCGACCAATGGATCGATACCCGTCCCTATGTCGGCCGTGACCACCTCCATCCAAGTGGCGCCGGGTATGGCCAGATCGCCTCCCAAACCTACGGCGACGGGCCAGTTTACGCAGCCCGGTCAGCCCCGGACGAGGTCGCGGAAGCGCCGACCCATCTGCAACTCCCGGACGACCCGGCGTTCCGCAGCGACTACGCCCAGATCCTCGCACACCATGCCGCCCGTTACGCGTCTGTTTATCCGAATCCGCCCCGCCGCCTGCCAGCCTGGGCAACCCCGCGCGAGCGTATCCACAACCTGCGCGCCACACGGGTGTCGGAGGCTAGCCAAATCCGCTACTCCTACTCCTACTCCTACGTTCAGCCGGCCAGCCATTTCTTCAAGGTAAGAGCTGAGCCTCGCGGCACTTCGGCCGTTCCGGCCCCACCCGCGGCGTCACGTGGCAGGCTGACGCCGCATGGAGCGAGCGTCGTACGGGTAAGCCGCACTGCCCAGCCCTGTGGCGGCGCCAGATGCGGCCTGGTCAAGGCCACGCGGGGCTGAGCTTGGCGCGGAGCAGCGTGTTCAGGATTTGCTAAGTCCTGTCGCCTAATCTTGCCCGGTCATCGGCGAGACTCCGTATGCTTGATTGTCTGATCCTGGGTGACAGCATCGCCGTCGGCGTCGGCCAGGCACGGCCGCAATGCGAAACGGCTGCCCGCGTCGGCATCGGTTCGGGCGCCTTCGTCCAGACCCTGTTCGCAGCCGCGCCCAAAGCTGCTGGCCACGTCGTCATCAGCCTCGGCGTGAACGACGGTCCCACGGCCAACACGCTGGAGCACCTTCGGAGCATGCGGCGGCAGCTTCACGCCACGGATGTCACTTGGCTGCTGCCGGGCCTCAAGGAGGAAATCCGAAGCGCGATCCGGACTGTCGCGGCGGAGAACGCGGACCGTCTGGTGGATACGAGAACACAGGTTGGCCCGGATCACCTGCACCCGACCGCGTCCGGCTACCGGCTGATCGCGGCGTGGACGCAAGGCGCCGAGTCCCATGACTCGCCGCCACAGCGCACCGCCAGCATGGCGCCCGCGCATTCACCGGTCGTGTTCCAGCCGACCCTTGGGCCAAGCAACCCGCCGCAATTCCTGCCCATGGTGCAGGTTCCGACGGTGCGGCCGTCCTTCCAGCCTGGCTTCCCGTTCCGGATGTGGGTGCCGACCGGATTGACCTACGCGGCTGCCGTCCCCCGGACGTTCGCATTCCGCATGTTTCCCGCGGCCGTTTCGCGCTAGAGC